>JADLCT010000062.1 GCA_020847045.1 Bryobacterales bacterium | reverse complement strand
TGGAAGAATCCTTGCTGGGCGGCCTTTCGGCCCGCATCGGCTCAAAAATCTACGATGGCTCCGTGCGCGGCCGCCTCGACGTGCTGCGCCAAAGGCTGTCCTCCTGAAGAACGAAAAGGTAACGACGTATGGCTCAGGTCCGAGCAGACGAAATCGCGCGCGTATTGCGCCAGCAGATTGAAAACTACGACGCCGCCGTGAATGTGGCCGAAGTCGGTTCGGTCATCAGCGTGGGCGACGGCATTGCCCGCGTGCATGGCCTGGAACAGGTGATGGCCGGCGAGATGATCGAGTTTCCTCACGGGGTGTCGGGCATCGCCCTGAACCTCGAAGAGGATCAGGTGGGCGCCGTGCTCCTGGGCGAGGCGCACATGATCAAGGAAGGCGACGAGGTCCGCCGCACGGGCAAGATCATGTCGGTGCCGGTTGGTCCCGGGCTGGTTGGCCGCGTTGTCGATGCCCTCGGCAATCCCATCGACGGCAAGGGCCCCATCGAGGCCAAGGAATACTTCGCGATTGAGCGTCTGGCGCCCGGCGTCGTGGACCGCCAACCCGTGAAGGAGCCGCTGCAAACCGGCATCAAAGCCATCGACTCGATGATTCCGATCGGCCGCGGCCAGCGCGAGTTGATCATTGGCGACCGTCAGACAGGCAAGACCACCATTGCCCTGGACACGATCATCAACCAGAAGGGTAGCGGCGTCATCTGTATCTATGTCGCCATCGGCCAGAAGCGCTCGACGGTGGCCCAGGTGGTGCGCACGCTGGAGGAATATGGCGCGATGGAGTACACCATCGTGGTGGCCGCCACGGCGTCCGATCCAGCGCCGATGCAGTACCTGGCTCCGTACTCCGGTTGCGCCATGGGCGAGTACTTCCGCGACAACAACGGACACGCGCTCGCCGTCTACGACGATCTTTCCAAACATGCCGCCGCCTACCGTGAAATCTCGCTGCTGCTGCGCCGTCCTCCGGGGCGTGAAGCCTTCCCCGGCGACGTGTTTTATCTCCACTCGCGTCTGCTGGAGCGCGCCGCGAAGCTGAAGAGCGGCGGTTCGCTCACGGCTCTGCCCTTCATTGAAACGCAGGCCGGCGACGTCTCAGCCTACATTCCCACGAACGTCATCTCGATCACCGACGGCCAGATCTTCCTCGAGTCGGACCTGTTTAACTCGAACATCCGTCCCGCCGTGAACGTCGGCATTTCGGTGAGCCGCGTCGGCGGCAGCGCACAGACCAAGGCCATGCGCCAGGTGGCCGGCTCGCTCCGTCTGGAACTGGCCCAGTACCGCGCACTAGCCGCCTTCGCCCAGTTCGGCAGCGATCTCGACAAGGCCAGCCAGCAGCAGCTTGCGCGCGGCGCCCGCCTGGTGGAGATCCTCAAGCAGCCGAACTACTCGCCGCTTCCGGTGGAAAAACAGGTGCTCATCATCTTCGCCGGCACCAACGCCTTCCTCGACGACCTGGCCGTCGATCAGGTCCGCAAGTTCGAGGCCGAGCTTTACCGTTACGTCGAGAACACGCATCCGCGGATTCTCACCGAGATTCGCGAGAAGAAGGCTATCGACGACGACCTAAAAGCGCGCATTACGGCCGCCCTCAAGGAATTCAAGGAACGCTTCGTTCAGGGAGCCAACTAGCCCGCCGGAGCCCTGATGCCCTCTCTAATCGACATCCGCCGGCGGATACGCTCGGTCAAGAATACGCAGCAGATCACCAAGGCCATGAAGATGGTCTCGGCCGCCAAGCTGCGCCGCGCGCAGGACCGCGTCATCGCGGCCCGGCCTTACAACGCAATGCTGCGGCGCATGTTGAGCAATCTGGCCGCCGCCGTCCAGGGACTTGAGTCGGTGGCCGGCAATCCTCTGCTGGCCCACCGCGAACCGCGCAACATCCAGCTCATTCTCATCACCTCGGACCGCGGTCTGGCCGGCTCGTTCAATTCGAACCTCATCAAGGCCGCCCAGCGCTTCATCGAGGAGCATCCTGGCGCCAACATTTCCATGGAAACCGTGGGCCGCAAGGGCCGCGACTTTTTCCGCAAGCGAGCCCATGTCTCCGGCGAGATCACCGGCCTGAAGACGCCTCAGTTTTCCGACGCGAGCGCACTGGCCGCCAAACTCGTCGAGCGCTACGAGAAGGAAGAGATCGACGCCGTCTATCTCATCTACAACGAGTTCAAGAGCGTCATCGCTCAGAAGCTCACCATCAGCCAGGTGCTGCCCGTGGAGCTACCCTCCGGCGAACAGCCGGCCGGTTATATTTTCGAGGAGCCGCCCGAAGTGCTCCTCAGCATGCTCTTGCCCCAATTCATCGAGGGCGAAATGTTCCGCGCGATGCTCGAATCCACGGCCGCCGAACACGCCGCCCGCATGACCGCCATGGACGCCGCCACGTCGAACGCCAGTGAAGTCATCGACAAACTGACGCTTTACATGAACCGCGTGCGCCAGGCGAGCATTACCAAGGAAATTATCGAAATCGTCAGCGGCGCCGCCGCGCTGGAGTAGCCAGCGCCCGCCCCATTGGAGCCATCACCCATGTCCACCGCCACCGAAACCGCTATCGGGAAGGTTATCCAGGTCGCCGGACCCGCCGTCGACATCCAGTTCCCCGAAGGACAGATCCCCGTCATCTATACGGCCATCCGCATCACCAGCGAGGGCTTTACCGTGCCGGAGCCGATCGACATTGTCTGCGAGGTCGCCCAGCACATTGGCGAAGGCCGCGTGCGCACCATCGCCTTGAAGCCCACCGACGGCCTTGTCCGCGGCATGAAGGCCGAAAGCCTCGGCGGCCCGGTGACGGTGCCCGTCGGCAAGCAGACGCTGGGCCGCGTGTTGAACGTGCTCGGCGAGCCGGTGGACCGCATGGGTCCGGTGAACACGCCGCAGCATTATCCGATTCACCGCGAGGCGCCCAGCTTTGAGGAGCAGTCCGGCGGCCAGCAGATGCTGGAAACCGGCATCAAGGTGATCGACCTTCTGGAGCCCTACCTGAAGGGCGGCAAGATCGGCCTGTTCGGCGGCGCCGGCGTAGGCAAAACCGTCGTCATCATGGAGTTGATCAACAACATCGCCATGCACCAGGGCGGCGTCAGCGTGTTTGCCGGCGTGGGCGAGCGCACGCGCGAGGGCAACGATCTCTGGTTGGAGATGCAGGAGGGCGGCATTCTCGATCCCTCCGACTACACCAAATCGAAGGTGGCTCTGATCTACGGACAGATGACCGAGCCGCCCGGGGCGCGCCTCCGCGTCGGTCTCACCGGCCTGACGGTGGCCGAATACTTCCGCGACGAAGAGGGCCAGGACGTGCTGCTCTTCATCGACAACATCTTCCGCTTCACGCAGGCTGGCTCCGAGGTTTCGGCGCTGCTGGGGCGCATGCCCTCGGCCGTCGGCTACCAGCCCAACCTGGCCAGCGAAATGGGCGAGATGCAGGAGCGCATCACCTCTACGCGCAAAGGCTCCATCACCTCCGTGCAGGCCATTTATGTGCCCGCCGACGACTATACGGACCCGGCTCCGGCCACCACGTTCGCCCACCTGGACGCCACCACCAACCTGTCGCGCGACATCGCGGCGCTGGGCATCTACCCCGCCGTCGATCCTCTGGCCTCCACCTCGCGCATCCTCGACCCGCGCGTTCTCGGCGATGAACACTATGGCACGGCGCAACGCGTGAAACAGATTCTGCAGCGCTACAAGGATCTGCAAGACATCATCGCCATTCTCGGCATCGACGAACTCTCCGAGGAGGACAAGCAGACCGTCTCTCGCGCCCGGAAAATCCAACGCTTCCTCTCCCAGCCCTTCCACGTCGCCGAGCAGTTCACGGGATTCAAGGGCAAGTATGTGAAGCTCTCTGACACCATCAAGGGCTTCCAGGAGATCTGCGACGGCAAGCACGACGACGTGCCCGAGCAGGCTTTCTACATGCAGGGCACCATCGAGGAAGTGCTCGAACGCGGCGAGCAACTGAAGAAGGTGGGCTAGGCCGGGTGGCGCCTGATCCCATGTCGAACGCATTCACACTCGAGGTCGCCACGCCGGACCGGCTTATGCTGCATGAGCATGTTCTGGAGGCGCAGATTCCAGCCGCCCAGGGATACATTGGCGTACTGAAGGGCCACGCGCCGCTGCTGGGCGAACTCGGCATTGGCGATCTGAAGTACAAGAAAATCGACGGCACCGTGCACGACGTGATGGTTGCCGGAGGCTACGTCGAGATCAACCAGGATCATGTCCGCGTGCTGGCCACACGGGCGGAAAACGCCAGTGAAATCGACGTCGAGCGGGCCGCAAAGGCGCTTCATCGCGCCAGCGAGCGGCTGCGCCTGGCGGAAACCATCGACGTGGCCCGCGCGCTGAACGCCATGAAGCGCGCCCAGGCGCGGTTGGATACGGCCAAAGCGGTGGGCAAGCCCTAGCAGACCTTCCCCCGTTTCTCTCAAGCGCTTTGCGCTACGGCTGATGGAAATCCGGCGGCAGGTTGGTGAACTGCACCGTGTCCTTGTCGGAACGGTTCGGGGGCCCGCCGAGCACCGTAAGTTTGATCGCGTTTCTCACCGACTCGTTGCTGTGCGGCCTGGCAGGCGACAGGCACTTGCCCTTCACTTCGGCATCCGCAGGCGCGCCGCTGGTGAACACGCCCGCCGTGAGCGAACTGCCGTCCCTGGCCAGCACAGGCGCGCCACCCTTCCACTTGAACATGAAGTTGTATTCGAGCGCCCACTCCACGTGCCCTAATGGCTGGAAGCCGCCGTTCGGGCTCTGAGCGGTGAAGACGGTCCAGAAACTCCGTTTGTCCACGATGTGGAACAGGAAGTTGGTGGCGCTGGTGACGTTATTCACCACCTCCACGGGGGCTCGCGACGCCGGATGGTCGCCTGAGATCTGCGTGATCACGCCGCCCCGCAGCGTGGCGTCGAAGGAGTGAGTCCAGGGTGTGAAGTCAGCCTCGGAGTCCAGATGCAGCAGTTCGTTCATCGCGGGTTTCAGATGGCACTGCATGGATACCTGTCCGGCGCTTTTCTTGGCGCCGGCGTAAAAGAAGCCCAGGAATTCGATCCGCTGAAATTGCAGGAAGCGGAACTTCCAGTCCGCGAACTCCTTCTCCGTGGTGGCGGCCTTCATCGTGGCCGAGAAGTTGATTGCGTCGTTGAAGGTCTCGGTGTCGCCTTCCATGATGAAGCCGCGTGTGAGGTTGCAGGTCACCACCTTCCGTCCGATGAAAGGCGAGGGCTTTGCTCCGGGCGCGTCCACTTTGATCTTCAACGAAGCCGTGTCCATCTGCATGGTGGCGTGTTCCTCCTACTTCCGCGCCGTCGTGCACACGAACGGCCCACGGCCAGGCGATCCGGCCATCTGCGCCTGGAGCTTCGCGTTGGCCACGGCGGGCTCCTTGTAGTACGGATCATGGGCCAAGAACAACTGGTCCATCGCGGACAGCGTCTGCCGCCCCGCCACGCCGTCCACGCTCAGGCCGTGATCCTGCTGGAAGCGGCGCACGGTCTGTTCCGTCTCCGGACCAAATATGCCGTCGCATTCATTCCGCTGTTGCGACTTGGGCATCGTGTAGCCAAGGTCGACCAACGCCTCCTGCAGCGCCCGCACGCCGTTGCTGGTCTCTCCGCGCCGGAAGGGCGGCGCGTTGCTGCTGGCGCTCTGCACGCGCCTTTGATTGCGGAATCTCGGGCACAATAACGGCATTCGGAAACTTCCTCCCTCATCTAACGCGATGTTTTGTCCCGCGGCAGATCGACGTCAGTGCCCGTACGCTCCCTACCGCGCAGCGGCAGACTTGCCCGTCACCTCGGCGAAGAGACGAAGAAGATTGCCGCCCAGGAACTTCCGGATGCGCCGCTCGCTCCATCCACGGCGGAGCATGGCCTCGGTCAGGCGTGGCAGATCGGCGATGTCCTTCATGCCGCGCGGGGGCGTGGGGCCACCGTCGAAGTCGCTGCCCAGGGCGACGTGATCCTCGCCGGCGATGGCGATGGCCTCTTCCACGACGCCGATCCAGTCCTCCGGGTTGAACAGCAGCTCGTCCGGGGCCGGAACACCAATCATGGGAAATGTTTTGGCCACAAGCCGGTCGATCTCGTCAATCGTCAGTTCGGATTCCTTGCGGCCAATGGCGCTTGTATCCCAGAAGGGCTTGCCCGCGTGTGCCGAGCGCCATGCAAACATCCGCCGGTTGTGGAACTCATTGCCGATGTGAAAGCCAATGACGCCCCCCTTGGCCGCCAGCTTCCGCAAAAGCTCCGCGGACATGTTGCGGGGAATGCCGTTCCGGCTGCGCAGGCCGTGGTGCGAGGCGAGAACCGGCTGCGTACTCACCTCCAGCACCTGCTCGATGGTTGCATCGGAGGCGTGCGACACCTGAATCACCATGCCAAGCCGGTTCATCTCGCGGACCACGCCGCGGCCGTGCGCGGTAAGACCCGTGAACCGGGACTGGGCGGCGCAGCAGGACTCGGCGAACGAGTTGGCCCAATTGTGGGCCGGCAGTTGCGCCATGCGCAGACCGCTGCGGTAGAGCGCCCGCAGGATGGCGAGATCGCCGTCGAGATCGAAGCCACCCTCCAGGTCGAGCACGGCGGCGAGCTTCCCCGCGCGATGGATGCGCTCGATGTCTCTGGCGTTGAGAGCCACCTCCACACGCGAGGAGTTGGCTTCAATTTGCCGCAGTGCGAGGTCGATCAGCCGCAAAGCCTGGCGCGTTTCGTGCCGTCCGGGATAATACTGCTCCGGCACGAACAGAGTGAACATGGCGGCGTCGAGGCCTCCCTCGATCATGCGGGGCAGGTCCACCTGTCCGCCGGACAGGCGCTGGCCGATGTCTGTGCCGTCGTAGAGCTGGCGGCTGATCACATGCACATGGCCGTCAAACACGAAGGCGTCCTTGTGCAGCTTGGCGGCACGCGGCGTCACCTGCCCCAAAGCGGCCACGCTCGCGGCGAGCAGCAGCAGGGCGCGCATCAGGCGTCCGCCTCCGGCTCTGGCACGGGGCCGCGGTTGTACAGCGATTCGCGCGGCGCACGGTAGTGGACATCGAGGTGAGGCGTCTCCAAGACAGTGCCTTTCTGAAAGGCCGAATCCATCGCCGCCGCGAGAATGCCCGTCGTCAGTAGAGTGCGCTCCACCGGATAGGGCTCCCGTTTTTGCAGGATGAGCTCTTCGATGTAGTGCGTCAGCGTGGCGAAATGCGAATAGTAGCGGACAGGTTGGAGCCACATGAGCGTGGAGACGGGCTCGGCGCGCCCCTCCAGGGAGGCGGCGAAATTGAAATCTTCGATGTGGCCGTTCAGCAGGAAGACCGCTGCCTCCAGCCCGTCGCGATAGCGGATGACGAACACGGTGGGCGCCTTGGCGTTGCCGCGCGCGCTGCCCGGCTTGCGTGTTTGCGAACGCGCGTTGGCCGCCTCCATCAACGTGAGGGACCAGGGATGCGCACCGGCCCAGTTCCATACGGCTTCGCCATCCAGGCATTGCACCGCCGCGACGCCGGACTCATCTCCGCGGCGCCGCTCCACCATGCATTGCAGGGCTTCCAGCGCGTGAAATCCGTACGCCTCCTTCCCGCCATATCCTGTCGCCACAGCGTGGCGGATGCGCGCGCCAGGGGAAATCTCCACTTCCGGGCGCCTCCAGGCAATGGGCACGGACGAGCCGGCGAGGAAGGGAAAGCCAAGCCGCCGCGAGGCGTCATACATCCACCTGGCCTTGTCCCAATCCGTGGAGAGATGCTTGTCGGAAAAGGTGGGCACGGCGCGGCCGGAGGATTCGTACACGCGGACGATCTCATGAAACAGACGGTGGCGCGGGTAGAGCTTCTGTCCCTTTTCGTTCTCGGGATAGTTGCCGTGCTCGCCGATGAGCACGACGCCATCCACCGCGAGGCCGGCGCCACCCAGCGTCAGCGCGCCACGCACGTCGGGGTAAATGGAGACACCGTGCGCCGCGGCCATGGCCCGGCTCATGTCGTTGGCCGGCGTCTGATCGGTGAACATGGAGACTGCTTGCACGCGAGGCTGAACCCGCTTGCCGTTGTACTCATATCCACCCAGAAGACGGCCGGCGATCACGTCGGCATGGGAATTCTTCCGGTATTCGGTAATGATGAGAGCGGCCTTGGGGCGGGCTGGCGCGGCAACCAGCGGGGCGGCCACCAAGGGGAAAAAGGTCCGTCGAAACATGGAACGTATTATGCTAACTCGAATGAACCGTACTGGTGTTGCCTTGGGATTGTGGTTGTGCGCTGTGCAAGGCGTATGGGCGCAGCGGCCCGTCATCGCCGTGGGTGGAATCCTGCATGAGTCGAATTCCTTTCACTCGGTGAAGACGCGCCTGGAGGATTTCCGGCGCCCTGCCGGGCCAACGCCGCAGGCGACGCTCGACATGTGGGCGGACAACCTGGACGAGATTGCCGGCTACATACAGGGCGGACGCAAGGCGGGCTTCGAGCTGTACCCCACCATCGCCGCGCGCGCCACGCCGGCCGGTCCGGTGACCAGCGCCGCGCTGGACGCGTTGACCGGTGAGTTGATCGCCAAGTTGAAGGCGGCGCCCAAGCTCGACGGCATTCTGCTGGCTCTGCACGGCGCCATGGTGACCGAGGAGTTCCCGCATGGCGACGCCGAGATTGTGCGCCGCGTGCGCGCCGCGATGGGTGACAAGATTCCGCTTGTGGTGACGCACGACTTTCATGCCAACGTCTCGCCGGAGATCGTCGCCCAAACCACCGTCCTGCTGACCTACAAAACGTGCCCGCACATCGACCAGAAGGAACGCGGACTGCAAGCCGCGGACATCATGTCGCGCATTGTCACCGGGCAGGTGAAACCGGTGCAGGTGCTGGTGAAGCCGGGGATGCTCTACAACATCCGCTACCAGTACACGAGCGTGCCGCCGCTGCGGCCCATTTACGACGAGGAACTGCGGCTGGAAAAGGAGCCGGGCGTGCTGGCGGTGAGCGTGCCGGGCGGCTATCAGTACGCCGACGTGCCGGCTATGGGCGCCAGCGTGATTGTCGCCACAGACGGCAACCCGGAACTGGCGCGGACCATCGCCAGGAAGCTGAGCGGCATGTTGTGGGCCACGCGGGGCCAGTTGAAGCTGAACGTGCCGGAACCGGCCGAGGCCGTGCGCCGGGCCATGGCCAGCGGGAAAGCGCCCGTGGTGCTGGTGGAGATGGGCGACAACATTGGCGGCGGTTCGGCGGGCGACGCCACGTTCATGCTGGGAGAGTTGGTGCGGCAGAAGGCCCGGGGCTGGGTGGTGGCCATGGCAGACCGCGCCGCCGTGACCGCGGCCGTAAAGGCGGGAGTGGACGGACGCTTCGATGGTCCGGTGGGCGGGCGCACGGACAAGATGCACGGAGAGCCCGTGCGCATAACGGGCCGCGTAAAGACTATCTATGATGGCCGGTTCCGCGAGACTGAAATCCGCCACGGCGGGCAGATGTACTACAACCAAGGGCTCTCCGCCGTGATTGAGGTGGACGGCTCCACGCGCGATCTGGGCAGCTATGTTTTGCTGACCACGGAACGGCAGGTGCCCTTCTCACTGCACCAGTTGATCAGCGCCGGCATCCTGCCCGAGCGCCAGAAGATTCTGGTTGTCAAGGCGGCCGTCGCCTTTCGCGCGGCCTATGAACCTGTGGCCGGAGAGATAATCGAAGTGGACACGCCTGGAGCGACGGCCATCAATCCGCGGCGCTTCACGTGGAAACGTGTTCCGAAAGATTTGTTTGGACTGCAGCCCTGACGGGTCCGCCTGGGCGGTTAGCCCAGCAAGGAGAGAGCGTCCTGCAATTCGCTGCGCGCGTGCAGGTCGCCGCTTTGCGTGGCGGCGTCGATGCCGCGGCGGTAGTAGCCGCGGGCGTCGTCGGGGCGGCCGAGTTTTTCCAGCGTCTGCCCGCCCTGATAGTAGGCGGAAGAGTAGGTCGCGTCCCGCGCCAGGATCTCTTCAAACTGGGTCATTGCGGCATCCAGTTGGCCCGCGTTCACATGCTCCATGGCCAGCATGTAGCGGAAACGGCTGTTGCCGGGATCTTGTGCAAGCATGCCCGTAAGGGATTCGATGCGGCTCATAAGGTTTTCAGAATAGCCTTTGCTTCCTGCAGGGAGGGGAACTGCCGCTCCGCGGCGCGAAATTCGCGCGTGTGCACGCAGCGGCGTGTTCCGGAGTGATCCACGGGATGGCACAGGTGCAGCATCTCGTGGAACATGACGTAGTCGAGCGCCAGGCGTGGTACCTGGGCTTGATCGAAGATGCGGCTGATGATGATGGCGTTGTGGGAGGGGTCGAAGTGTCCCAGCAGCCGCCGCGAGACGCGCCGGGACCAGCCCAGTTCGGGACGCCCCATCAGGCCGTTGAAGAAGCGTTGATTCAACTCCTCGAAGACCGTTTCCAGGTTGTAGTGCTCGCCCTGTGGTCCACTGATGTACTTGTGGCCGCGCGATTGCCGCAACAGGTGCAGGTGGCGGCGGACGTCGGCGCGGTTCATCCAGCGGCGGTAGCGGCCGGCCCACGCGGGCGGCACCGGCTGGCGGAAGAGCTTGGCCAGCAGAATCCACGCCAGCGCTTCCTGGATGGGCGCGGGCGCGCCTTCGAGGACATCGGTGATGCGCACCTCCACCGTGCCGCCGCGCAGGCGGATGAAGGAGTTGGCGTTGGCGAAACGCCGGTAGCAGACGGTGAAGCCGGGCAGGGGCGTGCGGGGGCGAAGTTCGCGAAAAACCCTCGCGTAGATCTGCTCCGGACTCTCGAACAGAAGTGCGCTCTGGACTTGCATCGCAGAGAAACCTTACGATAGCAGATTGGGCCGCGTGTTCGCCCAAACAGTGGCTTCCTAGATAATTTCGTATGCCTCAACCGAAGATCTCCGCCGTGGGAACGTTTGTTCCCTCTCATGTTCTGACCAACACCGACCTGGAAAAGATGGTGGAAACCTCGGATGAGTGGATCCTGACGCGCACGGGCATCTCGGAGCGGCATATCGCCGCGCCGGACGAGGCCACGTCGGATCTTGCGGCGCGCGCGGCCAGCGCGGCACTGGCCGAAGCGGGCGCGCCGGCGTCCAGCATTGACGCCATCATCGTCAGCACGGTGACGCCGGACATGTTCTTCCCGGCCACGGCATGCCTGGTGCAGCACAAAATCGGCGCGACGAAGGCGTGGGGCTTCGATCTGTCGGCGGCCTGCGCAGGGTTTATTTTCGGCATCACGACGGCGGCCAACCTCGTGATGGCGGGTACGCAAAAGCGCGTGCTGGTGATCGGCGCCGACACGATGTCGCGCATTATCGACTACAGCGACCGCGCCACATGCGTGCTGTTCGGCGACGGCGCCGGGGCGTTCCTGATCGAGCCGTCCACCGAGGAGGGTCTCGGATTCATCGGCTCACACAACGAAATCGACGGCTCCGGCGGCGACAGCCTGAAGATGCCCGCGGGCGGTTCGCGCATTCCGTCGAGCGTGGACACGGTGCAGAAGCGCCTTCATTATGTCCATCAGGATGGCCAGGCGGTATTCAAATTCGCCGTGCGCAAGACGCAGGAAGCCTGTCTGACGGTGCTCGAGAAGTTCAACCTGAGGCCCGAGGATATCAAGCTCCTGGTGCCGCACCAGGCCAATCAGCGCATCATTCTGGCCGCCGCGGAACGCCTTGGCCTGAGCCGCGACCGCGTTGTGATCAACATTGGCAAATACGGGAACACGACCGCCGCCACGATTCCGCTGGCCACGCGGCAGGCGCTGGACGAAGGCAGAATTCAGAAGGGCGACATTGTTCTGTTCGCCGCCGTGGGAGCGGGATTCACGGTGGGCGCAAGCCTTTGGCGCTGGGCCTGAAGCCCCCGCGCGCAGCCTTACAATGGCTTGCATGAGAATTCGAGCGGTTTGCGCGGCCTGCTTCTTGTCGCTCGCCATGCTGGGCTGGCTGCGGACTTCGCCCGCCGCCAAGGATGCGAAGATTCCGCCGCGCATCCTTCATGCCCCGTCGCCGCAACCCGACCGTATCATCCTGACATGGTCCGGCGCTCCGGACACGACGCAGGCGGTGACATGGCGCACCGATACCAGCGTGCGGCAGGCGGTGTCCGAGATCGCCGCCGCCGGGGACGGGCCGCTCTTCCGCAAGCGGGCCAAACAGGTGCGGGCGCGGACGGAAACCTACGTCTCCGATCTTGGCGAGGCGCTCTATCATTCGGTGGAATTCACCGGACTCGCGCCCGCCTCCAGGTATGTCTACCGTGTGGGCGACGGGGAAAACTGGTCTGAGTGGGCCCACTTCAACACGGCCAGCGCCCGCCCGGAACCATTCTCGTTCGCCTACGTGGGCGATGCCCAGAACGAGATTTTTTCCATGTGGTCGCGCGTGATCCGTTCAGCCTATTCGGATGCGCCGAAGCTGAAGTTCATCATTCACGCGGGCGATCTCATCACCACGCCGGACCGCGATGAGCAATGGGGGGAATGGCACCGCGCGGCGGGATGGATCAATCAGTCCGTGCCCAGCGTGCCGGTTCCAGGCAATCACGAGTACGGCCAGCAGAGCACGGGCCAGCGGGCGCTGAACCGCAACTGGCGCCCGCAGTTCACGCTGCCCGGCAATGGCGTGGCCGGCTTGGAGGAGACCAATTACTGGTTCGACTACCAGGGTGTTCGCGTGGTGGCGCTCAACTCCAATTTGCGGCAGCAGGAACAGGCCGAATGGCTCGACCGGCTTCTGGCGGACAACCCGAACCAGTGGACCGTGGTGACGCAACATCATCCCATCTTTTCCACCGCGCGGGGCCGTGACAACAAGGACTTGCGCGAGCTATGGAAGCCCGTGTTTGACAAGTACCGCGTCGACCTGGTGCTTACCGGGCACGATCACTCCTACGGCCGCAGCAACGTGCTGGCCGGCGAAAAGCGGCACGAGGGCGGCACGGTGTATGTGGTGAGCGTGTCCGGTCCAAAGATGTACAACATCACGCCCGCGCCGTGGATGAAACGCGCGGCGGAGGACACGCAGCTCTACCAGATCATCCGCGTCGAGGGCGGCCGCCTGTACTACGAAGCACGAACGGCGAAAGGAACGCTGTACGATGCGTTCGAACTGCGCAAGCGCCGCAAAGGGGCTAACGTCCTGATCAACCGGATTCCTAACGTGCCCGAGAACCGCCGTCCACCAGGCGAAGATCAGGCGAAGCAGGGATAGCACGGCATCACTCTGGCAATTTTTTGCGCATGAGCGCATAGTGGGATTGAGCAGTATCAGTAGTACACGCGCATCGCGCGCATGTGAGCACCGGGTTCCTGCCGCCCGCCAGCCAGTTGAGGCCGCCGTCATGAACATGCCGGAAGTAGCCCGTTACCGGATGCCGGTGTCCGCGGACACGCGCCCTCTCCCTGTGGGAATCCTGCTGGATGCGATGCCGGTGGGGCTGGCGCTTTTGAACCGGCACAGCAGCATCCAGCATTGGAACCGGGCCGCCGAGGCCATGTCCGGACGCCATCGCCACAGCGTTGTGGGTTCGCGCTGGGAGGGTGAGTTGTTGGTGATGCTGCGCGGAGGGGAAACCAAGCGCACGTTCCTGCGGCATCGCGAAGGGCACCTGCTAGCCATCGAGGTGTCGTCGCACCGCCTGCCAGCCGCGTTAGCCGGCGCGGACGCCACGCTCGCCGCGCTCACCGTGGCCAATCCGGTGTTGCCCGTGCTGAAGTACGCGCGCGATCATCCGGAACTGGACCTTGTGGACACGCTGACCGGCCTGGGCAACCGGCGTCTGGCCGCGCAGGAGTTGGAGTCCGCGCTGATCCGCTACCAGTTGCAGCGGAGCCCCTTTGGCGTGGCGCTGTTCGACATCGATTCGATGCAAGCCGTCAACGAACGGCATGGGTATGACTGCGGGGACCGGGTTCTGAGCGCCGCGTCCCTGACACTCGCCGAATGCCTGGATCCTGGCGACACGCTTTGCCGCTGGGGCGGCGAGCAGTTCCTGGCGATTATCCATGGCGGCGCGTCCACTGTGGAGGCAACGGCGGAGCTCTGCCGCTCCGCCGTTGAACAAATGAGCGTGAATTGGTCCGGCGCGCCGGTGGCGTTCACGATTTCAGGCGGCGTCGAGCTGGCCGGGACCGGTGATCATGCACACGACCTTGTTGGCCATGCCGCCTACCGGCTGAGAATGAGCAAGCGCCTGGGACGGAACCGGATCACTGGAGGTTGCGCCAATCAGGCCGAGTAGATCGCCCGTGCGGCCTCCACGCCATTCGAGCGCGGCGTGAAGCCTTCGGCCCGCAAGGCGGATTCCATGCGATCCAGCAGCAGCAGGACATTCTCCTCGCGCGAGCCCGCGCCCATGATGCCGATGCGGAACACCTTGCCGGCCAGCGGTCCAAAGCCTCCGAGGATTTCGATGCCGTCTCCATCCATCAGACGCTTGCGGATGGCGAGGTCCGTGACGCCCTCGGGCACGCACGGCGTGTTCAACGCCCACATGCGATGTTGCGGGGCGACGAACATGCGCAAGCCCATGGCTTCGAGCCCGGCCACGAACGCCTTGTGATTGCGCTCATGCCGGGCAAAGCGCGCCGGAAGGCCCTCCTCGCGGATGATCTCCAAGGCCTCGCGCAGCGCATAGAACATGGAAATGGGCGCCGTATGGTGATAGCGGTGCGCCGAACCGTAGTATTCGTCGAGCAGCTTCAAGTCGAAATACCAGCTCTTGTGCGACGTGGTGCGGCCACGCAGAGTTTCCAGAGCGCGCGGCGAGATGCTGACCGGCGCCAGTCCGGGAGGCGCGCCCAGCCCCTTCTGTGTGCATGAATACGCGGCGTCGATGCCGGTTTCATCGAGGTTGCACGGCATGGTGCCCAATGCGGTGACACAATCGGCCACCACCAGAGCGCCCACCTCGTGCGCGGCTTCGCAAATCGCCTTGCCGGGTTGTACGGCGCCCGTGGAGGTTTCGGCCATCACGTAGGCCACCACGCCGGGCTTTTCGCGTTTGATGAAGTCGCGCGCCTCGCCGGCGTCAAAGACTTCGCCCCAGGGTTTTTCCAGGCGCACCACGCTGGCTCCCTGCCGCCGGCCCAACTCACTAAGGCGGTCACAGAAGAATCCGTTGGCCAGCACGGCCATCTTGGAGCCGTCCTCGACGAAGTTGGAAACGCAGGCTTCCATGCCGGCGCTGCCGGTGCCGGAAATGGCCATGGTGAACTGGTTCGACGTGCCGAAGGCCGTGGCGAGAAGGCCGCGGATCTCCTCCGAGATCTGGAAAAAGTAAGGATCCAGATGGCCCACAATCGGTTGTGCCATGGCGGCGTAAACGCGGGGCTCCACCATACTGGGGCCGGGCCCCATCAACAGCCGTTTGGGCGGCGAGAGTGTGCACGTCGTTTGTGACATAGGCTTTCAGTCTACAATTTGCCCGGCGGGAGGCGGCGGCGCGCGCCCGCCCGGGTTCTGGCGCCGCGGCCCGCTTGCTACACTAACGGAGAATGACCCTCTCCGATGTGTTCCTCGGTCTGGGGCAGGAGCGCCTGGATGCGTGCCTACGCCAGATCTCTTTGGGGAAACTGAAAACCTTCCAACTGTTTGAACGATTCAAGCTGCGGGCCCGGCTGGTGAAGCTGAACCAGGAGTCGCTGCGCAAGGCGGCTCCGAAGTTCCTGGCGAGGCTGGGCGAACAGGACGAGGAGTTTGCCGTGGAGCTGGCCCAGGCGATTCTTGTGTCGCACATGGACATGATCGTGGCCGTGCTGAACCACCTGGGCGTGCCGCACAACGAGGGGTTTTTCGAGAAGGACGCGAAGCTGCACGACCACCTTACGGGCGGCTGGCAGCAGCGCTCCTATACGGAGTTTCATGAGAAGTTTCCGGAGGCCGTGCTCGTGTTTTATTTGAACCACCTGGCGCACGAGGTGGACGGGAACTCGGCGCTGTTCGCGCCGGCGGCGGTGTGACGCGCGAACGGCCATGAGTTTAGCAGCCACCTTACAGGAGTTGAAGGACAGCACGGCCGCGCGCATTGCGAACGCCTCCACGCTCGACGAGTTGGAGGCCATCCGCGTGGAGACCGTGGGCCGCAAGGGCGTGCTGGCCGGCGCGGGCAAGGACATGGCCAAGGTGGCCAAGGAAGACCGCGCGGCCATGGGCCAGTTGTTGAACGCGGTGAAGTCGGCCATCGAGTCGGCCTTGGAAGAGCGTACGAACGCTTTTCAGGCGGCGGCGCTCGAAGCGCGCCTGGACGCCGAGTGGATGGACCTGACCGCGCCCGCGCCGGGCGTGCAACCGGGCGCGCTGCACCCGGTGACGCAAGTGCAGCGGTATCTGGAAGAGGTGTTCACCTCGATGGGCTTCACCGTGCTGAGTGGTCCCGAGGTGGAGACCGAGTTTCACAACTTCGACGCCTTGAACATTCCGCCGTCGCACCCGGCGCGCGACATGCAGGACACCTTCTGGCTGGAGGGCGGCCATCTGCTGCGGACGCACACGTCGCCCGTGCAGGTGCGCGGCATGAAGCGCCTGGGGGCGCCGTTGCGCATGATCGCGCCGGGCCGCGTCTTCCGCAACGAGGAAGTCGACCCGTCCCACGAGCACACCTTCTATCAACTCGAGGGCATGATGGTGGATCGCGAAGTATCCATCGCCCACATGCTCTACTTCATGAAGACGCTGTTGAAGGAGATCTTCCAGCGCGAAGTGGCCGTGCGTCTGCGCCCGGGCTACTTTCCGTTCGTGGAGCCGGGCTTCGAGTTGGACATTCAATGTCTGCTGTGCGGCGGCGCGGGATGCCCCGTGTGCAAGTACACAGGCTGGGTGGAACTGCTGCCCTGCGGCCTGGTGCATCCCAACGTGCTGCGCGCCGGAGGCATCGACCCCGGGCAGTGGAATGGCTTCGCCTTCGGCCTGGGACTGACGCGCCTGGCGATGATGCGCTATGGCATTGACGACATCCGCCTGCTGCAGGCGGGCGATCTCCGATTTCTGAATCAATTCCGATGAAGTTCTCCGCAAACTGGATTGCCGAACTGGCGCCGGGGCTCACCGTGCCGCCCCATGAACTGGGCGCTTTGATTACCACCAAGACCGCCGAGTGCGAGGGCACGGAAGCCTACGCGCCGTTCCTGGACCATGTGCGGCTGGCGCGCGTGGTGGACGTGCGGCCGGTGGAGGGCTCCAAGAATGTGTACGCCGCCATCGACGCCGGGCCGCTGGGCCGGAAGAACGTCGTTTGCGGCGCGCCGAATTGCCGCGCCGGGATTCTGACGGCATGGGTGATGCCGGGAGCCGAGCTGAAGGGCGGCCGCGTGATCGGCAAGGCCGTGGTATCCGGACTCGAAAGCGAAGGCATGCTGGCGGCGGGCGATGAGATTGGAGTGAACCGCGAGCACGAGGGTATTCTCGAGTTCAGCGAGGGCGCGCCGGGCGATCCGCTGCCGGGCATCTCGCCCGACCACATCATCGAAATCGACAACAAGAGCCTGACGCACCGGCCCGATTTGTGGGGCCATTTGGGCATGGCGCGCGAAGTAGCGGCCATTACGGGTCTGGCGCTGCGCGATCCCGTGCCGCCGGTGGAATGGGCGGGCGAGCCGCCGCTGCGGGTGGAGATCGAGAATTACGAGTTGTGCCCGCGCTATTCGGCGCTGGTGTTTGAGAATGTAACCATTGCTCCATCGCCGCTTTGGCTGCAATACCGTCTGGAGTCGATCGGTCTGAATCCGATTTCGAACATCGTCGACGTGACGAATCTGGTGATGGCCGAACTGGCGCAACCGACGCACGCCTTCGACGCCGATCTGTTGAAGGGCGGTGTGATCTTTGTGCGCCTCGCCAAGGCCGGCGAACGCGTGCAGGCGCTGAACGAGGAAGAGTACACGCTGGACGGGCAGGCTCTGGTGATCGCCGATGCGGGAGGCGCCGAAGCCATTGCCGGCGTCATCGGGGGACGTCCCACGGGCATCCACGCGGGCACACGGCGCGTGGTGCTGGAGTCGGCCAACTTTCAGGCGGCCTCGATTCGCAGAACCTCGTCGCGCCTGAAGTTGAGGACCGACGCCAGCATGCGGTTTGAGAAGGCGCAGGATCCCGGCAACACGGTGCGTGCGCTGGCGCGCTGCTGGGAGTTGTTCCGGCTGGTGTCGCCGGGCATCCGCCTGGTGGGGGGCCTGGTGGACAACGCCGCGCCGGTGACGCCTCCGCCGGCGATCCGTCTCGATCTCGATTGGTTGAACCGGAAGATTGGCCGCGCCGTGGCGCGCGAGGAGGTGGAGAAGATACTCCGCTCGCTCGCCTTCGTTGTGGAACCGGATGGACCGGGGGCGCTGGCCGTGACGCCGCCATCCTGGCGCGCCACAAAGGACATTTCGATCGCCGAGGACCTGGTGGAGGAGATCGGGCGCATGATCGGCTACGCATCCATTCCTCCCCGGGCGCCGCTGGTGCCTTCCGAGCCGCCGCCCGCCTCGCCCGAACGCGAATATCAGTACGAGTTGCGGCGCATGGCCGCGGCGCAGGGCTTTACCGAGGTCTACAACTATTCGTTCCTGAGCGAGACACTGGCGGAGCGGTTCGGATTCCCGCGCGAGGAGCACATTCAGGTGTTGAATCCGATCGCCAGGGATCAGGGGCTGCTCCGCGTTTCGCTGACGCCGCGCATTGTGCAGAATATCGAGGACAACGCGCGCCACATGGATTCGTTCCGGCTGTTCGAGACCGGCAACGAGATCCACAAACGCGCAGGCTCGGAGGATGGCCTGCCAGAAGAGATTCCCCACCTGGCCGCGGCCATCTTTGCCAAGGAAGGCGACGGGCAGGCGGGGTTGTTCGAACTGAAGCGCCTGGCCGAAATCCTTGCGCCGGGCGTGAAGGTATCCGCGGCAACCGGGGTGCGATGCTTCGAACATCCCCGGCGCGTGTGGACTCTGGAGTCGCATGGGGAGACGGTGGGCCGCGTGTTCGAGTTGCACCCGTCCTGGTGCGAGCATGGGCGGGGCGCTATTCTCGATCTCGATCTGGCCGCGTTATTCCGGCTGCGGCCCGAGCCGGTGAAGCACAAACCGCTGCGCCGGTTTCCGGTGAGCGAATTCGATCTGTCGGTGATCACCGGTGTGCGCGTGGAGGTGGGCGCGGTGGGTTCGCTGCTGCTGCGCGCCGGGGATGAGTCGTGGTTGGGCGTGGAGTTTGTGGGCCAGTACATGGGCGCGCCGCTCGCGCTGGATGAAAAGAGCCTGAGCTTCCGTGTCACGGTGGGCGCGGCGGACCATACCCTTTCGGCCGGGGAGATTACGGCCGCGCGCGAACGCGCCATCGCCGCCGTGCAGGCGGCCGGCTATCAACTGAGGATGTGACGATGCGGCGAATCATGGCGGTGGTGGTGTTTCTGGTGGTGGCTGCGCCCGCGTGGGCCTGGCATCCGGTGGGACACCGGATCATTGCCGCGATGGCCTACGATCAGTTGTCCGGAAAGACGCGCATGCGGGTGGACGAACTCATCCGGCGGCATCCTGACTATGCGAAGTTCACCGAAGGGGTCAAGGGCAATGCCCGGCACATGGCGCGGTGGGCCTTCATCCATGCGGCCGCGTGGGGCGATGACATAAAAGGCGACAGCCGCTTCTACGACGACACGCGCCGCGACGCCAAACCCACCAGGACGCTGGCGCCCTTTCCCGACATGCGGCGTCATACGAACTGGCACTATGTGAACCTCTACTTTTCGCCCGACGGAGTGCCTCTGCCGAAGCCTCCTGCTCCGAGCGCGCAAACGGAGTTGCCGAAGCTGATTGCCGGGTTGGAGAGCGATCTTGGCTGGTATCACCTGGTTTGGCTGTTGCACGTGGAAGGCGATGTCCACCAGCCGCTGCACTGCACGGCGAGGCTGACCAAGCATCTTCGGGACCGCGCGGGACGGCCCACCTCGGATCTCGGAGGCAATCTGGTGGTGGTGGACGGCTACACGAACCTGCACGCGGTGTGGGACGACCTGCTCGGCGTGACACGCGACGAGGCCTACATCGACTGGATGGCCAAGCGGCTGAAAAAGGAACACAGGAAGCCCCCGGCGTTGAGCCTGGATCCGAACGTATGGATCGAGGAGGGTTCCGCGCTGGCCCGTGAAAAAGCCTATGCGTTTCCGGCGGACGTGGGAACGCGGGATAACCCGTTCCGGCGCACGCCGGCGTACGAAGCCGGATCGCTGGCCGTGGCGCACGAGCGCGCGGCGCTGGCGGCGTACCGTCTGGCGGCGGTGCTCAGCTCGAAGCTTCCGTAGGTGCGGGCAGGTAACGCGAGACGTAGCCGCCCGGGACAATGCGCAGAGGAATGGCGAGACGGTTCCAGAAGTTGATCATGCCAATGGCCATCGTCAGGTGCACGATCTCCCTCTCGGTGAACTCGGAGCGCACGGTCGCATAGACGGCGTCCGGCACGTGGCCTTCGTGCAGATTTGTCACCGCCTCGGCCCACCGCAGCGCGGCGCGCTCCCGTGCGGAGTAGTACGGCGACTCTTCCCAGGCGTCGAGCGAGTAGAGACGTTGTTCGGATTCGCCCAGCGCGCGCAGATCCTTCCAGTGCATGTCCAGACAGTAGGCGCAGCCGTTGATTTGCGATACGCGCAGGCGGAGGAGTTCCATGAGACGAGTCTCCAATCCGCAGCCGTGCAGAAAGTTCTCGACGCCGAGAAGCGGCTTCATCTCTGCCTGGTATTCAGGCGTGTGTGTGTCGATTCTTGGTTCCATGAGCTTGGCGGAGCCCCGCCTACCTGCTGGCGGGAATCTCGTAAACGTAGAGGTGGTGCACGCGTTTATAGGCTTCCACCTGCTCCACGCGGGATTCCTTCCAGCCGCGAATGGGGTAGTCGTGCGAAACGACGCGCGCACCGGGCTTCAGCGATTTTTCCAGATGGGGACGGATGAGATCGTTCGACGAGGTCAGGAAGTAGAGCGTCACCACGTCTGCGCTGGAGAGATCGGCCGTCAGGGCGTCGGCTTCAATGATCTTCACGCGGTCTTCCAGCTTGGCCTGGGCGATCTTCTCGCGCGACAGTTTCGCCTCCTTGGGGCTGATCTCGATACCAACCGCCCGGGCTCCGAACTTCTGCGCGGCGGTGATCACCACCCGCCCGTCACCCGAACCGAGGTCATATACCGTTTCGCCCGCCTTCACCCTTGCGGCGCGAAGCATCTCCTCCACCACATTCTGCGGCGAAGGAACGAACGGGGCGAGCCGGTTCGGCTTCACCTGAGCCAGCAGGCCGGGGAGCTGCGCCGAGGCCACCCATGGCGCGGCCAAGGCGGCCAGTAGTGGCAGAACCGGAAACATTCGCATAACCCTGATTGACCCTTCCTCTATTCCATTTTGACCGATGCGACCTGCTTTGCGTTTCGGGTTTTCACGAGCCGCGCCACCATGTCGGTTACGGCGAACCATAGGTCGCGCGGGCGCGTGATGGTGAACTCCACTCCTTTCAGGAACTTCACGGCCTGACCGATGGAATCGCGCCACGGGTTGGCGTACGGGTTCAGGATGTAGTTCATGTAAAAAACCGGGACCTCGAACTCGCTGAGCCGTTTCAGGTGTTCGGACGGGATGTTGGCCTCTAACATGGCCTTGGGCCCGGCAAACACCACGGCGTCGGCCTGCTCCGTGTTGGCGAATTCCTTTTCCATCAACGTGGACAGAAATTCGGCGCCGCCATTCTTGTTCGACAGGCGTTTCAGGTCCACGGTGCCGAGATTCAACGACTGCAGCGATTCGCCCAGGGAGGGGAAGTCGATGCGGTCGGCGGCCTCCTGGCGGAACAGCACGCGTTGCTCCTGCAGGTTGAAAGCGACCAGCGAGAACCGGCCCACACGAGGATCGCGCGACAGCGTGCGCAGCAGGCTGACCAGCGCGGCCGTATCAACCGGCCGGAGCGACGAGGCCAGCGCCTTCTGCGGAGCGAAATTGACCAGGATTTTCAGCTTCAGCGGATCCTGGCCGGCGGCGCGAGGCGGCACGGGTTCCTCACGGAACTGCGCGCTCTCCATGGACTGCACCAGTCCCTCGGCCATGGTGAGTTCCATCTGCGCATCTTTGCTGGGAAGTTTGGCCTCGATGTCCCAAGAGAGGGCACAGATGCGCTCGGCGCGGTCGCGCACCAGGAGATCGACGAAGTACTTGCCGGGGCCCACGTCGAAGCCGCCCTGGAGCAGGGCGTCGCCTTTCGCATCCTCCTCGATCGCGGGAACGCGCACCTTCTGCGTGAAATAGGTGGGCGATTCGCGCCGGCCTTCTGGAGCTACGCGGAAGATGATCGTGAGCAGATCATCCGAGCCTGCCAGATCGCTCAGCGGAATGGAGATGTCATAGCCGGAGTGGAATTTGAGGTCGAAGCCAAGGAAAGGCTTTTCGGGAACCACGACGCAGGGAAGGTCCTTCCGTGCCTCTCCCGCTTCCAAAACCGCCAGATCCGTATTGTGCAAGCGGATCGTACTCTGCGCGCCCGGCGGCGAAACCAGCACCTGGCCCGACGCATGCAGGCCGATCCAGCCCGCCAGCAGCAACCGTCCCATCCTGCGGGCGCCATGCGGCGCTCCACAAATCCCGAGGCCATTCATCCCAACCGCTCCGATCTCTATCTATTTTTTTACGCTTTCGCCACTCCTCCCACGGAATTGCTTCCCGGCCCGGTTTCCCCACCGCGCCGAACAGGCGAAAGCGGATAGTCAGTATTATGTATCAAGATCGAAAGAGCACAAACCGAAATCGGCTGGCGCTTCGGACATGATTCTATGACATCCGCGCGCCGGATGGAACGCGGCGACATTCGCCTTCCGGAAATGTGCTCCGCCCGATCCGGCACGAAAACATGATCGGCGCCTTTCGCAAAATCTGTAACGGGATTGGCCAGGAGTTTTCCCGCAACCGCGCCTTGCATGGGGACCGGATTCAGTGCGGACCGGGCTGCGCGGAGTGCTGCCATCAACTGTTCCAGATCAGTGAAATCGAAGCGGCGGTGCTTTCCACCGGCGTCCGGACATTGCCGGAAGCCGAGCGGAATCAACTGCGTGCAAGAGCGCGGGACTATGCGGAGAAGCGGGCGCTTCTGGTGCTGGACCAGGGCGAACCGGAGGCCTGGGGCGGGCTGCCGCCCGAGGGAACGCGGCTGGCCTGCCCGGCATTGGAGGGAGGCGTTTGTACCGTCTATGAATGGCGGCCATGGATCTGCCGGAAGTATGGCATCCCTCTGTGGAATTCGGACCGGCCAGGAAAAGTTTATGCCTGTGAACGGAACTTCCGGGCGGGCGAGGAGATCGAGGACGGCCGGTTGATCCAGATTCAAACGGGGCTCCATGGGGAGCAGAAGGAGGTTCAGCGGGAGTGGGACCGCCGGGGACTTCCGCGCGAGGAGCGTCCGCTGACGGTGGCGCGGGCGATTCTGGAGGACTTCAGCGGATGGTTGGAAGCCGAGGATGCCGCGGTCCGGACCCAAAGCCGGGAATGAGCCGGAGAACCAACTGTGCTAGTCTGCACAAATAAACTATGGCTTCCCGTTCTGTAAACAAGGTTATTCTGCTTGGACACCTCGGCAAGGACGCCGAGACCCGTTTTACGCCTTCGGGCGCCGCCGTCACGAACTTCACCGTAGCCACGAACAGGCGCTGGAAGGATCAGCAGACGGGCGAGTGGAAGGAAGAGACGGACTGGCACAACGTCGTGTTGTGGCGGGCTGAGAACCTGGCGAACTACTTGACCAAGGGCAAGCAGGTTTACGTTGAGGGCAAGCTGAAAACCCGTTCGTACGACGACAAGGACGGCAATAAGCGGTACGTCACCGAGGTTATGGCCGACGATGTGCTGCTGCTGGGCGGGCGTGGCGAAGGCGGCGATTTCGAGGGAGGGCGCGAAGGCGCGCGCGAAGGCGGACGTCCGGTGTCCATGCCGCGCGGCGCGGGCGGCGGGCAGCGCCAAGCGCCTCCACAACGGCAGGCCGAGCAGGATTTCGACCCGGGCATCACCGACGACGATATCCCGTTCTAGCGCGCGTATCCGGGCCGCACGCCGGGTTTGCCGCGGGCCATGTGCGCGTACCGTGAGGCGATAAAATTGATTCTCCGGCATGTCATCCTCACTCAGCCCCCTCCGGTAGCAGAGACGGCGTCACAAACCAGTTGATTGCGCGGCTAAAGCCGCTGATCTCCGCGGGCGTGCTCACGCCGGGCGCCCGGCTGCCAGCGGAGCGCGAACTGGCGCCGGCGTTTGGCGTAAGCCGCTCCTCGCTGCGCCACGTTGGAAGAACTGAAGAAGATGAGCCAGACGCTGGAAGGCTTCCGCCGTGGAACGGCCAAGGCGGTGTTTGTCGAGGCCGGCCTTGCCTTCCACAGCGCCACTTTCGACGCCGCGCGCAATCCGGTCTGTACTGAGAGGCGCAACCCGGTGGAGGCGCGCGAGGCCATGGCCGCTCATCAGTCCGGCGCGAAGTTCCTGCTGAGCCGCACATGGCCAATGTGATATACATGACGGCACACCAAGGGAGGCTAACGTATGTTCATGCGACTTCGGTCTCGCGCCAGGCTTGCGTCAATCGCTTTGTTGTTCTGCTCCGTGCCGCTGATGGCCCAACAGGACATGGGCGTCATCACGGGTCTTGTGCTCGACTCAAGCGGGGCGGCCATCCCGAACGCGCGGGTCACCGCCACCAACATCGAGACCAACGAGGTGCGCGCCGTGGAGACCTCGGCTTCGGGCACCTACACAATTGGCCCGCTCCGTATCGGCCAGTATCAGGTGGCCGTCGAACGGGACGGGTTCAAGCGCGCCGTGGTCACTGGTCTTCGTGTCTCGGCACAAGACCGTGTCCGCGCCGACGTGGAGCTCACCGTGGGACAGATCGCCGAAAGCGTCTCGGTCTCGGCCGAGGCCCCGCTGCTGCGCGCCGAAACGAGTTCGCTCGATCTCGTTGTGGGCCAAAAAGAGATGCGCGAACTGCCCTTGAACGGCAGGAACTTCCAGCAGTTGGCCTGGCTCACCTCGGGCGTCATTCCCGCCACGCGCTCCCGCGACCGGGAATCGGGCTTCAATGCCCATGGCCAGCCCATGACGCAGAACTCCTTCATCATCGATGGCATCGACAACAACAACAACATCATGGGTATGCAGGACCGCAAGATGCAGGTGGTCTCGCCCTCGCTGGACGCCGTCGCTGAATTCAAGGTGCAAACCTCGAACTTCTCGGCCGAGTTCGGGCGCAACTCCGGCGCCGTGATGATCGTCTCCATCAAGTCCGGCACGAACGCCTTCCGCGGCACTGCTTACGACTATCTCCGCAACGACGCCACCGACGCCCGCGACATGTTCACCTACGTGGACCGCACCGGCGATGGGCGCGCCGACCCCGAGGTGCTGAAGCAGAACCAGTTTGGCGCCACCTTCGGCGGTCCCATCCTTCGCGACCGCACCTTCTTCTTCGCCTCCTACGAAGGCCGCCGGGAGCGCCGCTCCCAAACCGACACCGCCATTGTCCCCACCGCGGCCCAGCGCGGCGGTGTGTTCGACCCCGCTCTCGTGCTGGTCCGCGATCCATTGGCCAACGCCAACTTCCCCGGCAACGCCATCCCGCGCTCGCGCATCGACTCGACCGCGGCCAAGATGACCGAACTCTGGCCGCAACCCAACTTCGGAGGCTTCGGCACGCGGCAGAACTTTGTCCGCAATCCTCCCTGGAACACCACGCGCGACCAGTATGACTTCCGCATTGATCACAACCTGACCGAAAACGACAAAATCTTTGGCCGCTTCAGTCTGAACCGTTTCGACAACCTGCGCGACTCCGTGTTCGAAACCCCGGCCCGTGGAGGCCAGAATAACGACCGCGCTTTCGACGACAACGACGCCCGTTCAGCCGCCTTCTCCTACACGAAGATCCTCCGTCCGACACTCATCAACGAGTTCCGCTATGGGTTCGTCCGCCAGAAAGTGGATAAGCGCGAGCTGTCCAAGATTCAAGCGAGCGAGATTAACGCCCAGTACGGCATCCACGGCATTCCCGCCAGCGACCGGCTGTTCGGACTTCCCACGTTCGGTTTCTCGGGCGGATTGAACTTCACCGGCCTGGGCGAGTCCGGGTCCATGCCCAACTTCAAGATCCACCAGGTGCACCAGTATCTGAACAATCTCTCCTGGAACCGCGGCAACCACAACTTCAAATTCGGCGCCGACGTGCGCTGGAACCGCTCCGACGTCTTCGGCGGCGCATCCGGCCACGGCAACCTCAGCTTCAACGGCAACTACACACGCATCAGCTTTGGCGACTTCCTGCTCGGCTGGCCCAACACGGCGGCGCTGACCTCTTTCATCCAGGGCGCCATGCGGTTCCAGAACTACATGTTCTACGCGCTCGACGACTGGAAGCTCACACCGCGCCTTACTTTGAACCTTGGCCTCCGCTACGAACTCACGACGCCTTGGATGGAGAAGTACAACAACATGAACCGCCTCGAGCTTGACGGAGGAGCCGGGTTTGGCAACATCGTGTATGCCAATTCCTGCTCGTCCTGGTCCTGCCGCGGCCTGGTCAACACCGACACCAACAACTGGGCTCCCCGCATCGGCATCGCCTACCAGGCCACGCAGCGGACCATTGTGCGCCTCTCGGGCGGTATGTTTTATGGCGGGCAAGGCTCGCTTGGCGCCGACGGCCGCGGCATCAATAATTGGCCCTACAACCGCTCGGTGACGTCTCAGTCCACGCCCTCGCGCCCCGCGATCTTTCTCAGCGAAGGCTATCCGTCCGGCTTCCTCGGCTCCACCAGCACGCCCCCGCAGAATCTGAACTGGAACGTTTGGGACTCCGGTTACAAGGCCCCCACCATCTATCAATGGAATGCCGCCATTCAGCGCGAACTGGCTCCCAATCTCGCGCTCACCGCCGCCTATGTGGGCTCCAGTTCCAACTTCCTGCTGAGCAGCTACAACTGGAACGGCTCCGGCATCGGTTCTCCGGCCACCGAACGCCAACGGCGCAGAATCCCCACCTGGAACAACATCAACTTTTACTCGCCCTTCGGCCAGTCCAACTATCATGGCGTGGATCTTCAACTGGAGCGCCGTTTTGTCTCCGGCCTCTACTTCTCCGCCGCCTATACCTGGAGCCACTCCATCGACAACATCCCGGAGCAGTTCGGTTCGGGCGGCGGCGGCCTAATGGATTTTCGCAACATCGCCGCCAGCCGTGGCAACTCCAACTTCGACGTCCGCCACCGTTTTATCGCTTCCAGCGCGTACGAACTCCCCGTGGGCAAGGAGAAGCGCTGGATGAATCGCGGCGGCATTCTGAACGCCGTGCTGGGAGGATGGGAGCTTTCCAACCTGCTCTCCATGCAAACCGGCAACTATTTCACCGTCACGGTGGCCAACGCCGTCAACCGCCTCGGATCCACCGGGATTGGCAACTGGTGGCCTGACCGCATTCGCGATCCGCGCCTCTCCAGCCGCACGCCGAACCGCTGGTTCGACACCTCGGCCTTCGCGCTTCCGGTCACGCCCCAGGGCGTCTGGTATCTCGGCAATGCCGGCCGCGCCATCCTCAACGAGGACGGCCTGTTCAACCTCGACCTGGGCCTGAAGAAATCATTCCCGATCGGCGAGTCCCGCCGCATCCAGGTCCGCTGGGAGACGTTCAACCTCACCAATACGCCTACGCTGGGCACGCCGGAGACGAACATCGAAAGTCCCGACTTCGGCACCGTCCGCGCCACCGTCTCGGTTCCACGCCAGATGCAGTTCGCGCTGCGCTTCGAGTTTTGACAGGCGGCGGCGCCGCGCCCGGCGCACCCCTCGCTTGCGGGACGGGAGGATTCTCCCTTGGCCAGGCGATGGGTTTCCGCGCGCATCCGGTGGATTCTGGAACTGTAGAGCTGGACTGTTGCTGGCTCGCGGGAGGTATCCATGCGGACCGGCTCAAACCAGCCGGTGGCCGGAGAGATCCGGAATATGAAAACCAGAGGCAAACGCCGCCATGCGGCGAGGCTCGGCTGGCTGGGTCCTGTGATCGCGCTCCTGGTGGCCGGCAGCGGAGCGCTGAACCTCATGTCGCTCATGGGCGGACCCACGCCCACCCGGTTCCCGCCGTGGCTTCTATTTCTGTTTCCACTCGACTTCGCGGGCGTTTCGCGGACGCTCACGCTCGTGTCGGCGTTTGCCCTGATTCTGGTCGCCATGCACCTGTGGACGCTGAAGCGGCGGGCCTGGCAGATCGCCCAGTTCCTAGCCGGAGCCTCGGTGCTCTTTCATCTGCTGCCGCTCGGCTTGCCGTACGGGCAGAACATCGAGGAGGCTGTCAGTTCGTTCCTGATGTGTGCCGTGCTGTGGTTTTCCAGACGGATTTTCTCCGTTGGATCGGAGTCTCCGAATGGATGGACCGCGGCAGGGCGCGCCGCGCTTGCCTTTGGTGTCGCGGGCCTGTACGGCGCGGCTGGCTTCTGGCTGTTGGAGCCGGCTGAATTCCATCACAACTTTCACTGGTTGGATGCCATCGTCCGTACGGTCCGCCTGATGCTGTTCCTGGGCGACAGCAATCTGGTTCCGCACACGCCGTATGCCACCTGGTTTCTGGATTCGCTGGTCTGGATGTCGGGAGCGGCGTTTCTGTATAGCGGCATCGTCTTGTTTCGCCCGGTGGTGTACCGTTTCCACACCAGCCGGAAGGAAGTGGAATTGGCCAGGGCCATCGCGGCGCGTCACGGTCATACGGGCCTGGATTTTTTCAAACACTGGCCGGACAAGAGCTACTTTTTTTCCGCGAACCGCCAGTCCTTTCTTGGTTACCGCGTGGCCGGACACTATGCTCTGGTCCTGGGCGATCCGGTGGGCCCGGAGAACGGGTTGAGCGCGATGGTGGGCGAATTCCGCGACTACTGCCGGAAGCGGGGCTGGCGCTTGGGCTTTCACCAAGTGAGCGGTGAGCATCTGGCCGTGTATGAAGCTCTGGGGTTTCATCGCTTGAAGGTGGGCGATGATGCGATCGTGGATTTGGACCGCTTCTCTTTGGCGGGAAGCGCAAGAAAGGAGTTCCGGAATACCGTTAACCGGCTCGACCGTTTGGGCTACCGTGTGGAGCGCGTCGACGCGCCGTTGTCAGATTCGCTGCTCCTGGACCTGAAGCGGATCTCCGACCACTGGCTCGAAATTCCAGGCCATCGCGAGCGCCAGTTCACGCTGGGCCGCTTCGAACGCTGGTATGTGCAATCCACCCCCGTGTACGTCGCCTTCGACTCATCGGACAAGGCGGTGGCCTTCCTTAATCTCGTGCCTTCGTATGACCCTTCGTTGGCCACTGTGGACCTGATGCGCCGCACGCCGGAGCAGGTGAACGGGCTGATGGACTATCTGTTCGCCAAGGTGTTCCTCGATCTGAAGTCACGCGGCATCCACAGTTTCAGCCTGGGCATGGCGCCACTTTCCGGCTGCGAGGACGGGACTGTGGCGAGCCACGATGAAAGGGCCGTCTCCTGGCTGATGAAACGGATGCCATTCCTCTTTCACGCCGATAGCCTGCGCCGGTTCAAGGCAAAGTACGCCACCTCATGGAAGCCGTTGTATGCCGTGTACGAAGGACGGCTGGACCTGCCGCGCCTGGCGCTTGCGTTACGGCGTCTGACTGAGATCGAGCCCAATGGCGCATCCCGGAATCAGGTGGGAAAAACGGCATGAGACGCGTCGTGCTGGTGGCTGCCGTGATGCCACTCCTGCTGTCCGCGGCGGACGGCGCGATGGTGCCCGCGCCAATTCGCGGCAAAGAGTTTTCGCTCGTCAGGCTACCCTCACGCAACGATGTTTCCAGTGTGGCGGTCATCTTTCTGCCTGGTGATGGCGGCTGGCGGGGAGCGGCAGTGGCAATGAGCCGGACCATCGCCGCATGGGGCTATGACGTGTACGGGTTCGATACGAAGAGGTATCTCGAGGCGTTCACCGGAACAGGTGAAAAGTTGTCGCGCGCGGTCCTGGCCTCTGATGTCCGGCTGGTTGCCAGCCAGGTTTCGCGCGCCACGCACCGCCGCGTCGTGCTTGTCGGATGGTCGCAGGGAGCCGCAATGTCCATCGCCGCCGTTTCCGGACTGAAGGAAGCGGCGCCGATTGCCGGCGTGGTAACCCTTGGCCTTCCGGAAAGCGGCGTGTTGGGGTGGGACTGGAAAGCGACACTGGCCATACTGGCGCGGCGCGAACCGGATCAGCCGGCATTCGCGGTGAAGCCGCTGCTGCCGGGAGCGGCGCCGTTGCCCGTTTGGATGATTCACGGCACCGAGGATGAGTTCACAACTCTCGAGGTGGCGCGTTCTCTCTTCGGCGCCGCGCAGGAGCCCAAGAAACTGGAAGAAATTCAAGGCGCGAACCACCACTTTGACGGCCACCAGGATGAACTGTTCCGCTCGCTTAAGAAGGGGTTGTTGTGGATCGCATCCAACTAATGCGAGGGCGATGGATTCCCGGCGCACCTTGATTCATCCTGAAAGCTATGAGTGACGAACCCACCCCCGCCCAGGAAAGGGAGCCGCATTGGCCCGGCATGGTTGCGCTGTTCGCGGCAGCTTCTTTGAATATTTTTCTGCCTCCTTCGCTGGCCGCTGGTCCGGGCTGGATGGGAGCGTTGCTGGTTGGAATCCTGGCGAGTCTAACCTTGATGCTGCCGGGGTGGCACCGGCCGTTGGGCCACGCGACGACGGCGGTGGTGACCTTGGAACTGGCATTCGCACTTGCACGGCTGATCTCCGATCTCGCGGAACATCGTGGTGTTCCGTTGGAACTTCTCCAGGGGGCTTTGATTCTGTGGAGCATGAACGTCGTCGTGTTCGCCTCGTGGTACTGGCGTCTGGACGCGGGCGGTCCGCATCACCGTTCCAGGCGTGGCGTCTACTTTGGCGGGGCCTTTCTGTTCCCACAGTTGACACTTTCGGCCGGCGCGCGAGCCGAGGCTGGGGCGGAGCGCTGGCAGCCAACCTTTGTTGACTATCTCTTTCTGGCGTTTAACACCAGCACCGCGTTCTCGCCCACGGATGTGCCGGTACTCTCCGCGTGGGCCAAGATCCTGATGATGATCCAGGCGTCGATTTCTCTGGCCACAGTCGCCATGGTCGCCGCGCGAGCCGTCAACATTCTCTAATGGGCGGCTGAGGAAGGTGCGAATGCGCTCAGCGCATAGGACGAAGGGCACAGCCGCCTGCGTTGTGACGCTTCGCCGGGCGGCAACTCCAACCGGCTCGTGAGCGGGGGGATTGCCTTCTCCGGGAATGACCGGAATTCCGTAGAAAGTAGCGACTCTGAGGTATTCCACTTTACGACGCCTTTCTGCGGAGGGCTCTGCGCCAGGGGTGATCCGGCATGTGCGCCGCCGCGGGCGTCGACGGTTTCCGCCGTTTCGGTTTGGCCACCTCCGGCGTGCCGGGCCGCTGCTCAATCTCATGCCACTTCAACTTCTGTCCCCGATACTGGATCTCAACTGTCCCGTCCTCCCACTCGCACACAATCACCTTGCTCTTGGCCGGGGCGTGATGCCGGCTCTGCCTCTCCACCTGGTACAACCGGTTCTCATGCCGCACCACCCAGTCGTTGCCCAGCACCCGCTCGGTTTCCAACCGGAAGATCTCCCGCCTCTGTCTGGTTC
>JADLCT010000061.1 GCA_020847045.1 Bryobacterales bacterium | reverse complement strand
TTGGCGCAGCACGTCGAGGCGGCCGCGCACGGAGCCATCGTAGATTTTTGAGCCGATGCGGGCCGAAAGGCCGCCCAGCAAGGATTCTTCCACTTCGAACTGGCACCGGACATCCTTGCCGGTGATCTGCCGCAGGCGCGCCGCAACGGCCTCACGCTGGCCGCCATCCAGCGGCATCGCCGTACGCACGTCGGCGCGAACCCGTCCCAGCCGTTCATCCACGGCGTCTTCAAACGCCTTCGAGATGGCGCCCAGCAGGTTGACGCGGCGGTGGTCGATGACCACGAAGAGAAAATTCTGCACCGTCTTTGAAAGGTCCAGCATGCGGCCGAACTCGGAAACGACGGCGCGCTTGCGCGAAGGCGGGACAGTTGGGGAAAGCAGAATATTGCGCAGGTCGCTGGACTCCGCCAGTAACCCATTGAAGGCATGCAACTGCTGAAGAGCCGGAGTGGCGTCCACGCTGGAGCCGGGCGCCAGGACGACATCGGCCAGAGCGCGGGCGTAACGGGTGGCGGCGGCGAGCGACATGATGGGCGTTAACCTCTTTGTTCCAGGCTGGCGACGAAACTGCCGACCAAGCCCCCCTGCACATGTTCATTCATGCGGGCCTTGATCTTCTGCTCGGCCAGGCCAAGGGCAAGCTGGCTGGAGAAACGGCGCAGCTCAAATTCGGCGCTCTTGGCCGCGGCGGCAATCTCCTGCTCGGCGGAGGCCTGCATCTTCGTCTTCAATTCCTCGGTCTCACGGCTGGAGCGGATGCGCTCCAGTTCCATGGCCGCGCGAGCCTCCGCTTTCATGGCGTTCAACTCGGTGTCGAGATTCGCGATGCGGTGAGAGATCTCCGCCACCTGCGCTTCCGATTCGGCCTGCACACGTTTGGCGGCGTCCAGCGCCACGGCGATATCCCGCGCCCGGTCCGCAAAAAACGGGCCGCCCGCTTTCACAGCGACGACGGCCAAGCCCAAGGCCAGAATTCCGAAGTTGATCCACTTATACATTACGGGCGGCTCATGATGGCCCCCGGCTTCCGTGTTGGCGAAAGCAGTGGCGGCGAGCATCAAGAGGAGAGCCAGGCGCTTCAATTGAGACCGCCTTTCAGCGCGGCCTTGGCGATGGATTCGGCAATGGCGTCGCTTTCAGCCTCAAGAGAGGCCTGCGCCGCGGCACGCTCCGTGTCAATACGCACGCGCGCCTGCTCGATCAGGGCCTCTGTGTGGGCCCGCATCTCGGCCAGGGCGTCCTGCTGCTCCTTCCGGAGACCGGTCCGGAGCAACTCCTGCTCCTTGTAAACTTCGCCGCGCGCCTGCCGCAAAGCCTCTTCGTACTCGGCGGCCTTCTTCTCGGCGGCCAGGCGGGCGTGGGTGGCCGCTTCGCGGACGCCTTCGGTGGCCGCACGCCGCTCTTCCAGCACCTTATGGATGGGCTGGAACAACATGTACTTCAGATAGAAATGCAGAAGAACGAGCAGGAAGAACGTGGGTAGGGCTTGCCACAGCAGGGGCACCACTTGAGCCAACATCTGTTCCATGGAAGTTGAGAAGGGGCCGAGCCACGGGGGGCAGGCTGACAGACCCTAAGAATATATACGCTAGCACAGTAATGATACGGCGGGCAACCGGGCGGGGGAAACTGGAGGCGCCAGACCGGCGGCCGGGGGCCGGAATAGGGTCCGGTTCCGCAGCCGGATGAAAAAATATTTTAGATCTCACTTCGACATTTGCGTTCTCAGGGCGTATCCTAGACATCACTGGGCAGACGCTTTCATTTCAATCAAGGGAGGTTGTAATGCGTAAGGTGCGTTTATTGATCGGGTTACTGGCAGTGATGTCGCTGCACGCGCAGACCACATCCACCACCATCCTGGGGACAGTAACGGACTCCACGGGGGCATCGGTTCAAGGGGCGAAAATCACCGCCCGCAACGTGGGAACCGGAGTCAATACGGAAACCCTGACCACGAGCACGGGCGACTACGCCCTGCCGCTTCTGGACATCGGCGAGTACGAGGTCAGCGTGGAGATGAGCGGCTTCAAGGCGGAGACCAAGAAAGGCGTCCGTCTGCAGATCAACGAAAAGGTCCGCGTGGATTTCGCTCTGCAAGTGGGCGCGCAAACCGAGCGCATCACGGTAAGCGCCGCGGCGACGACACTGCGCACCGACGAGGCCAGCGTGGGCGGCACGGTGGAGCAGCGGCGGCTGGTGGAACTGCCGATGAACGGACGCAACGTGGGCAATTTCGCCGTGCTGAATCCGGGCGTACAGTTTGGCTCGCGCGGCGGCTACGACGGACAGTCGGGCGGCGGTGGCGGCATTCCCATTCCGGGCCAGACGATCGCCATCGTGGCCAACGGCCAGCGCGAGGTGAGTCAGCATGCGACGCTGGATGGCGTCGTGGCCACCGAGGCGCGCGTGAACACGGTTCCGTTTTCTCCCTCGCCCGAAGCCATGGAAGAGGTGAAGGTCTATTCGGGCAGCTACTCCGCCGAATACGGATTCAACTCCGGAGCGCAACTGGTGATGGTGATGCGCTCGGGCACCAACGATTTTCATGGTTCGGTTTACAACTTCCTGCGCAACCAAAAGCTGGACGCCGAGGGCTTCTTCCAGAACTACTTCACCCCGGCCGGAGCCGCTCGGTCGCCCAAGACGGCGCTGCGCCAGAATCAGTTCGGTTTCGTCGTGAACGGTCCGGTCTACCTGGGCAAGCTTTATGACGGCCGCAACAAAACCTTCTTCAACTTCAACTATGAAGGGCGCCGCCGCCGCGAACCGGGCGCCATCTCCACGGCGAGCGTCCCCACCGAAGCGTTCCGTGCGGGGAATTTCAGCAGCCTGCTGAACCGCACCAGCGCGGCCGGCGCGGCTCTTCCGGCGATCAACATCATCGATCCGGCTTCCAATCCCAACTCGCCGCTGCCGTTTGCCGGCAACATCATCCCCAGTACGCGCATCACCTCGGCAGCCCGCGCGCTCACCAACTTCTGGCCCAAGGCGCAGTTCGCCATCTCCGATGACGCCTCCGGCGCCGTGAACTTCCGCAACCCGGGCACGAACTCGATCGACGACAACCAGTACTTCGTGAAGATCGACCACAACTTCTCGCTCAACGACAAGGTGTTCTTCCGTTACGCGACGAACCTGCCGCGGTACTTCAGCATTACGAACAACCCGAACTTCACCTACCTGGTGGAGGGCCGAAACAACAACTACGCCGCGCAGTGGCTGCACGTATTCACGCCGCGGATGATCAACGAGTTCCGCTTCGGCTATACCCAGTCGCGCGATGACAGCTTCAACCCGCGCGCCAACACCGACTTCACGCTGGATAGCATCGGCATTACCGGCTTCAACGTGCTGACCGACGGCAACCGTCCCCTGACCCGCCGCGAAGTGGGCATTCCGGGCATGAACGTGGCGGGCTTCACCGGCCTGGCCGAACGCGACGGTGGCAACGGCTTCGACGACAACAAGCTCTACCAGATCAGCGACAACGTCAGCTATTCCACCGGCGCGCACACATTCAAGGCCGGCTTCGACCTGCGGCGCGTAACGCTGTTCCGCGGCGCGGCCAACGTTCCGCGCGGCTCGTTCAACTTCACAGGCAACGTGGCCAACAACGCCTACGCCGCCTTCCTGATGGGTACGCCAACCTCCACCGATTCACCGGAAGGCCTGCCGCTGACCGACGTGAAGCAGTGGCGCACTGGTTTCTATTTCCAGGACGACTGGAAGGCCACGCGCAAACTGACGCTGAATCTCGGCCTGCGCTGGGAGTACAACACGGCGGCCACCGACGTGCGCGGCCTGTGGCGCAGCCTCGAATGGCGCAACGGCTTGAACAGCCCGCCGGAATTCGTGCCGGCGAAGATCCGCACCAGTTACGACTTCTACAAACCGCAGAAGAAGATGCTGATGCCGCGTCTCGGCCTGGCCTACCGTTTATCGGATGCCTGGGTGATTCGTTCCGGCTTTGGCATTTACTACAACATCCACCAGTTGAACAACTACACGATTCTGAACCTGAATCCGCCGCTGTCGGGCTCCTCGAATTTCGCCAACACGCTGAGCAATGGCGTGCTGGTGCCCGGCACAACCGTGTACAACTTCTCGAATCCGTTCGGCGTCGCGAACCGCAGCTCGGCGGTCAGCGCAAACGTGCTGAACACGGACAACTTCCAGCCCTATGTGTCGCAGTGGAGCTTCGACATCCAGCGGCGCCTGCCGTGGGCCTCCACGTTGTCGGTGGGCTACATCGGCAGCAAGACGACGCACATGGACAACACGGTGGAGATCAACAACCCCGATCCGTTCTTCCTCAGCTCGACGGCCACCGTGCAGAACCGCCGTCCGTTCCCGTTCGTCATTGACGACGGCGTAACGCGCCCGCTCACCCGCACCCGCTTCCTGGATAGCGGCGGCAACTCCTGGTACCACGGCATGCAGGTGTCGTTCAAGAAGGAGATGACCAACGGACTGCTGTTCACGCTGGCCTACACCTACAGCAAGACCCTTATGGAAGGCTATGGCCGCAACGAGGGCGACGGCTACAACTCGAACACCTTCCAGAACCCGCGCGACCGCGCGGCGGAGAAGGGCCGCGTGGGCTTCGGCGCCGAGCACATCGCCGTGATGAGCTTCGTCTACGACGTGCCCGCGCCGGTGATGCTGCGCAAGGGCGTGGCCGGCCACATCTTCTCCGGCTGGCAGACCAACGGCATCATCACTCTGCGCACGGGCTTCCCGTTCAGCGTGACGCAGGGCAACATCCTGAACACGGCCAACTCGCCCGTGCGGCCGGACCGGATCGGTTCGGGCCAACTCTCCAACCCAACGGTCGACCAGTGGTTTAACGTCGACGCCTTCCAACTGGTGAGTTGCAGCAATACGTCGATGCCGGAGCTGTGCCACTATGGCAACGCCGGCAACGGCATTCTTGATGGCCCTGGCCAGAAGAACATCGACTTCTCCGCGTTCAAGAACTTCCGCCTGGGCGAGCGCGTCAAACTGCAGTTCCGTGGCGAGTTGTTCAACCTGTTCAACACGCCGCAGTTCAACGTGCCCAACCGCGGCCTGAACACGGGCGGCGGCTTCCTGCCCACACGCAATTCCTCCGGCCAGATCGTGTTCCCGTCGCAGGCGGGCGTCCGGGGCGGCGTGGGCGCGGTCACCGGCACCGTGGCCTCGATGCGCAACATCCAGTTCGGCTTGAAGCTGATGTGGTAAAGCCGTAGTGGCAGCAAAGGGCCGGGCGCCAAGGCGTCCGGCCTTTTTTTATTGGAGCGGCCGTTCAGCCTTTCAGCGCCTCCGGTTTACGGTCGATCGCGCGCTCGCCCTTGCCGCCGGGTACGAAAAAGTCCTGCCAGCGGAGCCCGAGCGCCGTGGCCATCTCCACGCCATACTCGCAGCGCCCGATGTCGGCGGGACTGCCGTTGTTGGTCCCGAAAGCGAACCGGCATCCCTCCGCCTTGGCCGCCTCCAGCACGCGGCGTCCAGGCAGTTTGTAGCGGTTGTTGATCTCGATGGCGATGCCGTTCTTCTTGGCCGCGCGAACCACCTGCAAGATGCGCTCGTCGGTCCAGAGTTCGTCGTAGCGGGCGGCCAGTTGATCGGGCACGAACGTGGGGTTGGCATAGATGTCCACGGGTTCGTGACTCAGGATTCCCGTAGCCCGCTCCACCAGCGTGTCCATGAATTCCTGCGGGTCGGAGATCGTGCCGACCTCGTTGGCCATCCAGGTGCGCATGCGGCGGCCTCGATTGTCGGTCCACGTCATCGAATCGGTGAAGATGTAGTCGAACAGTCCGGCGGCTTCGTGTGAAAACATGCTGGTCCATTCACGCCCCTCGGCCTGCATGGCGATGAAGCAGGGCTGTCCGCGCATGGATTCGTGAAAACGGCGCGCGCCGGTGTTGTCCTCCACGGGGAAGCCCTTACCACAGTTCACGGCCACGCCATGAAAGATGCCGTGGCGGCGGCCGTGGGCGAGCAGGTGCGGCAGCGTGAGGCCCTCCTTCAGGTGGCTGTGGTAGTCCACCACGGGAACGTTTGCGGCAGCCAGACGAAGCAGGCCGCGAGTGGTTGCGTCGTCAGGGGCGGGGGGCGCCGCGTCCGCCGGGGGCGCCGCGCCGTCCGGCAAGGGCAGGATGCGCACACCCCTGTACAGTGCCTTCGATCCGGCATCGTGGCATTGCAAGGCGATCGTTCCACGCGAGAGCACGCGCCCCCTCGTCTCGGAGCTTTCCGCAACCAATGGCGTGTCCGCCTCCGTGTACTCGCTCACCAGGGTTCCGTTCAAACGGATGCGAACGTTCTTCCCACGCACCGCAACATCGAGCGCAAACCATTCGCCGTCGCCCACCATCTGCTTATAAACGTTGCGAACCCCGTAGAGCGATCCGGTCTTCTTGCGCTCGCGGTAACCACCCTCGCCCGTGGCGGAGCCATTCACTTGCACCTCGAAGCCTTTTGCTGGCCATCCCGATGGCTGGTATTGGGTGTGAAAGTAGACGCCGGAATTCGCACCCGGCCTGGTGAGCACCTCCACGTGCAATTCAAAGTTGCGGAACTGGTGTTGCGCAACCGGGCCGCTATAAAACAGGTGGCTGCGCGGACCAGAGGCGGCCAGGAATCCGTCTTCCACCTTCCAGGATTCATGGTTCTCGCTGGCGGTCCAGCCGTGCAATGACCGGCCGTCGAAAAGGTTGATCCACCCGTCCGCCGGGCGGAGCAAGGGCGTGGCGGCCGCGGCCAACAGCGTGCGGCGTGAGAAGGAAGCAGGGGACATAAAAGTACACTCCGCCACGAGTGTAGCCGGGCGGCGTGCGCTGTGGAAGCCGCAAATTGAGTGGGCGTCGCCCTCAGCGCGCCGCGCCGCGCGCCCACACCTCGATCCAGTCCAGACGCGAGCAGGCGTCGGACTGGCCTCCGGTCATCAGGTCCGTGAACCCAATCTCGTCCACTTGGGAGAGCGCGGGATTGGCCACCCACCGGCCCTCGATGATGGACTTGGGATCGAGCGCGCGCCAGCGCTGGCTGGCCAGGATGAACTCGCGCTCGCGCCAGTCATCACTCGGACCGTCGGACTCCGAACTCACCAGCCACTGGCCCGTTGCCAGCTTCAACACAATGCGCAGTGCGCGGTAGCCGGCCTGTTTCGAGCGCCAGCGAATCTTTGCCTGTCCGGTGAGGTCGGCGGTCTGCGCGCGGTGGCGCAGGGTGACGGCCCAGTTGCCCGTGGCCGTGCCGGACCAGATGTAGTAGGGATCGTCGTAGGGCTTGTCGTGATGGCTCTTCTTCACGCCCTCGCGCCCGGGGCCGTACACCTGCAACGTGAGGTTGGGATGGGCCACATGCTCCTGCGTCACTGGCGTGGCGGCTTCGGTTTCGCGCCAGTCTTCGCGGAAGAACAGAGGCGGGCGCGTAAGATCGTTCGCGGCGCTGAGCATGCGCGCGGGCAGCATCAAAGCAGGCGCGGCGAGGATGTGGCGGCGTGTGGGACGGTTCATCGTTGAATACTCTTCACCTGTTGATATTCTTCCATGCCCGCTTCGCCGAGTTCCCGTCCGACTCCGGATTGTTTGTAGCCTCCGAACGGGGCGAGCATGTTGAACCGCCCTCCGTTCACATCCACCTGCCCGGCTCGCAAGCGGCGGGCCACGGCGAGGGCGCGCGCCGCGTCAGCGGACCATACGCCGCCCGCGAGTCCATAGATGGTCCCGTTGGCGATGTTCACGGCCTCCTCTTCGCTGTCGTACGGCAGAACGGAGAGCACGGGGCCGAAGATCTCTTCCTGGGCGATGGCCGCGCCGGGCGCGACCCCGGCGAACAGCGTGGGCGTGACATAGTAGCCGCGCGCGAACCCTTCGGGCCGTCCGCCGCCGGTGATCAAACGCGCGCCTTCGGCCTTGCCCCTGGCAATGTAGCCTTCCACGCGTTCGCGCTGCGCGGCCGAGATGAGCGGACCCAGACGCGTCGCGGGGTCGAACGGGTCGCCAAGCGCCAACGCCGCCATGGCCGCCACGGCGATGTCGAGCGCCTCGGACTGCCGCGCGCGGGGAACAATCATGCGCGTCCAGGCCGAACAGGTTTGGCCGGAGTTCAGCAGGGCGTTCTTAACACCGGCGGCGACCGCCTTCTCCATGGGCGCGTCGTCCAGGATGAGACAGGCCGACTTGCCACCCAACTCGAGCGTCACCTTCTTCACCGTCTCCGCGGCCAACGCCGAAACGCGGCGCCCGGCGCGCAGCGAACCCGTGAAGCTGACCATATCCACGCCCGGGTGCCCGGCCAGAGCCTCGCCCACCACCGGGCCCGTGCCGCTGACGATGTTCACCACACCCGGCGGCAATGCGATCTCCAGGCAGGCTTCGGCAAGCAGGAAGGCGTTCAGCGGCGCGATTTCGCTGGGCTTCAGCACGACGGCGCATCCGGCGGCCAGCGCCGGCGCCACCTTGGCCATGATCTGATGCAGCGGATAGTTCCAGGGCGTGATGGCGGCCACAACGCCATAGGCTTCACGAAGCAGGAGCGAGTTGCCCAGTTCCCGTTCGAAGGACGCCTCACGCGCGAGCTTCGCATAGCTGGACGTCACGGCAATGGGCAGCCCTGCCTGCACGTTCCGCGCCATGGTGATGGGCGATCCCACTTCGCCCGCGATCACTTCGGCAATCGCGCCGGCGCGCGTCTGCAAAGCTTCGGCGAGCTTGTCCAGCCATGCGGCGCGTCCGGCCGGCGGCGTGGCGCCCCACTCGCCGTCGAATGCCGCGCGGGCGGCGGCCACGGCCGCGTCCACATCGGCGGCGGTTCCATGGGGAACCGTACCCATCACGGATTCTGTCGAGGCCGACAGCACCTCGATGGCGTCCGCTGTGGCGGGAGCGCGCCACGTGCCGTCAATATAGAAATTCTGAAATCTGCGCATGGCTATTCGAGTGTATGACCGCCGTTGACCGACAGGTTCTGCCCGGTGACAAAGTTCGCGCCGGGGCTGGCCAGGTAGGCGACGGCTTCGGCCACGTCGTTGGGCACGCCCTGCCGCTTCATGGGCACCTTCTGGGCGTAGAGAGCCAGTTCGGCTTTGGGCGTGCCGGCATGACGCTCGGTGGGAATCCAGCCCGGCGAAACCATGTTCACCGTGATGCCGTATGGCGCCAGTTCACGCGCCCACGAACGCGTCTGGCCATACTGCGCGCCCTTGGCGGCGACGTAGTTGGCGAACTCGGGATGGCCCACGGCGAACACTTCGCTGCCGATTTGAATGATACGGCCAGCGCCGCGCGCCTTCATGGCGGGCAGCACGGCTTGCAGAAGCAGAAGCGGCGACTTCACGAAGAACTCCAGTTGATCGAGATAGGCCTGCCAGGTCTGTTTTTCGATGGTGAGGAATGGCTGCGGACCGGTGGCGTTCACCACCAGAATCGTAACGTCGCCCAGCGAGGCTCTCACGGCGGCGGCCAGATCAGGCGCCTCGGTCTCGCTGCGCACGTCTCCATAAAAACACTCCGCCGTGCCGCCTGCGGAGCGGATGCGATCCCGCAAGCCGGCGGCCGCACCGGCCGAGCGGAAGTGGTTGATGGCCACGCGCGCGCCCAGCGAGGCCAATTTCCAGGCGATGGCCGCGCCCAGGCCGCGCGAAGCGCCGGTGACCAAAGCAACCTGATGCGACAGGGGAAGTTCAGCGGACATTTCTCCGATTGTAGACGCTTCCGGCCGCGTGCGATGTCGGTATCATGGTGTGTTCGCATGAGTGTTCTTTTGCGTGTCGGAAACTGGAAGGCCTTTCTGGCCGCCGGCCAATGGACTTCCGCCTCCGCCCGTCTGGAGCGGAGTTTGAACGACGCCACACGGACCTGGATTCACGAAACAGGCGGACCCTCCATCCGCGAGCAGAACCAGGAAAAAGCGGTGGCCCAGGAGATGGCGCGCCGGTTCAACGGCGAGATTGTGCTGCAACTGCGTCCGGCTTCGCGAGCCTCCGAACGTTCTTTCTGGGCCCAGCGGCAACTCCAGTTGGACTTCACCGCCGACCCGTTGATCTTCTCCGCGCGGCCCGTGGGCGGAAGGCCGCGCAAGACCGCTGCCGCAAAAGAAGTAAAGCCGGGCCATCCGGCCAAAACGCGCGCGAGCAAACGCACGGTTGGACGCTGAGAGCTGGAGCGGGCGGGCGCGCCCGCGCGAGAAGGAGGATCTATGTTGACTCCGAGTGCGGCAGGGAAGGCGTGCGCGGCGGCTATGATCATTCTGCCCTTGGCGTGGGCGCAGGGAACCGTGCCGGTCCACCGGTTGCAGGCGGGCGCGGTGAGTCTCACGCAGTTTGGAGTGGGCCCGGCGGCGGGCGGCACAACGGCGGTGCGAACCGTGCTCGCGCCGGTGGCTCTTGTGTTTGAGGCGAAACTGAAAGCGGGGCGTCCCTTTGTAATGGATGCGGCGGGCGACGTAAAGGATATCCTGCGTTCGCCCGTGTTCACGCCCTACCCGTTCCCCGGCGGCACGGCGCAGTATGCCGACGCCCTGCTGCGCGCCTCCGTGGCGCAACCCGGCGGCTGGCACACCGTGCTGGCCTCGCCGCGCGTGCAGCCGCTGCGCATCACGGTTCCGGTGGGCTACGGCTACGTGCTCACGTCGAAGTCGAGCGGCAGGTCGCTGGCCATCGCCGACGTCGAGTTCGTGCAGCGCGAAATCTTCAAGCAGTTGCCGAAACAGCCGGACACGCTGGTTCTGGCCGTCACGCGCAACACCGCCTTTTACGCGGCAGGCGACGCCACGGTGTGCTGCTCCTGGGGCACGCACGGCGTGGACCGCGCCACGGGCAACTCCTTCGTGCTGGGCTCGTTTCTGCGGAAGGCGCCGTCCCTGGTCACCGATGCCGACGTGCAGCCGCTCACCCAGCAACTGGCCGGATTCGTGAAGGACCCGCTGCACGATCCGCTGCTGGTGGGCCGCAATCTGCAAGGCCCCGGCAACACGGTGCGCATGTGGATGTGGCCGCAGGCCGGACGGGGCTGCGGCGGCAACGGCCTGGCCACCTCCTATTTCCTGCTCGAACCCACGAATACAAATCCAAAGAATAATGTTCCGGCGTCACCGGCCTACCTGGCTCGCGTGGGTGGCCGCGCTTACCACTTGCAGAACGCGGCGCTGCCGTCATGGTACACGGGGGCGGCCGGGACGTTGGGGGAGGCCTACAGTTTTCCCGATGCGCAGGCACTCCGCGAACCGGCCGGGCCTTGTCCGCCCCGAGGCGGCGGTCCCGACGGCGGACGCAGCGCCGTGCCCAAGCCATCCGCCGTTCCCGCGCCGCTGACGCAGAAGCCAAATGGCCACAAGCTCATCGGCTATTGGGCGGGCTATGGCGGCCCCGGCTCCACCATTCCGTTACGCGAGCTTTCGCCCCAATGGGACATTATTTTGATCGCCTTTTCTACGCCCGACAAGGATGCTCCCGAAGGCGCCATGAAATTCCCTACGCCTGGCGGGCTGGACAAGGAGCAGTTCAAGTCCGACATTGCCTGGCTGAAAAGCCAGGGCAAGACCGTCATGATTTCACTCGGCGGCGGAGGCCAGCACTTCACTCTGGCCGATCCCAACAGAGTGTCGAATTTTGTCGAATCCGTCGAACGCATCGTGCGCGACTACGGCTTTGACGGCATCGACATCGACTTTGAGAGCCCGTCGCTTTCCATCGCGCCCGGCGACACCGATTACCGCAAACCCACGACGCCGTCGATTGTGAACCTGATCTCGGCCATCCGCCAGTTGCGTGAAAGGATGGGGCCCAAGTTTCTCATCAGCCTGGTGCCGGAGGGGACGCAAATCCCCTCCGGCTATCCGAGTTACGGCGGTCAGTTTGGCTCGTATCTTCCCATCGCCTATGCGCTTCGCGACATTCTGACTTTTATGGATGTCCAGGATTACAACACGCCGCCGCTCCTGGGGCTGGATGGCGAGATCTACCAGCCGGGGACGGTGGATTACCATGCCGCCATGACGGAGCTTCTACTGCATGGTTTTCCCGTTGGGGGGAATCCGAAGATGATGTTCCCGCCGATGCCGCCGGAGCAGGTTGCCGTAGGTTTCCTCACCGGCGACACGACGCCGGAGATTGTGGCGCAATCCATGGAGTATCTGATTACCGGCAAGGCTCCGGCGGGGGTCCGCTACCGGTTGCGCAAACCGGGTGGCTATCCGGCCATGCTGGGGGCGATGTTTTGGACGATTGACGCCGACCGGCGGGAGAACTACAAGTTCTCCAACGTCGTGGGGCCTCTGCTGCACGGTTATCCGCCGGCGCGGTAATGCAACGAGTTCGCCTCCGCGGCTAGTTCGCCGCCGCGACGGGGGCGAGCAGATTCAGCCGGGCCAACTCGGACTGTTCCATGCCGGAAAACTCCAGCCCAATCTCATAGCCTTCTCTCACGGTCCGCACGGCGCGCACGCTCGCCGATCCTCGAAAGTTGGCGGAAATAAAGCGAAATTGCACACGGCTGTGCATGGGAATGGCATCCCGCGTCACCACGCGGAACCCTCCCGGACTGACGTCGCGGCACGCGGTCACCGTGGATCTGGGGCAGCCCGTTTCTCCACCCCATCCGATTTCCACCTTCGCGGCACTCGATGCGCGATCATGGCGCCTCAAGTTTTGCCTCTTGGCCATGGTTCACCTACCTAGAATGACCTTATCGGAGGAGATTGGATCGTTCCACTGAACGAAATGACCGGGACTGTAAGGAAAGTTACTAGTACGACGGGGTGAGCGGACCCAGGTGGGGGCGCAGCGACTGTTGAATCTGAAGAAACACATCCTCCGGCGGCAGAGTGCCTTCGATGCGGTGATAGTGTTCGCCGTTGTAGAGCCTCAGAATGGGGCCAGTAATGTCGTGGTAGGTGTGCAAGCGCTGGAGAATCACGGCTTCGCGGTCGTCGGCGCGCCGTTCCAGCAGGGCGCCGCACTCGCCGCACTCGGTGGTCCAGCGCAGCTCTCCGCTGCTGACGTTATAGATCCGCTTGCAGTTGGGGCATTGCAGGCGGTTGGTCAGCCGGGCCACGATCATCTCGCTGGGAACGTCGAGGTGGACGACGTGGGACCTGTTCTTCCCGGCCGAGGCGAGGAACTGCTCCAGGTGTTCGGCCTGCTGGACGGTTCGCGGGTAACCGTCCAAAAGGCAGCCTCGCGCATGGTCCGGTTGGAGCAGTTTCCGCACGACAATCTGGTTCACAAGCTCGTCGCTGACGAATTTTCCGGTGGCCAGCAACTCGGAGACGGCGCGCCCAAGATCGGTGCCCTCGGCGACTTCGGAACGCAGCATCTCGCCCGTGGACAGCGCGGGAACGCCGAGCCAGGAGCTGAGAAGACGGGATTGCGTGCCTTTGCCGCTGCCGGGCGGCCCGAAGAGAAGAATGACCAAAGAAGCGTATCCCCGTGCCCTCAGGCCGGCTGGCCCGAGGTTTGAACATTCCGATTCTCGCACAGGGAGCGGAAATTCCCCAACCACTCCACGAAGCGCGCGGCGTAGCGGTCCAACGTAGCCTCGGCGCCGCCGTCGCGCAGCGGCGAGCACATCTCATAGGCGATGGAGCCATGGAAGCCCGACTCGACCAGTGCCGAGCAGAAAGCCGCGTAATCGATGAAGCCCTCTCCCATGGGGACGGCCAGCGCCGCCGGAGTCTGGGCGGTGTAGTTCACCTGGGCCGGCTCGTATTTATAGCGGGGGCGTAGCTGGTAGTCGGCCACGGTGGTGTGCGCGGTAAGCGGGCCCATGGCCGTGGCGGCTTCGGCCAGGTTGTCGCCGTGCAGCGCGGGCGCCCAGGCGTCGAATAGCGGTTTCAGATTGGGCTCGTTCACGGCCAGGACAAGGTCGCGCATGGACTGCCAGCCGGCGGCAAGGTCATGGTGGTTCTGCAGTCCGAGGGTCACGTCCGGGAACTGCGCGCAGCGGCGGGCGCACTCTTTCAGCGTGCTCACCAGAAGGTTCCATTGAGCGCCGGGAGAGGCCGCGGGATGCTCATAGCCTGTGAAGATGCGGACGATGCCGCCACCCAGATCGTGCGCCATGTGAGCCAGCTCGGTGACATGGGCGGTCTGAATCTCGCGATGAGGGATTTCGGCGTGCTCAAGATCCGCCGTGAAGTTGGTGTAGCCCGCGATGACCAGGCCGCGCAGATTGTGGGACTCCAGCCGGGCGCGCAGTTTGCGGCGGGCGGCGGCATCGTAATCGAGCACGCTCAGGTGAGGCCGTTTGGCCATGAGCATGACGCCGTCGTAGTCCAGCGCGGCGGCTTTGTCGATGAAGGCTTCCAGGGGCAGGAAGGCCTGGCCCCAGGAGCCGGAGTAGGAAACCGAATGCAGGAGCGCGTGTCCAATCATCTCGCCGCCACACTAGCACAGGGCGCCGGACCGGGGGAAGAGGCGGCCAGCCGTCTCACGGTGATCGACTAATCTAAGGAGGGACACGGAGCGATGCTGGCCGCGTATATCGAGGAGTTCGGGCCGCCCGAGGAGATCCGCTTCGGCGAGTTGGCTCCGCCGCGCCTAGGGCCCTGCGACGTGCTGGTGCGCGTGCACGCTGTGGCCGTGAACGGCATCGACGCCTACATCCGGAGCGGCGCCTATCCGGTGCGCGCGGCCATGCCGTTCATCATCGGCAGGGACCTTGTGGGAACCGTCGTGGATACCGGGCCGGAGGTGGCGCGCTTCCGCGCGGGCGACGCGGTATGGGCGAACAACCAGGGCTACGATGGCCGGCAGGGCAGCTTCAGCGAGTACTGCGCCGTCGGGCAGGATCTGCTCTACCCCTTGCCTGAGGGCGCGGACCCGCTGCAAACGGTGGCTGTCGTGCATTCCGCGTTGACGGCCGTGTTGGGCCTCCAGCACAAGGCGCGCTTGGAACCGGGTGAGACAGTGTTCATCAACGGCGGCGCCGGGAACGTGGGGACGGCGGCGCTGGGAATCGCAAAAGCGTTGGGCGCCCGGGTTGCGGTGACCGCGGGCCAGCAGGACAAAGCGGAGTGGTGCCTGGGGCTGGGCGCGGACCTGGTGATCGACTACCGCACGCGCAACGTGCTCGATGCTCTGCGGGAGTTTGCTCCGGAGGGGGTCGATGTGTACTTCGACACAACTCGACACTTCGATGGGAAGCTGGCGGTGGCTTCCGTGGCGCGGCGAGGCCGGATTCTGGTGATCGCGGGCCTGACCGGCGAAACGCTGCTGCCCGTAGGCCGCTTCTATCAACGCAACGCGGCGATGTATGGCTTCACGGTGACCGGCGCGACCACCCAGGAACTTGCTTCATACGCCGGTGAGATCAACCGATGGCTGGCGCAAGGCGTGGTGCGGGCGAGGATTGCCGCCTGCCTGCCGCTTTCGCAGGCGGCCGAGGCGCACCGCAGGCTGGAGGCCGGCGGGCTGTTTGGCAAACTTGTACTGACCACGGAGGAGGTTGGGCATGGCGATTGCCGTGAGGCCGGTTGAAGTACGTCCGCTCGAAGAACGGGACTTGCCAGCCGGCGAGCGAATTTTTCGAGAGGCCTTTGGAACCGCGCACGGCGTGGCGGATCCGTCACGCTACTGGCCGGACCGGAACTATGTCCGCTCCCGGTGGACCGCCGATCCGGGCGGCGCGGTCATGGCCGGGATCGAGGGCGCTTCCGCGGGCATCGTGATGGCTGTGCGATGGGGCAGCGTGGGCGTCTTGGGACCGTTGGCCGTGGACCCGCTCTTCTGGCGCTCCGGCGTGGCGGGACGGCTGCTGGAGTCGATCCTGGAGAACCCGAGACTGCGGGACGCGCGGCTGCCGGCGCTGTCCACCGCGGCGGGCAGCGTGTCGAACGTCCGGCTCTATCAAAGGTTCGGATTCTGGCCTGGTTTTCTGATACCGGTTCTCGCCAAACCGGTGGATGAGACGGTTGACGCGAAGGCAACCGCGGCCACGCCGTACGCCGGACTTCGCGAGGAGCAGAAGGACGAGGCGCTCAAGGAATGCGCGGCTCTGACCGGCGCCGTGTACGAGGGCTTGGATGTCTCGCACGAGATCCGCTCCGTGGACCGGCAAGCGCTCGGCGATACGCTGCTGTTATGGAGCGGCGTCCGCCTGGACGGCTTTGCCGTGTGCCACTGCGGGGCGGGGACCGAGGCGGGCGAGGGGGCGTGCTACGTGAAGTTTGGCGCGGCGCGAACTCCGGAAGCATTCGAAAGCCTTCTGGGCGCGGTGGAGGAACTGGCGCGCGCGCGCGGGCTCGGCCGGATCGTCGCGGGAGTGAACTCAGGCCGCCGCGCGGCCTACCGGCATCTGCTCGCGCGGGGCTTCCGCGCCCTCTCGCATTCGGTGGCGATGCAGCGCCGGGACGCGGCGAGCTACGACGGACCGGACGCGCTGGTGATCGACGACTGGCGGTAAGCACAGCCGCCGGAACTGCGTCATTCGGCGGCGACCTTGGCCCAGTCTTTAGGCGGCACCCAACCCGGATGCGCCTCCAAGCTGAACGATGCCTCGCCCGGCGGGACCTGCTGGATCCACGCGTCCATGAGCCCACGCAGGCGCGCGGCTACTTCGGGATTCTCCCGCAACACGTCACGCGTCTCGTTGGGGTCATCCTCCACCTGGAACAGATGCTCCTCGATCTTATCGCATGGCGCTTCCCCGAAACGGACCAGTTTCCACGCTCCGTCGCGTAGGGCGTGCTGGCGCGGACCACGCGGCGGTTTCACACAGAACAGCAGGTTCCGGCGTTCGCGCGGCTGCGCTCCCGACGAGATCGCCGGCCAGAAGTTTTCGCCATCCAGCGGTTTGTTCGTCTTCAGCGGGATGCCTGCGGCGGCGGCCAACGTGGGCAGCATGTCCCATATGGTCATCAACTGCGCGCACGTCCCCGGTTTCAGATGTCCAGGCCACCACGCGAAGGCGGGCACGCGAATGCCGCCTTCGAACACATTACTCTTGCCGGAACGCAACGGACCGTTGTTGGCGCCATTGGCGCGCGGCCCACCATTGTCGCTTACAAACAGCACGATCGTGTTCGACTTCTCCTGCTCGATTTGTTGGAGGATGCGTCCCACGCCACGATCGAGCGCGTCCACCATGGCAAGATAGGCCCGGCGGCTTTTGTCGCCGATGTGGGCGTACTTCTTCAGCAGATCGTCCGGCGCCTGCAACGGCGAGTGCGGCGCGTTCCATGGCACATAAAGAAAGAATGGCCTGGAGCGGTCGCGCGAGGCGAGCCAGCGGACGGCCTCGGCGGCCAGCAGACCGGTGGAATAGCCAGGCTCGCGCACCGAGACGCCGTTGCGCTGCCAGTCGATGCCGCCGTCGCGCTCGTGCGTGAAGTAGTCGATCATGCCGTTCACGTGGCCGTAGAAATGATCGAACCCGCGCGCACGTGGCAACTGCGCGACGCGATAGTGGCCGAGGTGCCACTTGCCGGTGATAGCCGTCTGGTAGCCGGCGGCCTTGAACACATCGGCGATCGTTGTCTCGTCGACCGGGAGTCCATAAGTGGACCACGGACGGACAACCGTGTAGCCGAGGCCCAGGCGCGCGGGATTCCGGCCCGTCATCAAGCCAGACCGTGTGGGCGAGCAGAGCGGGAACGAGTACATCTTCTCGAAACGCACGCCCTCCCGGCAGAGCCGGTCGAGGTTGGGCGTTTCTCCCTCGCTGCCCTGAAAGCCCGTGTCTTTGAAGCCGAGATCGTCGGCAAGAAAGACGATCACGTTGGGCCTCTGACCGGGCGTTTGAGCGGCGGCCGCGGGCAGGGCGGCGGCCGTGGCGGAGAGGAGGAGATCGCGTCGATTCATGAATGAGGCACCGTCCATATCGTATGGGAAGTATCGGGCAACGGCATCCGCGGCAGCAGCAGCCAGAAGAATACGCGCGGCCGGAGGCGCACGCATCCTGGCCGCGCCCGCTCAGAAGTTGATCTTCGCCGCCACCTGTCCGACGCGCGGCAGCAGCAGCGTACTCTGCACGCGGCCGAACTGCCCGCTGCCCATCACCCGGTTCGGCAGGGCGAACTGCGGCGTGTTGAACACGTTGAAAAACTCGAAGCGCAACTGCAATTGGGCCCGCTCGCTGATCCTCGTATTCTTAATCAGCGACAGATCCTGATTGAAGATGGACGGTCCGCGAAGATCGGGCACCGTACGCCCAACATTGCCGAGCGTGAACGACGCCGGCTGCAGGAATTGCGTCGTGTCGAACCACTGATCGAGCTTCTCGCCGCGAGTCCGGCCGCCCTCGATTCTGGCGCTCCGCCCGGTGCTGTTCGGTCTGTTGCCGCCTCCGGGAATGGTGGCGGTGAGCGCGACCGGGAAGCCTGTCCGGTAGGAGGAGATGCCGTTCAACTGCCACCCGGCGGCCAGCATGGCCACGGCACCCCTGGCGCCGGAGAGCAGCGGTTTGCCCGGGCCGAATGGCAATTCTCCAACGAAGCTGACCACCAGGCTCTGCGAGACATCCATCTCGGAGACGCTGCGCTCCTGCCTCAGGTCGTACCAGTTCTGGGAGTTGGCCGGGTTGTTCACCGCCCCGCCATTGTTGGAGACAGTGTTGTTGACGTCGCTGATCAGCTTGCCGGCGGTGTAGGCCAGAAGCACGCCGACGCCACTGGAGAAGCGCTTATCCACTTTCAACTGCAGCGAATGATAGTTGCTGTTGGCCATCGTCATGTTGATGACGTTGACGCCGGTGTATTGCGGGAATGGCAGCAGCAACTGGCGGCGCGTGACCGTCCGTTGCGCCAGCGTGCCGACGTTGATCTGGCCGAAGAACGGGTTGGCGGTCTGCTGATTCAGCGCGGCGCCGAGCGTCAGATACCGCGGATCCAGTTCGTTCATCTGCCGGTTGCGGAAGGCCAGGTGGACGCCGCGGCTGGCGGCATAGGCAACATCAACGAGAACCCTCCCCGGCAGCTCACGCTGCACATTGAAATTCCACTGGTAGGTCACCGGCATCTGCTGCCGCGCGTCCCACACGTTCAGTCCCTGGCCGAGAAAGGTCGACGCGCCTTGCGTGTTGCGGATGGGCTGCTGAATGCCTTCCGGGTAAGGGTTGCTCAGTGTGCGGAACGGAGTGAGACCATTGTCCAGCGTGCCCACGAAAGGCGTGCTTGCGGAGTAGCCGGCGTTGGAGGCGAATGCCGTTGCCGCGTTCGACGTCTCGGCCGGCGAATAGAAGAAGCCGCCGCCGGCGCGAATCACCGTCTTTGGCGCCACCGACCAGGCGAACCCCAACCGCGGCGCGAAGTTGATCCTGTCCCAGTTCCAAACGTGACGGGCTTCCGGACTTGCGAACGCCAGTCCGCCGGTGAGGTTCGGGAATTGGCCGTTCCGCACGGGAGAAGTCATATCAGCATCGAAGTAGTTGATTGAGTTGTACCGTTCCGTGAACGGCGACTCGGTTTCGTACCGCAGGCCGATGTTCATGGTGAGCTTCGTTGTGAGCCGGACGTCGTCCTGAACGTAGCCGGCGCCGTACCAGTTCTGAAGCGACGTGCCGGAGATCACCGGCACGGAGCCGGAAGCCGCGTAGCCCAGCAGCAGGCTTGCGATGCCGTTGCCCGAGTTGTCGTAGAAGGTCAGCGCATTGGGCCCGCGCGTGAAGGTCCGGTTGAACTGGAACGAGCCACCGCCGCCCTGGATCAGAAGAAAGTTGATGCGCCGCAACCGCGCCTCGCCGCCCATCTTCAGCGTCTGCCTGCCCATCACCTTCGTCCAGCCGCCGATCAGGCTGTGCGTATCGTTGCCGCTGTTGAAGTAGCTCTGCCCGCCCAGCGCGCCATACTGCTCGACGCCCACACTCGGAAAGACGGGAATTTGAAACTGGCTGATCAGCGAGTCCGGATAGCCGAGGGAGCGCTGGTCAAAGCCATAGCTGCGTGTTTCGCGGAACTGATACCAGCGCGCCAGCCCGTACTTGATCGTGACAATGGACGACGGGCTGACGGTAATGGTGTTGTCGAAGGCGAACGTGGTTTGGCGGAACGGCGTCGTGCCGACGGCGCCAGGGTCCGGCGTGGCGGCGTTGCCGTAGGAATCCGGCTGCGTGAGCACGGTGCGGTTATGGGCGAAGCGACCGAACACACGGTAAGAATCGGTCACGTTGTGGTCGATGCGGCCGCTGAGCTGGTTCTGGCCAACCGTGCGGGGCGCGTTGTTGACGTAGTTATTGAAGTGCGTGAAGGCATCACCCGTGGCGTTGGGCTGCGGGTAGAATTCCACCAGACGGCGGGCGATCGGATCGAGCCGGCTGGCGGGAATGACGTTGCCCGGCAGCGGCGAGCGGATGTTGCTCTGGGTGGTGAGCGGATCGTAGATCACCACGCGTTCCCCGCGCTGGTTCAACGTCTGGGAGAAGTCGCCGCTCCGCTCCAGAGCCGTCGGCAAACTGCCGCGGAAGGTGTCCCCACGGCGCCAGCGCGTACCTTGATAGTCCCCGAAGAAGAAGGTCCGGTTCCGGCCCGTGTAGAGTTTGCCGAGGTTCAGCGGCCCGCCGGCGGCGCCGCCAAACTGGTTCATCCGGAACGGCGGAATGTCGCGGCCCGCGCCTTTGTTGAAAAATTCGTTGGCGTCAAAGGCGTTGTTGCGAAGGTACTCGTAGATCGAGCCGTGGAGATCATTGGTGCCCGAGCGCGTTGAGACGTTCACAACGCCGCCGCTAAACCGGCCCCATTCGGCCGACAGGCTGTTGCTCTGCACCTTGAACTCCTGTGTCGCCTCGATGGAAGGAATGGTCGTGATGGAGTTGAACTGGCCCGTCGTGCTCGGCACCCCGTCGATCAGGATCTCGTTGCTCATCTGGCGGCCGCCGTTGATGGAGAACACCGAGTCCTGGTTGGTGTTCACCGGAATGTCGCCGAACTGGCCATTGGCGGCTGGTGATGCGATGAGGCCGGGCGTCAACTGCACCAGGCGAAAGGCGCTGCGGCCGTTCAGCGGGATGCTCTGAATCTTCTCGCTGTCCACCACCTGGCCGATCGCCGATGTCTCGGACTCAAGCAAAGGAGGGGCGGCCAGCACCTGCACTTCCTGCGTCACCGAGCCCAGTTCGAGCTCCTGATCGATGCGGGCCACCTGGTCCACCAGCAGGGTGATGCCCGTCCGGCTTACGGGCCGGAAGCCATCCTTCGTGACGGTGAGCCGGTAGGTGCCCGGCTGCAGCAAGGGGAACACATACGATCCGGACTCGCCGCTTTGGGTATCGCGAACGGCGCCGGTCTCCACGTTGGTCAGCTTGAGCGATGCCCCCGGAACGCTGCTGCCCGACGGGTCGGCAATGCGGCCGACCAGTTGTGCGTTGGTGCCTTGCGCAAACAACCCTGACGTTCCCATCATGGCCAGGAAACAAAGTCTCAACAGTGCGGATTTCATGGGGACCTCCCGTCAAAAGGCATGGCCGCGCCGTGGCCCCTGCGCGACACTCGCGACAGAAGTCTACACGCGGCACCCCGCCAAAGGCAATGTCTGAAATAATGCGATGATCGATTCCTGCGGCGATAGAGCCATCAGTTTACAGGGAGCCCGGCTAAGCAGGAGAATGGCAAGCAATGGCCTCAGAACCCCATCCACGGAAAGCTCCCGCGACGCCATCCGCTCCCAGGCCTCACGCCGGTCTTATTGCTGCGAGCCTGATCTGCGGAACTCTTGCGCTGTTTATGACGAGCGCATCGTTGCGAGGGATCCTCGTGGCCGTCAACCGGGCCAAGTTCGCGCCGGACGAGGCCGTGATCCTCAATTGGGATTTCGCGGAGCGGCGCGCCACGGACCCCCGCGCCAGGATCGTTTCCTCGGGAGAAGAGATCCAGATCGACCGCTACAACTTCATGGAGCCTGCCGAAGCCCAGACGCTCGAAAAAGAAGGCAAGCTAGAAGGCCACCGGGCGCCGGTGTTTTACTTTCCCCCGGCTTCCCCCTGGTCCGCGGCCGACCAGTTCCTTGCTTTCCGCATCCAGTCGCCGGAGCAGTTCGCACTCGGTTTCCCGGTTGGCTTACTGGTGATGAACCTCGTGCTGGCTATCCTGTCCGTGGTGCTGTTTCGACGCGGACTGCGGCGTGCCCCCGGCCCCGCACCTACTGTATAGCCAGGGCTCCAGGCCGGAGGAGGATGAGCGCGGAGCGGGACGCCAGGGTGCGCGACACTCGCGACAGAAGTCTACACGCGGCACCCCGCCAAAGGCAATGTCTGAAATAATGCCCTGTTGGTGCTGGTCCATGAAAGCTGCCATCATCCGCTCCGTAAGCCGGATCACTCTCCTCGGTTGGGCGCCGCCGGTGGGCCGGCCACAGACGGAGGTCAAATGAATCGGCGGGACTTTCTCGCATCGCTTGCGGTTGCCCGGGCCCAGGCATCCTCTCCTCCAAACATCGTCATCATCGTTGCGGATGACCTTGGAACCGGTGACCTCGGCTGCTATGGCGCTTCCGGGGCAAGGACGCCAAACCTCGACCGGATGGCCGCGGATGGTATCCGGTTCACGGACTTCCACGCCAACTCACCCGTCTGCTCGCCGTCACGCGCCTCGTTGTTGACGGGCAAATATCCGCAGCGGTGCGGGATTCCGCAGATCCTTTTCTCGAAGCCTGACTTCGGCAGCGTCAAAGGGCTGCGGCAAGGCGAAACGACGTTGGCGGGCGAGTTGCGGAAGCAGGGGTATCGCACCGCCGCCATCGGGAAATGGCATCTTGGCACCGCGCCGGAAAGCCGTCCGATGAACCAGGGGTTCGACTCGTTTTTCGGATTCTATTCCGGCTGGATCGACTATTACTCGCATCGCTTTTACACACTCGGAGGCCAGCCGGTGTTCCACGATTTGTGGCGCGACGGCGCCGAGGTGTGGCGCGAACCGGAGTACCAGACGGAGATGCTGACCCGCGAGGCCAAGGCGTTCATGGCAAGGCAAACCGGGCCATACTTCCTCTACCTCGCCTACGGCGCGCCACACTATCCAATGATGGCGCCGCAGAAGTATCTCGACCGCTTCCCCGCCTCGATGGACCGTGACCGGCGATTGCACTGTGCCGTCGTGGCGGCGCTCGACGATGCCGCCGGCGAGATTCGCGCCGCCGCGGGCAGGAACACGTGTATCTTTTTCATGAGTGACAACGGCGCCACGCATGAAGTGCGCGCCGACCATCGCGGCCGGCCATACGAGGGCGGAAGCAACCGGCCGTACCGCGGCTGGAAGGGCAGTCTGTTCGAAGGTGGCATTCGCGTGCCCGCGCTCATGACCTGGCCGGGAGTTGTGCCCGCCGGCGAAGTCAACGATCCGCTGGCCGCCATCGACATCGCTCCCACGTTCGCCAGATCTGGTTCCTTCGATGGCGGCGATCTCTCCCCGCTGCTTCGGAAACGAGTCCCGCATCCTGAGCGTACTTTGTGCTGGGAGTACGATGGGCAGATCGCGGCGCGTAGAGGGCCGTGGAAGCTGTTGACGGCCCACCGTGAGTTTCTGGGTGGCCCATTGACAGAAACGGACTGGCTGTCCGATCTTTCTCGCGATCCAGGCGAGACGAAAAACATAGCCTCCGCCCATCCGGACGTTGTTGCCGCTCTCAAGGCCCAGATTGCCTCCTGGCGGAACGAAAACAGTCTGCTCACTGCTCTCGACAGCCAGGGCCACGGCCACGCGCGCCGTCTCGCGGAGGGGAAGCCATGAAGCGCAGGACATTCCTGGCTGGGGGGCTCGCGTTTGCCGCCCGGCCGAAACTGAACGTGATCCAGATTCTCATCGATGACATGGGGTATGCGGACCTGCGCTGTTACGGTGGTCCGGTTCCCACGCCGAACATCGACCGCATCGCGGCCGAAGGCATCCGGTTCACGCAAGGTTATGTGGCGTCGCCCATCTGCTCGCCCTCGCGGGTTGGCATCACCACGGGGCAGTGTCCGTCGCGGCAGAGGATCTACTCTTATTTCGACACGCGCGGGCGGCAACGGGAACTGGGAATGCCCGATTACCTCGACCCGAAGGCGCCCTCCGTGGCGAGGAGCTTTCAGCAGGCCGGCTATGCGACAGGACACTTCGGGAAGTGGCACATGGGAGGCGGCCGTGACGTCGGCGATGCCCCTCTGCCGGCCGCATATGGGTTCGACGAGTCGCTGACCTCGTTTGAAGGACTCGGCGATCGAGTACTGCCGCCCGGCCGGCTTTCTGAACTGAATGAGAAGCTGGGGCGGGGCAACATCAGCCATGCGCCGCAGGCCGAGTTGACCGGGATCTATGTGGACCACACGCTGCGGTTCATGCAGCGCGCGCGAGAGGCAAACAAGCCTTTCTACACGCATCTCTGGCTGAACGACGTGCACGACCCGTTCGCGCCCAAGCCGGAACTGATGAGGAAGTATGAGCGGTATTCGGCGAACAAGTACCTGCAGCAGTATTTCGCGGCCATTGACGAGATGGACCGGCAGATCGGCCGCCTGATGAGCGCCGTGGACGGCAACACTCTGGTTGTCCTGCTGAGCGATAACGGACCGACAGCCTGGCCGCGATACTACAAGGAGCACCTGGACCCGCCGGGTTCCACGGCGGGTCTGCGGGGCCGCAAGTGGAGCCTTTATGAAGGCGGCGTGCGTGTTCCGTTCATGGCCAGGCTGCCCGGGCGCATACCGGCCGGCCGTGTGGACGGGACGACGGTGATCTCCTCACTCGACCTGTTTCCGACCTGCTGCGGGATGGCCGGCATCTCCACGCCGAAGGCCGCATTCGACGGCGAAGACATGTCGGCCGTGTTCGCCGGCAAACCGCGGCGCCGCCGCACCGATTTGTTTTGGGAGTATGGCCGCGACGCCACCTACCTGCGTCCCGGATTGCCGCAGGACGCCAGTCCCAATTTGGCGGTGAGATCCGGGCGGTGGAAACTGCTAATGAATGCGGACGGCTCGTCCGTGGAGTTGTACGACCTGGAGAGATCGCCGCGAGAGGAGACGAACATCGCGGGCGAGCGGGGCGATGTCGCGAAGAGGCTGACCGCCAGGCTGCTGTCGTGGCGCGAATCGCTGCCCTGATGTTCAGAGGCCGGTTGATCAAAGAAGCAACCAGGCTCGATGGCCGGCACGGCTCTGGCCCGCAGCGCTACTGCGCCGCGACGGCCCCAGGCCGGAGGAGGATGAGCGCCGAGCGGGGCGCCAGGGTGAAGCTTTGCGAGACCTGCCGCGTAGTGGGGTCCACATGGGCGGTGTCGAGACGGAGGGTTTGCGCGGAGTCAGTGGGGTTGACGGCGACGATGCCGTTCGAGAACCGGCGGCGGTAGATTTGTGTGCCGGAAACCTTCATCTGGCCGGCGCGGGCTGGGGCGAAGGACTCCAGCGGCTCGCCAACCGGGCGGAAATAGTACTCGTCGAGGTCGGCGAGCGGAAGCGCCAGGCGGACGGGTTCGGCGGGGGATTTCGATTCGACGCCCAAAAGATAAGTGGCATACGCGAAGAGGTTGGGCGTGGCTGGTTCCACGAGAAGAGGCCAGCGGGACTGCGCGGCGCGCAGCAAGAGTTGGAGATGTCCGAGCCAGGAAGCGGCATCGCCGGGGAAGCCTGTGAGCGCCACAGCACCGGCCGGACGCGGCCGCTCCGGCGTTGCCTGGAACAGCAGGGAGGCGTTGGCGCCCTTGCGGTCGAAGGAGGCGAGCGTAAGCCCGGTGAGCTGCAGCGCGGGGTAGGCGCCGGTTGTTTGATGGAACCAGGTCTGGATGTTGCGCACGGTGAGTTCGTCACCAGGCGTGGCGCGAAACGCGACTCCGTCGAAGCCGTCCTTGGGCGCGGCGAGCAGGGCATAGTAAATCTGTTCCGGCGTGGCGGAGCCGAGGTCGCGGAAGAACGGGAGCGAGGGCGGCAGCACCGCTGGACGGCCTCGCGAGGAGCGCACGGCGGTGAAGTGGGGCGCAAGCATGGCGAGTTGCGGCGAACCCGTATCGATGGCGGTGAGTGGATATTCAGGAGGCCGGGAGGCTTCCGGGTCGGTGAAACCGAACTTGTCGCCGGTCACGGACATGAGGCGCACGTCGAAGGCGGCGTGCGGGAAATTGGGCGCGCGGTGCGCGGCGATGGTGATCAGGTTGTCACCGTCGCGCAGGGCGGGGTGGTTCTGCAGTGGAAGAAAGAGAGACGCCTCCTGCCCGTCGCCCGGCGCACGGAGAATCGGCTCGCCGTTTAATTTCACGTCGAGCACGGCCCCGCGGATGGCCCAGTAGACAAGGTAGAGTTCGCCGGGGCCGCCTTTCCAGGCAAACGTGCGGCGGAGGCGGATGGCGGGCGCGGTCCACGGCGTGCCGGGTTGCACGTAGTCGAGAGGGGCGCCAAAGCTGCCCGCGCCGGTGCGCCAGCCTTCGCGGGCGGCGCCGGGTTCGGACAGAGTGAACTCCCATGGCTCGCCGCCTCCGGCGAGTGGCGCGACGGCGGGCGCGGCGGCGAGCAGGCGGTGATGCAGGGCAGCGAGCCAGTCCTCGCCCAGTTGCCCGGCCAGCGGATCGCCCGCCGCCGGAACATAGATGGAGCCGGACAGCCCCGCGGCGCGCAGCAGGTTCAGCCTGCCCATCAACTCACGGTACGCCCGGCGTAGTTCGGAGCGGCTGGAGGCGGTGAGTGCGCCGAAGCGGGCCAGCACGGAGGCGCGGCGCGGTCCGGGATCGAACAGCGCCGGACCGGGCAGGAAGTGCATGGCGTGCACATGGCCGTTGGCGGTGTCGAACCAGCCGGAGCCGCCCGAGACAAGGCGGTTGGCATCGAGACGCGTGATTTCGCCGGCCAGCGCGCGGGCGGCGTCCAGTCCAACGCTCTTCTGGCCGTTGCCTTCGTTGAACAGGGTCCAGAGGGCGATGGCGGGGTGGACGCGGAGGAGTTCCACCAGGGCGAGAGTGTCACGCCGGAAGGTGGCAGCGGTGTCGGCGGGGGCGGGCGCGGGGAGGTCCTGCCAGACGAAGAGGCCGGCGCGGTCACACTCGGTGTACCAGCGCTCCGGCGCGAGGCCGGGCTGACGGACCGTGTCGAAGCCGAGCTTCCGGAGCGAGGCCGGAGAGGGCCAGCCCGTGGCCATCACGCCATGGAAGTAGTGTGGCTTGCCATTCAACAGCGTGCGCGTCAGGCCCTGCGCATCGCGCCCTACACCAAGCGTGCGCATGGCGGCATAGCTGCCGGCTTCATCGCCCGAGGCGAGACGGGCGTGGATCTGATACAGGAAGGGCTCGGCGGGAGTCCAGAGGCGGGGACGTTCGGGCTTTAGCCAGAGACGCTCGCCTGTGACGCCTTTGGCGGCGGCGAGAATCTGCGCGCCATCGCGGAGCTCGACCTCGACCGCAACCGCGGCAGTGGCCGACACCGTAACGTGCAACGCCTCGGCGGTGGGAACGGTATCGGCGAGGATGCGCGTGATGAACTGCTCCGGGACGGTCTCCAACCAGGCCCCCGCCAGCAGACGCGGGGCATTGGCGCCCTGAACGGTGATCTGCTGTTCCTTGGCATCCCGCAAAGCGCTGGTGATGTCGGCGCCGCGCAGCATCATGGAAGCCGGCGCGCCATTCACGGCGACGGTGGCGCCGCCGGGCAGTTCGCCGAACTGGAGCAGGACGCGCTGACCGTTACCAGGCGGGACCAGCGCGGCGCGGGCCGAACAGGTGGGCACCGTTGCGGTGGTACAGACCGTGGCGGACGCGACGGGCTGCCATCGCTTGCGCGCCAGTTGCGGGCGGGGATGAGGACGCGGCTGCGCGGCCAGCGGTGAGAAGGAAGTGAGCGCGGCGCCGATAAGCGTAAGGGAGAGCGACAGCTTCATGCGTGAGCGGAGGACTCCATTATCACTGAGAGATACAAGAATTGGACCGGTAAACTTTACATTCCTTCACGTTGCAATCCTTACAAACTCTTTACCAAATAGTTGGTAACTCAATTAGTTAACCATTTCGTCCTGACGAACGAGAGAATGAAAACTCACGCCGCGTTTCGTGTGATTCCTTTGGCGCTGATGCTGGTTCCGTGGGGATTGGCGCAGCATGTGACGGTGACTGCGGCCGATCCGGTGTACATGCCGGGCGGGGTGGATTCGAACAGTCCTGTGTGGTGGTCGGAAAACGGGTTCCGCATGTTGAACTCGACGGGGTACTCGTTGATTAGCACGGGGTCGAGCCAGTTTTACATGGACCGGACCGAATGGGTGGACGGGTTGCGGCTGCTTCACCTGCCGTTCTGGATGGAGTCGGTGTGGAAGGACCCCGACGGCGTGTTGTTCGGCTGGTATCATCATGAGCCCTCCGGCGTGTGCGCGAACGGATTGACGGCGCCGGTGATTGGCGCGGCGGTTTCGTTTGACGATGGTGCGACGTGGGAGGACCTGGGGATTGTGTTGAGCGCGGCCGATGCGCCGGATTGCAACGCCAGGAATGGTTTCTTTGCGAGCGGTCACGGAGACTTTTCCGTGATCCCGGACCGGGCGGGCGAGTATCTATATTTCTATTTCGGCAACTATGGCGGACCGGTGGAGGGACAGGGCATCGCGGTGGCGCGGATGGCCGTGGCCGACCGCTGGGGACCGGCGGGCGCGGTGTGGAAATGGCGGGAGGGAAGCTGGGGAGAACCGGGGCTGGGCGGGCTGGTGACGCCGGTGCTGCCCGCTGTGGTGGCCTGGCAGGCATCGAACACGGACTCGTTCTGGGGCCCGTCGCTGCACTACAACACCTATCTGCAAAAGTACGTGATGCTGCTCAGCCGCTCCTGCTGCGGGGAGCGCTGGCCGCAGGAGGGCATCTACATCGGCTTCAATGACGATGCGGGCAACCCGGAGGGGTGGAGCGCGCCGAAGAAGATCATCGAGAACGTAGGATTTTCTCCTGGCTGGTATCCGCAGGTCATCGGTTTGGAAGAGGGCGAAACCGACACGCTGGCCGGGCGCAAGGCTCGCCTGTACATCCATGGGATTTCGCGCTGGACGGTGGAGTTCGAAAAGGAACCGGTGCTGGACAAACGGCTGCGGCGGCCCAGGCCGCAATAGAGCGTCTGGCCGCTGGCGTTTCAGTGGGACGCGGGAGCGCCCAGCCAGCGCGTGAGGTCGGGCAGTAATAGTTCGCGGATTTCGGGGTAGGCCAGATCTTCAGCCGTGACCAGCCGGACGCCGGAGTCGATGTGGGAAGCGGGTGCGCGGCCGGCGCGCTGCTCACCGATGGCCTTCACGGATTCATAGCCCATTTTGAATGGGTGCTGGACGATGAGCGAATCGATCCAGCCATCGCGGAGACCTCCGACAAGCTGTTCGGAGGCATCAAAGGCCACCAGTTTCACATGGCGCGCCTTGCGCGCTTTGAGCGCTTGCACGGCGCCGGACGAGCTGGACTCATTGTCCGCAAAGAGGGCGTCGAGCGTGGGGTGCGCGGCGAGCATGTTTTCCGTGGCGGCCATGGCCTTGGCGCGGTCCGCCATGCCGAATTGCAGAGCGGCGAGGATGATGCCGGGAAAATTCGCTTTCAACTCTTCGGCGAAGCCATCCTCACGTTCCATTGTGGAGGCGCTGCCGGGCATGAAGCCCACAATGGCGGCCTTGCCCTTCCCTTTCAGGAGCTGGCCGATGCGGCGCGCGGCTATGCGTCCGCCCTCGCGGTTGTCAGTGGCGACATAGGTGAGGCGCCGCGGCGTATCGATGGAGGAATCGAAGATGGAGACGGGGATGGAGGCGCGGGCGGCGCGTTCGACGGCGTTGACCAGGGCGGTGCGGTCAACCGGAGCCAGCGCGATGCCGGCCAGCCGGCGGTTCACCATCGATTCGACAATTTCGATTTGACGGCTGGAATCCACTTCGAGCGCCGGAGCGTTCCATTCGATCTCGAAGCCGTATTCCGTGGCGGCTTGCATCGCCCCGGCGTGGACGGTCTGCCAGAAAATATGGTTGGCCCCTTTGGGCACGACTCCGATGGTGGGCCTGTCGAGGCTGCGGCAGGCGGCCAGCGCCGCCCAGGGAGCGGCCAGCAGCGCGCGGCGGCGCAGGAGAGATGTGTAGCCCATGAGAGCCGCACCGGGCCGTCTAAGGCCGTTCGCGGAACAGTCGCGGCAGGAAATCGCGCAGATAGACGCGCCAGTTCTTCCAGGTGTGCCCGCCGGGGGTTTCCCGGAAGTCGGTTTGAATGCCGGCCTGCTTCAGCGTGTCGAGCATGTTCTTGTTGGCTTCCAGCAGGAAATCATCCTTGCCGATGCCAACCCAGAAGAGACGGATCTGCTTGTTCCACTCCGCGCCCTTGGCGAGCACGGCGGCATGTTCCTTCTGGAACGCCTCGGTGGAGCCAAAGATGCCGGAGCTGAACACGCCGATGTAGGCGAACTTGTCCAGGTGGCGGAGGCTGATGTTGAGAGACTGCGCGCCACCCATGGAAAGGCCCGCGATGGCGCGGGAGTCGTGTCCGGGGTTGACGCGGTAGGTCTTCTCGACCAGGGGGATGATGTCGCCCATGAGATCGGCTTCAAACAACTCCGTGTTGCGCGCGCGCGCTTCGCGGTCTCCGGACTTCACGGCGTGCCCGTCGGGCATGACGATGATCATGGGGCGGAGGCGTCCGTCCATGAACAGGTTGTCCGAGATCATGCCGGCGCGGCCGACGGTGGACCACTCGGCGTCCGTGTCGCCGGAGCCGTGGAGAAGGTAGAGCACCGGATAGGCGTCTTTCGACGATTCGTAGCCGGGAGGCGTGTAGACGTGCACGCGGCGGTTGGCGTGAATGGACTGGGAATTGTAGTGGTGAACGTGAACGGTGCCATGGGGCACGTCGCGCCAGGCAAAGTAGTTGACCGGAGGGCCGAGGATATCCACCATGCTGGACGGGCCCCGGTTGCCTTCTTTGAGAAGCGGGTTGGCCGGATCAACGGTGGACGTGCCATCCACCAGGAAGCTGTACGTGTAGAGTTCCGGTTCAATGGGGCCAACGGTGACCGACCAGAGGCCGTCGGTGGCCTTGGACAGAGGCACCGTCGTGTTCGGCGCCATCCATTCGCCGCGCAGCGACACTTCGGTGGCTTTGGGGGCGCGCAGGCGGAAGGTGACTCTGGCGTCGGCCAGGATTTCCGGCGAGACAACGGGCGGCGGTTGGGGCGCGCGCTGGGCGAAAGCGGCCGCGGCCAGCAGGGCGAGCATGAGGAAGCGCATGCCGAGACTGTAGCGAGTCTATGCCGGAAGCGCAAGTTCGGGCGCGTCGCGCCAGAGGCGGTCGAGGTCGTAGTAGGAGCGCGCCGCTTCGGTGAAGATGTGAACCACCATGTCTCCGTAGTCCAGCAACACCCACTCGGCATTGGCGTAGCCTTCCACGGAGTTGGGACGCTCGCCAACAGCCTTGAGGGACTTTTCCACCTCGTCGGCGATGGCCTGTATCTGGCGCTGGTTGGCGCCGTTGCACAGGACGAAGTAGTCGGCGAAGGAGGTGACCGGCCGGAGATCCAGCGCGCGAACCCCAGTGGCCTTCTTGTCCAGGGCGGCCTGGACGGCTACGAGCCAGATGGCCGGGGCCGGCGCTTCAGCGGCGCTCACCGGAGCGGGAGGTGTGGATGCGGAGGGAACAGCCTTTTTCACCGGCTTGCGGCGTGTGGTCTTGATGGCGGCGGAGGCTGCGGTCTTCTTCGTGGCTATGAGTGAAACTCCTGAGCTTATCGTACTAAAATGGAAGGGAATGCGTGTGACCGGAATCGTCGCGGCCGTTGTGTGCGCGTTCGCGCTGCGGGGGCAAAGTGTGCCCGCGCCGGGCGTGGCGGCCGGACAGGAACTGGCTCGCGAGATTGAGCGAGTGAGGGAGATGGTGGCCGCGGGAGTGGCCGCTCCATCGTCGCTGCGGCGTCTGGAAGCACAGCGCGATGACCTGCGCGACGAGGCTCTCCTGCGCGAGACGTTGTACGGGCAGTTGGCCGTGGAGGATCTGTCGCCGGAGCAGGCCGATGAGATGGTGGGCGCCGCCACACGCCGCGTGGACCGCCGGCGCGGCGCGTTGGAAGAAGCCAGGGCGCGCGTGGAAGCGGGGGCGGCGTCGCGGCTGAGCCTGACGCCCTTTCTGGAGGATCTGGACCGGACCAAGCGGGCGCTGGATGAGGCCGAGTCACGGGCGCGGCTTTTGAAAGAGATCTCGGAGATCGCACGGCGCGAAGCGGAGTTCGAGCAAGCCTCCGGCGAGACGCCTCTCGTGCCATACGGCCCGCTGCCGGTGGCGGAGAAGTACGAGGGCGCGGGCGAGCTTCTGCCCGCGCAATGGCGCGAGACGGTGTTGCGTTTCGAGGCGAAATTCGGGCGCGGCCTGCCCGTGAGCGCCAAGGGCGAGACGGCGTTTCATAAGGCGCTGGGGTATGACCACCGTGGCCGCGTGGACGTGGCCATCGATCCCGATTCGGAACCGGGACAGTGGCTGCGCCGGCATCTGGAGTCGCTGCGCGTGCCGTACTTCCTGTTCCGGGCGGCCGTGCCGGGAAAGGCCTCCGCGGCGCACATTCACATTGGACCGCCGAGCCTGCGCCTGCGCCGCGCGGATTGAGCGGGCGCTCGCGTCCGTCCTGATACAATCGTGCTTCCATGCCGGAGCCAGACCAGAGCAAACTGCGCGTGCTGTTGTCCGCCGCGATGATTCATGAGCGGATTCAGGCACTGGGCGCCGAGATTCACGCCGCCTATCCGGAAGGGCCGATATACATGATCGGCATCCTGAAGGGCTCATGGATTTTCCTGGCCGACCTGGTGCGCGCCATCCCGCGGCATGTCCGTGTGGAGTTCATCGGCATCAGCAGTTACGGCAAGGGCAAGACCTCGTCCGGCGAGGTAAGGCTGACCAAGGACATCGACGCGTCGCTGGAAGGCAAGGACGTCATCGTGGTGGAAGATATTGTCGACACGGGCGTGACGCTCACTTATCTGATCCAGTTGCTGCAGCAACGGCGGCCGCGTTCGATCAAGGTGGCGGCGCTGCTGGACAAACCATCGCGGCGGCTTCGTCCCATTCAACCCAACTATTGCGGCTTCACGGTGCCCGACGAGTTCGTGGTCGGCTACGGATTGGACTTCGCCGAGGACTACCGGAACCTGCCGGACATCTGCGTGGTGGAGTAGCGGCGCCGGCGCCTACTTGGACTGGGTTCCCCGGCCGGGCCTCGGGGCAGCGGTCCGGCTGACGCCGCCGAACAGGTGCGCGATGGAGCGCTGCAAGTCGGCGAAGATCGAGTCGGGTGGGCGCGAGGCGTCGATGGTGACAAAGCCGTAGCGGTCCGACATGCTGTCGAGCGCGCGGATCAGCTTGTCCTGGTACTTCACGAAGCTGTCATACATGTCCGAGGAGAGCCCAAGGTCCATGCCACTCTCCCAATAATCGAACTGGCCGCGTCCCACGACCACACGCGAAACCAGATCCGGAACCTCGGCGCGGAGATAGTAGACGACGTGCGGAACCAGGGCGAAGCTGGCGACGTTTTCGATCCAGGCGCGATTCTCTCCGCGCGCGATGGCGCGGGCGATGATGGAGTAGATGTAGCGGTCGGTGAGAACGACAAACCCGGCGCGCAGAGCGGGAATGATCTCGTTCTCCAGACGGTCGGCGAAATCCGTCGTGTAGAACAGCGTCATCGTGAGCGGTCCGAAGGTGTTGCCTTCCTTGGCCTGCTGAATCCCCTTCCCGGCCAGCGCCGAGCGGGCCATGCCGGTGTCGAGAACGGCGTGGCCTGAGGCCTCCAGCCACGTGCGGAGGCGGTCGATCTGCGTGGTCCTGCCGACGGCGTCGGGGCCCTCGATCACGATCAGCTTGCCCTGCAATTCGCCGGTATCCACGTCGGGCAGCGGATCGCCGTAGAACCGCAGCGGCGTGCGCGGCGTCATGCGCGGGTCTCCGGTCGCGGCGAGGAGGCGGGCAGCGTGATGCCAAGTTCGCGATCGACGATGTCCCGCATCTGTTGCTGCTGTTTTTCGATGGAGCCGGTGGCGTCGATGATGTGGAAGCCCATCTCGGCGGCCATGGCGTCGTATTCCTCGAGAATCCTGCCTTGAAACAGGCGGAAGCTCTCGACAATGTTGCGGCTGAGTCCGAGATCCATGCCCGCCTCGTAGTATTTGATGGCGTCGCGGCCGCCCAGAATCCGGCCAATGGCCACTTCGAGCGGAACGCGGAAGTAAAAAGCAAGGTTGGGCTTGACGGCGAAGCGGTAGAGGTTGCGCACCCACTGGCGGCTGACGCCCCGGACAACGTCGCGGGCATAGGCGGTGAAGGCGTAGCGGTCGGCACACACGACGGCCCCGGCCTTGAGCATGGGAATGATGTAGCGCTCCATGCGGTCGGCGAAGTCGGTGGCGTGGATGAGACTGAAGGTGGTGGGCGTGAACATCTCCTTCTTCTTGCCGCGGCGCGTGGTTTCCTTCACCAGGGGAGAGGAGTTCCAGGCGCTATAGGCGACGGGCCGGCCGGGAGCGCGCAGGTATTGGGCCAGAAGAGAAAGCTGAGTGGATTTGCCCGAGCCGTCTATTCCTTCGACGATGATGAGTTTCCCTTTGTAGCGATTGGGTTGCAGCGTGGGAAGGGGCATGGCGGCGAAGCCGTATTATAGCCGTATGCCCCGTTATGCCGCCATCGACATCGGTTCGAACTCCGTGCGCATGCTGGCCGCCGGCGTCGATGCGCAGGGCCATTTGGAGGCGCTGGCCAGTGAGCGGCAGGTGACGCGGCTGGGCGAAAGCGTGTTCGGCCAGGGTGTAATCAGCGAGCAGGCGATGAGCCTGGTGTGCGGCATGTTGAAAAAAATGGCGCAGACCTACCGCAAGCTGGACATCAAAGCGGTGCGGGCGGTGGCGACGGCGGCGGTGCGCGACGCGAGCAACCAGACGATGTTTCTGGACCGCGCCAGCGAAGCCATCGGTTCGCCGGTGGAGATCGTCTCTGGCCAGGAAGAGGCGCGCCTGATCCATCTGGGCGTGCAGAGCCGCTGGGCGCATCCGCGCAGCCGGATTCTGATTGTGGACATCGGCGGCGGCAGCGCCGAGATCATCGTGGGCGAGAATGGACGCTTCCGCGAGGCCTTTTCAAGGCCGCTGGGAGCGGTGCGGCTGGCGGGGATGTTTTGCAAGCAGGATCCGCCGGGAACCGATGACCTGTCGGCGCTGCACGATTGGATTGCCGAGAAGTCCGCCGAGGCGATGCGGCGGTTCCGAAGGCTCGAATTCCAGCGCGTGATCGCGACGTCGGCGACGGCCGCCGCGGTGGTGTGCGCGGTGAACCGGGTCCCCAGAGCGCGGCGTGAGGAGGCCGACAAGCGGCGGGCCACGGCGCCACAGATCCGGAAACTCTTCCGCGAGCTGTCCTCGAAGGACCTGGCGCAGCGGCGGCGCGTGGTGGGGCTGGGACCGAGGCGCGCGGAGATCATCGTGCCCGGGGCGGCCGTGCTGATGCATGTGCTGGACCAGTTGCAGCAGCCGGCGCTGCACTACTGCGCGGCGGGCGTGCGCGAAGGGATCATCGCGGATCTGGCGCAGCGGCGCGTGGGGGCCGAACGCTCCCGTCTGTCCACCGAGCAAAGGAGGGTGATCGAGGAGACGGCGCGGCGGTTCGGCGTGGACCTGGCGCATGCGCGCAAAACCGCTTCGATGGCCCACACGCTGTTCGAGTCGTTGGAACCGTTGCACCGGCTGCCGCCCGAGACGGGCAAATTGTTGGAGGCGGCGGCGTCTCTTTACGACGCGGGGCATTACATCAGCGACACCGGACACCACAAGCACTCCGAGTACATTGTGCAGAACGCCGAACTTCCCGGCTTCACGGCGCGCGAGCGGATGCTGATCGCCTCGTTGTGCCGGTTCCACAGGAAGTCGATGCCCGGCGCACGCCATGTGGCGTATCAAGCGCTGCCCGTGGAAGACCGCCGGATTCTGATGTTGCTGATCCCGCTGCTGCGGCTGTCCAATGCGTTGGATCTCGGCAAGGCGCAACGAGTCCAGGCCTTGAAGGTCACGCTGCAGAACGGGACAGTCCAGTTGCGGATCAATTCGCAGAAGGGAGTCGATCTGGAGGCGTGGGCCAGCGGCCGTGTAGCCGAAATTTTTGAGCAAAGCTACGGGCGGGCGCTCACCGTAACGACTCTGCGCGGGTAGCGCCGGCGGGGCGCAATTTACGGCCGGCATGTGGCGTGCCGCCTAAGCGCTGAACTATAATGGGAATTGCGCTTCCTGCTGGGAGGTCGTCTAACGGTAAGACTGCGGACTCTGGATCCGCCTATCGGGGTTCGAATCCCTGCCTCCCAGCCAATCACTTCCCCATTCATTCGCCATCATGAGAGTGGACGGCGGCTTTGCTTTCGGAGTTGCTTCAACAAGTCCTGCGTTCCAGTCAGCTGATTGTTGAAGATCGCACGCGCAACATCGAGCAGATCACCCACAAGCCGGTCGCGCACGCGGTAACGGACGATGACACCTTCCTTGCGTCCGGCAATCACGTTGTTCGTGCGGAGTACGCTCAACTGCTGTGATACCAGCGGCTGCTCCAGGCCGAGTGCCGACTGGAGCTCCTGAACGCTCATCTCCCGCCGCACCAGTTCTTCGAGTATCCCGATTCGAACGGGATGAGCGAGAGCCTTGAAGAACGACGCTTTGAACACCTGGAGATCACCAACAACATCGGGGCAAGCCGTCGCGCGGGGCATCATTCGCTATTATATATTCGAATATTGCAATATATAGAAAGTGCGTCGCCAACCTGGCCATGAACCTGAAGACGATCCCGGTCCCGAAGCTGGTCCAGTGCCTCCGCAAAGGCTACTCTTTCGACACGCTGCTGAGCGACGTGGTCGCGGGCGTGACCGTGGGCCTCGTGGCCCTTCCCCTTGCCATGGCCTTTGCGATCGCCTCGGGCCTGCCGCCAGAGAATGGCCTCTACTGCGCCGTTGTCGCGGGGTTCACCATCTCCGCACTCGGCGGATCGCGGGTGCAGATCGGCGGACCTACCGGGGCATTCGTCGTGGTCATCTCGGGCATCGTCGCGGCACATGGCATCGACGGCCTGTTCATGTGCACGCTGATGGCTGGCGTGATGCTCGTTCTGCTGGGCGTGACGGGTCTCGGAACGGCGGTCAAGTACTTCCCCCGCCCCGTGGTCATCGGGTTCACGAATGGCATCGGCGTGTTGATCGCCAGCACTCAGATCCGCGACCTGTTTGGCCTGCAGACACCACCCCTCCCGGGCGAGTTTCTCGGCCGTTTGCAAATCCTCCTGGCTCATGCCGGCACGGCCTCGGGGGCCGCAACGCTGTTGGGTGCGGCAACAGTCGCCACCATCCTGATCCTTCGTGGGCTGTCGCGTCGAATCCCGGGAAGCATTCTCGCGCTGCTCGCCGGCTCCCTGGCCGTCTTTCTGGGACACCTTCACGTCGAGACAATAGGGAGCCGGTTCGGTGGCGTGCCGAGCGGTGTTCCGGCACTGCACCTGCCCTCGTTCCGGCCCGATCTGGTCCTGACGCTCCTGTCTCCCGCCCTCACCGTGGCGATGCTGGGCGCCATTGAGTCTCTGCTTTCCGCGGTAGTCGCCGATCGCATGGCCGGCGACCGGCACGATCCCAATGTGGAGTTGACGGCCCAAGGCCTCGCCAACGCGCTGTCACCGCTCTTTGGCGGCCTCCCTGCCACTGGTGCGATTGCTCGCACCGCCACCAACATCAGGTCAGGAGCGAAGACGCCCGTCGCGGGCATGACACACGCCTTGACCCTGCTCCTGATTCTCCTGTTTGCGGCTCCGCTCGCGCGACACGTCCCGTTGACGGTGCTGGCGGGAATACTCCTCATCGTGTCGTACGACATGGGAGAGTGGCGTGAAATCCCTGAGGTCATCAAGCTGGGGCCAGCCGAAGCCGCCGTGTGGAGCATCACCTTTCTCCTTACGGTTCTTGCCGACCTCACCGTCGCGGTCGAGGCCGGTATGGTCCTCGCCGCCCTGTTATACATCCGGCGAGTCACCTCGACCACGTCGATTGCCCGGGTCACGCCCGACTACATCGCCGCCGGCCGCCGCCACAGCCTCCAGCTACACGATATCCCCAACGACGTCGCCATCTATCGCATTCATGGCCCGTTCCTCTTCGGGAGCACCGGCAAGCTCGATGACATCGAACAGGAGATCGAATCACTGCCCAGAGTGGTGATTCTGCGGCTGCGCAACATGACGGCCATTGACGCGACTGGCCTGCACGCGCTTGAGCATCTGGCCGATGCTCTGCGGCAAAACGGCCGTTCGCTGCTCCTATGCGGAATGCGCGATCAACCGGCGCGCATGATGGAGCGGGCGGCATTTCACGAACGCATCGGTTCCGGGAACCTCACGCCCTCGCTCGAGTCCGCGCTGAGCCGCGCCCGCGTGCTACTCGCGTGACCTAAGTCTTTGCGCGGTCCGGCACCCAGGTCTGTTGGCATCCTGAGCAGCAGTCGAGCGATTGTAGATGGGATGAGCCGTTCCTGCGGCGGCATGACAACTCCCCCTCGCCGCCTGAAACATGGTCCGCCCGCTGCCTTCCAGCCAATCACTTCCCCGCCCCTCCCCTTCTATTCTTCCTCCAGAAATCTTTCGATCAGGCGGGCGGTAATCGCCGGGTAGCCGGAAATTGCGGGTTGCGCCGAAGCTTCGCCGATATAGTCGCCGTGGCCGCCGGGCAGCAGAAGCAGCCGTCCTCCTGGAATAAGGCGTGAAAGCTCGATGGCATGTTCCGGAAGCGTTATGTCGCGGTCGCCGGCCAGAATGAGCGTGGCGGCGCGCAAGGCCCGGAGCGCCTCATCGGGCACATCGGCGAAGGTCCTCATGCGGGTGGCGTCCTTGTCATGCATGGATCGCAACTGGGCCTCATCGGGGTTCACGGCGAGAAAGGCGTCCTTCAACGCCTGTGGCATGACGGAGAAGTCCCCGCCGTCGATGAATTTCCACAACTGCTCCGGCGCGCCGGAGCGCTTCGTAATGGACGACGCGAAGATCAGTTTGCGGACAAGCACAGGGTGGCGGATGGCCACATGGAGCGCGACGCTGGCGCCATTGCTGAAGCCAAACAGATCCGCCTGCCCAATCTTGAGGTACTCCAGCAGGGCGGCGGCGTCATCGGCTGAGGATGCGAAGGTGATTGGCTCATCGAGGTCTGAACTCCGGCCGTGGCCGCGTTCCTCGATGGCAACCACACGATGGCTGGCGAGATGCGGCAGCAGGCGGCCGAAGGTGGAATCGATGGTGGAGCCTCCGCCATGGAAGAGCACGAGCGGGACGCCCTCCCGCGCGCCGTGCATCTCGTAGTAGAGCCTCAGACCGCGGACGGGAGCGTAACCGCAGGCATGTGGGATAGACGTGTTGGTCATAGGTGATGGTTCGTCAAGAGTGGGCTGGAGCGAGTGGCAAGAGTATCGCTAAGCGAATCCACAACCATATTATTGTGACTTGTCCGCGACAGTCCGCCTCAACGGCGCGCTCCGGCGGAGGCTTGCTACAATCGTGCCTGTTCCCTGCCGAACGCCGAATGCCCGGCAGCCTTCCTTTTTTCCATGAGTGAACCATTACTTGAGTTGGAGCACGTCAGCGTGATGCGCGGCGAGCGCCTGGTGTTGGACGATTTTTCCCTGCGGTTGGAGCGCGGCCAGCATACGGCGATTCTGGGACCGAACGGCTGCGGAAAATCGACGCTGATCAAGATGCTGACGCGGGAGTTGTATCCGCTGTACCGCGAGGGGACGCGTGTGCGCATTCTCGGGCAGGATCGCTGGCGGGTCCACGATCTGCGCCTGCTGCTCGGGATCGTCACCAACGACCTGATCCAGCAGTGCACGCGCGAGTACACGGCGCGCGAAATCGTATTGGGCGGATTCCATTCCGCCGTGGGGGTACAGCCCTATCACGAGATCACGCATGCGATGGAGGAGCGGGCCGAAGCGATTCTCGACCAGCTTGCCATCACGCCGCTGCGGGACCGCCCGCTGGAGGAGTTGTCCACCGGCGAGGCGCGGCGCGCCGTAATCGGCCGGGCGTTGGCGCACGATCCCGCGGTGCTGGTGTTTGACGAACCAACGAACTCGCTCGACCTTGCGGCCATGCATGATTTGCGGGACACCATGCGGCGGTTGACCCGCGACGGCCACACCCTGGTGATCGTGACGCACCATCTGCCGGACCTGGTGCCCGAAGTGGAGCGCGTGTTGTTCATGGAGGCCGGCCGCGTGGTGCGTGACGGTCCGAAAGCCGAGGTGCTCACGGAGCGGAACCTGAGCGCTCTGTTCGGGCGCCGTTTGGAACTGCTTGAACGCGACGGTTATTACAACCTGTGGTGAGCACCCACGAAATTTTCTTACGATAGAAGCTTGTCCGGCCACACACACACGAACGGCTGCGTGATCGACGCCACAAATCTCGAATACCACTATCCGGATGGGCGTGCGGCGTTGAACGGATTGTCGCTGCGCGTGGAGGCGGGCGAGCGGGTGGGAATCATCGGCCCCTCGGGCGCGGGAAAATCGACGTTCCTCCTGCATCTGAACGGAGTGCTGCTGCCACAGTCGGGCGAGGTGCGCGTGGACGGCGTGAAGGTGGAGCGCGCCACGTTGCGGCAGGTGCGCAGCCGCGTGGGGATCGTCTTTCAGAACCCCGACGATCAGCTATTCACCCCGACGGTGGAAGAGGACGTGGCGTTTGGGCCGTTGAATATGGGCTGCGGCAGCGAGGAGACGCGGGAGCGGGTCACGGTGGCTCTGCGGCAGATGCGCCTGGAAGGCTATGAACGCCGTTCGACGCACGATCTGTCTTTTGGCGAAAAGCGCCGCGTGGCGCTGGCGACCGTGCTGGCGATGCGTCCGCGCGTGATTGCCTTCGACGAGCCGTTTGCGAATCTCGATCCGGCGATGGTGGAGCAACTGGTGGGGATCATTCGATCCCTGGAGGCGACCGTGGTGCTGATCTCGCAGGAGATTCTACCGGCCGTGGCTTCGGTGGACCGTTTGGCCGTACTGCACGAGGGGCGTGTGGCGGGCGTGGGCCCCGCGCTGGAGATCGCGGCGGACAGGACGCTGTTGCGCCGTTGCGGCATCGACTTCCACTACTTCGCCGGTGTGTGGGAGCGGATTCAGAATCAGCGCGGCGCTTGAGGCGGAGCGGCGCGGCGGACTTTGAAGCCGTACAAGAAACCGGTGGCGCCTACGAGCAGCGAAACTCCCGTGAGCGCGCGCCATAAACGTGGGATCTCCGGCGGTGCGGCGTCGGCGGGTGTGTTCGCGGTAAAGGATTCGGGCACGTGCACGGTGGCTTCGCGCCGGTGGCCCTCCTCGTCGTCGATGACGATGCGCCAGGAGCCGGAGGCATCAGGCAAAAAGCTGAAGCCGCCGCGGCGGTCGGTGCGGCCGTTTTGAAATTCGGCGGCGCCGGGCGCGAACACCTGGACGGCGGCAAACGGCACGGGGCCGGCACCGGCGTAAGTGGCGCGCAGGCAGACGGCGGGCGCCGACAGCGTGGCGGCGATGTCGAGCTCGTGAGCCCGGAGCGAAGCGGACGCGGCGGCCAGGATGATCAAAGCAATGCGTATCACCAAATTCATAATAGTGCGAAACTGAACGAAGGAGCTCAACCATCATGATCCGATCCCTTCCCCATTCGCTGTTCCTGCTCTGTATGGCGGCCGGCGCCGCGTTCGCTCACGACACCTGGATTGCGGCCAGCGGAGCGCTTGCAACCGGTAAACCGGTGACGATTTTTGTCCGCCATGGACATCATTTCCCGGCGAGCGAGGAGGCGGTGAACGCGGCGCAACTGGACCTGTTCGCTCAGTCCGCTTCGGGAAAGCGCACGGCCTTGCAGGCGTTGGTGCAGGGACGCGAGGTGGTGGCGGAGTTCACGCCGGCGGCGGCGGGCGCACATACGCTGGCCTTCACGCAGGACCGTGGCGTAACCAGCCGCACGCCGAAAGGCGTGAAGCAGGGCGGCCGCGACAAGAACCCCGGCGCGACGCAGTCTTCGCGGACCTTGCGGACGGCGGTGGCCTACCTGGGCGCGGCGGTGAGCAAACCGGCGGGCCTTGAGGTGGAGATCGTGGGGACGTTGTCGGGCGGCGCGTGGACCGTGCAACTGCTACGCGGAGGCAAGCCGCTGGCCGGGATCGCCATCGAGGCGTTTCCGGCTGGGGCGGAGGCGGGCAAGATCGCCGGCAAGACAGACGCGAATGGCAAACTGCGCTACACGCCGGAAGCCGGCGCCAGGAAGGATCTGCTGTTCATTGCCGAGTTCAAGCAACCGGCGCCCCAGGGTTCGGCGTACGACACAGTGAACTTCGAGACCTCGCTCCACGTGTCCTGGTAGGCGGGCCGATGCACATCGCCGACGGCATTATTCCCAACGTATGGTGTGGCGCAGCCCACGCGGCGTCATGGACGGCAGTGTATCTGCTGGGGCGGAATGTGGAGACTGAGGAGGTTGTGCGTCTGGGGATGCTGGCTTCGGCGAGCTTCGCGATTTCGCTCGTACATTTCCCGCTGGGAGCGACATCAGTACACCTGGGACTGTACGGACTGGCGGGCATTTTGGCTGGCCGGCGCGCCTTTCCGGTGATCTTCGCCGCGCTGCTGCTGCAGACGCTGCTGTTCCAGCATGGCGGGTTGCTCTCGCTCGGGTTGAACGCGATCAACATGGGCGCAGGAGCGCTGCTGGCGGCGGGGTTGTGGCGCGCGGGGGTGGGCCCGGAGCCGGCGCGCGCATTTCTTTGCGGGTTCGTTGGCGTGGTGACGCCGGCGCTGCTGATCGCGGCGGAGTTCTGGCTCACCGGGTATGGAAAAGGCTTCCTGTTCATGGCCGCGCTTTATCTGGGCGCTGCGGCGTTAGAAGGAGCCTTGACGGCGGCGGTGGTGGCGTTTCTGCGGCGCACGAGACCGGAACTGCTGATGGCGGGCGCATGAACGGCCTCTTCGCCTCGCTCGACGCGCGCGCCCGTTTGCTGGCCGTGGTGGGCGCAACGGCGGTTGTCGCTTCGACCCCGGTAGGCGTGCTGACTCCCTTCGTGCTGTATGTTCCGCTCACCTATTTGCTGCTACGCACGGGGCAGGCATCGCGCGAATATCTGGCCTGGCGCTGCTTCGCCGCGGCGCCGTTTCTTTTGATGGCGGGTTTGTTGCTGGCGGTGGAAGCGGCATGGCCCACCGGGAACTGGGCGCCCGGTAACGGGAAGGCCATATGGGAAGCGATCAACTGGGACGCGGGACTGCCCCGTGCGCTCTCCATTTTAGGCAAGGGGTTCACGGCGGTTCTGCTGCTGGCGTTTCTGATGGCCACCACGGAACTGGCCGAGTTGTTGTGGGCCATGCGGAGGCTGGGCTCGCCGCGCCCGCTGAATCTAATCCTCGGCATGATGTACCGCTACACGAGCCTGCTGTCGGAGGAGTACGCGCGCATGGAGCGGGCGCGCGACTGCCGCATGGTGAGGCCGCTTGGGTGGCAGGGCATCGGCGTCCACGGACATCACATGGGCAGCCTGCTGGTGAGAAGTTGGGACCGCGCGGACCGCGTGCATGCCGCGATGGTGTCGCGCGGGTTTACGGGCGAATGGCCTGTGTCGAGGAGTTCGGCCTTCGGCATGCGCGAAACCGTGTTTGTACTGGTGTGCGTGGCGTCGTTTCTCGCGGCGCGCGTGCTGCTCTAGCTGATGCTCAACGTCCTTCGCGTTGCAGTCCCGCCTCGGCGCACACTTCGTCCATGGTTTCCTGGTCGAGGATGCGGTCCGCGGACACGGCCTCGAACGCGGCATCGGGGGACGTCGCCGAGCGGAAGAACTCCACAACCGCGAGAGGCGGCGAATCCCAGTACATCTGATAGTGTCCGGGCTCGCCCGGCACGAAGCGGTAATGTGAGGCAATGGCTTCGAGTTGGACAAAGGGGACGGCGAGGATTTCCGGCTCGCGTTTAATCAGGCGCATGGGCCACGCGCGCTCGCGAACAATCACCACGCAATCCACCACCGGCATGGCGACGGGAATGGCGTCGCTCCATACCGCGCCCGAGCAGAGGCGGCCATTGACGAGGAAATAGCTGATCTTGGGCACGAAGACGGATTCACCCACACGTTCCTGCATGGTGACGCGCTCAAAGTTCCAGCGCCATTCGGCCGCGATGGCCGTCGAGGGCCGCGTGAACCAGCCTTGAAAACCTGTGGACGGATCGGCCGCCATCCGGTAGCCCGTGCGGTTGCCGGCGTCGTAGCCGGCGAGGACCCCAGCGGGTGTGAACTCCGTGGGGAGACCGGCGGACGGCCAGGCGCACACCAGATCGAAGTGCTGGACGAAGCTTCTCACTTCATCGGCCGCCTCGACGGCGAAGACGCGTGCCCGGGCGTGACTCAACTGAAACCGCGGATGGTCCTCGCCGAGGTCGAACCAGAAGTAGACGCCCGTGTCCTCGTTCAGATACTGGGCCGTGAAGCCGTCCATGCGGAAGTTGCGGCGGTTCTCGAAGTACTCATGCAGGTCTTCGATGGGCGGGGCTTCTCCGGATCCCCTCAGATGTAAGGTCAAATCATAGCCCATGTGGTAGGGGAATCATACTGAATTACGCGGCCGGTTTCAGCGGCATTTCTGGAGTCCTTTTCTTTAGCGCTCGCGGCGGCCCGCGCCGGACACGCGTTGTGTGGCGCGCCTTATGGCTCCTGCCGGGTGGCCCGGCCGGCAACGCAAGAGGCGCAGGGGCAGATGCCGCGCAAATGTTCGTAGGAATAGATGCCGGCGTTGTGGCCGTCGTTCCAGTAGATGCGCAGCGCATACCCGCCGACGGGCTGGATGTCGAGCATCTTCAGGGCGGGCTTGAACATGGGAAAGGCTTCCTGGGCGGGCTGCGAATGGTTGGTGCGCTCGGGTGGAGTTCCGTGCGCGCCCGTGCATCCGGCGCACGGGCATTCATCGCGGAGGATGGCCAGCGGAAGGTTGCTGTGGTGGCCGTCTTTCCAATCGATCTGAATCCCTTTGGATTTTGAAATGGCGATGTGTTCCGGGTCGAAAGATGAGGAGTTCATTGTACGCGCTCAACGTCGCGGACGCCCGGAATGCGGCGCATCCCGGCCACGACGCGTTCAAGTTGTTTCTTGTCGCGCACCTCGACGGTCATGTCGACGATGGCGTTGTCCGGTCCGCGGCGCTCGTCCGAGCGCGCCTCCAGCGAACGGATATTCGAATTTTCGTGCGTCAGAACGCTGGTGAGCTGGTTCAACACGCCGGGGCGGTCCTCGGTGTAGACCACCATCTTCACCATGAAGTTGTCGGTGGCGGCGCGGGCCCACTCCACGTCGATGCGGCGGTCCACCTCATACATCAGGTTCTGGACGTTGGGGCATGAGAGCGAGTGAACGCCAACGCCCTTGCCTCTCGTGATGTAACCGACAATGGCCTCGCCGCGGATGGGGTTGCAGCACTTGGCGCGGTACACGAGCAGATCGTCGGCGCCCGTGACACGGATGACAAGATCGCTGTTGTCAGGCCCGGGATGACCCGGAATGGGCGTTGCGGGTGGCGGAGGCACAGGCGCCGGCGGAGCGGGTGGCAACAGTTCTCCGGTGGGCGCGAAACGGCTGAGGATCTGGCGCGCGGAGACCTTCCCATAGCCAAGCGAGGCGTGCAGGTCCTCCAGCTTCGCGCATCCGTAGTCGCTGGCCACCTGGTCCATTTCACCGCGGCCAATGCGGGACAGGGCGATACCAAGCCGGCGGGCTTCCCGTTCGAGCGCCTTCTGGCCGATGTCGATGGCGCGCTCGCGTTCGCTCGCGTTGATCACGTGCTTGATCTTGTTGCGGGCGCGCGAAGTCTTGACGAGCGAGAGCCAGTCCTTGGAGGGCATGTGCCCGGACTGGGTAACGATTTCCACCACGTCGCCATTGCGCAGCGGCGTACGCAGCGGCACGATGCGCCCGTTCACCTTGGCGCCGACGCACTGGTGGCCGACGTCGGTGTGAATGGAGTAGGCGAAGTCGATGGGTGTGGCGTCGCGGGGCAGAATGATGACGCGTCCGCGAGGCGTGAAGCAATACACCTCCTCGGGATAGAGATCCACCTTGAGAGTGGACATGAACTCGCCCGGATCGCGCATGTCGCGCTGCCATTCGACGAGTTGCCGCAGCCAGGCGACACGCTGCTCATCGACGCCGGAACCGCGGCGGCCTTCTTTGTACTTCCAGTGCGCGGCGATGCCCTCCTCGGCGATGCGGTGCATCTCCTCGGTGCGGATTTGAATCTCGAAGTTGACGCCACCGGGCCCAATCACCGAGGTGTGCAGCGACTGGTAGAGGTTGGTGCGGGGAATGGCGATGAAATCCTTGATGCGGCCGGGAATGGGATGCCACTCGTTATGAATGACGCCGAGGGCGGCGTAGCAGTTTTTCACCGAGTCCGTGATGATGCGAAGCGCGAGAAGATCGTACACCTGATCGATGCCGATCTTCTGCCGCCGGAGCTTCTGCACCACGCTGTAGACGCGCTTGATGCGGCCTTCAAGCTTGGCGGGAATGTTTTCGCGTCCCAGCTTCAACGCCAGCGTCTGCTTCATCTGCTGCAAGGCCACGTCGCTGTCCTGGATGCGCGCGCCGATTTGCGCCCGGATCTCCTCGTACACTTCGGGTTCCAGCGCGCGAAACGCCAGATCCTCCAGTTCGGCGCGGATTTTGCCCATGCCGAGACGGTGTGCGATGGGCGAATAGATCTCCAACGTCTCGCGGGCGATGCGGTGCTGGCGTTCAACCGAGAGCGCACCGAGCGTGCGCATGTTGTGCAGGCGGTCGGCCAGTTTCACAAGGATGACGCGGATGTCGGTGACCATGGCCAGCAGCATCTTGCGGACGCTTTCAGCCTGACGTTCTTCCGGAGAGTAAAATTTGACCTTGCCGAGTTTGGTGACGCCTTCGACACAATGTGCCACCTCAACGCCGAACTCGCGGCGAATCTCCTCATGCGAGGTGCTCGTGTCCTCGATCACGTCGTGGAGCAACCCCGTCTGGAGACAGACGAGGTCCATGTTCATCCCGGCCAGAATGAGCGCCACATGGAGCGGATGGGTCATGTAGGGTTCGCCCGAATCTCGCACCTGGTGCGCATGGTGATTCAGAGCGAAGCGATAGGCGCGGCCGAGGGGTTCGATGTCCTCCTGCGGACGCGCGGCTTTGACCTTCTCACACAGTTCAGCGAAGAGTTGATCGACAAGTGGCGGCGTTGAGCCGTCGGCGGACATGAGACTTTCAGGTTAGCGCAGGCGCGGCAGGTTCCGCGACA
>JADLCT010000060.1 GCA_020847045.1 Bryobacterales bacterium | reverse complement strand
TCATGCGCATGTAGTCGGCGCGGACCTTGAGCGGCAGCAGGTTGTACTTCACCGTGGAGGTGACGGCGGCTTCCAGATCCTTGAACTTGATGGCCGGGGGCTTCTGGAGGTTGGCGAACTGCTGGAGACGCTCAAACTGATTCATGCGGTTCGGCAGAGGCATGGTGCCCGTGCCGAGGCGGGTGCCGTCGGTGCGGCTGAAGCGGTCCGCCTTGCTGGACATGCCCATCTGTTCGTACAGGGTGAGCCCGGCGTTGGGTACATAGAGCAGGGCGTCCTTCTCGGAAGGATCCATGGTCATGCGGTATTCGCCCGTCATGGTGGGGTCGACGAATTCGATGATGACGTCCGTGCCAATGCCTTCGATCCAGCGGTAGCGCCATTTTTCAAACGGGAACGTGGATGTAGTGCCGCCACCTTCTTCGATGGGCCGCTCATAGGTGCCGCCCGAGGGATGGGACTCGACTTCGTCGGCGGGACCGTAGGCAATGTAGATGCGGCCGCGGTCGGTTTTCCAGCCGGGGATGCCGCTGGCGAACCGCTCGTTGGCGTAGGCGATGCGGCGGTAGTGTTCTTCCTTGAACTCGTTTTCCGCGGAATCGGGCGTTGGGTCGCGGCGCAGCCAGAACTGCTCGATGAACTGCTCCCGTTCCTCGTCAGTGGCCAGACGTTTGAAAGCCTGGCGCTCCTCATCGGTGATGATGTAGGTGACGTCCTCGTTCAGCCACTTGCGGAAGGGGCCTTCGAGCTCCTTCCGGAGACGCTCCTCCCGCTTGCGTTTTTCACGCTCGCTCATCGGCTTGGCGACGGTTTCGCGGTTGCCGTCATCCTTGCTCTTCTTTTGCGCGTGGGCCTCCGTGGGGAGCAGCAGGGCCGCTCCGAGGACCGCGACGCCAACCAGAGTCAGCACATGGGCAAGCTTGGCCCATGCGCCAGGAATCGAGGCCAAAGTGTTTCTCAGCATAGAGTTCGCCACCATACAGCTACCCAATGAGCTATGTTTATTCTAGGTCGCAACCGGGAGAGCGTCAAGCACAAGGCGCGCCTCCCGTGCAGCGGGCGCGAGGCTCCGCGCAGGGCGTAGGACGGCGTGCTACAAGCCGCCGTTTCGGGAAACCGCTTCCACTTTCGGGAATGTATGGGTGGCCATATATTCATAAATCGGGAACCTCCCGCCGGGCGTGAGAGTCTATCTTCTTCCAGTCACAAGTGTTGCATCAGGTGTGGGAAGGAATGAAAACTGGTATTCGGCGTGCTGGAATGCTTTGCCAGGCGGAAGTGTCGCCGGAGCGCCTGGGTGTAAGAACGGCGGAGCGAATAGACGGGATAGTACGGGCACAATAGAGGCATGGTTCGGGATCTGAAGGGACAGCTCGTGAGCGCGCTGCTGGTGGTGTTAACCGCCGCGGCGCTGATTGCGGCTGGCATTAACTTCCAGCAGCAGAGGAAGTTCCCGGTTCCCGAAGATGGCGTCACCTGGGTAGACCGTGTGGATGGCGGCAAGAGCGTCCAGGTGGAGGCGATGTATGTGACACCGGACAGTGCGGCCGAGCGGGCTGGGGTGAAGCCGGGTGACTTTCTGTTGCAAATCAATGGCTTACCTGTGCATACGGCGACCGATGCCGCGCGCGCGCTGGTACGGCTGGGTGTCTGGAAGTCGGCGGACTATCTGCTGAATCGCGGTGGGATTGAGCTGAAGGCGAAGGTGATTATCTCCGAGAGGGTCACGGAGAACTCGCTTTATTCCCAATATTTTGTTGGCTTGGCCTACCTGGGGATTGGGCTCTTTGTGTACTTTCGACGTGGACGCGCGCCGCGTGCGACACATTTTTACATTCTTTGCCTGGCCTCGTTCGTGCTTTCCACGTTCCATTACACCGGCAAGCTGAACGGGTTCGACAAGGTGGTGTATTGGGGGAATGTGGGCGCCGGTGTGTTCGCGCCGACGATTTTTCTGCATTTTTGTCTGCGTTTTCCTGAAGTCCGGCCCTGGTTCCGCGGCTGGTGGAAGGCCGTGGCGCTCTATCTGCCGGCGGTGGCGATCCTGTTGCTGTATCTGGGATTTGCGAGCGGCGTGATGCGTTCGGCGGCGCCGATGGGCGACGTGCGCTGGGGGCTGGACCGGCTGTGGATGGCCTTCCTCGCCTTGACTTATCTGTCTGGCGCGGTGTTTTCGGCGGTGGAGTTCCGCCGGGCGAAAGATCCGATTCTGCGCCAGCAGATGAAATGGATCCGGAACGGCGCGGTGCTGGGAGTGGTTCCGTTCGCCTGTTTGAACGTGCTGCCATACGCCCTCGGTTTCATTCCGGGACCCTATTTGAACATGGCGGTGCTGTCGCTGCTGCTGGTGCCGGCCTCGTGGGCCTATGCGATTCTGCGTTACCGGCTCATGGACGTGGACCTGATCTTCCAGCAGGGCTACGCCTACACGCTGGCGACGCTGGCCGTGATTGGCGTGTTTTATGGTCTGGTGATGACGGTGGGGCCGTTCGAGGAGTTGAACCCCGAGGCGATGGTGCTGCTGATTTTGATTGCCACCTTCATCTTTCAACCGATGCGGAACTGGATCCAGGATGTGCTGGACCGCTACTGGTTCTACCGGGACCGGTATGATTACCGGCGGACGCTGATTGAGTTCGTGCGCGAGTTGAGCTCGGAAAAAGACCTGGGCGTGATGCTGGATTTGGTCACCGAGCGGTTGAAGAGCACCTTATATATTCAGAACGTCGAGTTCTTCCTGGCCGAGGAAGGAACAGGACGCTTCCGTCCCATGAAGGAGCACAGGACGGGCGCGGCGGAGCTTGATTTGAGCTTCCTGGCCGATCACAAGGGCGGTCCGCTGTTCTTTGAACGGACGCACCACCAGTTGGATGTCGTGCTGCGGCACCTGCCGCATTCGGTGCGTCAGACGATTTCGCGGCTCGACCTCACCTATTACCTGCCGTGCAGCGTGCGGGGCAGGACGGTGGCCTATCTCGGCGTGGGCAGGACGCAGGAGGGTGACTTTCTGTCCGGCGAGGACCTGGAACTGCTGACGACGATCGCCGGGTATGTAAGCATCGCCATCGAAAACGGCTTGCTCTACCGCTCGTTGCAGCGGAAGGTGGCTGAGTACGAGCGGCTGAAGGAGTTCAGCGAGAACATCGTCGAGTCGATCAACGTGGGGATTGTGGCGGCCGGTTTGGAAGACCGCGTGGAGAGCTGGAACACGCAGATGGAGGCGCTGACCGGCGTCAGCAGGGCCGAGGCGGTCGGCCGGACGCTGAGCGAACTGCTGCCGCGAAGGCTGGCCGCGACGTTGGAGCACCTGCGGGGCGAGAGCGGAATTCACCACATTTATAAGAGCGAGATCGGCCCGGCGGCGGGCGGAGCGAACGGGACAGGCAATGGAACAGCCAACGGCGTGGGCAACGCAAGCGGGCCGTCCGGACGGATGGCGATCGTGAACGTCGCCCTGGCGCCGCTGGTGACGAAGGACGGCGAGCAGATCGGCCGGTTGATCATCTTCGACAACGTGACCGAGCGGGCCGAGTTGGAGCAGCAGTTGGTGCAGGCCGATAAGCTGAGTTCGATCGGACTGCTGGCGGCGGGCGTGGCGCACGAGGTGAACACGCCGCTGGCGGTGATCTCGACTTACGCGCAGATGCTGGCCAAGCAGATTACGGGCGATGACCCGAAGGCGAAGCTGCTGGAGAAGATCGCCAAGCAGACGTTCCGGGCGAGCGAGATCGTGAATTCGCTGCTCAACTTCTCGCGCACGTCGAAGACGGAGTATGAGGAAGTAGAGCTGGGGCGCGTGGTGCGCGACACGCTGAGCCTGGTGGAGCACCAGTTGGAGAAGGCGCGGGTGCGAGTGGAATATGTTCCGGCCGAAGGTGAGATGGTGGTGCGGGGCAATTCAGGTAAAATGCAGCAGGTGTTCCTGAATCTCTTTCTGAACGCGCGCGACGCCATGGACGGCGGGGGTGTTCTGCGGGTGAATTGCACGCACGACGGGCAGACGGCGCGGATTGTGATTGCAGATTCCGGCCACGGCATCCAGCCGGAGGATCTGCCGCGCATATTCGATCCGTTCTTCACGACCAAGGCGGCGAAGAAGGGAACCGGGCTGGGCCTTTCGGTGACATACGGGATTGTGCGGGAACATGGCGGTACGATCGGCGCGCAGAGCGATCCGGGCGAAGGCGCACGTTTTGAACTCCACTTTCCGCTTCTGCGTCCGGTGAAGCAGGCGCAGGACCGAACGGCCGTCCATGTCTGAGACCAACACCGGCCAGGCGGTCCTTGCGGAACGGACCAAGGGACGCATCCTCGTGATCGACGACGAGGCCGACATCCGGGAATCGCTGGAAGTGCTGCTCCAAATGGAAGGCTACGAGGTGGAGTTGGCGGTGAACGCCACCGAGGGGCTGGCCAGGATGGAGGCGGGTTCCTACGACCTGGTGCTGCTGGACCTGATGATGCCGGACCGGTCCGGGCTGGAGGTTCTCGACGAGGTCAGGCAGCGGGACCGGGAGACGCCGATCTTTCTGATTACGGCGTACGGCTCGACGCAGGTGGCGGTGAATGCGCTGAAGTCGGGGGCCAACGACTACTTTTCCAAACCCTGGGACAACGAGAAGCTGCTGCTCGAGATCGGGCGGATGATTGGCGCGCACCGGTTGGAGCGCGAGAACGTGCAACTGAAGCGTGCGCTGAAGCAGCGCTACGGTTTCGAGAACATCATCGGCAAGAGTGAGCGGATGATGAAGGTGCTCGATCTGGTGGGGCAGGTGGCGCCGAGCCGTTCGACGGTGATGATCACGGGCGAGACCGGGACGGGGAAGGAACTGATCGCCAAGGCGATTCACTCGCATTCGCCGAGGGCCGATCAGATGTTCATCGCTGTGAATACGGGAGCGCTGACGCCGGAGTTGCTGGAGTCGACATTGTTCGGGCACGTCAAGGGCGCGTTCACCTCGGCGGTTTCGTCGCGCAAGGGCTATTTTGAAGAGGCCAACCGGGGAACCATATTTTTCGACGAGATCTCGACGATTTCCGCCGATACACAAGTGAAGCTGCTCCGCGTGATTCAGGAGCGGCAGTTCATGCCGTTGGGGTCGTCCGAGTTGGTGAAGGTGGATGTGCGGTTGATCGCCGCGGCCAACGTGGACTTGAAGAAGCTGGTGGAGGAGGGGAAGTTCCGCGAGGACCTGTACTACCGTCTGAACGTGATTCCGATCCACATGCCGGCGCTGCGGGACCGGAAAGAGGATATTCCGCTACTGGTGGCGCACTTCTTCGACAAGTACGGCCGGGAAAACGAGAAGTTCATGAGCACGGCGGGGCGGTGCGAGCTGGAGTTCGAGGCCGAGGCGTTGCAGGTGTTGATGGACTACAACTGGCCGGGGAACGTACGGGAGTTGGAAAACGCGGTGGAGCGCGCGGTGGTGCTGTCTTCGTCGACGCGAGTTGGCGTGGACGTTCTGCCGGAGCATATATTAGAAGCCGGAGGGTTGCGCATCCGGCGCGACGAAGAGGGCGGCTTGCCCGCCGACGCTTCGTTGTTCGAAGTGGTGGCCGACTACGAGCGGCGGAAGATCATCGAGTCGCTGGAAGCCTGCCATTACAGCCAGACCGAGGCGGCCGAGCGGTTGCGGATTCCGTTGTCGACGCTGAACCAGAAGATCAAACGGCTGGACATCGCGATCAGGAAGCGCGGTGACCGGTAGCGAGGAGAGGCCAGAGAGCAGTGGTTGTTCCAGAGTTGGTACAAAGGGTGGCGGCATCGGGGCCGCTGATGTACATCGGAGCTGTGATGGTGACCGATGCGCCCGGCTTCATGCGTGTGGTGGGGACGGTGCTGCCGGCGTTCCGGGCGTTTCCGTACGGGCGGCCGGAGCCTCCGAAGGAACCGACGCCTTTGGCGACGGCGGTGGCGCGGGCCTCGGGGGTGTGTGTCTCCGTGGTGGCGTTTCTTACGCTGGCCGGGCTACTGAGCTAAGCCGAGCGAGTCGAGGGCGTTGCGCCAATCGCCTCCCGGGGAATGGCGAGCGACGCGGCAGGTCCCGTGGCCGGCGGGGCGCCAACGGTCGAAGAAGCGGTCGCAGGGAGCGCCGGCGAAGAGACACATCAGGGGCGTGCCGGCAGCGGCGGCCACATGCTGGCCGGCCGAATCGTAGCCGGCGTAGAGCGGGGCGCGGGCAATTTCAAACGCAAACGGAGCAAACGGACCGAGCCAGGTTTCGATTTGGCCGGGACGGATGGGGTGCGCCGTGTGAGCGCTGGCGGCGGTTGCGGCGGCAATGGCGGCTTCGGCCCGCGCGCCTTCGCCGCCACCGGCGCCTTTGTCGATCAGCAGAGGTTGGCCCGTGGCGGCGAGCCGGCGGACGAGTTCCGCTTCGAATTCGGGGCCGAGTCCCTTGGCGGGATTCTCGCCCGTGCCGAGGCTGACGCAGACGCGGGGAGGGCCGCCGATACCGGACAGGGGGGCGGTCCAGGGACGGGCGCCGACGCCGAGCACGTCGCGGCACCATTGCGCGGCGAGTTGAGGGAGCGTCGCGTTGCCGCCGCCGCCGGCCGTCCGGCTTTCAAAGAAAAAATAGCGGTCATCATCGCACACCGGGATCAGCCCGAGTTGAGTGAGACGGCTGTCGGGGTCCAGGACCAGGGCGCCGGGGGGAAGCAGGGAGGCGAGCGCGGCCGAGGCCTCCAGACGGTGGCGGAGAGCGCCGGTGCGCGAGTAGGGTGCGGCGATATGGCGGAGGCGAGGTTCGGCCAGGAAGAGTCCGGCGTTCTTGGCGTTGCCGGCGAAGTGGATGATGGCGTTCGGGAAAGCCTGGCGGGCGGCATCCAGAAGAACGCTCGATACGGCGGCGTCGGCGCCAAGGGTGACGCGCGACAGGACGGCGACGTCGGCGATACTGGCGGCATCGCCTGAAAACGGGCGCGTGGAGCGGATGCGGCGGTAGCGTGCGATGAGGCGGCCGGCGTCGTAGCCGGTGAGGGCGCGGGCGATGATGGGGGCAAAGCCGCGCACATAGTCATCAACGCCTTCCGGGGTAAAGCCGTCACCGAGCGGTTCGACCCAGTCGCGGAACAGGGAGAGGCTGGCGTCGAGGGCGGCGTTGGAGGCGGCCGCATCAGAGGAGGCGGGCGCGAGGGCGGCGTCGATGAGGTCTGGCGGCGGAGGAGTCACGGGGCTCCCAAATTGGTGGTCGTTGGCGGCGATCTTCTCAAGTTACTATAGTGTGGTCATGGCGAAACGAAGAGATCTGCTGGCTTGGGCCGGACTGGCGCCGCTGGGCGCGCCGGCGTTGCTGAACGCGGTGGCGGGCAGCGCCGCGGCGGCGGGGACGAAGCTTACGAATGTGACGCTGGCGGCGTCGCAGGCGAAGGTGCAAAAACACCCGTTTGGGGATCAGTCGGTGTACTTTTCCGGGCCGACCGACCAGCTCAAGTTCATGGAGGCGGGAAGTCTGCGGCTGCGGGCGGGGATGGAGCCGCATCCGCCGCATGCGCACCCGGAGGAGGAGTTTCTGCTGGTGACCGAGGGGACGGGCGTGATTATGGTGGACGGCAAGACGGCGCCGGTTGGTCCGGGGGCGATGATGTACTGCGCGGCCAACAAGAGCCACCACATCAGGAATACGGGGAAGTCGCCCTTGTTGTTTTATTACTACAAGTGGCAGGCGTAGGGCGGGGGCGGGTTTCTTACCTGAGCGGGGAAACCCGGCCACGGGAGAGACGCGTCCTGGATAACGTCTATGAAAAAGATGGCTCTGATGATAATGACGCTGACGGCGGCGGCTTGGGCGGTGGATCCCGTCGCGGTGCATGAGTATCGCGTGCTGGCGACGACGAAGACGTCGACCATGGAGAAGGAGATGAACCAGGCGGCGGGGGAAGGCTTCCGGTTCCTGGCGGCCATGGGGGGTGAGACCGCCTTTGGCGGGAAAGAGACCGTGGTGACGATGGGACGGGCGAAAGCTGAAGCCGGCGCCGGGGTGCGCTACAAGCTGCTGGCGGCCAACCGGACCTCGACAATGCAGAAGGAGATGTCGGAGGCGGCGTCGGAGGGGTATTGGTATAAGGGACAGACCGTGTTCGAGTCGGCGTTTGGCGGCCGTGAGGTGGCGGTGATCCTGGAGCGCGATGAGGCGCGCGGCGGGCGGCAGGAGTATCTGCTGCTGGCGACCTCGAAAACCTCGACCATGGACAAGGAACTGAACGAGGCCGGGCACCGGGGGTTTAGCGTTGTGGGCATGACCGTGGGCAAGACGGCCATGCGCGGCAGTGAATTGGTGTGCATTCTGGGCCGCCCAGCGCAGTAAGTGCCCGGTAGCCTGGCCGGACGAACTTACTAAGTTGTAGGGTTAATGGTGGCGGCCGGGTCGGCGACCTCGAACTTGGGGCCGTTCTCGTCCCAATCCTCGGCATTGAACATGCGGCCCGCGCCCTTGGGGCCATCCAGTTCCTTGACGCTCATCATGGCCTTGGAGCCCTTCACACGGACCCATACGTGGTGATAGAAGCGGCCTTCCTTGAAGCCCTGCCCCTGCTCCAAAGCTTTTGTCATGTTGCCGCCCGAACTGCCCACTTCCATATAGGCGATGCCGTCGCGGACAATGCGGACGAAGACGTGGCCGTGGCCGCTGATGATGTGCTCGACGCCGTATTTCTTGGCGAGCTGGTGAAGCGGAAACTCGCCCGAGCCCAGCTTGAGCGGGGCAATCCAGTAAGGTCTGTGGAAGAAGACAAACTTGGGGCGTTTGTCCTTGTTGGCTTCCAGATCCTTGGCAAGGAATGCCATCTGGTCATCGGTGAGCCCGTTGGTCCGGCTGTTGTCGAGTACGGTGAAGTGCGCCTCCTGGTAATCGAAGCTATAGAAGGTGGGGCGCTTGCTTTCCTTTTCGTAGAGCGCCTGAGAGGTGTCGTTAAATACGTCGTGATTGCCAGGGGTGAAGTAAAGCGGATAGTGACTGTAGCGCTGAAAGAGCGGACGTAGCTCATTCCATTGCTGCGTCAGGTCGGCGTCGCGGCCGCCTTGAATCGTATCGCCGACATTGATGACGAAGTCGGGGTGGAGGAGATCGACCTCGCGCCAGATGCGGCCGTAGATCTCCGGCTGCGCGCCGCCCGTGCGGTCGCCGAGGATGGAAAACCGGAAATCGTTCTTGGGCTCGGTGACGGCGCGTGAGACGATGACGCCGCCAAAGACGAGGATGACGAGCGCGGCTGCGAGACGGCCCTTGAGTTGACGGTTCACGGTGCGAATAGACCTCCTGGATGATTGTGCCACGAAGACGGCGATTTTGAGCGGCCCAATGCACTATTTCTGTGATGACGTGGATGCCGTTCAACGGGGCGGATGGGGAGCTGGCCATCGCATTGCTGGCGCCCTGGCTGGGGGCATGGATTCTGGCCAGCGCGGCGGATGATCTGGTGGTGCTGGGCGCCTGGCTGGCCGCGAGGTGGCGGGGGAAACTGCCGGCGCTGCCCGCGGAGGCGGAGTTGGACGGCGTGGAGCTGCGCCGCGTCGCGATATTCGTGCCGTGCTGGAGGGAATCCGAGGTGATTGCCGGTATGCTGCGGCACAACCTGGCGGCGATTCATTACGGCCGGTATGAATTCTTCGTGGGGGCCTACCCGAACGACGAGGCCACTGTGCGGGCCGTCGAGGAGGTGGCGGCGGTAAGCGGACGGGTGCACTTGGCGATGGCTCCGCATGATGGTCCGACGAGCAAGGGCGACTGCCTGAATTGGGTGTACCAGCGGATGCTGCTGTGGGAAGAGACGGCGGGTGCGCGGTTCGACCTGATTCTGATGCATGACGCCGAAGACCTGGTGCACCCGGAAGAGCTGCGCGTGGTGAACTGGTTTGCGCGGGAGTACGGCTTCATCCAGACCCCTGTGTTGCCGCTGGCGACACCCCTGCGTGAGTGGGTGCACGGACTTTACATGGACGACTTTGCCGAGTTCCACTCGAAGGATCTACCGGCGCGGTGGTGGCTGGGCGGCTTCGTGCCGAGCTCGGGCGTGGGAACGGCCTTGCGGCGGGATGCTGTTGAGGCGCTGGCGGTGGCGTCGTCGAACCGGATTTTCGAACCGAACAGCCTGACGGAGGACTACGAGCTGGGGTGCCGGATGGCGAGGCTCGGCGTAAAGCAGGTATTTGTGCCGGTTGAGCCCGGTTGGGGAAAGGCGGGCGGGCCGTTGGCGACGCGCGAGATGTTTCCCGGCACATTCTATTCGGCATTGCGGCAGCGGACGCGCTGGGTGACCGGCATTTCGCTGCAGGGCATGGAGCGCCATGGCGCCGGGCGGACGTTGGGTGAGGCCTGGTGGTTCTGGCGGGACCGGAAGGGGGTGCTCGGAAACCCCTTCAGTGTGGTGGCAAACCTCTTGTTTTTGTACGGCTTGGCAGGGTGGGGCTTGGCTGCCTGGCAGGGCGGGGAATGGCGTCTGGGCGAGTTGCTGCGTCAGTATGTCCCGTGGTGGATGGCTGTGGCCACGGGCGCCGCCGGGGTAGTCCAATTGAGCGTGCGCATGGTGCTGTCGGCGCGCGTGTACGGTTGGGGCCTGGCGGTGTGGACGCCTGTGCGGTCGCTGCTGGGGAACTTTCTGAACGGGGCGGCGGCGGTCTTCGCGGCGTACAAGTATCTGTCGGCCAAGTGGATGAAACGGCCGCTGGTGTGGTTGAAGACGGCGCACGCATACCCAAGCACTGAGGCGCTGCGCGCGCATAAGCAGCCTATCGCAGAGGTTCTGGAGCGGGGCGGTTATGTGGATGAGGAGGTGTTGGCGGCGGCCCGGTCGGAGCTGACCGGCGGGGAGGACCTGACGCGCTACCTGGTGCGGAAAGGGTTATTGGCGGAGGGGGAAGTGCTGGAGGCGCTGAGTGTGCAGAACGGCTTGGAGATGACGGAGGTGCCTGTGGCGGCTGTGCGAAAAGAACTGGCGCGCAGCTTGCCCGCGCGGGTGAGCCGGCGCTACCAGGTGATGCCATTTGCCGTGGAGCATGGCGAGTTGCGTGTGGCCAGTCCAGCAGTACCCCCTGAGGCGTGGCGGAGAGAAGCACGCAGGTATACTTCCCTCAACCTGCGAGTGGTGCTGGTAACCGAAACAAACTTTCAAGAACTCAGTCAGGCATTCCTGTGACGAATGTGAGACATGAGGCTGGAAAACGTGAAAATTGGCCCGACGCTTGCACAGCGAAACCGGGGCGTGCTAGATTGAAACAGTCGTCAGCGAAGCCCAAGGCAAACGGCGAAGGCCGGATGCGAAAGGCGGGGGACGCGGTTGAAGCCGAGATTACCGGCAAGCCAAGAAGGGCTTGAGATGAGGAATCGGAAGCAGCCGGGGAGCCCAAAAAAAGCGCTGGACAGAACAAAAGAGTTTGTAGTAGTCTTAAAGGGTTGCGCGGCAAACGAAAAGAAGCGGTTGCAAAGCGCAGAACGGTCTGCTAAAGTCAGGATAAGGTAGATCGAAACAGAGCAGCAGAAGGAAGTAAGCGGCGCCGGTCGCAACGATTAGGCAGCCGGACGGTAAGCTGGTGACAGTAAGCCGAAGGAAGTTCCCTTCTGAGTTGTTTTAGACCCCAAAGAGATTTCAGGTGCAGTTCGCTCCATTGAGGAGTTTGAGCGCGCCCGGAAGCAGTTTTCGAGGCCGCAGATGATCGAATCCGGTTCGCCGTGTTCGGTTGTTTGTCGAGATGTTTGACAATCTGGTTGGATACAAAGCAATTCGTCAGACGCTTTGAGTGAAGCGGGATCGAGAACCCGCCGGGGCTAGCCCCTCGGATGTGGTTCGAATCAAACTCACAGTTTTCATTGAGAGTTTGATCCCGGCTCAGAATCAACGCTGGCGGCGCGCCTAACACATGCAAGTCGAGCGAGAAAGGGGCAACCTGAGTAAAGCGGCGTACGGGTGAGTAACACGTGGATCATCTGCCCTCT
>JADLCT010000059.1 GCA_020847045.1 Bryobacterales bacterium | reverse complement strand
TGGGCATTTGTGAAGTTAGGAACTATTTCCATGAATCTGAATTCATCGCGAGGGCGGGAACACGCACCGGCCGGCTCCACCTATCTTACCGCCCCCCTCGCTCTGCCGGCGCCGCAACTTCGTCTAAAGCGGTCTTCATCTCGCGCACAACCTCCTGACCCACCTGATCCCACGACCTCGCCCGGCCCCAACGAACGATGGCCTCCCTGTCCCAAGCCGTGTCTAACGCGCGGGCCAGCGCGCCCTCCAACGCCGTCTGGTCATCGATAGGCACGATGATGCCATAGGAGGGGTCAGGGATCATATCCGGAATGCCACCGACGTCGGTGCTTACCGAGGGGAGTCCACAGGCCTGGGCTTCATGCACAACGTTCGGCCAGCCTTCGCGGTTGCTGGCGAGACAAAAGACATCCGCCGCCGACATGAGCTCGGCGAGCAACTCCGGCGCGATGTGTCCCAGGCAATGGACATGGGCTTGCAAGCCGGACGCGGCAATCTCGGCCAGAACCAGGTCCGCATAGCCGGGAAACTGATGCTGGTTTCCGGCCAGAACTAAATCGACGGCGTAGCCAAGCCCGATCAGGCGGCGCAACGCGCGCACCATGGACAGTTGTCCTTTGAGTGGCATCCAGACAGCCGCCGAGAGGATGAACTTTCGTCCAGGCGGCAGGGCGTGGCGGCGTCGGCATTCCTCACGGTCCTGTGGATAGAACACGGCGGTATCCACTCCATTCGGCACCGTTATGGTCCGGCTGGGATCAGCGCCCAGGGAAATCGCAAACCGGCTGAGCCGGGCCGAAACCGCGATCACGCGGACGGCGCGTTTCATGGCCCAGCGCATGGCGCACCGGCGCAGCAGAGGCTTGGCATGATCCACCTCGCAGCCACGAATTGTGATGGTGAAGGGCCGCCGCATCCAATGGCTCAGAAAAGCGGCCGCGATCCCTTCCGGGTGGGCGAAGTGGGCGTCGATCAGATCGAAATCGAACTCACGGCGCAACCGGCGTAACGGACCGATCATTTGGAGAAACAGGAGTATGGAATGAAGCACGCCCGCGCCTGGCATGTACCCCCAACGTGGCCTGCGCACTTCGAGGCCGCCGTCGCGCTCCAACGGGGGGAGCTTATGTAATCCTTCCCACACTCCGCCAGGCTTCCAGATGGCAAACAGGGGAACCGGAGCCAGCACCCTCACCTCCGCATAGCCTGTCATGGCGCGAAGACGGGAACGAATGAAGACCCCCAGTCCGGGCTGGACCACGCTGGGGTAGGCAAGAGCTAGACTGGCGATTCGAAGTCTGGATTCTGAGCGGACGCTATCCCCGGTTGGCATGAGCATGGTCAGCGCGAGTGGCCTTTCCCTGACCGGGAGCGCGTCGTGGCGGACGCCTGGAAGTCCATATGTTCCTGGATTCGAGAAAGTTACGCCAGCAAAGCGGGTAGGGCGCTCAGAACAGAGACGCCGCCCCCCAAACTGCAACCGCCTCCTTCTTGTGAATCATTGTACGATATTGTTCCGATCCGGCCTTGACCACTTCCCGTTAAGTTGGCCGGGGAGAATCCGGCTCTACTTGCGCCAGGAAGAACACCGTGCTTTCCAGGACGTGGGCCGAGTGGGTGCGCCGCATCCACCACGTCAGCAGGCGCTTAGCCAACCTCCATTTCCAGGACCACTCGGCGGGGGTCACCGGCGTACTGAGGCGGCACACCGTCCGGAACCCACCGAACCGCAGGAGTTCCACCACCTGATCCACTGTGTATTCGGTCACATGGAGGTTCGACATGAACACAACGGGCAGCCCGGCCCAGGAGCGCAAGAGATTCTCGAACCGGAACCGGCTGGGCGTGGAAAGAATCAAGTATCCGTCGCGCTTCAGCAGCCGCCTAAATTCGCTCAGCAGCCGGACCGGGCTGGGAACATGTTCCAAAAGGTTCGTGCAGACGACAACGTCCGCCGAGCCGGACGGGCGCGGAATCGAGTGCGCATCCGCCACCGCGAACTGGATTTCCTCAAAGCGGCGGACGGCTTCCTGGATGGCCGGGATCGAGCTGTCGAACCCCCACATTTCCGAGCCGGGAACCGCCCGCCGTAGGTGTTCGGTAAGATCCCCTTCCCCGCATCCGGCGTCGATGATGCACGCGCCCGGACCAGTGACTCCGGTTTTCCGCAGAAGATGCAGCGCGTCTTCAAACCGCCGGCGGTGGAAGGGGGACTCGATACTGCCGGCAACCTTGTAGGAATCCTCCTCCTCATACTGGGCCGCACCGGCGGCGTCACTTGCGGGAACAAAAACCGCAAATCCGTCCGGATGGACACCAAACTCCGCTGGTGCGCCCCTCAGCCACGCCTCCCAGGGAATGCCATCCCCGGCTGAGAGTGGCTCACCTGTCCCCGGACGGGAAAAGCGGTTCAACGCAAGCGCCTTTGAACCTGTCTGGGACGATTTCATGGCCGTTGGTTCTTGGCCCAGTTGTCCCGGCCGCGGGCGTGCGGCGCCAGTGCGGGACGGGCCATCCCGGCAGCCGGTCCCACCACGGGTAGTTCCCGCCCACCCAAACCAGGGGCCATCACCGGCCGGTTCACGCCGAGTGGACCGGCCGGCGCGGCGAGCCCGCTGCCGGGCGGAGAAATAGGTTGCGCAGCCCCCGGCGCCAGCCCCCGAAGGGAAGCGGATTTCTCCAGTTGGATTTTCTTTTCAATCAACAGCCAGGCGGCAGCCGTCATGAAGATAATGTAGGCGAACTCATAGCGCTCCCGTCCGCCCGAAAAACTGAACTGCGCGTATGCGATCAACGCGGTTTGCATGGCATACGGATAGAACGTGAACTGCGGATACAGTTTGCGGCACCGGCGGATGGACCCCTGCAAGAGCCAGATTGTGCAGACAACCAAGGCTACATAAAGAATGAACGCAAAGATCCCGCTATCCACCAACACCTGCAGGTAGCCGTTGTGCACCTTGAGCGCCTTGCCAAACATGGAAATGTCCATGTAACGGCCCTGCAGGGCCATGTAGTTATCATTCCCGTATCCAACTCCAAAGAGCGGGTAGTCCGTCCACATCCGGTATGCCACCGCAAAGTGCGTGAGCCGGGCATTGATGGAGTCGTCGGCGGCGAGTTTCCCGATGGTGCCCATGCGCTGCGAAAACCGGTCGTAAAAGACATATGCGGTTGGCAGAAAGAGGAGAGCCATGAGCACCAGCGTGAAGATTTTGTACCGTGACCGGAGCGTGATCACGGCCATGCAAACCCCCAGACTCAGCGCGGCGGAACGGCTGCCCGACATCACCACGGTGGCGATGGAGGTCAGCACAAATCCAATCGCCATGGCCTTCATCCACTTTGTCTGGGTAAGTTGCCTGAAGTACCAACAGAACGGAATCAACATGACCATGGCAAGAGCCAGACCGTTGTTATCCAGCCCGCCATACCCTTCGTGGAAGGCGACGCCCCCCCAGCGCAAACCGAACACTCCAAACTTAAAACTGACCGCGCCCAGGGAAAGTATAATTGTCACGAAAAGCCAGTAGAGCTTATCCACCCCATCGATCAGAATGGGGATCAACAGGACGATAACAGACATGCGGACGAAATCGGAGTAGAACGGTTCACATAACTTAGGATCCACCGCCCCCAGCACCGACAATCCGAACGGTATCTGCATCAGCAGGAACAAGACTGTGATCGGATTCTGGAAGAGTACGGGCAGTCCTCCGAGTTTTCGCGCCGCGCCGACCAGCACAACCGCCTCGAGGACCGCCGAGTATGGAAACAGACCAGCGGACCAACTGAAATAATCAGGCCGCATCAGCGCAAACCATGTGTAGGCAAGTACGCCAATCCAGGGAATGAACAGCGAAGGAACGCTGAACATGATCACCGTGATGATTGTGATGGCGGCTCTCACAACACAGACTCCTGTTCACATGGAACGGGAGTCCATGTGAGCGGCTGCTCCCCAGAATAGCAGAGCCCTTCTGGCGGCCGGGTTGGAATGGAGCGGCCTCAGCCGCCTCCAGTCACGCCATCTGGCATTCCACGACATGCGTTACCATGGTGGCAATGAACGTCTGGATGCCAAGGTCAGCGCTTCTACTGGCTGCTCTGGGTGGGGGGATGGTCTTCCTTGCCTCCAAAGCCGTCACACAGCCGGTCAAGCGCGCGCCCGGATCCTCTCCACAATTCCAGCCCGCCGCCACACCCGCCTTTGCCCAGCCGGAATCAGCACCTCCCAACACGCTGACGATCTCCAACCAGTCCGGCGCTGACCAGACCAATGTTCCCGTGCAGTTCGGCCGGCCGTTTCTCGATAACGAGATCATGCAGTTCCCACAGGTTGTGGCGGATGCCCGGGGCGGGGGCAACTGCAAGTACGAAGGGACACCCCTCAAAACCCAGGCCAACGTGAAGCAGAGGTACCGGAGCGGTGCGGTGCGGCATGCCATCCTTGCGATTGTGCTCCCCTGCCTCGGGGCCAAACAGTCCATCACGATTTCGTTCCAGAACAACGCGCAGGGGAATACCGAGCCGCTGCCGGTGACGTCCATGCTGGATGCCTCCTACGATTTCGAGGCGCGCATGGCGATGAAAGCCCGCTGCCCGGACTGTCCAGACGACGGCTGGCAGACGGCCAGCGCGCGCGCCATGGTCGAGTCCGGACTGTACTCCGAGTGGACTCCCGGACAGGTTGCCCAGACGATTCTGATCGCCGACCACACCGGCAAGAGGAATGACCTCGGGTGGAAGCCGGCCCGCATCACCACCCTTACGCAAGCCACAAACGCCGAGGGCGTGCTGCTCGTGGAGAATGCGTCGGATTGGCCCGTCCCCATGGTGATCCGCGTCCGGGGGGTCAACAACGACACCACCAACAACAATCGCGATGGGGAGCGCATTCTGATCAATGAAATCGACACCTCGTCCACTCCCCACCGGCTGGTCCTGCCGCGCATTGAACGAATCCGCAAGACCGGTGACCAGACGTGGGAGATCACGACCTTCCGCCCGCATGGGTTGCGGGAAAACGACTGGATCTTCCCGCAGGGCGTGCAGGGGCTGAACCTGATCAACAACATACCCTTCCGGGCCTCGAGTGTCACCGAAAACACGCTGCAGATCAAGAGCAGCCGGATCACCGGCGATTACACGGCCGGCGGCTACTTCGGCCGCCGGCATGACGAAGCCCATGCCACGATCCCCATCTGGGCAGCCGGGCAGGAGATCTACCCCGACCTGTGGAGCCCTGCCGGCGAGGATGCCTACAAGTCATTCCGTCCGGTCTTCCACGCCACATTTTGGCCGGATCTGAACAAGGTGCGGGTCCGGTTCATTGGTGAGATCGCCGACACCGAACGCGCCCAGGATCTGATGTACTCGATCTCCCTGCGCCTGGGCCGCGCGGCCGATCAGCAGGTTTTCTCGGAGCTTTCGGTGGTTCATGGAGCGGGCGCCCGTTGGACGCGGGAGTATTGGATTGGCGGTCCACCGCCTTTGATCTCTCTGAATCACAACCTGGCCTACCTGGCGGCCACGGGTTTCCTGGCCAACTACGACCCCGCCAAGGAAGTATCGGGCGAAGAGATCGATGCGTGGTATAACGCGTGGACAGCCCATGATTTCGACCGCCTGTTCGAAGGGCCCGCCGACCCCGGCAGCGCCACGCTGATGTCCAAAGCGATGGCGCAACCCGGGAATCTGCTCACAGGCCTGTATCCGGAGTACACGGTGGCCTATCTCTATCGGGACGACCCCCGGCTCCAGCGTATCTTTTATGGCAACACCGATCGCGGCGGCGGTTGGCCCATTCACTTCCGCGAAGGCCAGGATAACCGTTTGTTGACCAGACCGGCCGACCGGGGATGCGCCTACCAGTGCGAGCAATCCGGCCTGGGACGAGTCGTCTCGCTGACCTCACGCCCCACCGTCTGGCTGCGCAATCTGTATCTCTCCGGAAAGCAGGTGAATGAGCCGGCCGACCGGATAGCCTACACGGGAACCTTCACCGCCGGGTCGTTCTCGCTCGGGATGAACCACTTTTGGAATCCATACCCGATCACCTATGCGGTAAGCGGGGACTTCTGGTATCTGGAGGAGGCCTGGTTCTGGGCTTCCTTCGCCGCCGGATACGCCAAGCCGGGACAAGCAGCTCCGGGAGGACGCGGACCGACGGGAGCTGAAGGAGGGTTTCCTGGAGAACGCTGCGTGAACGGGGCAGGCTACGCGCAAGACTGGGAGATCAGAACCACCGGATGGATCATCCGGCAGCGCGCGGAGACCGCATTCGTATCCCCCGACGACACGCCCGAGAAAAGCTACTTTGAGACGCTCACGCGGGACGCGGCCGCGCAGCAGGAGGGCTACCAGGGAGTCGCCAAGTCACTGGACGAAAACTCATACAACGCGATTTACGACTGGGCGAAAACCTGGCAGAACGAAAATTGGGTGGGAGCGTGCGGACTTCCACCGACGGGTGGCTATAGCCGGGGCGAAGCGGCCTTCGTACAGGGTCTGCCCGCCAACGGGCTGATCTATGGCATCGACCGCGCCATGGCGGTGACGCGGCACTTCCAGAATCAGCGCCGCGTGGAGATCGCCGATGGCGTCTGCCCGGCGTCGAGTCCGTACTCCGCGCCGTGCAAGGTCTCCTCGTGCAGCTTCGCCTACCAGAACGGCGGCAATCCCAGCTTTGAGGCGCCCCCTGGGACGGCGGCCGGTTCCGCCTATGTGTATGTACAGCCCGGTGACTGTACCGTGCAGGTGGCGCACGACTTTTCCGCCGAGATTCCCTGCAAGAACTGCGTCGCCACGCGAGTGGCGAATCCGGGGCTGCCCAGCGGCGCCATCCCCTTGGCCAAGGCCGACTTCGATGGCTCCATGTTCCGGATCACCGACCTTCGCAACTTCTCCGTAGCCGAAGCCAACGCCCAATTCTCCCAGGACTGGCTCGTCATGAGTCTTGGGCGCGCCCAGGAACTCGGCTTCCCGTTCCGGAATGTGCTGGCCCGGGTGGCCCGGCACTACACCGGTTTTTTCACAGACCCTTCCGCCAACCCCTGGATGTTGCACTCCGGCCGTTTTCCGACCATCAAACGCTCCGACGGCTCCTATTACAAGAGCCACGCCGAGATGATGGAAGGCTGGGACCCTCACTGGCGCACGGTGAACAAGATCAACACCAACGCCGCATACTATGCCACGAGTTCAGCCGCATCGGCCTATCTCGCCGAGTTCCCCGCCGGCGACCAGTTGTGGAGCTGGCAGGAGCAGAACGCGCTACCCCACATCGAGTCCAGAAGCCGGGTGAGCAGCATCATGAACTACCGGCTGAATTATGCGATCCGGCCGCGCACCGGTTCGCCGGCGCGTCCGGGGCCCAATGCGCAGCGAGGCGGAAAGCGGAGCCGGCAGGCCGCCAAGCCCAGCCGCGCTCAGCGCTGAACCACCTGCAGCAACTTGCCTTGCTTGGTCAGGGGCAGTTTCTCTTTCCAGACAAACGTGACGGGGGTCGCCCCCAGGACGAGCGTCATGCGCTGCCGCGCCTGGGCCTCCCGTTCGGGAGTAAACCCCTTGCCCACCAACCGCAGCTCGACGCCCGGCTCGTCCGCGCCGAGGGCGACCTGGAACTGGTGAACCTCTTCGAATTCCTTGAGGACCTGATTCCAATACAACGCGTTCACCATGGTTCCGTTGGGGAGCCGCATCACGCCGGCAATCCGGCCCTCAATGCGATCGAGCCTGTGGATTCCGGATTCGTCGGCCCCGGCCGGATCCGCCGCGGCGAGATCGCCGATCTCGTACCGGATGAATGGAGTCCCGCGCCCCACCGTGCTGGTCACCAGAATGCGGCCCACCTCCCCTGGCGTCACCGGCGCGCCCGCCTCATTCACTAATTCGAGATGGAAATCCGGCCGTATCAACTCCAGCCGCGAGCCGGCATCCGGCTGGAAGGCGACGACGGAGAGCTCGCGCGAGCCATACCAGTTCAGGATGGGCCTGCCGAAGGCGCGCTGGAAGATCTCGGACTGAGAGGCAAACAGCATCTCCGCACCGCCCCAGGCGAGATGAACGGAGCCCTCCGGCGGCTGCCGGTTCTGCTCAATCACTTTGCGCGCGAGGAATTCGAGCAGGCTCGAATATCCGAAAACGGCCGCGGGCTGATGGCTCCGCAGCAGGCTCAAGAACCGCTCCACCGTGCCGTCGTCGACCCTGAACCCGCCGATCACATGGTCGTTCCGGAGCGAGGCCATCCAACGGGCTTTGCGGTTCGCGGCGGCCAGCCCAAGGTCTTTGTCCGAGCCCCACAGCGCGATGATGGGCATGCCGTAGCGCCAGCCCATCCGGAGGCGCGCATAGAGCGTGGCCGCAAAACCGGCCCGGATCATCCCCGTGTCCTGGTAGAACCGGGTGGGCTCGCCCGTCGACCCGCCGGTGGAATTGACGCGTCCGGACAATCCGAAGCGGGCAGCCATCTCCGCGGCCGGAAAACGCTCCACGATGTCCCGCTTGGTGAGCACGGGCAGCGAAGGCCATAGCCGGAGTAGCTCCTCCGGACTGGTGACCCGGGCGGCCTCACGCCACTCGGGCAGCGAGTCGGCACGGTTGCCGAAGTAGCGGATTACACCGGCCAGCCTGGCCGCCATCCGCGCCCTGGCCTGATCGGGCCGCAAGCGCGCAAACTCCCCCAGCGCGGCGATCTCGCCGTCCATGCGGTTTTTCAGACGGAAGCCGCGCCAGAACACGGAACTGATCAAAGGCATGTGCGCTATCCTCCAACAATCGGCGCGGGCTTTCGGGCCCGGACCACGAAGGCGTGACAGATCAGGGCTCCCAGCGGAGGAAGGAGCCGCACCATCCAGCGTACGAAGCGCGATCCGGCAACCCGCCGCAACCGGGCCGGCGCGACGGGCACGTAGTGGATCCTGATATCCCGCAAACCAGCATCGCGCAGCGCGCGCCTGATCACTCCAGGCCGCTCATATCGTACCAGCATGGCGCGGCCCGCCAGAGCCTCCCGCAACCGGTGCGCGGGGTGGAACACCGACCAGGCGTTCAGGCCATCGATCCAGATCTCGCCGCCGGGGCGGAGCATCGACTGCAATTGGGCCACCGCTGGTCCGGAACGCGAAAGGGCCTGCAGAACCCCGTAAGAAATCACCCCGTCAAAACTCTCCGGGCGGAACGGAAGCAAGGTGATGTCGGCGCACAACCAGAGGCTGACGCCAGGCGAACGCTCGCGAGCGCGCAGAAGAGGCTGGTGGGCATAGTCGAGTCCGACCACCGCTTGTCCGCTCCCGGCCAGGAACCGGCTGTAGGCGCCGGCGCCGCATCCGGCATCCAGCCACAACCCCCGCCGCGGCGCGCGCCACAGGGATTGGAAGAAATCCAGACGCAGGGCAAGCCCCGCCTCCGACCACCCGGCAATGGCCGAGTCGCTGGTGTTGCCGGCTGCAAAGCGTTCAAAGCGCCGCCGCCAGCTCTCCTCGAACGCGGACCTGGGTTCCGTCATACGGCCACTCAACCGGCGGCGAGGAAATCGAGGATGGCCTCACCCGAGCGCCCGTCTCCATACAGATCCGTCCAAGGTCCGGCCTGCTTCCACGCGGCGGCGGCGGCGGCAATCGCCGCCGGGCTGGCCCCGGCCAGCACATTGCAGCCATCGTGCAACGTCTCAACCCACTCGGTTTCGTCGCGCAGCGTGACGCAAGGACGCCTGGCGAAGTAGGCTTCCTTTTGCACCCCGCCGGAATCGGTCAGAATCAACTGGGCGGAGGCCTCCAGGGACAGCATGTCCAGGTAGGGAACCGGGCCCAGCAGTTGCACGCCCCGCGGACGCCATCCCAGAGCATCGATGCGCTGGCGGGTGCGGGGGTGCAGCGGCAGCAGCACCGGCGCCACGGTTTGGGAAACCTCCTCAAGCGCATCGAGAATGGCGGTGAGCCGCTCCGGATGGTCGGTGTTTTCGGCCCGGTGCACGGTGGCCAGCGCGAACGGACGGCCATGCCAGCGCGCGGACAATTCGCTCGGGTTGCCTTTGGCGATGCCACGGAACCAGAGAAACGCGTCGTACATGATGTCGCCCGTTCTCCGGGCCCGCTCCAAGAGGCCCTCCCGCGCCAGATTGTCCATGGCCGGCTGGGTGGGGCAGAACAGCAGGTTGCTGAGCTGGTCGGCGACGATGCGGTTGATCTCCTCGGGCATCTTCCGGTTCCAGCTGCGCAGGCCGGCCTCCACATGAGCCAGCGGCAAATGGAGCTTGGCGGCCGTCAAGGCGCCGGCCAGGGTGGAGTTGGTGTCGCCGTACAGGACCACCCAGTCCGGGGCGGTCTCCTGCAAAACCGGCTCCAGCCGTTTGAGCATCTCGCCTGTCTGCGCGGCATGGCTGCCCGATCCCACATCGAGCTGATACTGGGGCGCCGGAATCCCCAGTTGCTCGAAGAAGACGCCGCTCATGCCGGCGTCGTAGTGCTGGCCGGTATGAACGATGACATGCCGCATGCCCGTCCGGGCCGCAACGGCGCGGTGGAAAACCGCCATCTTCACGAATTGGGGCCGGGCCCCCACAATCGAAACGAGGATCATGCCTGGATGCTCATCCACTCACGCCCGGTAGAATGCGGCGATCTTTCCGCACACGTAATCGATGTCCTCATGGGACAGCTCGGGATAGATCGGAAGAGCCAGCGAGGTTCTTGCGAGTTGCTCGCTCACCGGAAAATCACCCTCTTTGTAACCAAGCTCCTGGAAGCACTCCTGCAAGTGCATGGGCAGAGGATAGTACACCTCGGTGCCGATGCCCTGCTCTTTCAGGTAGTCCCGTAACTGGTCGCGGCGCTCGCCGCGGATGACGAACTGGTTGTAAATGTGCCGGCTCGTGTGGTCCGGCACGGCCGGAAGCGCGACAGGAGCGCCCAGCTTCCGGAGCCGCTCGCGATAATCAGCCGCGTTGCGCTGCCGGGCTTCCGTCCAGCCGTCCAGCCGGGGCAGCTTCAGGCGCAGGACGGCGGCTTGCAGGGAGTCCAGCCGGGAATTCACTCCGACCCAGGTGTGGTAGTACTTCTTCTTGGAGCCATGCACGCGCAGGGCGCTCAACTTCTCCGCCAGCGCGGCATCCCCGGTGGTCAGAATCCCTCCGTCGCCCAACCCGCCAAGATTCTTGCTGGGAAAGAAACTAAAGCAGGCGATGTCGCCGAGCGTGCCTGCGCGGCGGCCCTTGTACTCGGCCCCGATGGCCTGCGCCGCGTCCTCGATCACCGTCAGACCGCGCGCGCGGGCGTGGGCCATGACCGGGTCCATGTCGGCGCACGCTCCGAACAGGTGCACGGGAATGATCGCCTTGATGGCCGGGTGCGCCTCCAGCAGGGCGGGAATCCGCTCCGGATCCAGATTGAACGTCTCGGGATGGATATCGGCGAACACCGGGCGGGCGCCCGCGCGCACGATGGCGCCGGCGGTGGCGAAAAACGTGTAGGGCGTCGTCAGCACCTCGTCGCCCGGTCCAACCCCCGCCGCCAGGAGGGCCAAAAACAGGGCGTCAGAGCCCGACGCGCATCCGATGGCGTGGGGCGTTCCGGTGTAGGCGCCGATTTCGGCTTCGAGCGCCTTGACGTCGGGTCCCATGATGAAGCCCTGCGATTCCACAACGCGCGTGATCGCCGCCATCACCTCCTCGCGCATCGGCTCGAATTGCGCTTTCAGATCCAGCAACGGCACCCGCCGGTTAGTCGTAAGGGCAGACATTGACGATTCTCCTGTTCCGTTCTCTTCCTTGATCCGCGACCGGTCCCGGCTAGACCGCCAGCGGTTTGTCCTCTGGCCAATCCAGGCAGCGCACAACATCCGGCTCCACTTCCCGGTAGCGCCACCCGGACTCCGGGCAGATCCACTCACCTTCCTGATTCTTCTCCTCGAGCCGGTGTCCGTGCCGGCTAATCCATCCGGCCACGCGCGCAGGCACGCCCATCACGAGCGCATAGTCAGGAATATCCTTGGTGATCACCGCGCCCGCCGCCACAAAGCTGTAGCGGCCAAGGGTTACCCCGCACACGATGGTTGCATTGGCGCCAATGCTGGCTCCACGGCGAATCCTCGTCGTCTCGTATTTGTCATGCCGGAGGATCTGCGAACGCGGGTTGGTGACATTGGTAAAAACACAGGATGGGCCGCAGAAGACATCGTCCTCCAGGATGCACCCCGTGTACAACGATACGTTGTTCTGAATCTTGCAGTTGTCGCCAACCCTCACGCCATTGGCGACAAAGACGTTCTGGCCGAGAATGCAGCGTTCTCCCAGAACGGAATCCTTCATGACGTGGCAGAAATGCCACACCTTGGTGCCTGCGCCAATCTGGCAGGGCTCATCGATGATGGCCGTGGGATGGGCAAAGAAATTCCGGTCACTCACCAGGACAGCTACCTCCAAATTGTTTATTATCTCGCACCGCCGCTTGGGCCGGTATGCCATCCATCAGTTGAGCGTAGAGGGCGGCGAGATGGATCCTGTCGTACTGCTGAATGGCCATGCGGTCGGGCGTGAGCGCGGGCTGGCGGCCGTCCATCAGGTCCACCGCGCGCAGCAGCATCCGCCGTCCGGCATCCACCTCATCCACCGGCGCGCACCAGCCGGCGCCGGTCTCCCCCAAAATGCGGGACACCTCACCGGGGATGGGAGAAAATGCCAGGACCGGTTTGTTCATGGCCACATATTCCAGGATTTTCCCCGTCAGGCTGGCCGCGTCGGTCATGGTGATCAGAACGAAATCGGTCTCTTCCATTTTGCGGAAGGCCTCGGCCTGTGGCTGGAATCCGAACACTCGAATGGTGCTGGCCTGGTGCTGGTCCAGGATCGTCTTTTCCTGGCCTGTGACGCGGCCGAAAAACCTCGTCTCAAACCTGGCCGCGATCCCGGCGGGGAGACTCTCCAGCGCCCGGAGATAGTAGCGCGCGGAACTTGCGGGATACAGCGTGCCCAGATAGCTCACCACGATCTTTCCCGTCCCATGGGGGCGCGGCCGGAAGGAGGCGAACATCTCCGGGTCATATCCGTTTACCACCGTCGCGAACCGGGCCGGGTCGAGGTGGCCGTAGCGGCCTCGCAGCTCCTCCACAATGCTGGGCGTCACAGTGACAACCAGGTCGGAGTGCTCCACCACCATGCGTTCCATGGCAATCGACCGGCGCCGCACGGAGTCGTTTCGCAGGAACTCGAACTGGGAGAGGTAGAAGTTGAGCCAGGAGTCGCGGAAGTCGCTGACCAGCCGCAGATGCGGAAACAGGCGTTTCAGGGCCACGCCGGTGAGAAAGGCCGAAAATGGCGGCGCCGTAACCAGCACCGTGCCGATGTTGTCGCGCCGCACGATCTTCCGGGCCGCGCGCAATGCGAATGGTTTCCACACCACCTCGGGGTCAGGGCAGAAAACCTGTTGCACCAGCCCTGTCAACCGGCCCGAGGGCTTCGTGGCGCCATCGCCGGCCGGCTCGCCGTCGCGCGCGGCCCCGAACCCCCGGGCCAGCCGTTGCAGGACCGCCCACAGTTTCTGCCGCGTCTGAAAGGGAATCTCGGGTGTGAAGACGCGCTCCACGCCGACACCGGGCGGAATCTGGCTTTCCAGATTGCGGTCGACAACGGGGGTGGAGGGGTTGGACGCCGAAAGCACCGTCACCTGATAGTTGGATCGCGGCAGGTACTTGGCCAGACTGAGAGCGCGCTGAACCGCCACGCCCCCCGCTGGCGGGAAGAGATAGCTGATCAGCAGCAATCGCCGCTTATCCGAGTGTTCCAAGCTGTTCCTCAAGGGGGCGCAGAGCGCTTTCCCAACTGAAGCGCGACATGGTTGCCCGCCGTATGGCCTGGCGCTCCGGCGCATCGTTTCGCAGCAACTGGGCCAGATAATCATCCGGCCCGGCACAGTGGATTACGCCCAGCGGAGACTCTCCGCCGAACGTGCTGTGGACCGGCGTCGACACCAGCGCGGGCAGGCCCATCGCCAGCGCTTCGAGAACCTTGTTCTGGATGCCGCGCGCCAGCCGGAGCGGCCCGACAAAGGCCTTCGCGTAACGAAGATACGGCCGGATGTCGGCCACCGCGCCGGTGATCCTTACGCCGGCTTGCGAGGCCAACTGGCGCAGAGCCGGAGAGGGATTGCGGCCAACGACAAAGAACTCGATGGAGGGGTCGTGGGCTCGAATTCCCGGAAGCACTTCGCGGGCAAACCACTGCGCGGCGTCTTCATTCGGGAAGTAGTCCATGGTGCCGGTAAAGACGAGGAACCGCCTGTGAGCAAGATCCGGGTCCTCGGGCGTGCGGCCGGGGTCGAAGTACGCGGCGTCAACGCCGTTTTCCATGACGCTAGCCGGTACAGGACCGGCAAAGCTCCTATAGAGCGCCAGTTCCTGCGCGGTGATGAGCCATACATGGCGCGCGCGCCGGCCATAGCTCTGCTCAACCTGCCGCAACCGCCGGCCTTCCAGCGCGTAGGGATAGGACGGCCGGCGCATTCCGGCATAGCTGAACCACTTCTCGGAATCCACATCGGCCATGTCCAGGAACACCGGGAGTTGCTGTGGGGCATGGGGCGCCATGGCGGCGGTGAACGTGATCGTGGCCTGGATGGGGAACTTCCGCAAGAGCTCAGTGACCCGGCGCCCGATCTTGCCGCCACAGTAATATGAGGTGTTGAGGCAGCCCCCAGCGAGAAAGCGAAGGCCCGCCCGGGCCAGGGCTGGCGCATGCCGCAACGGAGAGGAGTGCACAGAGGCGCACCAGCCCTCCATGGCTTGCGCCTGCTCGGCCTCCCGTTCGCCGCGCGCAAAGCACACTACGTGCACGCGGTGTCCGAGATCGGCGAGCCGGCGGACGGTGTGGTAGGCGCGAATCTTTTCCCCCTTGTCCGGCGGATTCGGGACACACGGCGACAGGTAGAGGAGTTCCATACGCGTGCCGCTCTAGGCGGAGACAGCAAGTCCCCCGGCGCGGAAGGAGTTGGGGCCGGAGGTGCGCTGCGATTGGCCCTTAGGGGCTCTCTTTGTGCAGTGGAACATACGGAAACCGGCCGCTACTGGCCTGCATGGTAGCTATCGGCGGAATAGGCGGAAATCTTCTTGTGGTTTTCCCTAAGAATATAGCAGATCGTGCTCATGTCGAAATGTACCGGACCGCGCTGTCCCGGCCGGTTTGCGAGCGGGGGCCGCCGCTGCCGGCCAAAGGATCACTCACTGGCCTCACGCGCGGCGAAGGGGTCTCCCGAGGTGGCGCAATACTTCAGCTTCGCTGTGTGGCGGAGGGAAACGAATGCGCCGCAACGGGATGTTATTCTCAGGATGGAGAACGGGGAGAGGTTCTCCTGGGGCTTTCGTATTCCCCAACGCGCGCCGGCGCCTGAGACGGCCCGCCGGCCACTCGAAGTGATCCGGGCCCCGCCCAGGCGACCGCAGTGGGAGTTCCCGTTGAATTACATTGCACCAGTCTTACCAATCCTCTTACTTGTAATTTTCCTATCGTTTGCGGCCGGGGGACGCAGGCTCCAGCGCGTAGGTATCACAACCGCCGCCTTGCTGTTTCTCTGGACCTGGCAGCCATTCATGTGGACTTTCGCCGCCACGCTGGAGCGCCCGTATCGCTCCGCTGCGCTGCAACCCGGACGGGATGCGCGGGGCGCAGGAGCAATTGTGGTGCTCAGCGGTGATGTCACCACTCCGGAGCCACACCGTCCGGTGGTGCATCTTGGAGTGGCAACGGAGACTCGCCTACAATACGCGCTTTGGTTGTACCACGCGGGCTACCGGCTCCCCATCCTGGTGACCGGCGGGGTTACCAAGGGCCAGCGAAGGATCGGAGAACTCATGAGAGGGCGTTTATTGGAGGCGGGCATCCCCCACGAGCACATTTGGGTGGAGGATGCGGCCCGGAATACCAATGAAAATGCCCGGTTCAGCGCCAGTATCCTGAAGAGCCAAGGAGTGAACAAGATATTGCTCGTCACGGAAGCCTACCATATGCGCCGGGGCGAGGCCTGCTTCCGGAAGCAGGGATTGGAGGTGGTTCCGGCCCCCTGCGCCTTCCGGAGCCTGGAGACGGACTGGACGTGGCAGAAGATGATTCCCGACGCGCGGACGGCGCAACAAAACGATGAGCTCTTGCACGAGTGGGTGGGCCTGGCCGTGTACCGGCTCCGCGGCTGGCTGTGATCACGCACTCACGAGGCGGGCGGCCATTTCGAGGGTCATCACCCGGCCAAACAGCGCCTTACCCCTGAACTCCGGCCGCCGGGAGGCGCTCAGGAACTCCGCCAGTGCCTGTTCCCGGTATAACTCCCCGCTGCGCATCTTGCCCGGCTCCGACATGAGGTCCTGGACCTGGGGCAGCGAAAGCAGTTCGGCCAGAGATTGCTTCGGGACCGGAACGGCGCTCGAGCCGAGCAGCCGCCGCTTGAGTTTGCTCTGCACATCGGAGAGAAACGGAGCGGCAAAGGCCGGCCAGTTGTTCCAGCGCAGGGGTGCGGCCGGGTAGCCCGAATCGAGAGGGATTCGCGACAACGCGGGGTCAAGCGTTTCGATAAGCCTGCGGCTCATACGGTGCCGGACGCGGATCGAAGCCGGGGCCGAGAGGGCGCATTCCATCGGCGCGCGGAAGGCGAACGGGGAGACAGCGGGCCAAAGCCGGAGCGTGGCGCTGGCTATCCTTCCCTGCCAGCGTTGCATGCGGAGGGCAAGGTAGGCGTGGTCAATGTGGGCGGTATTGGGAAGACCGGCCAGAGGAGCGTTGGCGCGCTCGATGATCGCGGCGAAATGGCTCACGATGTCATCATCGAAGCGGTGCGCGAGCATTCCCGCGGCGGGCTCGCCAGCATAGACGAAACGCCCCTTGGCTAGCGCGCGGGCGCTGAAGTGGCCGCGGCGGCCGATGTGAGGAAACAGGAGTTCCCACCAGTAACCTTTGCAGATTTCTCCGTTCGATCCGTTCACGGAGACGTCGAAGGAACTGGCGATCCTCCTGTGGACGTCCAGAACGTTGCAATAGAGCAGGGGATCATACTCACCATCAAGCAACAGGACGGCCTGTTCGATGTCCTCCCAGCTTTCGGCAAGCGTTGAGGGGCGCTGTTGCTGCTGTCTGTGGTCGAGGCTCAGGGCGGTGGCGATCCGGTTGGCGACACGAACGTCCGGGGCATCCCCACCGCCATTGACCACGGTCGAGAAAGGATGACCCGCTCTGCGCATCGCGCCGAGAATGGCGCGCGAGTCGAGGCCGCCGGTGAGGTCAAGGACAGGGCGCTGGAAATTGCGGCCGATGGTATCCATCGACTCCGTGAGCGCCGCCGCCAAAGCTGGCGTGTCGCCAGGCTGGGGAGCGCCATCCCATAGTACGCGGTTCACCTCCCAGTAGCGCCGTGACCACTCAAACCGGCCTTCCCGGAACCTGGTGACGGAGGCCGGAGGGAACTTCTCGATGCCTTCAAACAAACTATTGCTCTCAAACACACTGCCGGCCGCAAGAAACTGGCGGCAAGCCGTCAAGTTCCATCGCGCGCCTCGCAGCGCGGACAGAACCAGCGAGGATGTGCACACCAGCAGCGTGTTCCCAATGGTGGTGTGGTAGGCGTGCAAAGTGCCAAGGCGGTCGCTGATGATTGTCAGATCCCCGCTCAGAGGTTGTCCGATGGCGAGACAGAAGGCCCCATCCGTGGCCCCGAGCACACTGGCGTACTCCAGTTCGCCGGGCGGCGGCGGCGGGATGGCCTCCAGCGCCGCGGAGGCAAACTGGCGGTTGTAGAAAAAAGCTCCCGAGCAGGCTTTCCATGAGCCATCATGGTCCTGGCGCCAACCGGCGAGGGCTGGCTTGAATAAAGGCGGACAGAGAGCAACCCGCCAACCGCCCTCCCCTTTTTCTATTGCGGGCTGTTGCCGGGTAAGCCGCCGGAACTGGGCCAATGCTCTCGGCCACAGGGTGAGCAGCTCGTGTTCGTCCGGGCCGGAGGCCATCAGCAGCGGCCCCATGACTCAGTTCCTGCCCTTCCAATTGCAAAGCACGAAGAGTGTCCAGAGCTTGCGGTCGTGGTTGCTGAGGCCGGACTGGTGTTCGGTCCAAAGCCGCCGGGCCTCCTTGCGGTCGATGAACTCGCTGGCCCCGGACGCCAGCACCGTCGATTCAAACACCTCTCGCAGGCTCGTGCGGAGCCAGTGGGCAAGCGGAACCTGGAAACCCATTTTGGGGCGCCAGATAACTTCGGCCGGCACCTGGCGCTCGGCGAGTTTCTTGAACATGAATTTTCCGGTTGTGCCGCGGAGCTTATATTCGGTGGGTAGTTGGAAGGCCAATTCGGCCAGGCGGTGATCCAGCCAGGGAGCGCGGCCCTCAAGCGAGTAGGCCATGGTGGCTCGATCCGCTTTTACAAGTATGTCGCCTGGCAGATAGGTCTCCAGGTCGACCGCCTGCAGTTGCTCCAGCGCGTCCAAATGGGCGAACTTCTCAAACCGGGCGCGATAGTCCGCCCGCGGACAATAGCCGCCCAGCGCTGCGCGAAAATCGGACGACAGAATTGCCTCCAGGCTCCTGTCACGAAAACCGGTCATCGTGGTGAAGTAGGAGTCGCCCACCTCCTGAGAAAGTGCGGTAAGCAGCATCTTGGCGCGAAAGGGCCGCGGCAGGTAGTCGAATTTGGGATACACACGGCCGGCAAACCCTAATACGGGACGCCGGAACCAGGCGGGCAGAACGCGTCTGATGTTGGATTCCAGGTGGCCAAATGCATAGCGCCGATAGCCGGCGAAGACTTCATCGGCGCCATCGCCGGAGAGCGCCACTGTGACATGCCGCCGCGTCATGCGCGCAAGGTACAGCATGGGAATCGCCGAGGAATCGGCAAAAGGTTCGTCGTAATGCTCGAGGAGTGTGCCGAGCATCTCCATGACGTCTGGAGTAATGACCTCCTCATGATGGACGGTCTTAAATTGCTGGGCTACCTGGTTGGCGTACTGCGTTTCGTCGAATTCTCGCGCCGTGAAGCCAATGGAATAGGTTCTGACATCTCCCGGCTGGTGGCGAGACATGAACCCGACGGCCAGACTGGAATCCACCCCGCCACTGAGAAAGGCCCCCAGGGGGACGTCACTGATCATGCGGCGGGCGACTGCATCCGAGGCGAGATCCCCCGCCTCCTCCACCCATTCGTCCAGCGTGCGCCGGGGCGGCGGACATGTGGCTGAAGCGAACACAGGCTGCCAGTAACGCCTCGGCTCGCGAACACCCTCCGGAGTCACCAGGAGCGAATGCGCAGCCGGAAGTTTGTGGATGTTCCGGAAAATGCTCTTCGGATCGGGAACGTAGGAAAGGCAGAGGTAATCGGCGGCGCTGGCCGGGTCAACCTCGAACGCGAAGCCGGGGAGCGCCCGCAGCGCCTTGAGTTCCGAGGCGAAGGCGAATGAGAAGCCAGGGATCGCGCTCGTATAGTAGAGCGGTTTCTCGCCGAAGCGGTCCCGGGCCAGGAAGAGATGCCGGGTCCGGGTATTCCAGATGGCGAACGCAAACATCCCATTCAGGAATTCCGGCAGGCGCTCCCCTACGTCCTCGTAGAGATGGACGAGAACCTCCGTGTCGCTGGTGGTCTTGAAGTCGTGCCGCGGCTCAAGGCTCTTCCTTAATTCACGGTAATTGTAGATTTCTCCGTTGAAAATGATCTGAATCGTACCGTCTTCGTTGGCCAACGGTTGGGCGCCAGTGGCGAGGTCGATGATGCTGAGCCTACGGTGCCCCAAACCGGCCACGCCATCGGAAAAGTACCCAAACCCGTCCGGGCCCCGGTGCGCAAGCCGGTCACACATACCCTGCAAATGGGTACGCTGCAGATCAGGTGGATTTCGAGACAGGAAGCCCGCGATGCCACACATGGTAACCGGTTGGGCAGCCAGGGGCGGTCCCGGCACAACAAACAGAGCCACTCCGCACGGCGGATCACCGCGCATCCTGGGAGAATCGTGGTCCCGTGCTGCCGCCCCCATGATAGCGTACTCCCCTCCCCTGCAGCCCTGGTTGAGTTGCAGGGCAAGGGAACTGTCGAACGCATTTCCGCGATTTCAGGATGGGTTCGTGAGAACGGCCTTGATGCGAACGCGGGGCGGGCCCGTTCGCCAGCCCCGTGCCGCATCTGGACGGCTCCTCCGCTTCCCCGGCTGAAGTGCGGAGCCTGCCACGCCTTAGCGGACTGCGACCGGCAGGACGCTGCTGCTTGCCAGTGGAATGCCGCCGCTTGTCTTCCAGGTCCAACGGAAGTAGTAGATCGAATCGCGCTGCAGCGCGGGCACGGTGACCAGACAAGAACCGGTGCACGGCATGTTCACCGACTGGCTGAGATTGCCTGGACCAAGCCCGTAAGCCACTGTAATCAATGCTGCATCCGGCAGTCGCGAGGGCGCCTTGGCGCTGAAGGTCAGGTCCGTCGCCCCCGTTACCTCGTCCGGAGTCGTTAGATCAGTGGCGGGCCCGGCCAGACTCTGCGAACCGCATAGAACCCCCAGCGTGTGGAGACTGCCCGGTTGCAGACCACCCGCTGCGGCAAACCGCCAAGCCATCCCGCCGCTGCTTTCCGTTGAATAGAGGACCGACCCCAATCGGGATACCTGAATGGAACAGCCTGCTCCTGCGGCCAACCCACGGTAGCCGTACCCGATTACTGCGCCGCGGCTGACAGCAGTGGCCTTCGCATTCAAGTAGGAGCCGGACTCCTCGCTCACCTTGAGCACGTAGTCCCTGGCTGCCGAACCGGTCACGCCTGAGACGGAGATTGTGAATATGCAGTTGCCCCCCGCCGTTGGCGTGCCCGAAAGAAGCCCTGTGGACGCCGACAGCGACAACCCCGGGCAAGATCCGCTAGAGAGGACCCAGTTGTAAGGCAGTGTGCCGCCAATCGCCCATAAGTTGAAGCTGTACGGTACGCCACGGCTGGCAGAAGGAAGCACGGAGGTGGCGATGGTGATCGGCCCTGGACTCAACGTCCTCGGCACGATGGCATAGCGTATGTTACAGGTGTTACCTGCCCCTGCAGCGGGAAGCGAATGCCAGGTAACTTCACTCCTCAGATTGCTGGCGAGCCAGCCTTCGGCGGCTGCTCCACCACTTTTGTCGGCGAAGAAGGCGGTTGCCATCCCGGAAATGCAGGGATAGGCGTTCGTTTTCGGAAACTCCGTCATGCCTTGCCAGTTGATTCCGCTAAATGCGCCATCATCATACAACCTGTGGTGTTCGGCAAAGGAGGTAACATGCTCACCGTCCGATTTCCTTGTGACGGGATAGCGTCCAGAGGACAGTGCGGTGATAGGGCAGGAAAGGCAACCCTCCGTCGACCGGGCCGCCACAAGCCCGTTATAGAACAGGGCCATCCAGTTCAGCACGCCAGTGGCCGGCGCCACGCCGAGTTCTTCGATGCGGCCAAGCCCCATCGCAACAAAGTTCGCGGGGAATCCGCCGGTAGACTCGTAGGCGAGACTCTTGTCCACGCCATAAATCATCGCCTGATCCTGTATCGGCCAGCCTTGCGTAAACGCCGGGCCCCCACGATCGTAAATCTGCAGGGGCGAGAACAAGTCGACACCCCCGCATTTGCCCGGACCATCGGCGCTTACGTTGCGCTGAACCAGCCGTGACCAGTTCCAAATGGCCGAGTAGGCGGCGTCCGTGGCGCTCGCCGGCAGGTTGCGTTGCCCCTCGAGGCTGGCGACTTGGTCGCGCGCCATGGAAGTAAAGTAGGAACCCTCCGCGGATCCATCCGGGCTCATGAACGCCGCCGCCGCCAGAAGCCTCAGATACCACCCGGTGATTCTGATCTCCCAGTTGTTTGTATCAGTCACTTCATGTCGAAAAGCCGCGCCGGCCGGATGAGCCTGCGGCGGCGCGGCGATACCCCGTTCAACGATCGCCAGTCTCGAGGCAACATCCACGTTCAGCACGCGCACCCTCTCCTCATTCGGCAAACCCGGCTCTATCAGGGCCGGAAATGGCACAGGTGGCGAATTCCCCTGCGTGAGCATCACATAGTTATCGGAATACCGCCTGGCAGCCACGGTTCCATAAGTAAGAGAAGGCTGGCCATCGCTGGCGCGTAACGTCTGGATGGCATACAGGCGTGACCAGTCAGAAAATGCCGAGGGCACGGCGTTCACCCCATTGAGCGTCACCGTCTCGGTCACAAGCCCGGCCTGCCCAGATCGAGTCCCATAAATTCGGACCTTGAACGCCCCATCACGGGAGTCGGTCGACGAGAGCATAATGCGGTCGCCAAGTGGATGGTTCAGGAACGAGGAGGGCGTGGTGGGTCCCGGGTAGACGCCCAGTACTCCACCGTTGGCGAAACTGACCGTGACCACCCCCGTGGGAGGGCCATCCACAAACCGGAATCCCTGCAGCGAAACCCAGTTGGGGAGTACCGTCTGGACCGCGGTCGTTCCATTCAGGCCGATCGTCTCGGTGATTACCTGTCCGGAACTGGATGTCCCTTCCAGGTACACGGTCTGCTGGTCGGCGGCATTGTTGGACACAACCCGGATGGCAGCCCCCGCCGTGGCGGGCTGGATCATATTTACGTAAGTGGGAAAGGAGGGTCCCGTCCACTTAGTACTTAGCGGAACGAGTTGCGCCGTCGAGGAAACCTGGTCTGCCAGTGTGCTTGAAGTTTTCAAGCAGTTGGGAGCGGGAACCCCACTCACCCCATACCCCAGATCGATCGGCCCGCGCGCCCAGGGAAGCGTGTCATTGGCGGCGTAGGAGTAGGCCGCGCCATACCCGGCCCAAAACCAGAGCTCCTCCAGGAAAAAGAAGTCCCCAGTCAACATGTAAGGAACCGAGAATGGCTCGAACATGTGGATCATGCCAAGACGGAAACCGCCTTTCGACGTGGCCGAGGCCGTGGCTCCCCCCGCAATTTTGATGCGCGAAGCGGCGGGAATCGCAGTTCCTTGCAATTTGACGTTTCGAGCGAAATGTTGAGGACGGTCGGTTACCGACAACACCCTCCCCAGTCCGCTGGCATTACAAGCCCACGTACAACCCGCACTCCCCGGGCGGGTCATTCTTTTGCCCGTAGCGCCCTCGCGAAAATGGACGTACCATGCAGCGCCAAGCTCGGCATGGCCTAGCATCGAGCGAAACAGACGGTGGTCCATCGTCCGGAGGTAAACCGTACTCCAGCCTGGGATTGGTCCATCCTGATCATCGCTCGAGGGAGAGCCCTGGGACTTCTCCAGGTTGGCGAAATCGTAGATGTCATGCAGGCGGGAGTTCCACAGTTCGTAGTGCTCGTCTACGGCGGTGCTCGGAATCACCAGCGATGGATTCCTGACCGTGTCGGTATCGAAATTCCAGCTCCACCGCGTTGCCTTCAGATATTCGAGGTTGTGGTCAATCTCAATGTCGGGCGGAGCGCCGCCGATCCAGAATTCCTTCGTCCAACGGGATCCGGCGCGATGGAAAATCTGTTCGCCGCGTTCGGCGCTCGACGAGTAGCGCGTGGCCGGCGAAGCAACACCCGTCTTCAGTTCAAGGTGATAAACCAGATCGCCCCATTTTTCCGAATCGGCGGCCTCGCCAATGAACCGCACGCGCACTCTTTGAATCGCGGGCCAAAATGTGGCATGAACAATCGGTCGAAATGACTTGTAGGTGGCGTCGGGGGGATCGCTCCATTGGTTGGGGTACACATAACAGCCCGCCGGATTGCCGTTTACGTCGGGGGAGTACGCCGGGCAACCCATGACGGTCGAGTCATTCCAGCCCCGGCCGTACACTCCTCCTGAACCGTATGCGCCCGCGGCGGCGTTGGAAGAGGTGAACATGAACGTCGTGGGGCTGGTCACCGTAATCGTCCAGTAGCCGTTCACGCCATTCCAAAGCCCCCCGCCCGTCTGGCGGACCTCGGCGAGTGTGATGCGCTGCCCATTCCGGATGGTGTGAGGTTCGGGAGTGGTCACAGTAACCGTGGAACCCGCGACCGTCACATCAGAGATCGTGCACGCGTGAAGCTCGGTTGCTGTCGCCGCGCAAATCCGGATGTCCTCCGCCTGCGAGGTCGACGTCTCATCGTGATTGGAGACATTGGAGACTCGAATCACCGAGGGGACCGGAATTCCAGCCGTCGTGTCGACAGTAATGCGCGAATAGCTCGTCACGTTCGGATTGATCGACAGTTGCGCGGCGAGCGGACGGGCGTTTGCCTGCGCCCATCCCATGTCATGAGATCCGCCCGCATGGTCGGCGAGAATCACCGTCTGTGCGACCGGGCCGGCAGTCCACTTCCATACCGGCCCCGTCTCCGAATTACTCGCGCCATCCCAGTTCGTCAAGATAGTCCGCGCGCTGAAATTCTGTGTCGCCTGGGCGCAGCCGGCACAGTGATCCGCCGTCAACTCCATCGCGGCGTCAAAGTCATATCCGGCCGCGAGCATGTCCGCCTTGCTCAGCGGTGCGTCCGGGCCCGCTGCAGTGTCGGCGAAGACACAACTGGCCTGCCCGGATGCGCTCAGCGAAGGCAGAATGAAGGCGATGATGGCAAACTGCACGGCGCCACTGGGATAGCGCTTCTTGACGTCGGCCTGCGTCGGCAACGGCACGCTGTTGCAGACAGCCTGTGGCACGCGGGGTATCTCGGCGTCGAGAAACGGGCGGCCGATCTGAACCGGCACATTGGTTTGCGCAATGCCCGACTTGTCACGGATGATGATGGAATTCGTCTGCGCCGGAAGCATCGCCCCAAGCGCCAACAGGAGCGTAAGTAGTTTCATCGGCTGACTCCTCGCGCCTCAAACTTCACATAGTCGAGTTCCACAGACCCAGCGGCCGCCGCACCCGCATTCACTAAGTAGGCGCCCAGCGTCAGCGCGCCCGTTGGAAGTCCGGTGGAAATAGTTTGCGGGGTTCCCGAATCCAGCCTGAATTGCACGCTCCCGGCCACGGCCGATAAGATCTGAATGGTGTGCCATCCCGTGTCCGCCGCAACCCCTGTTTGCTGCGTGGTGGCCGAACCGCCGCTCCGGCTTTCAAACAGAAACTGCGTGTCACTCTGCGACGTGTCATAGCGCAGGTACAACCCATCGGCCGGCGCCGCCAAGGTATTCGCGGCGGGGAAGAACCCAATCCGCAGCCGGGAGTTGCTCGTCTGCATCAGCCTGAACCGGATGCGCAATTCCCATCCAGCGTTGGCTGCCAAATTGCTAAACAGAGCCGTGTTGCCAGAGTCGAGCGCAATCCCCGGGCCGCTGTTCGCCGTAGCGGGCGTCTGCAGGCGCACTACCCCGATCGATGGCCATGTGCCGGATTGATAGGTAATCGTTCCCGCCGTGCCGGCCGAACGCACCGCCCATCCCAAAGTACCGGTCAGTGAGCTCGCCGCTTGCGCCGGCGAAGCAAACTCATCCGCCAAGACCACAATCGAAGAGTCGAAGGTTGACGTCCCCACCGCGCGCCAGAGATCGGTTGCCCAGCACACGTGCAGCATCCCCGTCGCCGTGTCCAGGTAGAAATCCCGCCCCGGGCTGCAGGATACTGCTGGAGCTCCAGTACCCGTCAGATAGTACGGAATCACCGTGTCATCGATGCTCACCGTACCGCCAGCCACAACGACACCCTGCCCGGCCGTGATCGCTCCGCCGCCGCCTCCGCAGGAATACCCCGCGTCAACCAGATTCCCACCAGCGTCAAACGCCGCGCAATGGCCGCTCGTTGCCGTGCCGCCCGCATAGCTTTGGAGAATACTCCCCGATCCGTGCTTGCCGGTAATCCCGCTCAAATCCGTAAGCGGATGGGTGTGAACCGAACTTCCCCCTAGCTGAGTCCATACATTCGTTGCCGGGCACCCATACAGGTTCGTTCCGGCCGGCGCCGTCGTGAGGAAAAACGTCTCCCCCACCGTGCAACCGGCAGGCAGGCTTCCCCCCATTTTGAATGGCTTTGTGGTTGCCGCCGCGGAAAAATCGACGTTCCTCGATTGGGTCCGCAGGTCAATTCGAACCTGCCCCGGCAGCAAGTGTGTAGCCATCAATAACCCGGCGGCGTTGACCATCCACCTGAGCTTCCTCCCATGTGTGTTCCGCATTTGTGGTTTCCATTCCTGAAGTCTGCAATCTCTGGCCGGGGCGGGATCCCTTCGCTCTGCACCGCACCAGAGCCGGCCTGAACCAGCACTCCATGCGTCCAATTCGAGATCGAGCCCAGCGGCACGGGCGAGAAGGACGCCCCAGTCAAAGGATGAGGTCCCAGGGAGGCGCGGCGCTTCCGATACCGCCCGCGCCGCCTCACGCTTGCTGGCGCTGCCTCCACTTTTCAAACAGTTGCAGAAATCATCAGAAATATCGCTTCCCTGTGAATCGCTCTCGCGCCATCCTCCGGTGATCGCGCGCGGCGAAGGGACGGCGGCTTGCCAATGAGAAACTCCTGCCTGCATCGAACAGAAGCGGATCTCCCGCCCGCCGAATGGAACAGACCCAAAACACCATCCCGGCGAACAGGAATGGCTCTGGCCTCTCATCCAGAGAAATTACCTGCCCCGAAACCACCATTGCTACTAGAGCGCCAGACTCTTGCAATGCCTTACTTTGCGACATCCCACCTCGGGCAAGTTCAATATGAGGAAGACTGCCTCATCGAGTTCCCCGCCGGCATCCCCGCCTTCGAATCCGAGGTTCGGTTCCTATCACTCAGACCGCCCCAGCATGCGCCGCTTGTCTTTCTCCAAAGCTTGGCGAATCCCTCGCTCGCCTTCATTTCCATCGATGCCCGGAACATCGCACCCCACTACCAACTCGAACTCTCCGAGGAAGACTACGAGATCCTCGGCGGGCCCAGCGAGGCTTCCGATGTCGAGGTACTGGCATTGATCACCGTCACTGCGGCCGGTGAGGTGACCGCCAACCTCCAGGCGCCCATCGTCGTTCATAGAGAGCGCCGCCGGGCAGTGCAATCCATCCAAATGAATCCGGCATATTCTTGCCGCCACCCCCTGGGCGTGGCCTCCGGACTGACAGGGGAGCAGGCATGCTCGTAATCCGCCGGCGCCCCGGTGAAGCATTCTTTGTCGGTGAAGACGTGGAGATCCGCATTGTCGAACTCAATGCCCACCGCGTTGTTCTCGGCATTGTCGCGCCACAGGAAGTCCCGATCCTCCGTGGCGAAATCCGCCAGGCAGCCGAACAAAATCAACTCGCGGCCCAAACCACGCCTCGCGCTCTCGCTTCCTCCATCGCCGCTCACTTGCGGCAAAATCCTGCCCGCTGACATTTTTTTGTCAAGAACCCCCCGTTCGCCCCGATAAGCACCTCGAAGACAGCCTCCGGCACACACTCAAACGCCGGGCCCGAGGAGGATTCTCGGGAGGAGCTGCCCATCGAGGAGAAGATATGGGCTTTTCTATTAACACCAACGTCGCGTCGCTGCAGGCGCAGGAGTATCTGCGGGTATCGAGCGACTTCCAGCAAAAGACGATCAACCGCGTTACGTCGGGCTTGCGCATCATCAATTCCGGCGACGACGCGGCCGGTCTGGCCATCGCCAACGGTTTCCGGTCCGACCGGGCGGTGATCACGCAGGGTATCCGGAACGCCAACGACGGTTTGTCGAGTTTGCAGACCATCGACGGCGGCCTGAACAACATTTCGCAGCTTCTGGACCGGGCCCGCACACTGGCGGCGCAATCGGCCTCGGGAACCTTCACGGGCGACCGTACGGTGCTGGACAGCGAATTCCAGAGCGTGTTGAGCGAGATTGACCGCCAGTCGCAATCCATCGGATTGAACACGGGCGGCGTGTTCGCCAAGAACCTGAACGTATTCATCGGCGGCGGCCGCGGAGCGACCAACACCGAGACGATCAACAACGGCAGCGTGGCCATCGACCTGTCCACCTCGACCGTGGACGCCCGCAGCTTGAAGCTGAAGGGCCTGCAGGTGACCGGCGCGAGCGCGACCGACGTGGATGAGATTCTGGCCGACTCGACCAACACGGCTTCGGAGAACGTGAGCGGCTACACCGACTTCTATTTCCGCGGCGCGGGCTTTTCCGACGACGACCGGCTTCGCGTGCAGGTGAACCTGACCGGTGTGGACGACGCCAACGAACTGGTGACGGCCATCAACGGGGCCATCGAGTCGGCCGGCGCGGGTGGCACGGGAGCGGCGACGGCGTTCAAGAACGCGGGCATTACGGCCTCGGTCGTGGCCGACTCCAGCGGGACCGAAAAGATCGTATTCAAGAGCTCCTCGGCGGCCTTCCAGGTGTCGGCCGGCGACCGGCTGTCCAACGCCGTGCTAGGTAACGTGGTGAGCGGAACCCAGACCGGCCAGGCGCTCGACTACAAGGTGCAGGGCGCGACGGCCTCCTCCACCTCGGCTTCGGCCTTTGCCGCGGCGGGCAACGTGATTGTGCGCGTGCAGGGCGGCTCGCTCGCCCAGGCCGCCGACATCACGCTGTCGGTAACCACTTCGACCACGGCGGCCGACGCGCTGACCAGCCTGTCGAGCCTGGTCGCCAATAACAGCTCGCTGATGGCGGCGGGCATCAGCGTGACGGGCTCCACGGCCGGCTCGGCGGTGGAGTTCACCTCCAAGCGCGGCGAGCACTTTGAAGTCATGGCCGTCGGCGACTCGTTGAACTCGCTGGGTCTCGGTTCGGCGCAGTTCACGGCGGGCACCGCCTCGGCCAGCTTCGATGTGACCAGCATTACCACGGCGGCCATCACGGCCTCCACCTCGGGCGCCACGACCAGCACGCTGGGCTTCTCGGTGGGCGGCGGCTCCTATGTTACCGGCAGCTTCACGCAGGGCACGGCGGCCAGCGCGTCGACGCTTGTGAGCGATCTGAACAACTTCTTCGCTCAGGATGCGAGCCTGCAACGGGCCGGCCTGGTGGCCGCCACCGCGGCCGGCGGCGCCATCACGATCAGCTCGAATAACGGCAGCTTCGTCCGGGTGAATCAGAGCGCCACGGCGGGCGGCGGCGACCTGGGCTTTGGCACAGTGGCCGGGGCGGCCAGCACGACGACGGTGGCCACAACCTCGGCGACCACGTCGGCGGCGATCAACTCAGGCGGCGCCTACAGTTCCGGCCAGCTTGCCTTCTCGCGCTATGCCAGCGGCAGCGACGACCAGACCGTGACCCTGTCGTTAAAGGACTCCTCCGGCGTGCAGCAGTCGCTGGCGGTCAATCTACAGGCCGACTCGACGGCGACCACGGGCCGCACGATCGACGAGGCGGTCAACTATCTCAACAACCAGATCCAGGCCAGCTCGAGCGCCGATCTCAAAAAGATCGTCGCCGTGAAGGAACGCGACGAGGCCAACGGCGGCGCCGAACGCATCGTGTTCCTCAGCCCGGCGCTCGACTTCAAGGTGAGCGTGGGCAACAGCACGGGCGCAAAGGGCCTGTTTGCCGGCACCGGCTCGACACAGGGCTCGGTGGTCAGCTCGTCCCTGCTTTCCGGCGGCGCCAACGTGGGCATCAGCTCGCAAGGCGACGCCGAGGCAGCCGTCAACGCCCTGGCGGCTGCCGTTTCCAACCTCGGCAAGGTGCAAGCCGTGATTGGCCGCGGCCAGAACCAGTTCAACTACGCCGTCAACCTGGCATCCACGCAGTTGACCAACCTGGCCGCCAGCGAGTCGCGCATCCGCGACGCCGACCTGGCGTCGGAAGCCGCCAACCTGACGCGCGCGCAGATTCTGCAGCAGGCCGGCATTGCCGCCCTGAGCCAGGCCAACTCGGCCCCGCAGGCTGTGCTCAGTCTCCTCCGCGGATAATCTCTCCCCTATCCAGATACCACCGTGGAGTGGCCGCCGGGACCTGGTTCCCGGCGGCCTTTTTCGTTTCCGGCCCCGGCGCCCGTCCATCCGCCGCGGGCGCGGCGGAATTTCGTCACGCAACGGCGAAAATGGCAAAATTTTGACGCGGCCATCCGATATGAGAGTTGTAGCCAGAATGCGAGGAGGACCGGCCGCGGGAGTCCGCCTTGGGCGCCGCGGACCCCGGGTCCGGCCATAAATCTAAGGGCAACGCCTGAGGCGGCGCGGAAAAACACCTGAGTTCCGCCTGTACGGCATGTATTTTCTCAAAGCCCCTCCCCCCCACCCCGATAAGCCACCCAGATGCGCAGAGAGCGCTGAGCGTTTCGCGCGAATCTACAGCCGAGCCGCGGTGGCCAAGCCAACCGTGGCCATGACCGGTGGTGGTTGCACCACGAGACAAGGGGAGAGAGTATGGCCTTTACGATCAACACCAATATTGCTTCGCTGCAATCCCAGGAATACCTGCGTATCTCCAGCGAGCTGCAACAGAAAACCATCAACCGCGTCACCAGCGGGCTGCGCATCATCAGCTCGGGCGATGACGCCGCCGGGCTGGCCATCGCCAATGGATTCCGCTCGGACCGCGCCGTGCTCACGCAGGGCGTGCGCAACGCCAACGACGGACTGTCGACGCTACAGACGATTGACGGCGGGTTGAACAACATTTCCCAGTTGCTGGACCGGGCGCGGTCGCTCGCGGCACAGTCGGCCTCGGGCACCTTTACGGGCGACCGCACGCTGCTGAATAGCGAGTTTCAGAGCGTTGTCGACGAAATCGACCGCCAGGCACAGGCGATCGGCCTGGACGCCACAGGCCTGTTCGCCACCAAGCTGAGCGTTTTCATTGGCGGCGGGCGCGGTCCCTCGGCGGCCGACCAGATCGAAAACGGCTCGGTGGCGGTGGACCTGAGTACATCGACGGTGGATGCCCGCTCGCTCGGGTTGAAAGGACTGCAGGTGACCGGCGCGCTGGCCACCGACGTGGACGACATCCTGGCCGACACGACAAACACCTCCTCGACAGTGGTGCCGGGCTCGACCGAGTTCTTCCTGCGCGGGGCGGGCTTTTCCGACGATGACCGGGTGCGGCTGTCGGTGAACCTCTCCGGCGTCGACGACGCCGACAAGCTGGTGAACGCCATCAACTCGGCCATCGAACAGGCAGGCGGCGCGGGCACGAACCAGTCGGAAGCCTTCAAGAACGCCAACATTCGCGCCACCATCGTCACCGACCCGCAGAACAACCGCAAGGTGGTCTTCCAAAGCTCGACGGCCGCCTTCCAGGTATCGGGCGGCGACCGGCTGGCCAACGCCTTGCTGGGCAACGCGAGCGCGGAGGGCTCCAGCACGGGCGCGCCGCTGGATTACCTGGTGAACGGCGGCGCCAGCACCGCTTCCACGGGCACGGCCTTCGCGGCGGCGGGCAACGTGATTGTCCGCGTCCAGAGCGGCTCGCTGGCCCAACCGGCCGATATCACGCTGGCCGTGACGACGGCGACGACGGTGAACGACGCGCTGACCAGTCTGTCCAGCCTGGTGGCGGCCAACAGCGCGCTGATTGCCGCCGGCATCAGCGTGACGGCCAGTTCGCCGGGATCGGCGCTCGAGTTCAGCTCGCGGCGGGGGGAGAACTTCGAGGTGCTCGCCGTGGGCGACGCCAACAACGTGTTGGGCCTCGGGTCGGCGCAGTTCACCGCTGGCACGGCCTCGGCGAGCTTCGATGTCGCCAGCGTCACCTCGGCGGCGCTGGCGGGCGGGGCGGCCACGCAGACGCTGGGCTTTTCCATAGGCGGCGGCGGCTACGTCACGGGCACCTTCACGCAGGGCACGGCGGCCAATCCGGTCACGCTGGTGAGCGACCTGAATACCTTCTTCTCCCAGAACTCCGCTTTGCAGCAGGCAGGCCTGGTGGCTTCCACGGCGGCCGGTGGAGCGGTGACCATCGCCTCTAACAACGGCAGCTTTTTCCGCGTCAACGTGCACTCGGCCTCCGGCGGCGGCAACCTGGGCTTTGGCACCTCGGCCGGGGTGACCACGGCGGCCACGGTTTCAACGGCCTCGGCCACGACGGCGGCGACCATCAATTCCGGCGGCGCCTCCTCGAGCGGAATGCTCGCCTTCACCCCCATCCGCGGCGGCGATGACGATCAGACCATCACGCTGTCCATCAAAGACGCTTCGGGCAACCAGCAATCGCTGGCCATCACGCTGCAGGATGACGGCGGCGGCCAGACGGCGCGCTCGATCGACGAGGCGCTGGACCATATCAACGGCCAGATCCAGGCCGCCGGCAGCGAGGACCTGCGCTCGATTGTCGCCGTGAAGCAGCGCGACTCCGCGGCCGGAGGCGTGGAGCGGATCGTCTTTCTCAGCCCGTTGAAGGAGTTCCGCGTCTCGGTGGGCGACAACGCGGGCGACACCGGCCTGATGGCCGGCACCGGGACGTCACAAGGGTCGATCATCAGTTCGTCGGTGCTGCCCGGCGGCGTCAACATCGACATCTCCACGCAGGCCACGGCTGAGGCAGCCGTGGGCGCGCTGGCCACGGCCGTCTCGCAACTGGGCAAGGTGCAGGCCGTTGTCGGGCGCGGGCAGAACCAGTTCAACTTTGCCATCAGTCTGGCACAGACGCAGATTATCAACCTGGCGGCCAGCGAGTCCCGTATCCGCGACGCCGACCTGGCCGCCGAAGCAGCCAACCTATCCAAGGCCCAGGTGTTGCAACAGGCGGGCATCGCCGCCCTGGCGCAGGCCAACTCGGCTCCACAGGCCGTGCTCAGCCTGCTGCAAGGCTAATCACCGCGCCGTCTCACTTCCTCCCAGCGGCGGCTGCGCACCCGGTTCCGGCCGTGTGCGCGGCCGGCCTGTCTCCCCGATCACCGCTGGCTTCCGCTGGGGATAGCTTTGCACACTATCCTCAGCGATTTTTCCGTATTCCCTTCTGTTTCGCCCCGCCACAGTCGAACATTGCCCAGGAAGAGAGAACGCCAACGATGGCATCGATTCAGAAGTCGGTCCAGCGCGGAGTAGAACTGCTCCAGCAGGGTAAAAACAGCGAGGCGGCCGGCCTCTACCGAGCCGTGTTACGGCGTGATCCGGGCCATGCCGGCGCCCTTCACCTGCTTGCCGTGGCGTTATTCCAACTGGGACAAGCACCACAGGCGGCGGAGTTGGGCGAGAAGGCCGTGCGCGCCGATCCACGCGCGCCGGACTTCCACAGCAACCTGGGACGCTATTACCTCGCGCTAAACCGGTTGCCGGAAGCGGCGGCGGCGCTTGAGCGGGCGCTCGCGCTGGCGCCGAACCATGCGCTGGCGCACTTCAACCTGGCCCTGACCCGGCAGAACCAGCAGGAACTGGCAGACGCCACACGCCACATGCGGGAGTATACGCGTCTGAAGCCGGAGGATCCGGCGGGCCACCATCATCTGGGCAACCTGTGCGGAGCGCAGTACCGCTTCGAGGAGTCGCGCGCCTGTTTTGAGCGGGTGATCGAACTGCATCCCGGCCAGGCCGAGGCATGGAGCAACCTGGGAAACGCCGAGCAGCAATTGGGGCGCTGGCGGAGGGCGCTGGAGTGCTATGAGGAGGCCCTGCGCAGAAAACCGGACTTTACCGACGCCATGAGCAACCGGGGCGCGGCGCTGCAGGCGCTGGGTGACCTGGACGGGGCGCGCGCCTGCTACCAAAAGGCGCTCGAACTGAACCCGGAGATGCTCCAGGCGCGGGGTAACCTGGCCAATCTGCTGGCGGCCGAGGGCCGGCACGAGGAGGCCATCGCGGCTTTCCAACATCTGCTGGCCGAGGCGGGCGGCAACGAAAACTGCTGGAACAACATGGGGAACTCGCTGCAGGAGCTGGGCCGCTACGAGGAGGCGCAGGCCTGCTACGAGAAGGCGCTCGCGCTGAACCCGGCCGCGTTCACCATCTACAACAACATCGGAAACTGCTTCCGGCGGCAGGCGCGGCACCAGGAGGCCCTGGGCTGGTACGGCAAGGCGCTGGAGTGCTGGCCGGCGTTTGCCGAGGCTCTGAACAATACGGGCGTGACGTTGCAGGATATGGGCCGGCTGGCCGACGCCGCGCCCTATTTCGAGCGGGCGCTTGCAGCCCGTGCCGACTATGCCGATCCGCTAATCAATCTATCGAACAATTACCGCGACCGGGGCCGTCCCGAACAGGCCATCAGCTGTCTGCGGCGGGCGGCCGCGATGCGCCCCGGCAATCCGTACATCTGGAACAATCTCGGCTGCTCGCTGGGCGACCAGGGGTGCGTCGAGGAGGCGATTGCGTGCTACCGGAAGACTCTGGAATTGGACCCGCGCAACCATCACGCCTATTCGAATCTGCTGTTGAACGTTCACTACCTGGACACGGCGGCGCCGGAGGAGATTTTCTCGCTGCACCGTGACTATCAGGCGCGCTTTGCGTGGCCCGAGGCGCGAAGTTTTCCACCACCCGGGGCGGGCGAGGCGGAACGCCCGCTGCGGGTGGGCTATGTGAGCACCGATTTCCGCCGCCATTCGGTGGCCTACTTCGCCGAGCCCCTGTTGGAGCATCACGATCCGGCGCGCGTGCAGTACTACTGCTACGCCGATGTGCCGCGGCCCGACGCCGTGACGGCGCGCTTCCAGCGGATGGCGGGGGAGCGGTGGCGCGACATCCGGGGCTTCAACGAAGACCGGCTGGAGCGGTTGGTGCGGGCCGACGGGATCGACATTCTGGTGGACCTGGGCGGCCACACGGCCGGGAGCCGCGTGCGCGCCTTCAGCCGGCGGCTGGCGCCGGTGCAGGCGACCTGGCTGGGATACCCGGACACGACAGGCCTGGACGCCATGGATTACCGCATCACGGACGCCGAAAGCGACCCGGAGGGCTCAACCGAGCGCTGGCATAGCGAGCAGTTGGTCCGGCTGGAGGGCGGGTTTCTCTGCTTCCGTCCGGCCGGCGGCTCGCCGGCGCCCGCGCTTGCGCCTCCCATGACCGCCTTGGGCGCCATCACCTACGGATCCTTCAACAACATGGCCAAAATGAGCTCCCGCGTGCTGGCGCTCTGGGCCGAAATTCTGCGGCGGACGCCGGGCGCGCGGATGGCGCTGAAGAACCGGGCCCTGTCGGAGGCGCCGGCGCGGGCGCGGGTCATCGCCGCGTTTGCCGCCCACGGAATCGAGGAACGGCGGATTCTTATGTCGGGGGCCGTCGAATCGCTGGAAGGACACTTGAACTCCTACGCGCAGGTGGACGTTGCCCTGGACAGCTACCCCTATCACGGCACAACGACGACGTGCGAAGCGCTGTGGATGGGCGTGCCCGTGGTGACGCTCGCCGGGAAGACGCATGTGTCGCGCGTGGGGGCAAGTCTGCTCGGACGCGTGGGCCTGGGCGATTGCGCCGCCGAATCGGAGGAGCAGTATGTTGCCCAGGCCGTGTCGTGGGCCAGCCGGGAGTCCGAACTGGCCGCCCTGCGCCAGCAGTTGCGCGCCCGCCTGCGCGCATCGTCCCTGATGGACGAGCCGGGCTTTGCACGGCGCATGGAAGCCGCCTACCGCGCCATGTGGCGGCGCTTCTGCGAGGCCGCGCCGCCGGCCGCGATTCAGACCGCCGCCGGAGTTACAGAAAAGGAATAGGTCATGTCACAACCGATGTTCTCCATCGTCATTCCCACGCGTGAGCGCCATCGAACGCTCGCCTACTCCATGCGGAGCGTGCTGATGCAGCCGTATCCGGACTATGAGCTGATCGTGCAGGACAACTGCTCGGGCCAGGAGACGGCCAGCGTGGTCCGCGAGTACCATTCGCCGAAGATCAAGTACAACCGGGCTCCCTACACCCTGCCCATGAATGAGAACTGGGAAGAGGCGCTCAAGTTGTGCGAGGGACGTTACATTTTCTACCTCGGCGACGACGACGCGCTGATGCCGGACGGCATGACACTGGCGGCGGCGATCTTGGAGCGCGCTCCCATGGACGTGCTCATGTGGGACAAGTACACCTACTGGTGGGAAGACGCCCTGGAGCCGAGCGTGGCCGGCCGGATGTTCCTGCATCTGACGCACAACTTTCAAATGCTGGACCCGATGGCGTTGCTGCGGGGCTATTACGGCTGGGAACTGGGCTTCGGTTCGCTACCGAGCATTTATACGGGCTTCACAAGCCGGGAGTTGGTGGAGCGCGTGACCGCCAAGACGGGCAAATACTTCTATGTGGGGGCGCCGGACAACTACACGGGCATCGCCAATGCCTATCTCGGACGGAACATCGGCAAGTTCGAACGCGGCTTGTCGATCGGGGGCAACTCAGGGGCCTCCACGGGCTGCGCCTACTTCTTCCGGAGCAAGGGAGCACGGCGGCGCCAGGACTATCACGCCGAGGAGCGGAAGTCGATCGCCGAGATCATCCACCCGGCTCTGATTCCGTCTGTGAACCTGGAGGTGAACTGGGCCGACATCCAACTGCGGGCCAAAGAGGCGTTGTTTCCCGGCGACGACCGCTTCCAGGTTCCCATGGCAAAGATGCTGGCGGCCATGGCCGCCAACATCAACCGTGATCCGGACAGCTACGGCGAGACGCTGGAGGAGTTGCATCAGTTGTGCGCCAAGTACGAAGTGGACCCGGCGTCGTTGGCCGTGCCGCCCAGAAGCCAGGGGGAGAAGGTAAAACTGCAAGGCTTGGTGGGAGGAGCCCCAGGAGCGGCGCAAACCCTAGCGGTGAACTGTGTGGAAGCCGGCGTGCATGAAGTAGCCAGCGCGGCCCGGTTGGCCTCGGCGCTTCTGCCGGCGTTAACCATACAGTAGCGGCCGCCTTGTACACTCATGCCCCTGGTCCGTGTGCGCCAGGCCGCCATGTTGGCTGGCGGCTATGGCAAGCGGATGCTGCCGTTGACAGCCTCGCTACCCAAACCATTGATTTCCGTGGCTGGCAAGCCCTTTGCCGAACGTCTGGCCGAATGGCTGCGCGGCTGGGGCATTGAACGGCTGCTGTTGTTGTGCGGCTGGCATGCCGGGGCGATGGTGTCCCATTTTGGCGACGGGTCCCGATTTGGGATCGAGATTGAATATTCCATCTCGCCGGCGCCGACTGAGACATCGAGGCGTCTGCGGCGGGCGGCTTCGATGCTGGACCAGCAGTTTCTCCTGCTATACGGAGATAACTTCTGCCCCATCGACCTGGAGCAGGCCGAGGCCCGCTGGCTGGAATCGCGGCTACCGGCGCAGATGACCGTCTATGACAACCGCGACGGATATTCGCGGGCCAATGTGTCTGTGCATGAGGACGGACGCGTTCGCGTGTACGATCCGGGACGGAGCGCGGCCGGGTTGCGCGATGTGGACATCGGTTTCCTGTTTCTCGACCGCGAGGTGGTGGAGTTGGCGGGGCACGGCAATACAAGTCTCGGCGAGTCGCTGTATCCCGAATTGGTGCGCCGCGAGATGCTGGGCGCCTACCGGACGCGGCACCGGTATTACGGACCCTCCACGCCGGCGCGGCTGGCCGAAACCGAACGTTTTTTCTCACAACCACCCACGGTGCTGCTGGATCGTGACGGCGTATTGAACCGGAAGCCGGCGCGCGGCGAGTATGTGCGGTCGTGGGAGGAGTGGGAGTGGCTGCCGGGAGCGCTCGATGCGCTGCGCGAGTTTCGGCGCTCGGGCTGGCGCGTACTGGTGATCTCAAACCAGGCGGGGCTGGCGCGCGGCGCCATGAACAGCGGCGACCTGGACCGCATCCACGCTCGCATGCACATCGAAGCCGAGCAGGCCGGCGGACGCATCGACGGAGTCTACGTGTGTCCGCATGGCTGGAACCAGGGTTGCGGCTGCCGCAAACCGTCGCCGGGCATGCTCTTTCAGGCGCAGAGAGACTGGGCGCTCGATCTGTCGCGCACCTGGTTCTTGGGCGACGACCAGCGCGACGCCGAGGCGGCCGCGCGGGCCGGTTGCCGGTTTCTCATGATCTGTCCGGAGCAGCCGCTGCTGGCGGCGGCCGGGCGGTTGGCGCGCCCCACACAAAACGAGGAGTCACTATGGCAAAACGCATCCTGATTACCGGACATCTCGGCTACATCGGCTCGGTGATGGTCCCCTACTTTCTCGAGGCCGGCTATGAGGTGCATGGCGCCGATACCGGGTTCTTCGAGCCCTGCCTGCTGACGCCGGCGCGCGCAGCCCTGGGCGGGCCGCGCGTGGATCTGCGCGACGGGTTGACGCCGCGGGATCTGGAGGGCTTTGACGCGGTGATTCACCTAGCTGCCCTCAGCAATGATCCCATTGGAAATCTGAACGAGCGTTGGACACGCGAAATTAACGGCGGCGCCACGGTGCGGTTGGCCGCCATGGCGCGCGAGGCTGGCGTGGAGCGCTTCCTGTTCTCAAGCTCCTGCATTATGTACGGTGCGGTAGGAGATCCCACGCACGCCGTCGAGGAGACCGCGCCGCTGGATCCGCGCACACAGTATGCGCGGTCGAAGGTGGATGCCGAACGGGCGTTGTCGCCGCTGGCCACGGAGCGCTTTTCGCCGGTGTACCTGCGCAATGGCACCGTCTACGGACTGTCGCCCAGAATGCGCTTCGACACGGTGTTGAACTCGCTGGCGGGCTCGGCCGTGGCCGGAGGCGCAGTGCGCGTGTTCAGCGACGGTAAGCCGTGGCGGCCCGTGGTGCATGTGGAAGATGTGTGCGCGGCTTTCCGCGCGGCGTTGGAGGCGCCCCGCGAGGCGGTCCATAACGAGGCCTTCAACGTGGGCGCAGGCTTTGTGAATGTCCAGATTGGCGCTCTGGCGCGATCCGTCGCCGAGTCTTCCGGAGCGCGGCTGGACGTGCTGGCGCAGCCCGAGGCCGATCAACGCACCTACCGCACCTCCTTCTCCAAGATCCGGGCGCGGCTGCCGGGGTTTCAGGCAAGATGGACGCCGCAGGAAGGGGCGGCGCGGCTGGTGGAGGAGCTCCAGGCTCTGCGGTTGCGGCGCGAGCAGTTTGCCGAGGCGCGCTTCACGAGGTTGCACTGGTTGAACAAGCTGTTGGGCGAGGGTGCGCTCGGCGAGGATCTGCGCTGGACGGCCGGCTGCCGGGCGGCGCGATCCACGCGGCCGGCCGAAACCGGGGAGGTGATGGCGTGATTGACGGGGTCAAGATTGTTCCGTTGCGCCAGATCGTGGATGAGCGCGGCAAGATCATGCACATGATGAAGGCCACGGACCCGCACTTTGAGCAATTCGGCGAGATCTACTTCTCATGCTCCTGGCCCGGAACGGTAAAGGCCTGGCACATCCACACCAGGATGACGGTGAACAACGCGGTGATCTCGGGGCGGGCCAAGCTGGTGCTGTACGACTTGCGCGAGGATTCGCCGACACGGGGCGAGTTGCAGGAGATCTTCCTGGGCGAGGACCACTATGTATTGGTGCGGATTCCGCCCGGCATCGCCAATGGTTACAAGGCCTACGGCGACAAGATGGTGATTCTGGCCAACTGCGCCACGATTGCTCACGAGCCGGAAGAGATGAAGCGGGTGCCGCCGTTTGATCCGTCGATTCCCTATGACTGGTCGCTGCGCCATGGTTGACACGGCTTCACTGGCCCTGGAGGCACAATCACTTGCCCGCCTGGCAGGCGCGATGGGCGGCAGGACGCCGTCACGGTTGCACTGCGGGCTGGTGGTCACCCGCACGCCGTTGCGCGTAAGTTTCGCCGGAGGCGGAACGGACTTTCCTGGGTTCTATGAGCAGGGAGAAGGCGCCGTGCTGAGCACGGCTATAGACAAGTACGTCTATGTCACGTTGAAGCGGCACGATGCGCTGTTCGGCGCGCCGATCCGGTTGAATTACTCCGAAACCGAGCAGGTGGAAACTGTGGATGAGATCCGGAACGACATCGCCAGGGCCTGTTTCCGGTTCCTGGCCATGGAGCCGCCTATCTACATGAGTACGGTGGCCGATATTCCGGCATCCAGCGGTCTGGGCTCATCGAGCGCGTATTGCGTGGGGTTGCTGCATGCGCTGCATGTATGGCGGGGCGAAACGGTCGCAGCTTCGCAACTGGCAGAAGAGGCAGCGCACATTGAGATTGAGTCTCTGCGCAGGCCCATCGGCAAACAGGACCAGTATGCTGCGGCCTTCGGCGGGTTCAACCTGTACCGGTTTCTTCCTGGCGGCGGCGTGAGTGTGGAAGCGCAGCGCTTTGCGCCCGGCGTGCGGCGGCAGTTGTTCGATCACCTGTTGCTGTTCTGGACGGGCATCGGCCGTCAAGCTCCGGACGTGCTGGCCGAGCAAAGGGCCAACATTGATGCGCACCGCGAAGAGTTGTCATCGCTAAAGCGGCAGGCCTGGGAGATGCAGGAGGCGCTGGCCGGAAACTTTCATCCCGAGACGTTCGGGCGGGCGCTCGATGAGGGATGGCGGCGGAAGAGGCGGTTGGCCTCGACAATCTCCAACAGGCGCATCGACGGCTGGTACGAACGCGCGCTATCGGCCGGAGCCTGGGGCGGCAAGTTGTGCGGCGCTGGCGGAGGCGGCTTCTTTCTGTTCGCCGCGCCGCCGGAGCGGCATCCGGCCGTGCGCGCCGCCCTGGGCGAACTGAAAGAGCTGAGCATCCGGGGCGAGCCCCAGGGTTCGCGCGTGTTGATGCCTCATGTGGAGTAACCAGTGCGGATTGCCGTAACAGGAGCGGGAGGATTCATTGGCGCCAATCTGGTGCGTGGTCTGCTTCGGGAAGGCCACGAGGTGTGCGCCATCCTACGTCCGGGCGGCTCCGAGGATCGGTTGTCCGGCCTCAAAACAGCCCTGGCCGCGGCTGATGTCAGAGATTCAGCCGCTTTAGGAGCAATACTCGCCCGATTCCAGCCAGAGACGATCTACCATCTCGCCTCGACCACCTGGAACAGGGAGGCCTCACCGGAGGATCATGAGCAAGCCATCACGCAGGGCATGAGCGGCGTGCTGGACGCTTGTGACCAGTGGCGTCCTCGACGGCTCATCACCACCGGTTCCGCAGCTGAGTACGGATCTGGCGCCGGCTTTGAAGAAGATTCCCCGTGCCGGCCGGAAACCGCCCTGGGTAGGGCCAAGGTGAAGGCCTGCCATATGGCCGTCCAACGTGCTGAGCAACTGGGAATCGAATGCGTCTGGCTGCGGCTATTCACTCCTTACGGTCCGTTTGAGGCCCCCACCCGGCTGGTGCCTTCGGCCATCCGTGCCGCACTGCGGCGAGTCTCGCTCACGTTGCAGTCCCCGAACGAGGAACGCGACTTTCTTGCTGTCGCCGACGCCGTGGATGCTATGGCGCGAGCGGCCTGGGTCCCGCTGCCGAACCTGGCCATCATCAACCTCTCTTCGGGCCGTACAACGAACGTGGCCAGCTTAGCCGCCCTTATTTTTGACTGCGCCGGGGTTGAGCCTCGATGGGAGGAGTCCGGCCCGGCGCCGCCCGGAGGCGAGACCCTCGCCCGCAGCTCGGGAATGAACCGCAGGGCCCGCGAGTGGCTGGGCTGGATACCACGTCTGGATCTGAACACTGGAATAAAGCAGGCCATAGCCTGGTGGAAGGAGCAGTCCTCATGACCCCCCCCCTCGATACGATCACCCCCTCGCCCGTGGAACTGCTGTCGAGCGGCAGTTGCCTGCTGTGCGGGCGAGTAGACCTTGAAGTGGTTCTTGATCTCGGGCTGACCGGCCTCGCCAACAACCTGCCCATGGCCGCCGATCGTGATCGCGAGCCGCTCTTTCCGCTGCGGCTGGCGCGCTGCCCGCACTGTACCCACGTGCAGTTGGCTGACCGTGTTCCACCTGAACTGCTCTACGGACACTATCTCTACGTCAGTTCGGCCTCCTCGACCCTCACGGCGCACCTGGGTTCTCTTGCGGCGGCTATCGCCGCGCGTGTGCCGGCCCACATGGGAGCCGCTTCTCTTGACATTGGGTGCAACGACGGCACTCTCGCCACTTTTATGCGGGGCCATGGTTTCCGCGCCCGTGGAGTCGACCCCGCCGAAAACCTCGCTCCACGGTCACGCGCCAAGGGCATCGACGTCGAGGTGGATTACTTCCACCGCGACACGGCAAGGCGCCTGCTGGAGCGCCACGGCCCGGTGCGAGTCATCACGGCCACCAACTCCTTCCCCCACATCCCGGATCTGCACTCCTACCTGGAAGGAGTTGCCCTGTTGCTTGCGACCGGCGGTGTGTTTGTGATCGAAGCGCATTATCTGCTGGACCTGATCGAGCAGTGCGCCTTTGACACGATCTATCACGAACACTGCCACTTTTGGAGACTCGGGCCGATGATGGAGTTGTTTGCCGCACACGGCCTGGAGATCTTCGACTGCGAACGCCTGCCCATCCACCACGGCCAGTTGCGGGTGTGGGTACAGCACAGCGGGGCCCGCAGGCCGGGCCCGCGCGTGGCCGCGCAGTTGGAGGCAGAGCGCGCGGCTGGCCTGCATGAGCGCAGTGTGTATGACGAGCTAGCCCGCCGCGCGTGTTCCATTCGTCGCGATCTACGCACCGCTCTGGACGGCCTCCGTGCGGAGGGCAAACGCGTGGCCGGATACGGAGCTCCGGCCAAAGCCTCGACACTGGCCGCCTGGTGCGGACTGGGCCCCTCGGATCTGATGTGGATCGCCGACCGCAACGAGCTCAAGCAGGGACGCCTCACTCCGGGCACGCACATCCCGATCGTGGCTCCTGAGCGCATCCACTCCGACCAACCCGACACTCTCCTCTTGCTGGCTTGGAATTTTGCCGATGAGATTCAGCTTCAGTTGGCCGGCTACCGCGCTCGTGGCGGCCGTTTCCTGATTCCCGTACCCGAGGTGCGTCCGATATGACCTGGCGCCCTCCAATAACCGGAGGTCTCCCTTATGTATGACCGTACTCTAACCACCGACGCATCCACTCGTCTCACTATTGAGACCGCGGGCTCGCACCGCACAGTTGATCTCTACTCGCCCGAAGGCATGCGCGCCGTGGCGAGCATGTGGGTAAAACTGGGCGCCCAGTACAGGTTAATGTACGAACCGACTTGGCTGGGCGTGCCGGTCATTCAGTTCCCCAGCGACATCGTGCTCATGCAGGAGCTGTTGTGGCGGCTGCGGCCGGACTGGATTGTGGAGTGCGGCGTGGCTCATGGCGGCTCGGCGATTCTCTACGCGTCATTGTGTGAATTGGCAGGCAAGGGCCGCGTCCTCGGCATCGATGTGGACATCCGCAAGCACAATCGGGCCACGATCGAGGCGCATCCTCTGGCTCACCGCATCGAGTTGTTGGAGGGAAGCTCGACGGCTGCCGAGACCTTTGAGGGTGTGCGCCGCCGCGTGGCCGGCTCGGGCTGCGTGCTGGTGACGCTGGATTCCAACCACAACACCGAACATGTGCTGGCCGAACTGCGGCTGTATGAACAACTGGTCACGCCGGGCAGTTATCTGGTTGTAATGGACGGGGCGCAGGCCGACGTGTGGGACATCCCGCGCGGTCAAAAGGAATGGCGGCTGAGCCATCCGCTGGAAGCGATCGAGCGGTTTCTTGCCGCTCATCCGGAGTATGAAGACGACCCGCACTACACGCGCCTGCATGTCACCTGCTGTCCGCATGGGTTTCTCCGAAAGAAGCGCCGGGACGAATGGAGCGCGCCGCTGATGGCTGAGCACCAGCCGTACCCCGGGGAGGTTGCCAATCGATGATCACCATCACTGGTTCCGAGAGTTTCATTGGGAGCCGCCTTGCCGCCGTACTGGATGCCCGTGGCGAGGCCTGGACGGGCATCGACACGACGGCGCGTCACAAGCGCACTCAGCGCGCCGACATCCGCGATTCGGCCGTGGCGGATCTGTTGCCCGAGGGAGGAACGCTCATCCACTTGGCGGCCGTCTCGCGCGACAGCGATTGCCGGCAAAATCCGCGCGAAGCCTTCGATGTGAATGTCGGTGGCACTCTCAACCTGCTCGACGCCGCTCGCCGTCGTGGAGTGCGGAGGTTCCTCTTTGCGTCAAGCGAGTGGGTGTATGGCGAGGTGGCCAACAGCGAGGTGCAGCGCGAGGACGCGCCGCTGGATGCAACGCGGCTGGTGAGTGAATACGCCCTCACCAAGCTTGCCGGCGAGCGCCTGCTGGCCGGCGCGGCAAGGCGCGGGGATTTTTCTGCGGTCACCGTGCTCCGGTTCGGCATCGTGTACGGCCCCCGGCCGGCCAACTGGTCGGCCGTGGAGATGCTGCATGACGCGGTGCTGCACAAGGATGTGGTGGAGGTGAAAGGATCGCTCTCGACGGCGCGCCGTTTCATCCATGTCGAGGACATATGCTCGGGCATTGTTGCGGCGGCGGCGCTGGAGAAAACAGGCTTTGCCGTGTTCAACCTCTCCGGCGGCCGGCTGATCACGCTGGGAGAAGTGATTGAGGAAAGCATGCGGCTCTGCGGGAGGAGGCCACGAGTGATCGAGGGCCAGCCGCAGGCCGTGAGCGTGCGGAATCCCGACAACGCCAAGGCGCGCGCCGAACTGGACTGGAAACCGGAAGTTGACCTGCCCCGCGGACTGGCCACACTGCGGCAGGCGGTGGCCATATGAACCCGCGCGAACTGGCCCGCCGGGTGCTGGAGTTGCGGCTCTGGCAGCATCTGATCAACGAGGAGATGAAGCGCGGCCGCTTCCGCATTCCCATACATGCCGCCTTCGGCCACGAATCACTAGCCGTGGCCCTGAGCGAGGTGCTGGCGCCTGCCGACCAACTCGCCCTGACGCACCGTAACATGGCCTATCAGTTTGCTCGTGCGCGTGCGTTTGAACCGGTGTACAGGGAGTACCTGCTGGATCCGGCGGGGGCATGCGGCGGCCGGTTGGGCTCCATGAATCTCACGCAGCCTTCACGCGGCATCGTGTATGCCTCCTCGATTTTGGGCAACAACCTGCCGGTGGCTGGCGGTCTTGCGTTCGCGCACAAGCTGCGGGGCACGGGCGCGGTGGTATTCGCGCTGACCGGCGATGGGGCGATGGAAGAGGGGGTGTTTTACGAGACGCTGCTCTTTGCCCGTTCCCACCAACTGCCGCTGGCCGTGCTCATAGAGAACAATGATCACTCGCTTGCCTCGCGGATCGCCGAGCGCCGCTCTCCGGTCGGCACCGCGGCGCTGGCGGCTTCGCTGGACATCCCGTTTCTGCCACTGAGCGGTAATGACCCGGCGGTATACGGGCAGACGCTGGCGCGCGCGCGCGGCGCGGCGCAGTCAGGTCCGGTCGTAATCGAGGCCCGCGTGCGCACCTTCTGCAACCACGCCGGGGCCACGCCGGGGTGGGCCACCGATCCGCGCCGTATCTCCCTTTCCGAAGGCTTGGTGATCGAGCCATCCTGGGAGGACCCTGCCTATGGTGCGGCGCTCCTGCTGGGCGGCGAAGCTTCTGTCTATATCGAATCACTCGTGGCGCGGACTTCAGGCCTGCTCGCCATGCCTCTGGAGGAATCATGTCTCAGCCGGTAACGGCGACGTATCTGGCCACGGTGCAGGCAGCGCTGGCCCGGACCATTTCCGCCGCGATGGCTTCCCAGACGCCGCTTGTGCAAATGGGAGAGAACATCGACAAGGGAAGCTGCATCTGCGGCCTGACGCGCCACTTGCCGGGCATACTTACCAACATCGGCAATTGTGAACTGACGCACGCCGGAACTGGATTCGGTCTCATGATGAACGGCGCGCGCTGTGTGCTGTACATGAAGCAATTGGATTTCCTGTTGCTGGCCCTTGATCAACTGGCCAACACGATGCAGTTCGTGCGCGCCCAGGGAGCGCCCGTGGACGGCAGCTTCACGATCGCGGCCATTGTCTGCGACCAGGGTTTGCAGGGACCGCAATCGAGCTTTCAAGGACTCAACGGGATCTGCTCGACGGTGCGCGCCGATGGGTTCGCGCCTGTGGCCAAGGTGGAACTGGAGCGGATTATCGCAGCGCAACTCCTTCGGCCTGGCTTCCGCATCCTCGCCTTCTCGCAGCGCCTGTTCAGCGCCCCCGTGGCCGACTTGCCGCTGCTGTGGGAGGCCCGCGACCAGTCCTGCTTCCAGTTCGCCGAGGGCCGCGATGCCACCATTGCGTGCTTCTCGTTCACGCTCGACTCAGGCGCGGAACTGGCCGCCCGCATGATGGCCGGCGGACGCTCAGCGAGTCTGTTTTCCCTCCACCCGGTCGCTCCGCACCGCTGGGAGCGCGTCGTGGACGACGCGGCGCGGACAGGCCGGCTGATAGTTTTCGATGGAGGCAAAGAGACGCTCTCGCCGGCACACAAGCTGGCGGCGCAGGTGCTTCTCGCAGCCCCCGGGGTTCGCCTAGACATCCACACCCGCGAGGATGCCACCAATGACGCCGTCTCCGATGACCGCTTCGCGCCGCCATTAGAGGAGCTTGCGTTGTGCCGATGACTGCTTCTGAATTGCTGCAGGCGGGGCTGGCCGAACACCGGGCGGGCAATCACATCGCAGCCGCCCGGCTTTACTGTGAGACTCTCACTGAGGCGCCCGAGCATGCCGACGCGCTCCACTTGCTTGGGCTCCTGCTAAGCGAGCAGGGCGAGCACGGCCGGGCGCTGAGCCTGTTGAGCCGCGCCTTGGAGCTGCGCCCACATCCGGTCTACCTGGCCAACCTCGGTTTGGCCCTGCGCCGCGCGGGCGATCTGGAGGGAGCGATCGCCTCCTACCGGCAAGTACTGCGGATGGAGCCACTGCATGCGCCGACGCTAGGCAAGCTCGGGCGGGCCTTGTCTGAGTCCGGCCACAGCGCTGAGGCGGAGAGTGTGCTCCTTTCCGCCGTGCAATGCGACGGAGCCAGTCCGGAGCTGCGCAACGCGCTGGGCCATGTCCGGGCTGCCCAGGGGCGCTGCGCGGAGGCCTGCCAGGATTTTAAGGCTGCTCTCGCGCTGGATCCCGCCTATACCGAGGCGGCTGACAATTGCGCTCGAGCGCTGCTGCAGTGCGGCCACGAAGCGGCCAGCGGTGGAGACTGGCGCCGGGCAAGAGACTTGTATACGGAGGCCTGCCGGCACGCTTCCACGCTGACCGCGGCCTGGTACCACCGCGGCCTCGCGGCCAGCGCCTTGCGCCTGCTGCCAGAGGCTCGCGGCTGTTACGAACGCGCCATCGATCTGGACTTCCATTGCGCCGAGGCACATAACAATCTGGGCCATCTCCTGCAAGCCGAACAAGACACGCAGGGAGCCATCGCCGCTTACGAACGCGCCCTCGCCATTCGCCCCGGCTATTCCGATGCCCGCTACAACCTTGCACTCACGCTGCAGAATACAGGCCGCGTTGGCGAGGCCCGAACGCAGTATGAGCTCTTGTTGGTGGCCGATCCGGGGCATGCCGATGCGCTCAACAACCTCGGTGCACTTTGCCTGGCTGAGAACCGGCTGCCCGATGCCAAGACTTGCTTCGAACGCGCCCTTGCGCGCCAGCCAGCGCACGTCGACTCACGTTGGAATCTATCACTCGCTTCGCTCGCCGCGGGGGATTTCCGCCGGGGCTGGCAGTTGTATGAGGCCCGCCTGGAACAAGCCGGATTTCCGCGCCGTAAGTTCTCCTCGCCACGCTGGCGGGGCCAACGGTTGGAGGGCAGAGCCATTCTGGTGTGGAGCGAACAGGGACTGGGGGATACAATCCAGTTCCTTCGCTACCTTCGGTTGCTGACCGAAGGTGGCGCTCGAGTGGTGTTCGAGGTCCAGCCACGTCTCCATTCGTTACTCAAGGGGTTGCCTGACATCGAGGTAGTGGAGCGCGGCAACGTGCCGCCCTGCACGGATTACCACATTCCGTTGTTGAGTCTGGCTGGTTGCTTTCCGGAGATCCCACCGGTTTGGTTTCCGGTCCCTGTCGCCGCGGCGGCCCTGGTGGGCGGCGCTGGAAAGAAGGTAGGGCTGTGCTGGGCCGGGCATCCCGACCACATAAAGGGGCGGAACCGGTCCATACCACTCGCCGAGCTGGCCCCCCTCGCCCAACTGCAGGGTGTGCGGCTCATCTCTCTGCAACGCGGCCCAGCCGTGAGCGAGATGGATTCGCTTGGGAATACCTGGCAACTCGAGGTTGTGGAACAACCCGATGGGACGGTGGCTGATCTGGCGTCTCTTCTGCAAGGGCTGGATCTTGTCATCTCCGTGGACACGATGGTGGCGCACTTGGCAGCCACGCTGGGAAAGCCCGTTTGGACCCTTCTGCCATTCGCCGCCGATTGGCGCTGGCAATTGGAGCGTGAAGATTCGCTCTGGTATCCTTCGATGCGGTTGTTCCGGCAAGACCAGCCCGGTCAATGGGCTTCCGTTGTAGCGCGTGTGGCCAATTGCTTGCAAGCAGGTGTCGAGGCGAAGCACCGTTAGCCCCAAAAGCTCCCCAACCCCTCGGCAGCACACGTTCGCTTAAGCCAGACGTGAGTTTTCGCGCGGCAGTTACCGCCCTGCAAGAGCAGTCCCTCGTACTGACAGTGTGCAGCCGGGCTGATTTTGCGTTCGAAGCTCATACGGCACGGCGGGCATGCTGAGCAGCGATGCTGGCGCGGGAAGCCTGGAGGAGATCGGGCGCCTCGCCGCATATTCCAGCGAATCCGATCACCGATTTCAGTCTGACGGCGTTCCGGCAATCCCGGGACGGCACGCTAGCTCTCGATGCTGAAGTAAGAACCACGGGCAGGCCGGAGCGCCTGGACCATCCTGCGGCAGACATGCAGGTTACCCGCCTCGGCGCGAAGTCCGTCACGCTGCCGGCTCCATTGCTCCAACTGTTCCCTGCCCCGCTGGACGGCTTGCGCCAGCCGGACCTGTTCGGCTCGATCGGAAGGCGCGTCACCGGCTCCGCTCATGCTCTCCAGAAGCGAAGCGCGTCTTTGCAGCCAGTAGGAGAGAGAGCCGGGTTCGGATTCCCGGCACAAGGCGAAATCAATGTGATCGAGTTCGGCGAGTATATTGGACCAGCGGCTCACTAGCCTTTCTCCTTGCCGAAGGACATGGTGTTGAGCGATTTCACCACCGCCTCCAACTGCGACTGCTGCGAGGCGAACTGGCTGATGAGGACATCGGCCTGTTGCAGTCTTATGGCCAGGCTGCTCTGCATCACCGCGATCCGTTCGCTCATTGCCTCGACTTGCCGGTCGATCCGGTCATCGCTTTGATCGAGTGCGTCCTGCTGCTTCTTAATCAGGCCCGAGACCGGGTTACTGATTTCGTCCAGCCGCTGAGCCAGCGCTCCGAAGCCGGTCTCTCGCGTACCCATCAGATCCAACGCGGACTCGAACTGCGAAGTACTCAGGGAATAAAACTTTGCTGTATCGAAGCTCATCGTGCCGGTCTTGTCCAACTCGATGCCAAGCGCCGCCAGCGAACCCACCTCGCCTCCGTTCGCGTAGCCGTTCATCCGCCGGAGAGCACCTTGGATCTGCCGCAAAATGGCGTCGCCGCTCAGTACGCCCGCATCGTCGCCAATGTGAGCATTAACGGCGGAGGCCGCCGCATTGTAGGCCGCAACCAAATCATTCAACCGGGTGGCGAAAGTTCCCCGTGAGGAATTTGCCGCGATGCTCACCTGCTCGCCCGGCTCAGTCGTATCCAGGATGGTCAGGGTGAGGCCATCGATGACATCCGATATCGTGTTGTCACCACGAGTGATCGGAATTCCGTTCAGCTCAAACTCGGCATTGGAGCCCTGATTACCCGAACCGAGGAGATTGGAATTGGAATTCCCCGCCTCCGAACGCAGGGCTAGCACGGTTTCGCCGGGCTGCTGCGCGGTTACCGACAGGTAGTAAGTGGCTGTCTCCGTTCCGGAGTTGATGATGTTCGCTGTCACCGCCGCACCGGAGTGATTGATGGCATCGCGCAGGCCGAGCAGGTTGTTGCTGGCGCCGTCTAGCGAAACTGCGTAGGTCTGGGTTCCCAGAACCAGTTCAAGCTCCCCATCTCCATCCACCGGCGTGGCGTCTTGCGTGTCCACTCCGGTGAGGAAGTTCTCGCTTGCCACCGAGGCTACCGATGTGATGTTGGTGAGGTGATACAGCCCATTGCTGGCGTTCCCGCTCTTGGAAACCGTGACCCGGTTCGTGTTCGTGGAACTCACGCTCAGGCTCCGCGTGGCCCCCACTTCTCCGAGCGCCTCAATGGCAATTGCCAAATCGGACACGGCGCTTCTGAGGCTGGATAAGGACTGCTTCTTTGCCAGCATCTCTGTCTGATCGTTCTGCAGTTGCTGCAACGGCAGGGAAGCGATGGAGACAGCGCGCGAGAGAATTGTCTGAAAATCCTCGGAAAAACTGCTAATTCCCGTGAACTTGAGCGGCGTGATTCCCATGCTAGTTCCTTATCGGCTCCGAAGCGGCGGCCGGCTAGGGAATAGTGCCTTTTTTGATGGGCAGGCCCGCTGAGCGTGGCGCCCGCGCGCAATTTACCGCTCCGAACCCGGTGCCCGGGTCGGCGGGCGACCCCGTGGCATCCCGGAGCGGAACGAATTCGGTATCCACACCGCAGAACTGGGTGTGGTTGAAGGCATTGAAGAAATCCGCGCGAACTTGCAGCAGCGCTTCCTCGCCTGGGGCGCGGGATGGAAACACGGGCAGGCGGAATTCCTTAAAGGCGGATATGTCCCAATCATTCACTCCCGGCATGCGGACAATACCTTTGGCGGCATTCCCGATCGTGCCTGGCGCCTGGAGGACAAACGCATCCGTATTGAAGTAGTGAAGCATGCTTCGCTGGCCCCTTGAAAGATTGGGCTTCCCGATGAGGTTCGTCCGCTCACATTCGGAGCCAAACAGACCGGCGTAGCCGCCTCCCGAGCACACGCTCGCCGGGAGCCCCCCGCGAAACGCCGTCACCCCCGAAAGCCTCCAACCGCCCAGAATGGTTCGGGTGATGCCCCTCGCGTTGTGGAAGAACGGCAACTCCCAGTTGTAGTTCAACGTGAGCGAATGACGCTGATCGGCGGAAGAGAACCCTTTTTCAAGAGAGGGGTTGTACGCATCGTAGACGGCGGAATCAATGGCTTCCGAATCGCGGTTCCCGGCCGTGGAGATGGTGGTGGCCCAGGCATACGCCGCCTGGAAGGTAAACCCTCTGCCCATGCGGTGGCTGAAGAGGCCTTGCAGCGAGTTGTAACGCGTCGTGCCGGCACGTTCATTGACGTAAATATTCGAGAATCCGAGGAAGGGCCTGACCAGGTCCGGATTCGTATCGCCCTCGAACACACCCTTCCGGTACTGCGCGGGGACCTGGTTGATATCGCGGTTGCGCCCTTGATGAATCTGGCGGCTTCCGGCATAGCTCACATCGAAGGTGGATCGCGGCGCCAGTTCATACTGAACGCCAAAACTGTACTGGTAGCTGGTTGGCGTCTTGTACACCGGGTCGAGCGTTTGCAGGAACGTGGGCGCCTGGGGCGTGTCAGGGTTGAAGGGTGAGAGCCTGCCCGGAGATAGCGCCGCAAACGAGAGGCTGGTCAACTCGACGGTGCGGTTGAACGGCGGCGGCAGTCCGAGCGCGCTCGTCAGGGAACCGGCGTCCCGGCCGTGGAATATCCCGCCGCCGCCGCGGAAGACCAGCCGCCGGCTCGCCAAGGGGGTCCAGGCGATGCCAAAGCGAGGCTCCCAATTCTGAAAATGACGTTGGACCAGCGCCGCACTCACCGCATTCGGCGAGGCAGGCGTGACGATGCCGTTCATGGTGTCGCAGCGGCGCGGATCGAGCAGACCGTCGCCGTCGAAGGCCGCAGTCGAGCATCGCGAACGGTCATAAAGGCCCGGACAAAAGTTCGAAATGTTGTTCTTAATGGAGCGGGCCGGGCTGAGGTATTGCCAGCGCAGTCCTACGTCCAGCGTGAGACTGGTGGTCAGCTTCCAGGTGCCGGCCGCATAGATTCCCAAATCGGTCATACGGCTGGACTCCACGTTCTGCGCCTGCTCTTCCTGGTAGGAGCGGACATTGCCAAGCAGCATGTTGCGCGTATCGCGGAACCTGAAGTAGCCCGCGGTGTAATCGCCAGAGCCATTCGCGGGTTCGCCGAGCCGGCCGGAACTCCAATCGAATCCAACTTTGAAGTTATGCGCGCCGGCCGTAAAGGAGAGATTGTCCTGGGCCTGGAAGATCTCCATCTTGTTCCGGTAATTCGAGCGGTGTTTGATGCTGTCGAACCCATCGAAGCCGCGATGGCGCGGCCAGGATCCGCTGGTTTCCGGAAACAACCCGGTATAAGTAAACCCTTCGCGGGAAAGCAGCTTCGGGTCCGAGGTCTTGCCATCGACAAGTCCAAAGGGCCGGGCGTTATAGCCGAACTGGGCAACGTTCAGCAAGCGCGGGCTCAGAATATGGGTGAGGTTCGCAACCAGATTCTTGCTGGCAAAGAAGAGGTCGCTGTTTACGGAAGGAAACTGGCCGCCGGTCCAGCCCGGCTGGTAATTGACGGCGCCTTGATCCTCCTGCACATAGCGGAACATGAGCCTGCTGTTGTCCGTGAAATTGTGATCCCAGCGGCCCATCTCCTGGTTATTGGTCACGTAATTGTTGGGACTGCCGATCCAATGGAAGCCGTGACCGGCGAACGTCGTGTTCGGCAAAGGGTAGCGGGCGATCACCCGTCGAATTGGGCCGTTTTGCCAAAAAGGGTACTCGTTCCAAAGCCGGGATTCGCAAACCTTCGCCGAATTCGGCAACCTGCCCATCCTGAACGGCCGCTGCTCACTTTCGCCTGCCAAAGCAACCCTTCTCTGTGTACAGGAACGCAGAACCGAGACAGACCTGGCCGCTCTGGCCGGATTCCAATAGCCCGCCATGGTGGCGCGCCGCCCGCGCCGCCGTCTTCTACCGCCGCTCAGGCGGCGAAGCCGTTAGCGGATCCTCCGGCCAGGAGTGTTTCGGATAACGCCGGCCCAACTCGCGCCGCAGTTGCGGATACAGCCGCGCCCAGAAGCCCGCCAGGTCCGTCGTCGTTTGCACCGGACGCATGTTGGGCGCGAGCAACTCGATCAACAGCGGCGTCGCGCCCCCGATTCTCGGCGACTCCTTCATGCCGAAGAACTCCTGCAACCGCGCCGCCACCACGGGCGGCTTGCCGGGTTCGTAGCGCACGGCGGCCGTCCGTCCGCTGGGCAGGCGCAGACGAGCCGGGGCCAACTCCTCGAAGCGCCTCCGCGCACCGGCGTCCAGGCGGGCATCCAACGCTTTACAGAACGCCCCGTCGCGGCAGGCCACGGCCAGTTCGGAAAAGCTGGTCAAACCCTGGCACAGCGACTCGAGCGTCTCCCGCACCACTTCTTCGTCCAAAGGCGGCACTCCGCACGACCCGGCGGCAAAGGCCCGGCGCAAATGGTAGGCGGCCAGTTCCTCCTGGCCGGCGAACCGGTGCAGTCCGGTTTCGAGAGCCTTGGCCGCCAGCAGCGCCGCCGCGCGCGCCGGGTCCACGGCCCGTCCGCGCGTTTCTTCGAGCACCAGGCCGTCGAACACCAGCGCGCTGACACGTTCCACACGCTCGCCCGTGCGATGCCACTCCACCGTGTCGCGCTCCTCGACGCGCTCCGGCCACAGGTCGATCAGCCACTCGGGCTCGACCCGCGCATACAGCCGCAACAGCGGTTCGCCGCGGTCCTTGCGCTCCTCAATGTCGAGCGCCACGGCCAGGCTGCCGTCGCGCAGCCGGCGCAGGCGGTCGGCATAACCGCGCAGCACGGCGTGCAGCAGGCCCGCCTCGTCGCGCGCGCCACGCCGCGGCTTTACGATGCGCGCCACCTGGTCGCGAATGCGGCGTGCCGTGAACGACGGCTCGCGATGCAGGGCGTCCAACAGATCCATCCCGCCTCGTGACTCGCGTCCATACTCGCCCGCGCTCAGCAGAGCCGCCGCCTCGCAGGCCAACTCGCTCGCACCCCTGCGCCCGGCCTCGATACACATGGCCGACAGACGCGGATGCAGTGGCAGGCGCGCCATGGCCGCCTGGTCGCCGCCGGACGCTCCGATGCGCTTCAACAACTCGCGTGCGGCCGCGAGCGATGCCTCCGGTGGCGCATCCAACCACGGAAGCGCCTCGGGATCACCCACGCGCATGGCTTGCAGTTCCAGGCACAGACCGCTCAACTCGCGTCGCAGAATCTCCGGCGTGTCTTGAGCCGGACGCCGCAGCAGGTCCTCCCGCGGATACAGGCGCACCACGCGGCCCGGTCCGGTGCGCCCGGCGCGACCAGCGCGCTGCGTGGCGCTGGCCTGGCTGATGCGCGTGACATATAGTTCGGGCAGCCCCGTGTGCACCGAATCGCGCGCCACGCGCGCCAGGCCTGAATCGATCACCACGCGGACACCCTCGATTGTGAGCGAGCTTTCGGCCACATTGGTCGAGAAGATCACCTTGCGCCGGGGCGATGGCAGCAGGGCGCGGTCCTGTTCCTCGGGCGGCAGATCGCCGAACAACGGCAGCCCTTCGGCGTCCAGCCGGGCGAGCGTGCGTTCGCAAGCGCGCATCGCGGCGCGAATTTCGCGCGCCCCCGGAAGAAACACCAGCACGTCGCCGTCGAGTCCGCCCGTGCTCACGCGCTCCAGCGCCGAGGCCACAGTCTCCTCCAGCGGCTCCGAGGCAAAGGGCGTGTACTCGACCACGGTGTCGAACAACCGCCCACGGCTGCGCACCACGGGACATCCGCCCAGATGCGCGGCGACACGTCCGCCTTCGATCGTGGCTGACATCACCACCAGCTTCAGGTCCGGCCGCGCCGTGCGCTGCAGGCGCAGCAGCAGCGCCAGCGCCGCGTCGCCGTCCAGATGACGCTCGTGAAACTCGTCGAGCACCACCACGGCCACGCCGCGCAGCTCCGGGTCGGCCAGCAGCCGGCGCGTCAGTACGCCTTCGGTCAGGAACCGCAGTCGCGTGCGCGGGCCCGCCGCCTCATCGAAGCGAACCTGGTAGCCAACGGTCCCTCCGGGCGTCTCACCCATCTCCTGTGCCACGCGCCGCGCCGCCATGCGCGCCGCCACGCGTCTGGGCTCCAGCACCAGCACCTCGCCGAACTCGAGAAGCACCGGAGGCACGCGCGTCGTCTTGCCCGCCCCCGGTTCGGCCTCCAGCACAAGGTTGGACGTGGCGCGGAGGTGGGCGAGAATCTCCGGCAGCAGGGCGTCGACGGGAAGAGAGGGCGTACGGCTCATGCGGGCGCTAGACTGACCATGATGCCAGAGCTGCCAGACCTCACGGTGTACATCGAGGCGCTCGAAGCACGCATCGCAGGCCAGCCGCTGGAGGCCGTCCGTCTGGGCAGCCCGTTCCTGCTCCGCTCCGTCGAACCCAAACTCGAGGAGACCTTCGGCCGCCGCGTCGCCGCGTTGCGCCTTGTGGGCAAGCGGATCGCGGTGGGCGTGGAGGGTGATCTCTGGCTGGTGTTGCACCTGATGATCGCCGGAAGGCTGCACTGGAAAAAGCCGGGCGCGAAACTGGCCGGACGGAACGCGCTGGCCGCGTTCGATTTTCCAGCCGGCACACTGACCCTGACGGAAGCCGGTTCGCAGCGGCGCGCTTCGCTCACCCTGGCGCGAGGCGAGGAGGGACTGCGCGCGCTCGACCCCGGCGGACTCGACCCGATGACGTCCACGGCCGCTCAATTCGCCGCCGTGCTCTCCGGGCATGCGCACACGCTGAAGAGGGCGCTTGTCCATCCCCGCCTGTTCAGCGGCATCGGCAACGCCTACTCGGACGAGATCCTGCACCATGCCCGTCTGTCCCCGCTGCAGCTCACCGGAAAGCTCGCGCCCGCCGAGGCGGCGCGCCTGCATGCCTCGGTGGTGCATGTGATGCAAGAGTGGATCGTGCGCCTGCGCGCGGAGGCGCGGGGCGGCTTTCCCGAGGGCGTCACGGCGTTCCGCCCGGAGATGGCCGTACATGGCAAGTACGGCCAACCGTGCCCGGTGTGCGGTGCTCCGGTGCAACGCATCCGCTACGCGGCGAACGAGTGCAACTACTGCGCCCGTTGCCAGACGGGCGGTCGCGTGTTTGCCGACCGAGGACTGTCGCGGCTGTTGGGGAAGGACTGGCCGCGTTCCATCGAGGATTGGGAAACGGGATGAGTACCCTTCCGGAACGAGGCTGAACCCCAGGCGCGATGGTATGCTCATACTCCACGTATGCGCGATCAGGTGATCCTTGTGACCGGCGGCGCCGGAGGGATCGGCGGCGAGGTGTCACGGCGTCTCGATCAGGCCGGAGCGCTCGTGGCCGTGGCCGATCTGGCCGAGTCCCCAGGCGGCGCGTTCAGCATCTCATGCGATATTACCGACGCCGCCTCCTGTGACGAGGCCGCCGCGGCGGTGGTGCGCCGGTTTGGCCGTCTGGATGGGCTGGTGAATTGCGCGGGCGTCAGCCGGCCGCATGATTCGCTGTCGCTTCCGCCGCCGGAGTGGGCGCGCATGGTGGACGTGCAGCTGAACGGCGCGTTCTATATCGCGCAGGCCTGCGGACGGCGCATGGCGGAGGCGGGAGGCTCCATCGTGTTCATCACCAGCACGAACGCCGAAGCCGCGTTTCCCCGCCGGGCGGCCTATTGCGCGGCCAAGGCCGGCGTGGCGATGCTGACCAAGGTGCTGGCCATCGAGTGGGCCTCTCTCGGCATTCGCGTCAACGCTGTTGGCCCGGCCTATGTGGCCACCGAAATGACGCGGCGCAACATCGCGGCGGGCAACGTGAATGAGGAGCAGATCAAGGCGCGCATTCCGCTGGGCCGTCTGGCGCGGCCGGACGACGTGGCCGGAGCGGTGGAGTTCCTGCTCAGCCGGCGGGCGTCCTTCATCACCGGCCATTCGCTGTATGTGGACGGCGGCTGGCTGGCGTACGGATATTTTTGAGGGGGGCGCGGGCCGGGGTGGCGGAGTGGAAAAGGCCCTGCCGCCAGAGAGCCTTGTGCTATCGTGAAAGGAGTCCCCGCACGAGGCGCGCATCAGCGCCAATTGTTCATTCGGGCCGGTAGCTCAGTCGGTAGAGCATTTGACTTTTAATCAAAGGGTCGCGGGTTCGAGTCCCGCCCGGCTCACCAAAGAAATCATTGTCCGATCCGGACACTCCAGGAACGTATCCCCAATACGCAGGCGCCGCTTGGGCCCCGCCCGGCTATTCGCCGGGCTTATTTGTCTTGGGGCCGCGCGGGGGGCGTGGTCCGGAAAAGCGTTTCGGACCGCCCTGATCGCGTGGGCCGAAATCGCGGCGGGGAGGACGGCCTCCGCCCATGGGCGGGCGGTCGCCCCGGGGGTTGAATCCGCGCGGCGGACGGTCATCGCGGCCATAGTTGCGCGGCTGGAACGGGCGCGGCGGACCTTCACGGCGTGGCGGACGGTCGCCACCCGAAGGCGGGTGGTCGCCGCCGGCGGGCGGACGGTCCGTCGTGCGCGCAGGAGGTCCTGACACAGGCGCCCGGACGGCTCTCGGGGCCGTTGGGTTCTGCTCGAAACGGGGACGCCTGGTATCGGCGGCGGGCACGGGGGCGGGCTCGTCTTCCCGCGGCGGCCGGCTCTCCCGCCCCAAAGGACGTTTCCCGAAGCCCGGGGTTTCGCGGAGCTTCTCCTTCGGCAGGACGCTGGCTTCGTAGGCCTTCACGCGGCCGATGGCGTCGGCGACGGCGGCGGCGGCAAGCGTGCCGGGAACGTCGAAGGCGATCAACATGTGGGCGGCGCCCAGAACGGCCGACGTGGCCACGGCAAGCGAAGCGCCGGAGGATTCCTCGTTCAGCACGCCCGGCGTGGCGACGTTCACGCACACGGGCAGCTCAAAGCGGTTCAGCAAAAACACGCGGGCGGCGACGGCGACATTTTCCTCGCGGCGCTTGCCCATGTTGAAGCCGGGCTCGACGGCCAGTTGCGTGTTTAACAGGTGCGCCATGCGCGCGCGGTGAACGCCGGCGTCGAGATCGGCCAGCACGGTGGCGATGGGATCGGGAACGGGGGCTTGCTTGGCCCAGCGTTCCGGCGTTCCACGCATGTGGCCGAGAATCAGGACGCCGGAGGCGTCGGCGGCCGTTTTGGCGATCTGTGGTTCGAAGCTGGCCGCGCTCTGGTCGTAGATGATTTCGGCGCCCATCTCCAGGGCGCGCTGGGCGGTTTCCGCGCGCGTGGTGGCGACGGCGACGGGGATGCCGATTTCGCCGCGCAGCTTCTTAAGCACGGGAATCACGCGGCGGGTCTGCTCCTCGGCCGTAAGCAGCGGCTTGCCGGCGCGGAGAACCTCGGCGCCCAGCACGACGAACGAAGCGCCCTGCTCCTCCAGAAGCATGGCCCGCGAGTAGGCGCGATGAGGATCCTCATATTGCGCTCCATCCGGCGCTGCGCCGGGCGCGACAGGCACAAGGCCCCCCACCAGCGTCTGTTCCGCGAACACGAGTTCGCTTTCACGAAGTTTCCAAACAAGCCGTTTGCGTTGCATTATCCAAACTCGAAGCCGGCAATGGCAAAGATGTGCCCGTCGCGCCGGGGCGGCTCCGTGGAGCCGGGCGCCAAGCGCACCATGCGCACGAGCGTGCGGACGGGACGGAAGCCAAGCGACCGGGCCAGCGCCTGGGCTTCCCCGTTCTGAGGGAGCAGATCCCAGAATACGACTTCGCCGTGGTGGCGTGCCAGAAACCAGTTGGCCAGTCGTTTGGCGGCCAGGGGCGAACGGGCGGCGCAGGGCCCGAAATAGGTGGCGATGGCGCCGGGACGGCCCATGGCAAATCCTCCTTCGGTGAGGGCGGCGTCGGCCCCGGGCGCCTCCAGCAGCGAGGGCAACAGGCGTGAGCGGTCCCAACCGAAGGCGGGCAGATCGAGCGCCGGGTCGTACTGGAAGGGTTCGACGACGCCCGTGGCGTGCACCCGCTTCTTCGATGGCTCGCGCCGCCAGCGTTCAATGGGTTGCTCGGCGCGGAAGCCGCACTGCTCATACAACGGCTGGCCCATGCTGGTGGCGTCCAGCTTCTGCACGGCGAATCCGCGGCGGTCCAGCGTGGTTGTCAGCAGCGTCATCAGGCGGCGCGCGAAACCGTGGCCGCGGTGGTCCGGATGCGTCAGCACCATGCCGATCCAGGCAAGCGGCGGAAAGCCTTCCCAAGCGGGATAGGTGACGGCCGCGGCGGCCGCGACAATGTGTCCGCTCGCGCGTATCCCCAGGCACAGCTCCGGTTCCAGCTTTAGCACCCTGCGCCAGTCGGCCTCGGTCTGGTTCCAGTTCGCGGCGCGGCACAAGGCGAGAAGATCGTCGAGATCCGCTAGCGTGAGAACCTCAGGCTCCATTGCGCAGGACAACCCTTCTCCAGCCCTTTCCCACGCGCACGATGTACCGGCCAGGTGCGGCCAGGGTGACGAAATCGGAGATGCGCGCGCCATCCACCTCCACCGAGCCAGACTTCACCTTGCGCTGTGCGTCGGCGCCGGACTGCGCCAACCCGGTGTGCACAAGCGCCTTGTCGATGCGCAGCGAGCCGTCCAGCGAGAACTCCTCGATGTCGGAAGGCACCTGCCCCTGGCTGACCACGCGCAGCCACTCCTGGCAGGCCTCGCGCGCGGCGGCCTGGCCGTGGAAGTCCTGGACGATGGTTTCCGCCAGCTCCAGCTTCGCTTCGCGCGGATGGCTGTTCTTCATGGCCGCGATGCTGGCCAGCGAACGGTCCGTCAACAGCTCCCAGTAGCGCGGCATCAGCTCATCCGGTATGGACATGAGCTTTTTCACCATCACGGCGGCGGGCTCGGCGATGCCGACGTAGTTGCCCTTGGACTTCGACATTTTCTCCACGCCGTCCAGTCCCTCCAACAGGGGAACGGTGGCGACGATCTGCGGCGGCTGCCCCCAGTCGCGCTGCAACTCGCGTCCCACCAGAAGATTGAACTTCTGATCGTTGCCGCCCATCTCCACGTCACACCGGAGGCACACCGAATCGTAACCCTGCGCGAGCGGGTAGAGCAGTTCGTGCACGCTGATGGGCGTGTTCTCGCGGTAACGTTTGGCGAAGTCGTCCCGCTCCAGCAGCCGGGCGACGGTGTACTTCGAACAGAGACGGATCATCTCCTCAAAGCGCAGCGGTTCAAGCCAGCGGGAGTTGAAATCGACAACCGTGCGCTCGGGGTCAAGGATCTTGAAGACCTGCGCTTTGTAGGTCTCGGCGTTTTCCGCGATCAGTTCGCGCGTCATCGGCGGGCGCGTAATGTTGCGGCCCGTGGGGTCGCCGATCAGTCCGGTCATGTCGCCGATCAGGAAGATCACCTGGTGCCCCATGTCCTGAAAATGTTTCATTTTGCGGAGCAGCACGGTGTGGCCCAGGTGGAGATCCGGCGCGGTGGGGTCAAATCCGGCTTTCACACGGAGGGGTTCTCCCTTGGCGGCGGCCTGTCTCAGGCGTTCGCGGAGATCCTCCTCGCGGATCAGCTCAGAGAGGCCTTTCTTGATGTAAGTAATCTGTTCTTCGATGGGGAGCGGAGCCACCCTCCTATTGTAGGGGGGGCGCGGGTGAGCCTCCTGAGGCGGGATTCGCGCGTTGGGTTATAGTGTCATGAGCCCCGGCGTCCAGCCGGAGAACGCACCAATCGAAAGTCTGGGAGGAAAGTGATTTATGTCTGATGCGACGCTGAGCGGCGCCGATTTCAAAGCGCAATTGCGCGCGGGACAGCCCAAGATGGGGTTGTTTCTCAATTCGCATAGTCCCACGGTGGCCGAACAGTTGGCGCACAGCGGATATGACTGGCTGCTGGTGGACACACAGCACGGCCCGATGGATCCTGAGCGTCTGTCGGCGATGCTGTGCGCCATCGCCAGCGGCGGCGCCAAGTCCATGGTGCGCGTGGGCGGCTATCACGACCGCAATGGAATTCAGCAGGCGCTGGACCTGGGCGCCGACGGCGTGCTGATTCCCTACATCAACACGGCCGAAGAGGCCAGGGCGGGCGTGAGTTGCACACGCTATCCCACGGCGGGCACGCGCAGCGTGTACTTCCCGCAGCGGGCCACACACAAAGCCGGGCTGCTGGGCTATGTGCCGAACGCCAACAAGAACATCGTCGTGGCGCTGCAGGTGGAAACGGCGTCCTGCATCGAGAACATCGAATCCATAGCGGCCGTGCCCGGCGTGGACATTCTGTTCCTGGGCCAGAACGACCTGTGCATGTCGATGGGCCTGTTTGAGAAGTATGAATTCCCCCACATGTACACGTCGCCCGAGCTGGGCGCGGCGACGGACAAGCTGGTGGCGAACGCGAAAAAGAACAACGTGATCCTGGGAGTGTTCCTGTTTGGAACGCCCCGCGTGGGCGAATTCCTGGACAAGGGCTTCCGCTTCATCAGCATCGGCAACGATCTGCACCACGTTCTGACGCAGACCGGCACGCACGTGGCGGCGCTGGAGGGCATTGCCGCCGAGAAGGGGCAGAAGTGGTCGAGAAGGCCGACCAATCTCTTCTAACGAACCGGATTCCGTTTCAAAGCCAAGCCCCGGAAGCCACGCGTTTCCGGGGTTCTGCTTTTTACTTGACTTGGGCGGCGCGAAGCGGCTATCGTTTGCTCCAAGACCCTGGAAGCTCACATGATCTCCCACCCTACCCGTAGCGCCCAATTCCGCTTGCCCGCGCTGTTGCTGAGCGCCGCTCCTTTGCTGGCCGACGACAGCGGCGACGCGGCGGCCGCGCTCAGTTGCCTGGCGTGCAGCGGAACGCTGCTGCTGATCCCCATCGTGATTCTGGTGGTGAACATCGCTCTGTTGGTGTGGGTGGCGCGTGACGCCAAGGCGCGCGGCATGGACAGCCCCGTGCTGTGGATGGCTCTGGTGCTGTTTTTGAGCGTGGTGGGATTGATCATTTACGTTCTCTCGCGGCCCAAAGGCGAGTTGGTGGAGTGCCAGAACTGCAAGAACAAGCGGCTGCAGGTAAGCACGCGATGCCCCCATTGCGGCGCTGCCTGAGGCGGCCGCACGGATATCTGGCGGCGCTGGCCCTGCTGCTGCTGTTCGCCGTGGCCGACGCCGGGCGAACGCCGGAGCGGCAGTGGACGGCATGGGGCTATGTGCGGACGGTGGAAGCCTACCAGCGGTGGCTGCGCCCCGTTTCGAGCCTTGTCATTCGCTGCCGCTACCGGCCCACCTGCTCGGAGTATTCGCGCCATGCCGTGACGCGGTTCGGCATCGCCCGCGGCGGACGGTTGACGTTGCGGCGGCTGTGGTCCTGCCGGGGGACTGTGGCGATGGGAAGCCTGGACCCTGTACCAGAGGCGTCTGTCCGGCCGACGGCCGCGGGCGATCCGGTAGACTGATGGAGCTATGATCATCGGCAGAAGAGAGTTTGGATGGCTGCTCGGCGGAGCGGCGGCGGGAGCGGCGCAGCAGACCGAGCCCAAACCGGAGCTAACCTGGCGCGACGCGCGGCAGTTCACCCTGGAGGGGCAGGCGTTCCGTGATGTGGACGCGCCGTATGACCGGCTGCCAGGCCGGGCGCGCGGCGTGGTGCGCGATGCCGTGTGGAGCCTGAGCCGCCAGCCGGCGGGCATGCTGGTGCGGTTCGTGGCGAACACGACGTCTATCCATGCGCGGTGGAGCCTGGGTCTGGAGCGGCTGGCCGGGGCCAACAGCACGGCGGTGGCGTCGAGCGGCTTGGACCTGTATGTGAAAACCGGCCCCGCGCAGTGGCGCTGGCTGGGCATCGGCCGGGCCACGAAGTATCCGGACAACGAAGACGCGCTGGCGCCGTCGATGACCCCGGGCGAGCGCGAATACATGTTGTATCTGCCGATGGGAAACGTGCTGAAGTCACTGGAAATCGGCGTGCCCAAGGGAAGCACCGTGGATAAGGCTCCGGCGCGCCCGGCTGGACGCAAGCCGGTGGTGTTCTATGGCACCTCGATCACGCACGGCTACTCGGCTTCGCGCTCGGGCATGACGCACGTGTCGCTGCTGGGCCGCTGGCTGGACCGCGAAGTGCTCAATCTGGGCTTTTCGGGGAATGGAAAAATGGAGCCCGAGGTGACCCGGTTCCTGGTGGAGTTGGACCCGGCCGTCTTCGTGATTGACTGCCTGCCGAACATGGTGGCGGCCGAGGTGCGCGAACGGACCGGGCCGATCGTCAAAACCCTGCGCGCCGCGCACCCGAAGACGCCCATCCTGCTGGTCGAAGACCGGAACTACGCCGACGGCTTTCTGAACCCGCAACGGCGCGAGCGCAACGAGACCAACCATGTGGCCCTGCGGGAGGAGTACGCGAAGCTGAAGGCGGAGAGGGTACCTGGCCTGGCCTATCTGGAAGCCACGCGGCTGTTGGGGACCGACGGCGAAGGGACCATCGACGGCTCGCACCCGACCGACCTCGGATTCGTGCGGCAGGCCGGCGAGTTCGCCAAGGCGCTGCGGCCGCTGCTGCGATAGGGCGGCAGGCGGGAAGCGCGGGGGCATGATATGGTCCGAGGCATGGCGGTGCGCATTGTTCTGTTCACCTTATGCTGGGCCGGGCTGTGCCTGGCGCAAGGGGAAGGCGCGGCTTGGAAGCCGTTGTTCGATGGTGAGTCGCTGGGCCAGTGGAGGGTAACGCCGTTCCCGCGCCAGCCTGGCGTGAAGGTGGAAAACGGCGCACTGATCCTCACGGCGGGGCAGCCTCTGACGGGCGTCACCTGGACGGGCGGATTTCCGAAGACGGACTACGAGTTGCGCTTCGAGGCGGCCCGTCTGCTGGGCGGCGACTTCTTCGCCAGCGTAACGCTGCCGGCCGGCGGCAGCCATGCCACATGGGTGCTGGGCGGCTGGGGCGGCGACATTGTCGGCATCTCGTCGATTGACGGATGGGACGCCTCCGACAACGAGACCCGCACCTATGTGAACTTCGAAACGGGCCGCTGGTACGCCTTCCGCATCCGCGTGACGGACGAGCGCATCGAGGCGTGGATCGACGGACGGCGCGTGGTGAACGTGCCCGTGGGCGGACGCGCGATCAGCCTGAGACCGGGCGACATCAAGCTCTCGACGCCGCTGGGATTTGCTTCCTACAACACGACGGGCGGCATCCGGAAAATCGAATACCGCCCGCTGGTTCCGCGTTAGGCCGGGGACTCTAACCGTTCAGCGTCCAGTTTGGACGGTAGGCGCGTTTCAGCCAGTCGTTGGCTTCAGTCAGGTTGGTGACGCGGCCGGTGGCCGGGTCATAGGCGAGTTTCTTGCCCGCGCGGTGCGCCACCAGGCCCAGCAGCATCTGCTCCATCATGGAACCGGCATAGTCGAAGTCGCAGTGGGTCTTGGAGCTGGTGCCATGGGTGACGCCGTTCCTGCGGCCTTTGCAGGCATCGAGCCAGTCGGTTTGGAAGACGTCGGGGCGGCCGGGCAGCGCCTGGCCGGCCTTTTCCGCCGCGGCGATGGCCTCCACGGCTGTGTTCGGCATGCCAATGGCCGGCGGAATGCCACCCTCCATCAGTTGCACGGCCGGGAAGCCGTTGGGGCCGATTTCGGCGCTGGGCATAGCCCTCATGCCGCCGGGCAGAGCTTGCGCCTGCTGCCTGCGCGGCGCGGGCCTCGCCGGCGGGCGGGACTGGCCTTGCGTGGGCTGGCCCGAGCCCATGATGAGCGGCAGCAGTTCGCCCTTGCCGCGCCGCTTGTAATAAGTGAAGTCGCCATCGTCGTTATTGGGAATGACGATGCGGCTGGTGAAGTCGGCCAAAATGGCCCCCTTCGAACCTTCAAACAACGCTCCGTTGCCGATGCGGTCGATATCGATGAAGCCCTTGGGCGCCTCCGGCTTGAGTCCGCCCTGGTACCACACCAGTTTCACCGGGCCGCGCCAGGAGTTGGCCGGATGATCGAAGATGGCCTTCAACTTCACCGGACAGATGTTGGGGTCGTACTTGTCGCTGACCTCCCAATCCACGTCGATCCCCAGCGGCGCGCCCGCATCCACGGAGTTCCAGACCAGGTCCATCGTGTGCGCACCCATGTCGCCCATCTGGCCGACGCCGAAGTCGCGGTACATGTTCCAGAAGAGGCAGTTCAGTCCGGCCGAGCCGCCGAAGTACTGCGGGCTGTAGGGATGATAGGGCGAGGGGCCGATCCACTGTTCGTATTGGAGGCCGGCCGGGGGCTGGCCTTCGGCCTGCGGATAGCCGGGGCGCGGCAGACGGCGGCTGTCCCAACTGTGCACGGTGTGCAGTTCGCCGATGGCGCCGTCGAGAATCAACTCACGGATGCGCTCGAAGTTCGGATAGGCATGGCGCTGCGTGCCATGCTGCGTGGCCACCTTGGCTTTGCGCTTGTTGTAATTGGCGCGCACCGTGCGAACCTCCTCGACGCTGATGCCGAGCGGTTTCTCGCAGAACACGTGCATGTCGCGGTTCAACGCCCAGTTGGCGATGAAGGCGTGATGGTGGTCGGCCGTGCAGATGATCACGGCTTCCACATCCTTCTGGTCCATCAGGCGGCGCCAGTCCCAATGCGTTTTCGCCTTGGGGAAGATTTGCAGCGCCTCCTTCATGCGCAACTCGTTCACGTCGCAGATGGCCACGACGTTCTCGTGCCGCAAACTGGCGTAGTGCGCTGTGCCGCGTCCCCACACGCCGATGAGCGCCACGTTGAGTCTGTTGCTCGGGGCGGTTTGTCCGCGCAGCATGCCGCCGCGGAGAATCGTCAACCCGGCCGCGGGCGCGGCGGACTTCAGCAACTGTCGTCTGTTCAAAGGGCAGGCCTCCTGGAACCTGCCCAACATGGTATCGAAGGGCGGAGACGGAGGCGAGCGCGCTATCGCTTCTTCTTGAAAATATCCTTCAGCGAGCGGACCGCCTCATTCACACTCTGGCCCTGCGGATTGGCGCCCGTGGGGGTTGAGGAAGTAATGCCGCCGATGGGATTACTGGGCGTCAGATCGGTGAAGTTGACGGTGTACTCACGAATGGCGCGCACCTGATTGGCGGGGAGCAGTTCGAGTTGATGTACGGTGAAATCGAAGGTGAAGGCCGTGCCAACCTGTGTTCTGGCAATATAGCGCCAGACTTCAAACACGGCGTCGCGGTGCTGGCCGGGCGCGACCTGGAAGTCGGCGTTCGCATGGCCGCCGCCCCAGTAGCCCATGCCCGTGACGGGCTGGCGGCTCTGGTTCAGGCGCTGCCCGTGATTGTCGATGGAGACGGCGGTAATGTTCTTGTAGGCCAGCACCAGCAACTGGGGCGTGAGATTACGGAAGCGGACGTTATACCGCAACACCTGGTATCCGTTCTGCATGGCCTGCGTCATGCCCTGAATCTGCGCCGTGAACGGACCGGCGGCGTAGCAGCGGGGCGCGCCCGCGCAGGGGTCGGCGGCGGGTTCGGGAACAGGCGCCGGAGTGGCCGCAGGAGCGGCGGCGTTTTGCGAGTTGGCCAGATCGGCGGCGCTGAGCGGTGCGGGCGAGGAGGACGCAGCACCGGCGGGCATCTGGGCCGGCGGCGGCGCCGAGGAGGTGAGGCGGTCGCCGAGTCCGCGGAAGCGCAGAGGATGCTCGCCGCCGATGCGGAACTGGGTGGGCGACACCGGAAGAATCTCGCGCACGCTGAATTCCAGATCGTAGACCTGGCCAAAAATTTCGCCGCCCCGCGGGTACCAGTTGTATTCCAGACGCGCGTTGGATGTTTGGCCCGGGCCGATGATGAACTTGGGATCGACCTGGTTCTGGCGGATGAAACCGAGGCCTTGCAGGCCATTATTCTCGTTCATGCCGAAACGATTTCCGCGGTCGTCGATGGCCAGGCCGCCTCCGGAAACGTAGCCGAGAATCACGGGCCGCGAAAGCTTGTTCTGGAAGCGCACGGTGGCGGTTACCAGACGGTAGCCTCCGCTCGTGCTGGTGCGGAAGTCGGTGATGGTGGCGCTGAACGGATTCACCTCGGCGCATTGGGGCGCACCGTTGCAGACGTTGGGCGTGGGGGCCGCGGCGGCGCTGGCGGCCGCGCCCGCCGGGCGTTGCGCGGGTGGACGGGCGGCGTTGGAAGCCGTACGGATTCTCAACGGCCCGGGACACAGCACCTCCCACTGCTGGCTGAGAGCCAGGCCGCCGCTGGCGTTGTCGCGCGGCGTGATCTGTCCCGTGGCCGTGTCGCGCCACTTGGTGCGGCCCTCACCGATGTCGGAGGCGTCCCAGACGCCGGCAAACGTGTAGGACTTACCGTCGGTGGGCTTGAGGGTTCCGGCCACGCAATTGGCCGAGGCGCGATAGATCCGGCCGCCATCTTCTTTCTTCAGATCCGCGATGCACTTGGTGAGCGCCGCGCCCTTGAATCCTTGGCTCGTGCAATCCTCGCGGAAGCCGGCATCGGTGAAGCGTGCCTCTGCTACGGCGTTCTCCGTGCCCACGCCGGTCTTGGCGTAGACGGTGGGCGAGGCGCAGCGGGAACACAGGGAAAGCCAGTCGCCCTGCTGCGCGAGCAGGGCAAGGGCGAACAGAAACGCGGAAGCGGTCTTCGTAAGCATATGATTGTTGAACGGTCTCACTGCGCATTGCGTGAGGAGGGCGGGGAAACTGTCATGGATTCCACGAAAAATTCCGGCTCTCCGAACCTGGACTATCTATTTTCGGTCACCTATGAGGAGTTGCGGCGGCTGGCGGCCTCCGTGAAGCAGGGCGATCAGAGCGCGACGTTGAACCCGACGGCATTGGTGAACGAAGCCTGGATGCGTCTGCGCGGCGCTCCAGGACTGGACGTGGAATCGCCACTTCATTTCAAACGGATCGCGGCGCGGGCGATGCGCCAAATTCTGGTGGAGGCGGCCCGGCGGCGGCAGGCGCAAAAACGCGGCGGCGAGGGCGTGGCCCGGCTGTTGCCGCTGGAGGAGGCGGCGGCGCATGGCGCGGCCAGCGCTCCGGACGCCGAAGAGGTGTTGGCCCTGGAGGCGGCGCTGAACGAACTGGAAACGCTCGACGCAAGGCAGGCGCACATGGTGGAGGCCCGCTTTTTCGGGGGGCTGGAGGTGGCGGAACTGATGGAACTGTTCCGAGTCTCCGAGGCCACCGTCATGCGCGACTGGCGCATGGCGCGGGCCTGGCTGGCGCAGCGCATGAAGGGCGGCGCCGGATGACGGAAGGGGCGTCTGAATTCGAGCGGCTGCGCGAGTTGTTCTCGCGGGCGATGGATCTGCCTTTGGAGGAGCGGCGGGCGTTCGTGGCCGAGGAGTGCGGCGGGGATCCGGGGCTGCGTCTGCGTCTGGAGGCGATGCTCGACGAGGACGCGGCGAACCTGAGCCTGCTGGACCACAACGTGGCGGCCGTAGCCAGCCGGTTACTGGCGGGCCTGGAAACGCGCGTCTGCGGACCATACCGTTTGGGAGACGTGATTGGCGAAGGTGGCATGGGCGTGGTGTACCGTGCGCGGCGCGATGACCTGGGCAGCGAAGCGGCGATCAAAATTCTGCGCGACGCCTGGGTTTCTCCGGCCCGGCGCGAGCGCTTCGAGAGGGAGCAGCGGACACTGGCGCGCCTGCGGCATCCGGGCATCGCGGCCTTGCTGGACGCGGGCGTCACCGGCGAGGGCACGCCCTGGATCGCCATGGAACTGGTGGATGGCGAGCAGATCGTGGAGCATTGCCGGCGGAGGGAACTCGGCGTGGAGCACCGCTTGGCCCTGTTCCTGCACGTGTGCGCGGCTGTGCAGTACGCGCACGAGCACGCCGTGATTCACCGGGACCTGAAGCCGTCGAACATTCTGGTGGATCGCGCGGGCTCGCCGAAGCTGCTCGATTTCGGCATCGCCAAACGCCTCGAGGACACAGGAAGCGAGGCCGGCCAGACACGCGTGGAGTTTCGCATGATGACGCCGCGCTATGCCGCGCCAGAACAGATCAACGGCGAACCGGCGGGCGTGTTCACCGACGTGTACGCGCTGGGCGTGTTGCTGCGCGAGTTGCTGGATCAGGCGCCGGGTGAGGCGGCGTGGGACGAGTTGAATCTGATCGCGGGCAAGGCGGCGCACCAAGACCCGGCCGGGCGTTACCGCGGCGCCGGCGCGCTGGCCGGCGACGTCCGGCGGTATCTGGCGCGCGAGCCGCTGGAGGCCCGTCCGGATTCGCGCGGCTACCGCCTGCGGAAGTTTCTGGCGCGCAATCGCGCTGGAGTCACGGCGGCGGCGGCGGGCCTGGCTGTTGTGCTGGCTCTGGCTGGATATTTCACATGGCAGTTGAAGCAGAGCCGCGATCAGGCGCTGGCGGCGGCGGGGCGGGCGCGGCGGATACAAACATTTCTGCTGAATTTGTTTGAAGGCGGCGACCGCGCGGCGGGACCGGCCCACGGCCTGACCGTGGCAACGCTGATCGACCGCGGCGTGCGCGAGGCCCCGGCGCTCAACCGCGATCCCGAGGTACAGGCCGAGGTGTTCGACACGCTGGGGCGCATGTATGGACGGCTGGGGCGCTATGAGGACGCGGGACGGCTGTTGACGCTGGCGGCCGGCAAAACGCCATCCGGCGAGCAGGCGGTGAAAAGTATGACGGAGCTCGCGCTGCTGCGGTCCGAAGAGGGAAGGTTCGAGGAGGCCGAATCGCTGGCCCGCCGCGCACTGGCCCGGCGTCCTGAGGACCTCGAAGTCGAAGAGGCGCTGGGACGCATTCTCACCGAGCGCGGGCAATACGCGGAAGCGGTGAAGATTCTGGAACGCGTTCTGGCGCGGCGGCAGAAGGTGGCCGATCCGGAGAGACAGGCGGCGGCCGCGTCGGCGTTGGCGAGCGCGCACTTCTACGCCGGGCAGTATGACCAGTCCCGGCGGTTGAACCAGCAGGCGCTTGCCTGGCGCATCCAAGCGCATGGCGAACGGCATCCGCTCGTGGCGGGCGACCTTACGAATCTTGGAGCCATCGAGTTCGACACGGGGCAGTACGCGCGGGGCGAGGCGTACATGCGGCGGGCGCTCGGACTGATCGAGGCCTGGTATGGTCCCGCGCATCCGGAAACGGGCTCGGCGCTGACCATGCTGGGCCGCGACGTGCTCTATCAGGGGCGGCCCGGGGAGGCGCGTCCACTGCTTGTGCGGGCGCTGGCGATTCAGGAGAAAGCGCTGGGCGGCGACCATGCGCGCGTGGCCTCGGCCCTCAATGACCTGGGCAACCTTGCGGTGGGAAGCGGCGAGTTCGCCGAAGCGGAGCGGTGTTTTCTGCGCATGGAAGAGATCTACCGGCGCACGCGCGGCGACGGGCACTACCTGGTGGCGACGGCCATGTCCAACCGCGCTACCGTCTACCTGCGCCAGGGCGAGTTCGTACGGGCCGAGCGGATGTTCCGCGACGTGGTGGCGCGCTACACCACGGCCCTCTCGGCCACGCACATGAACACGGCAATCGCGCGCGTACGCCTGGGCCGTTCACTCACCAAACAAAAGCGCTGGCGCGAGGCGGTCAGCGAAACCCAGGCGGGATACGATCTATTGCGCTCCCAGACGCAGCCCGCCGTCAGTTGGCTGCAAGGCGCGCGCGAGGATCTGGCCACGGCCCACGCCGCACTGGGAGAGACGGACGCGGCGGCGCGCTTTCGCCGCGAATGGGAGGAAGCCAAACAGTCCCGTTAGAAGCGGTAGCGCAGGTTCACATAGACATTCCGGCCGGCTTCCGGATAGCCCTGCACAAGATAGTAGTTCCGGTCGAACAGATTGTTCACGCCGGCTTGTAGTTCGGCGTCGCGAAGAAACCGCACCGAACCACCGATCCCCGTGGCGGCAAAACTGGGCGCCCGCTGCACGCGCCCGGCGTCGTTCGAGTTCCAGCGCCCGCCTTCGTAGGTGTGGTCGGCGAAGAGGCTGGCTCGCGCGTGAATGCGGTAGGCGAGCGTGGCGTACGTCTTGTGCCTCGGCGTGTCGAGCATGATCACCGACGGCATCGAATGATTCCGGCGGCTCAGGTAGGTGTAGTGGGTGGTGAGTTGGAGCGCGCTGTTTAGGTTGGTTCGGAGACCAAACTCGCCGCCCAGATAGTTCGCCTCACCCAGGTTCCTGAGCTGATAGAGGTTGGGCTGCAGATAGAAGCGCTGCGTGGACTGGGAGATGTTGCTGCGGAACAGCGCGGCCTCGACAAAGGTGCGCGCGCCCAACAACTGCGTGTAGCCGGCCTCGAAGTTGTCCGAGCGTTCCGGTTGAAGACCGGGGTTCGGAATGGCCTGCCCCATGCGGTAGCTGTAGCGGTCCTTCACCGTGGGCAGCCGCGTTTTTCGAGCGAAGGTGAAGTGAAGTTTGGAGGAGTCCGTGATCGCGTGGAAGATGCCGGCCTGCGGATTGTAGGCCCACACGCGCGCCAGCGGAAAGGGCGTCACCTGGCCTGCGACGAGATTCTGCGCATTGCGCGTGTCCAGGTGGTCCGCGCTGAAGCCGAGAATGGCCGAGGTGCGCGCGGCGAGCCGGATGGTGTCCTGGAGGCCGAACGAGTAGGTCTGGTCGCGGAAGGCGCGCAAGGGCTCGCCCAGGTTGCCTTCGCGGTGGGTGTCGTCTTTGAAGTAGAAGGAGACGCGGACATCCTGGCGGCTGCCGGCCTTGACGCCAAAGTCGGTGGTTGTGCCATAGGTGTCGTCGTCATAGGGGCTGTTGAAGGACGAGCCCAGGTTCTGCGAGTTGTAGTTGGCGTTGTCGTAGGCTCGGATCAGATTGTCGAATCTGTCGTAGTAGAGGCGCACCCGGAGGTTGCCGGTTTCCCGGATGGACTTGTTGCCGATGAAGTAGAAGCTCTCCTTGTCCCATTGCGGCCACTGCCAGTAGCGCGGGCGAACCGAAGGGTCGCCTCCGGCGTAGGGCGGATTGCCCTTCTCGCCGTTCTGCTTTGCGTACGTGAACGCGTACTGGTCACGGCTGTTGGGCGTCCAGGCGAACCGTATGCGGCCTTTGCTGTCGGTCTGATAGGCGTTGCGCCGGTTGAAGTCCGGCTGAAGCGGGGTGAGCGGAAAAGCGCCGGAGAGCGGGAACGTGCCGCTGCTCAGCCAGGCAAATCCGCCTTGTAACCAGAACCTCCGGAAGCGGGAGCCGGCGTTGACAAAGCCGTTCACCTGGCGGCCGGAAGCGTATCCTGTTCCGAGGTCGAGGTTCAGCTTCTTCGTGGGCGCCTTGGTGATCATGTTGATCGCGCCGCCGAGCGCGTTCGGTCCGTAGAGCGGCGAAGTGAAGCCCTTGGCCACCTGAATTTCACTGACGTCCAGGGTCAGGAAGCGGTCCAGGTCTACATAGCCGTCATAGGGAACGTAGACCGGAATGCCGTCCATGTAGAGCGGCACCTGGCGGAAGTCGAAGCCGCGCACATAGACGCCGCGCTCGTTGCGTGGCCCGACGCGTTGCAGCGTGACGCCAGGCAAGAGGTTGAGCGTGTCGGCCGATTTCACGAAATTGCGCGTGCGGTAGACGGTTTCCTCCAGCGTGCCGGTGGTGGGTGTCTGGCCGGCGGATTCCGTAACGGTTACGCTGAAGCGGCCGGCGTCGAAGGCGCCCGCGGGCGGCGCCTCCTCGGAACGTGTGGGAGCGGGGCTGGGCTGAGCGGGCTCATCCGCGTGGGGAGCCGGCGTTTGCGCGGCCGCGGCCAGCGCGAAAATGAAAAAGAGAAACAATCGAGGCATGATGTGTATAAGCAGGAATGTCCTGTATACGCATCATACATGGAGCGTGTTAACATAACAACGTCGTTTAAACATAACCATCGAGGTACGTCCTTATGTGCAACCGTGTTCTTCTTTTTTTCCTCCTGATGACCCTCGGCGCCGCCGCCCAGGATTCCACGCCTTCCGTCCAGATCACCGGCGGCGTGACACGCCCCCTGACCTTGACCAGCGGGGACCTGGCCCGCATGCCGCGAGCCACGCTGAAGGCCTCCGATCATGGCGTGGAGACCGTCTACGAGGGCGTCTGGGTGCATGAGGTGTTGAAGCGGGCGGGCGTGCCGCAGGGCGATCAATTGCGTGGAAAGGCTCTGGCGGCGTATGTGCTCGTCCATGCGCAGGATGGCTACCAGGTGGTGTACTCACTGGCCGAACTGGATCCGTCGTTCACCGGAAATCAGGTTTTGCTGGCCGACACGGCCAACGGCAAACCGCTGTTCGGCGAACGGGGCCGGTTCCAGCTTGTCGCGCCGGGCGACAAGGCGCATGCGCGCTCCGTACGGATGCTGACCGGCCTGGAAGTGGTGCAACTGAGAAAGTAGGACCGGCGATGAAACACAGAGTGCGGAACAGGCTGTCGGAGATTCGAAAGAGCCGGGGCCTGACGGCCGCGGAACTGGCCGCGCGGGTGGGCGTGAACCGCCAGACGGTCTACGCGATTGAATCGGGGACCTATCTGCCCAATACGGAGTTGTCCCTGCTGCTGGCCGAGTTGCTGGAAGTAGGCGTCGAGGAGATCTTCTCGCTGGCGCCGGCGCGCGAGGAGGAGCCGGAACTGCTGCCCTCGCGTTTGCTGAGCGCCGAGGCGCCGGTGAACGGGCTGCCGGTGCGCATCTGCCGCGTGGGCCAGGAGTGGGTGAGCGTGCCTGTGGGGGCGGCGCCATACTACATGCCCGAGGCCGACGGACTGGTGGCGGGCGTGGCGCCCCGGCGGCTGAAGCGCGAGGCCGGGGCAAGGTTGGCCGGGGCTCCGATGGCAAGAGCGCAGTTGATGGTCTTCGGGCGGGGCGAGGAGCTTCACAAGCGTCTCCTTCTGGCCGGGTGCGATCCGGCCACCAGCCTGTTGTCCCGCATGGTGGAGCGCGCGGCCGGCGTGGAGATCGTCTCGGCGGCGGCGTCCAGCAAACGGGCGCTCGCGTGGCTGAAGGAAGGGAAGGTGCATATTGCCGGCTCGCACCTGGAGGATCCGCGCACGGGCGAGTTCAACCTGCCCTACATCCGGCAGCAGTTCCCTGGCGAGGAGCTTGTGGTGGTGACCTTCGCGCATTGGGAGGAGGGCTTCGTCGTGGCGCCCGGAAACCCAAAGGGCATTGGCAAGGTGGAGGACCTGGCGCGGCGCGGTGTGTCGTTTATCAACCGCGAGCCTGGCGCGGGAAGCCGGGCGCTGCTGGACAAGCTGGCCGCGGCGGCCGGACTGGGGCCCGAGCGCATACACGGCTACGAGAGAATCGCGCAGGGCCACCTGGCGGCGGCGTTCGCCGTGTGCGAGGGCAGCGCAGACGCCTGTCTGGCGACACGCTCGGCGGCGCGCGCGTTCGCGCTTGATTTTGTACCGTTGCACGGCGCGCGCTACGACTTTGTGATGCGCAAGGAGACGGCGGATCTTCCGCTGGTGCAGTCGTTCCTCGATGTGCTGCAGCGTGCCTCGCTGCGGCGGAAGCTGGAAGCCATGGCCGGTTATGACACCACCTCGACGGGAGCGAGGCTGGCGGCATGAGGGGCCGCTGCGCGCTTGCCATGCTGCTGGCGGCCACGGTGTGCACCGGAGCCGAGTGGGACTGGCAACTGCCTCCAGGCTTCCCACGTCCTCTGATCCCGGCCGGGAATGGCCTCTCGGTGGCCAAGGTGGAGTTGGGACGCCATCTGTTCTATGACAAGCGGATGTCGGTCAATGGCGGACAGTCGTGCGCCAGTTGCCACAAACAGGAGCTTGCATTCACCGACGGACGTGCGCGCGCGGAAGGAACAACGGGCCAGTTGCATCCGCGCAGCAGCATGAGCCTGGTGAACGTTGCCTACGCGGTGACGCTGACATGGGCCCACCCCGGCATGACACAACTGGAGAAGCAGGCGCTGGCGCCCATGTTGGGCACTGAGCCGGTGGAACTGGGCCTGGCCGGACACGAGGAACAGTTTCTCCAGACGTTGCGCGGCGACGCCGCATACCGCGAGTTGTTCCCCAAGGCCTTCCCGGACCAGACGGAACCATTCACGCTGGAAAACGTAACGAAGGCGCTGGCGGCGTTTGAACGCACCATCGTCTCACTGCGTTCGCCGTATGACCGCTACCGCTGGGGCGGCCAGCAGAGCGCGCTGTCACCTTCGGCCCGGCGCGGTGAGTTGATCTTCTTTTCCGGCGAGCGGGGCGGCTGCTTCCACTGCCATGGCGGGTGGAACTTTAGCGGTGCGGTGGCCGGCGAGAAGGTGGTCCACTCCGGACGCGGCGGAGACGGGTTCACCAACACCGGCGTGTCCCGCTACACCGCTCCTAACCGCGGCGTGTTCGAACACACCGGCAAGAACGCGGACCTGGGGCGCTTCCGCGCCCCGACTCTACGGAACATCGCCCTGACGGCTCCCTACATGCACGACGGCAGCATGGCCACGCTCGAAGAGGTGGTGGACCATTACGCACGTGGAGGCCGTTACGCGAGTCCTAACAAGGACTCCCTTATCCAACCGCTCGCGCTGAGCCCCGAGGACAGACTCGATCTGATCGAGTTTCTCCGGTCCCTCACAGATGTGGAGATGACGCGCGACGCCAGGTGGAGCGATCCTTGGGAGGTGCGGAATCGCCCGCCGCAATAGCCGGCTCGCGATTGGCCCTCGAAGTGCAACTGTCTTCGGGTAACCCTCGACGAAAGGATGAACCCGATGACCGCTTACGCACACAACTCGTCTTCACATACGGAACGGACGCCGGCCCTGGGCGGGTTTGCCCTACTGACGAACTCTCTGCCCGGTTCAGACGTGAGGTGGAGCGTGGCGATCGCGTGGCTGGGGCGGTGCGAGGACGGGGGTGCGGCATGAAGCGGTATCTGGGTGCTTGTTGCCGGGAAGGACGCGATGCCCATCGCCGGTCGAGTTGCACCGATGTGATGCTGGTGCGGGCGTTGACATTTCTGCTTGTGGCTGTACTGGCGGTGAGCTTGTGGGTGGGCTTCCGTTGGATTCACGCGGAGATCGGCGCCGGTGAGTACGGCGCTCCGGCTCCGGTCGCCGCGGCGCGTCCGGCTCCATGGCCAGGCTAAGCCGCGCCTGGGGGAAGGATGGGAAAACAGGGGAAGGTGGGGAAAGTAGGAACGGAAAGTACGGGCAGGCGGGCGGGTTAACCAACGTCGAGGTTCGGGGCGGCACGCCATGCGAGGGAGTCGCACGGTATGCCTTTCGAAGTAAGCCGGCTCGCTCATGACACCGCCACGGACGTGGTGAGCGGTGCGAAGCCTTCGCGGTGTGGGGCTGCGGACGGGCTTCAGCCGCGCCACCGGCTGCTTCGACTTTTCCCCGAACCTTCGCTCGCCGTTCCGGGATCAAGCCTTGCTTCTTGTGTAACAGAGGCCGTTCACCGGTGGCGAATCTTCATGCGGGCGCAAGGCGCCGGACGGCTAATTCCGTCCGGCGGCCACGGCCTCGGGCTGGTGCATGACTTTCAACACCTTCAGGCGGCGAATCCCCTTGGGCACGCGCCACTCGAAGACATCGCCCGTACGATAGCCCAGCATGGCCGTGCCAATGGGCGCCAGAATGGAGACACTATTCTCCGTCCTGCTCTGGGTGGGGAAGATGAGCCGGTATTCGCGGATCTCTCCCGAGTCGAGATCCTTCAGGCTGACCTCGGAGTTCATCGTGACGACATCAGCCGGAATCGCGCTGGGTTCCACCAGCTCGGCCCGGTCCAACTCCTGCTCGAGCAGCTCGAGGTAGGTTTCGTCTGAGGTATGCCCCGCCCTGCGGCCGGCGATGAGCCTGCGGAGCCTCCCGGCGTCTTCTTCCGTGATGTAAATACGATCTCGCATGTCGCGCCTCCCAGAAACTTTGCACGAATCCGTGCCTGAAGCCAGACATAGTGCAAGTGGCTTGCCAAACCAGAAACCGTGCAAATCAGGCTGAATTCACGCAAATCCGGCAGGATGCCGCCGAAGACTGCCCCAAAACGCACAGCCTTGCCCGCTAAGAGGCAGCCGGACAGTCCCGCTGGCGCGCGTAACGCACTCGCGGGTTGTAGACGCAGGCCGGAAGGCCATCATCCCCAGATGGCCAGCCGATTGCTTACCCATCCGTGGGATCAACAGAATGATGTTCAGCGAACCGGCAGTCGTCACCTACACGCTCTCCGAACCGTACGAGGCTGCTCTGGCCCGTGTGCGCTCGGCGCTTCACAAGCACGGCCTGCGAACGGCCATGGAGCTTGATGTGGCGGGGAGAATCCGGAGCGAACTCGGCGCGGGCGTGGCGCCCTGCACGGTAATCTATGTGGACGACCCGGCCGTGCTGCTGGAGGCGGCGGTGTTTCACCGGGGCGCGGCACTGTTGATTCCGCAACCCGTCGTGGTTACGGGAGACCAATGGCAGAGTGAGGCCCTCGTGCGGAACATGGACGTGCGGCAAGGCGGGATTCCCGAAAGCGTGCGCGATCCATTCGCCGATTTGCAGCGCCGCATCACGCTGTCCATGGAAAGCATTGCCGAACCGCACACGGCGCCGCTGGCGTCCATCGCCTAAACCAGGCACATCGTAAGAGTCCGCATCCGGTTGCCACTGTCCGGCGTTTGCCCCCATGATGAGTGGGGTACAGTGGCGAACAGGGAGGCGCGGCGATCACACGCTGGTTGAACAATCTTCTAGAGGATGGAGCGGCCGGGCCTGGCGCTCGCTGGGTGGCGTGTCTGCTGGTTTTCGCGCTCGCTGTGGCGGCGGACCGTTGGACGTCCGGCGGCGCTCCTCTGGCCTACAGCATCCCGGTGGTGCTGGCCGCGGCCTGGTTGGGCTGGACGGGCAGCTTGGCTGCCGCGCTGTTTTCCCTGGCCGCGCACGCCATGCACACCCTACAGCCTTTTCTGTGGACCGGCGCCACGGAGGCCACGGCGCTGCTGGCGCTGTCGGCGGCGGCCTCTCTTACGGCGGGCCGCGAACGGAGGTTGCGGCTACACTACCAGCGCATGGCCGGTCAGCTTAGCGACGTGTATGAACGGGTGCAGGCCAATTTCGACGGCATGAAACGGGCCGAGCGCCTCTCAGCCATTGGGCAGCTATCGGCGGGCCTCGCCCACGAGATCCGCAACCCTCTGGCCAGTATTTCCGGCGCGGCGGCGATTCTTGCCCGCGGCCAGGCGCTGGACCAGAAGAACGCGAAATGCCTGGAGATCATCTCCAGCGAGTGCGACCGTCTGAACGGCCTGCTGACGAACTTTCTCAACTTCGCCCGTCCCAGGCCGCCGCGGCTGCGGCTGCTGCAACTGGGGCCGGTGCTGGAACACGTGCTCGAACTGGCCAGCCACGGCGTGCGCGGCAAGACGGTTCATTTCGACAAGTCAGTGCAGGATGGCCTGCTGGCCGCCGAATGCGATCCTGAATATCTGGAGCAGGTGCTCCTCAACCTCATGATCAACGCAATTGAGGCAAGCCCGGACGGCGGCACAGTCACCCTGTCGGCCACGGAGTCCGGCGGCCGCATCTCCATCGGCGTGAAGGACCAGGGGCATGGCGTGGCCGCCGCGCATATCGACCGTCTGTTCGATCCCTTCTTCACCACAAAGGAGCACGGCACCGGACTGGGACTGCCCGTGGCCCACCAGATTGTCCGCCAGATGGGAGGCTCGCTGCTGGCGCGGGCCAACGAGGGACCCGGCATGACCTTTTCGGTGGTCCTGCCGGGCGGTGTGCAAAACGGATGACCCCGGCGCGCATTTTGGTGGTGGACGACGACGACAACCTGCGCTGGGTGCTCCAGACGCAGTTGGAGGAGATGGGTTACAGCGTGGTGACGGCCTCCGGCGGCGAAGCGGCGCTGGCGGAGATGGACCGTGAGCCGCCCTCGCTTGTGCTCACCGACTGGAAAATGCCGGGCATGTCGGGCATCGACCTGTTGGACCGCATGCGCCACCTGCATCCCGAGATTCCGGCCGTCATCATCACGGCGTTCGGCAGCATCCAAAGCGCCGTGGACGCCATGCGCGCCGGGGCCTACGACTATCTGACCAAGCCCATCGACTACGACGAACTCGGACTGTCGGTGAGCCGCGTGCTCGACCACTTCCGGCTGCTCGAAGAGGTGCGGGCGCTGCGCACGAGCCTGGACCGCAAGTACGGATTCGAGAACATCATCGGGCACTCGGAGTCGCTGCTGTCCGTGCTCGATATGGCGGCCCGCGCGGCGCAAAGCAACTCCACCATTCTGATTCACGCCGAGACGGGCACGGGCAAGGAACTGCTGGCCCGGGCGATTCACGTCAACAGCCGGCGCCGCGAAAAGCCCTTTGTGACGATCAACTGCGGCGCGATTCCACGCGACCTGCTGGAGTCCGAGCTGTTTGGCCACATGAAGGGCGCCTTCACCGGGGCGATGACGCACAAGGCGGGCAAGGTTGAACTGGCCAACGGCGGCACACTGTTCCTGGACGAAATCGGCGAGATGCCGGGCGAATTACAGGTGAAGCTGCTGCGCCTGATTCAACAGGGCGAACTGGAGAAGGTGGGCGCAACGGCCGCGGTGAAGGTGGACGTGCGCATTGTGGCGGCGACCCACCGCAATCTGAAGGCGATGATTGAGGACGGGACGTTCCGCGAGGATCTGTACTATCGTCTGGCGGTGATTCCGCTCGAATTGCCGCCGCTGCGCAACCGGCAGGACGACATCCCCGAACTGGTGCAGCACTTTTTCCGCAAGGCGAAACAGGAGCAGGGGCGCCCGGAACTGGTTCTCCCCGGCGGTCTGCTGGCGCGATTTCAGGAGTACCGCTGGCCAGGCAACATCCGCGAGTTGGAAAACGTCATGGAACGGATCGTTGTGCTGGCTCGTGGCGATGAAATTGCCCTGGCCGATCTGCCGGATTTCCTGCAGCGCGAGCGTCCCGCCGTGGACGTGCTGCAATTGCAGCTTCCGGCGCAGGGCGTAAGCCTGGACGCCGTGGAGAAGGATCTGATCCTACGGGCCCTGGATCGCTTCCACGGCAATCAAACACAGGCGGCCAAGTATCTCGATGTCAGCCGCAAAGCGCTCATCTACCGGATGGAGAAGCACGGCATTCGCCGCCGAGGCGAGGATGAAGAAGCCGCGACGTAGGCGTCCGGCTTGGCGCCACGGCGACCTACGCCGAAGCCCGCTCCGCGCGGATGCCTGAAAACAGGCAGTGGTGTGCGCATTGAGGCTGCGTACGGCGCGCCGGGTGTGCGTCCGGGCCTGTTTTCCCATTAGGATACGGCCTCGCCGGCAGGCTGCCTGGTGGCCCCGAACGTGCACGCATTTCTTGTGAATGAAACCCCGGCGGTCCGTTGGGCGGCCCGCATGTGAGTAGCCAGGTGCCCGTCCAGCCCAGACCGTACAGGAAGGAGGCCCTTACCATGCCTATGAACGATACGATGACCATGCCCGAGACGATCACTCGGGAAGACAAGCAACGCTTGACCGGAGCCGCCATGGCGAAGCTCGGCGTGCGCCTGCTGAACCGGTACGGCAGGGCTCTCCAATGTGAGCGCTGCGGCGCCACATGGTTTCCCGAACCCATGCCGGACAACACGCTGCCACGCGGATTCTGGAAGTGCCCCAACCGTTGTAACTGGTAAAGCAAGCGAGGGAGTAGCGTGCTGAATTCTCCACGAATGTCTGCGTCCACAACGGATGCGGGCGCGCCGCCCGGCGAGCGCCGGCTGCTCATTACCCTGCCCGATGCCGAGCGGCTTCTGCTGCAATCCGCGTTCGTGCGCAACCGGATCGAAGAAGAGATTCTGCACGATCTGGAATCGAGCATCCGGCATTCGATTCCCGTCCCGCCCGAGTCGATTCCGGCCGGCGTGGTGACGATGAACTCCCGCGTCCGGCTGAGGGATGTGGAGTCGGGACGCGTGTTGGAAGTGACGCTGGCCTTCCCCGCCTGCGCCAATCGCGGCAAAGGGCAGATCTCCGTGCTCACGCCGTTGGGCGCGGCGCTGCTCGGCGCGCAACCGGGAAGCCGGTTCACCTGCCCGCTGGCGGGCGCGCTCGCCACGCTGGTGGTGGAGGAGATCCTCTACCAGCCGGAGGCCCACGGCGACTACTTCGGTTGATCCGCGCAGAGGTTGCGCCGCGCCGGGAATCATTCCGCCCGCCCGTTTGGCATGGCGCGTGCTCATCAACAGTGACTCGATTATCACCCGTTGACAGGAGATGCCTGCATGATCCGTCGGATCCTTCTGCCACTTGACCTGACGCAGCCCTGCGAAGAAGCGCTGCAGTATGCCACGCGTCTGGCCGCCTCACTGGAGGCCAAGCTGCACCTGTTGCACGTGGCGGCGGATTCCCTGCAAGGCAGGCCGCGCACCTGGCCGGAGGGAATGGAATACGCCTGGACGGACGCTCCGGCGGCCAAAACCGTTCTGCCGGGGAATCCACCGCATGCCATCGCCAGCCACGCGCGGGCGATGGGCGCGGACCTGATCCTGATGCCTACGCGAGGCCATGGCTGGATTCGCCAGCTTCTGAGCGGATCCAACACGAAGGAGTTGCTCTCGCTGACGCGCGTGCCCGTGTGGGTTGCCCCTCCCCGGATTGTGAAGGACCTGGAATCGGTTCGCCACCGGCGGCTGCTGTGTGGAATCGGACCCGGTTCGGAAGGCCAGGCCGTGCTGCGATTCGCTTCACGATGCGCGGCGGCCTGGGATGCGCAACTCCTGGTGGTGCACACGCTGGCCGAGAGCAACGAAGGGATGCTGGGCGTCGCCGGAACCCACACCGGTGAGGAGGTGGAGATGGATGCCGGGAAGGCGCGGCGCTGGCTGGAGTCGCTGGTGGCCTCGCTGCCGGCCCGCGTGCCGATTCAGGTGCGGCAGGGGGCCGTGGCGGCCGTTCTGCACGAGGAAGCCAGGCGCTGGCATGCCGACGCGATCATTGTCGGCAGCGGACATGGCGCTGGCGCGGCGCGGCCCGGTCCGAATACCCTGGACGTCATCAGCCATACGCCCTGTCCTGTACTGGCCTGCTCCACCGTGCCCGAGCGCACGCCCGCGCCCGTTCTGGCGGAACCCGTGCTGGCCCGGCTCAAAACCGAGCCTCGCGTGTACGCCACGGGAACGGTGCTCAGCCCGGCGCTGACGCTGAGCGCGCGCGGCCGGGACGATTGAACTCTCCGGGTGGCGCGCGTCATCGACAATAGAGTTGCATGGCGCGCGCAGTCTTCGTCGGCGGCACTGGCTCGAACGTAGGCAAGAGTTGGATGGCTACGGCATTGTGCCGGCTGCTGTCGCGCCGGGGCCTGCGCGTGGCGCCGTTCAAGGCACAGAACATGTCCAACAACTCCTTCCCCTGCCGGGAAGGGGGCGAGATTGGCCGTTCCCAGGTGGCGCAGGCGCAAGCCTGCCGCAGAGAGCCCTGCGCCGCGATGAATCCGGTGCTGCTCAAGCCCGCGGGTGACTCACGCTCACAGGTGATTCTGCACGGCGCAGTATGGCGCACGGTGCACGCACGCGATTATGGCCAGCATGTGGCGTTTCTCCAGGAGGAGGCGCGCCGTGCCTACCGCGCGCTGGCCACCGGCTGTGACGTGGTGGTGATGGAAGGCGCGGGCAGCGTGGCGGAGATCAACCTCTGGGACCGCGACTTCACGAATCTGAGCATGGCCCAGTATGCGGGCGCGCGCGCGTTGCTGGTGGCCGGCATCGAGCGCGGCGGCATATTTGCTTCCCTTCTCGGCACGCTGGATCTTCTACCGCCCAGTTACCGGACACTGGTGCGCGCTTTTGCCGTGAACCGGTTCCGCGGAGACCGCGCACTCTTCGATGAAGGCGCGGCGATGCTGGAGAAGCGCGCCGGAATCCCTTGCCTGGGTGTCTTCCCCTATGCGCACGGCCTGCGTCTGGATGCCGAGGATTCGCTCTCGGATCTCGCAGGCGGGGCCAGCGTCGGCGGTGGCGATGCCAGCGGCGTGGCCATCATCCGGTTTCCGCAAATCTCCAACACGACGGACTTCGCTCTCCTGCCCGGCGCCGTATGGCTCGAACGTCCTCCCGGCCGTTCGTTTCGCGCCGTGATTCTTCCGGGAACCAAGTCTACCCTCGCCAGCCTGGCCTGGCTGCGCGAATCGGGCCTGGCCGGCTGGATTCTCGAGCAACACGAGGCGGGAGCATCCATCTTCGGCATCTGCGGCGGCTACCAGATGCTGGGGGAACGTATCGACGACCCTCTCGGCGTGGATGGCGATCCAGGTTCGGCCCGCGGGCTGGGTCTGCTGCCTGTGCGCACGGTGATGGAAGCGCACAAAACAACGCGGACGCGCCGAGCGCGTACGGCAACCGGGACACGCTTCGAAGCCTATGAGATTCACATGGGCCGCACCGAAGCCATGGAACCGGTGGAGCCGTTTGCTTTCTTTGAAGACGGCGCGCCGGAAGGCGTCACGCGCGGTCAAGTCCGCGGCACCTATTTACATGGGGCCTTGGAATCGCCGGAACTGGTGGCCGAGTTGTTCTCTATCACCTCCACGCCACCGGACAGAGAACGCCACTACGACGCCTTGGCGGACTGGCTCGAAGCCAACGCTTCGCCCTCCGTGCTGGCGGAATTGCTGGGCGCGTAACGCCGGGCCGTTTACCGCCCGCACCAGGCGATGGCGCAAACCGTCATGGCCGCGGCCACTACTCCCGCAATGCCGGTCAGCCACATCGCGCGCGGAAGGTCGCCGTCAGCTCCGGCGGGCGGATCGTCAGGGTCACCAAGCCAAACCTCGGTAACCAGCGCGCCGTTGGCCCAGACAGGTCCGATCAATCTTCGCTGGAGCGCGCCCGCGATGGTGGCTTCACTCCAACCCGAATTCGGACCGGGCAGAATCTCATGCTGTTTCCAACCCGTTCGCAGCGCCTTGCCGGCCGAGAAGCCCGGCAGAAAGAACGCCAGCGCGGCGAGCAGCAGCCATGTGAACCGCGCCGGCAGCAGATTCAGAAGATCGTCCAGACGCGCGCCGCACCAGCCAAAGCGGATGTAGCGATCCGACTTATAGCCAACCATGGAGTCCATCGTGCTTGCCACTTTGAACAGCACCAGTCCGGGCGCTCCGCCCACGGCGTACCAGAACAGCGGACTGACATAGCCATCGGTGAGGTTCTCGCTCAGGCTCTCAATCGCCGCACGCCGGCAGGCGGCCAGGTCCATACGGTCCGTGTCCCTGCCCACCAGTTGCGCCACCGCCGTTCGCGCTCCAGTCACGTCTCCGCGCCGGGCGGCGCGTTCCACATTCCAGGCATGGCGCAGCAGATCATGCATGGCCAACAACGAGTAAACCAGGAAGATGTGCAGCGCCGCGGCCAGCCAGGCGTGCACCCGCGCGGCGGCCAACAGCAGAGCCGCCATCCCGCCACACCACACCACGGCCAGCAGTACGAACAGCGCGATGCCGCCTGCATAGCCATCGAAGCCCGCCCTGCGCAAACGCTTTTCAAACCATCCGAGCGTTCCGCCCATCAGCCGCACGGGATGCGCGCCATAGACGGGGTCGCCGAGAAGCAGATCAAACGCCACAGCCGCGGCCAGCAGATGCGGGTCCGGTGCGAGAACGGCTACTTCCACTTTGATGACCAGCCGAGAGCCAGGGCGTCCAGGACAAGTTCCCGCGCGCGTTCCGGTTCTGCGCGGCCGAACGAGTTGCGGAACTCATACCAGTTTTCCGGCTTGGCCGCCAGGCTCGCGGCCATCGTGGCGGCCTGCTGGCGAAGCGCCTCCCCGGCTGCGCTTGCCGGCAGCGTCCCGTAGCGCACACGGTCCAATACGGCCGCCATCGCGTAGGCGGAGGCGGCCACCAGCGGCTCATAGATCACCGGCTTGGCATTTTGGCGGAGCAATTCCAGTTCGCGCTCCGTCAACCTTCCGGCCATGTCGTCCAGGAAAGTTGCCTCGCTCAGACCCGCCCAGCCGAGCGCATGGAACAACCCCCGCGTCTCGCTTGGCTCCAATCCATTCTGCCAGCGCAGCGCTTCCAGTGTGGCATCGCGCACGGCGCGCCCGATCAGTTCGCCCAGCATCACATGCTGCCCCGACGCGGTCAGCGCCCGTGCGCCGGTGTTCACCGCCGCCAGACAGTACTGATCCGTCCCCGTGCCCGTAGCTTCATCGGGCGAGTAACGGCTGCGCACGGCCAGCCGCCGCAGCGCCGCGCTCTTGGCCTCCGTCATGGTAACCACCGCCCGCGCCAGCGCGCCCTCGGTCATGGGCTGATTCACCAGCAGCATCGTGTTGATCGTCCCCGCCACCGGGACCTTCTTCCACTCACCGCCGGTTTCATACCACCCCGACGGATCGCCCGCGCATGCCGCGTTGCCGCGAACCCCGGCTGTGACCACAGCCGTCACGCAGAGCCCTTCATGGGCCGCGTCCACAATGCCCGCGTAGTTCATATTGGCCGCCGTGCCCATCATCGCCACTGTTGCCGGATCAAGCCCCGCCTCGGCGCAGGCGCTGTCGTGATAGCACTCCTGTCCCATCGTGGAAATCGTCTCGTAGCGCTCCACGTGGCCGGCCCCTTCGCAACTTTGATGATTCACCAGGTAGCGCAGCGCATCCTGGCGGCCGCCGTTGCGAACCGACGTGCTCAACACTGAGTGCGGCAGCAGCAACTCCACCACCAGAAACCGCCCGCCGCGCCCCAGGCGGAATCCAGGCGTGGTTTTCATCTCTTCGCTCGCGTGCGCCATCATGTGGGTTCTTACCATTCTGGCGGCAAGCAGGCGGGTTGTGGGCGGGCCCCGGCGCGGCAGCAAGTCACCGCGCGGGCGTGAAGCTCACTTGCACGGGACCAAACAGGCCGGAGGCAAACGGCTCCTGCTGACTCCACGGCTTCCCGCCGGACTGCATCATATTGGTGCGCGTCGTTCGCTGTTCCGGTGGAAGCTTCGCATCGCCCACAACCCGGTTGAACCAGTTGTTCGTCACCTCGACGGCCAGCTCATTTTCGCCGTCCTTCAGCGCGCCCGAGGCGTCCACGGCGAACGGCGCTGTCCATGTGATGCCCAGCGGCTTCCCGTTCAGCCAGACTTCGCCGATGGTCCAAAGCCGTCCCAGGTCGATGCGCGGCGTCACGCCCGCGCGGCGCCAGTTGGCGGGCATGTTGAATCTTGCCCGGTAGCGCGCCGTGCCGGAGAAGTACTTCACCTGATCATCGGCGCTCTCCGTCCACGAACGCAACGTTGGAAACGCGACGGCCCGCGGACCGCCAGTGAAATCCACCGTCCAGGGACCGGCGATGGAGACGGCATCCGGCAACTTCACGGATGGCTTTTTCGCAGGCGCGGCCGGGGCCGCACGCCGGAACACGACGAACATGCTTCCATTCGGCGGCAACTCGAGCGGCACTTCCATCGAGCCACCCTGGCGGCGCCATGCAACGGCGGGCGCTGTCCCCCCCGTCACCGGATTCCATAATTCAGGCAACCGGTTCCCCACGCGGAAGAGCGGAGCGGCCGTCAGGGTCTGGTCCGTCGTGTTCCGCACGAAGTACAAGTCCGAACCGCCTTCGCGACGGTGGATGAAGTCCACCGTGGCGGGGGCCACGAAGTCCGGGGCGATGCCCATCGAGGTGAGCACCTCGCGTTCGGATTGTCCCCACACCATGCGGCCTTTGCCGTGTGCGCGCACCTTCTTCGATACGCCATCCAAATCGCCCCACAGCCGCGACGCCAGCTCACGGACTCGCGCATCGCTCCGCGGGTAGCCTTCCAGACCCACCGCGCGCAGGGGTTTGGGTCCAATCACCGTGCCGCCCTCCGCCACGAGGCGTTCAACCCTTTCCAGAACGGCCGGCAGCATGTCCGGCTCATCGGGCAGCACCAAAACCGCGTAGCTGGTTCCGTCGGGCAGCGTGAAGCGCCCGTCCTTCATCGACAGACGGTTCAGCAGCGCGTCCGAGTTCGTGTAGTCGAAGTCGTATCCCGGCCCAAGGCCCGGCTTGACGCGCCGCGGCGGAATGAAACGGTAGCCGCCGTCGCCGTAGTAGTAGATCACGTCGCCCACGAACTGGCCGCGCTGCAGCAGGAACGAGGAGCGTGACAGGTAATCGAGAAAGGGCTTGATCTTCGGGAACCACGGCACGTTCCGGTTCACATGGGTCCCTGCCTGATATACCCATCCGGGCTTGCCCGCTTCCGGCGGGGCGTGCGTCCAGGTGTGCCACACCATGTGATTACCGCCTTCGCAGAACACGCGGTCGGCGTGCGGCTTCAAGTCCTGCGGTCCTTCGCGCCAGCCGTCGAACGAGGTGAACGCCTCCATGTGAACCCTGGGCTTGCCATACAGGTGCCCGGCGGCGGCCGTCTCCTTCACCACCCATAACGCATCTGCGTTTGGCCGGAAAGGCCAGAACTCGCCCTGAATCTCATCCACAGCCGCGTTGGCCAGAAGGGAGTCCACGGGCACGTTGTGCACGGGAGGTCCGGGACCGCCCGCCTCCGACTTGATGCCGAGGCCGGCCTTGTGCGCCTCCTCCCGCGCGGCAACATAGTAGGCGCGAATCAATACGTCGCTGAGCGTCTTGCGGTAGTCGAACAGAAACCGCGCCGTGGTTTCGCTGTCCACCACGCTCGCGCCGAACACGGCGGGAAGAAACGGCGTCATGTCATAGCCGCGGAGCTTCTTGAAATCATCCAGAAACCCGGGCGACCACACCGGCCCCACCACCTCGTAGCTGGCCAGATAGAGATTCGAAAGACCGCTCGCCTTCACATCGCCGAAGGTTTCGCGCAGCCGCGCCACGACGTAATCCATATGCGCCCGCGTCGCTTCCGCGCTGAAGTGGTCCGAGGCCCATCCGTCGCTATTCGGGCTGGGAACCTTGAGCCGTTCGCCGATGTTCATCACCACATACCGCTGAATCGTCCACTCGCCGGGCGGCGCGTTCCACCGCAGCCGTCCGTTCGAGTCCACGAAACGCGTCACGTCAACCACCTGGCTTTTGGCGGTCACCCGGAACGGCGGCGGTCCGGCGGAGGCGAAGACGCCGCGCGAGCCGCTGACGCTGCCGTCGTGCACGTTTTCGCGGTTCCACTCCTGCCCGTAGCCGAGGGGCGCCGTCGAGTGCACCATCGTCGCCCCGCGGCGCAACTGGTTGCCCTGATAGCCGAGAGCGACGCTCACGCCGTCCGTGTTGAGCAGGGTGAATTCGCCGAGCGTCCAATGCGGCTTCGAGGAATCATGCGCGCTCAGCAGGCGCAGACGCACGTACCGGCCGCGCGTTCCGGCGGGGAGCGCGAAGTGGTGCGCGCCTGCCGCCGCCGGAAGTTCGCCGCGCAGCACCTCGTGGAAATCGGCGTCGCTCGCACCGCTGGACGACACGGCCACGCTGAAGGCTTTCGTGGGCGACATCGTCCGGGTCTCCGGCGAGTTGCCCGGCGAGCCGTTGTCCAGCACGGCCTCCTTCAACTCCTGCTCGCCCGCGGGCTCCAGTTGAATCACGAAGTCATGCCCTGGGCCGCGCAACTGCGAGGGGATGGCCAGCACGGCCGCATCGCGCCAGAACACCGGTTTGCCATCCGGTCCGGCGGGCGCGTTGGGCGGCTTCGAGGGAAATGGCAGCTCGACATCCACGGCGCGTCCACCCGACACGCTTATCTCCACCGGATACAGCCCCATGCTGCCGTACTTTGGCGGAATCCAGTGTCCGCCCATGTCCCAACTGGAGACCACCGAAAAGTCCACCTGCAAGCCCAGCCCGCGCGCCTGGTCCACGGACTCCTTGAACTGCTTCATCCAGGGCGGGCTCAGAAACGCCGGGCCCGCCGGCGGCTGCAACTCCTTGGGACCCCGCGCGCCCATGTCGAACACGAGCACGCCTCCGAAACCCGCGTCCTTCATGGCCTGCAATTCCGCGCGCGCCGTTGCCGGATCCACATAGCCGTTCAGCCACAGCCAGTAGGCGTGCGGCCGCGCATCTCCCGGCGGGTTCCGCCAGCCGCGCTCCCACTCGTCCGACGAACCCGTCTGGCCGGCCAGCAACAGGGCCGCCACGGCCATCAGTCCACCCGCAAGCACCGCACGCATGTAGCTTCTCCTATCCGGCAACTCTTATCGGACAACCACGCTTTCGATTCCCAGTGCGTTGGCGATGTGGCGCAAGCCGGCCGCGTGGTGTCCCACGCCGAGCGCGAAATGATGCGTCGGCCCCTCGGCCACCCATCGCTTCAGGAAGCCGCGAATGTCCGGTCCGAAGAACCCGCGCGTATTCGTGTTGCCCGTCGCCGGAATCAGGCCCCGCACGCTCTCGCCCTCGGCCAGTATGAATTTGAACTTGCCATCGGCCTTCACGCCGATGCTCAACATCGTGATCGGACCTTCCTTGATGCGGAACTCGACGCTGGCGCCGCTGCCCGGCTTGCCGTGATACCGCAGCAGCGAACGGAGCACGGGTCTGCCCTCGGCGATGTTGATGTGATGCGGACCGTCATGGCCCACCAGGACGAACCCTTCGCGGAAGTCCACCGGGTGAAACTCGGCGAAGCTGCCGCCAATGCCCAAACGGTCCATCAGCAACATGGCCAGGCAGGTTTTCAGGTCCGATTCGCCGCACATAGGGAAGCCCGCGGCGGTCAGCAGCGAGTTGCCCACAATCAGGTTGGTCACCAGGTCGCGCAGCGGCGAACCTGGCTCGGCGTCGTAATAGTAAGCGAGGCCGTCCAACTGATGATGGGCGATGAAGCGGTCCAGCGTCACCGCCGCGAAGGCGGCCTTGCGCAGATGCTCATCGGTGAGTTTCGCCGTAACGGGATCGGCGCCGGGGTCCGGCGTATCGAACAGGTTCAGGATCTCGGCGCACTTGCCGCGGATCTCGTCCTCGCGCACATCCCGGCTCAAACGCAGCAGGTCGTCGGCCTCGGTCTGCACGACATGACATCCGAAGGCTGCCGTGAGCGCCGTCTGGTCGGTCTGCATGTCCAGCATGTGCTCGATGGGATGGCCGAAATGGCCGATGCGCGCGCGCTTTACGTCGTGCAGAGCCTTGGCGATGTCGCACCACTGGCGCAGTTCCTCTTCGGCTTCCGGATCATCCTCCAGAGTTCCCAGAATCACCTCAGGCGGCCGCTTGCCCATGCGGATCGCCACGCCGAGAAACTCCGGCACCGAGCAGAAGTCGTCGTTGGCCAGTTGCATATGCGTGGTGGCCCGCTGATAGTCCATCGCCCTCAGCGGCTGCAAGGCCACCAGAACGATGGGCACGTCCAGCGCGCGCACCACGGCGCCGAACGTCGCCGAGGTCGCATACGTCAACATGTCGCAGAACACCAGGTCCAAATCAGCGGCCTTCAGCTTCGGCACCAGCGCGTAGGCGTCCTGCGCCTTGTCGATCATGCCGAAGTTTTCCACCGTCACGCCCGTGGTCCGCACGCGCTCCACCAGCACGTTCAGCTTCGCCTGTAACTCGTCCAGCAGCCCCGGAAACTGATTCCAGTACACGTGATACCCGACGCCGAATATGCCGACGCGAGCCGTACGGGGCTTCCTCCGTGGAACGTTCATGCCACTCCTTTCACAACCTGGGGCTGCGGTCCGTTCCTCCGCAGCGCGAGAATCAACCACGCCAAGGGGTACAGCAGCGCCGAGACAAGAAACACAGGCGCGAACCCAGTCGCGTCCACAACTGGCCCCACCACCAGGTTCGACACCATTCCCGCCAGTCCGCCGCATGTGCCGGTTAAACCGACGGCCGTGCCTACTTCGCCGGGCGCCACCGTGTCGCCTATCAGCGTAATGTAATTTGCAATCCAGATGCCGTGCGCGAACATGAGAACCGACATCAGGCCGATAGCCATTCCGGCTGTGCCAGCCGTCGAGGCCAGCCATGACGCGGGCGTCAGCGCGGCAGCCACGCACATGAGCGTCAACCGGGCCCGCCGCGGCGTCCACCCGCGCTTCACCAGGATGTCCGAGGCCCGTCCGGCGGCGATGTTGGTCACCCCCAGCGCGAAGAACGGGATCCAGGTGAGGCTGCCGATCTCGGCGAGCGAAAGACCACGCTCGCGCGACAGATACTGCGGAATCCAGAACATGTAAAAGTAGAACACCGGATCGAAACAAAACCGGGCGATCATCAGACGCCGCATCTGCGGCCGCGCCAGCAACGAAGCGAAACTCGTACGGCCCACGGCCGGCGGTTCCTGCCGGGGCAAGCCGCGGAAGGCGCTGAGCCAAAGCACCAGCCACAACACGCCGAGCAGGGCCGTGGCCACGAACGCGCCACGCCAGCCGAAAATCGCCGTCCACCAGACGGTCAATGGCGGCGCCAGCACCGCGCCAAAGGCCGAGCCGCCATTGGCGAAGCCCACCGCCAGCGCCCGCTTCTCCGGCGGCATCCATTCCACGGCGCCTTTTGTGGCGGCGGGAAAACAAGCACCCTCGCCGATGCCGAGGAACAGCCGCGCCGCACCCAGCATCCACGGCCCGGTGGCCAGTGCGTGGGCGGCGCTGGCCACCGACCAGACACCCACGGAGAGCGCCAGGCCCAGCTTCGTCCCCAGCACATCCATCATCCGGCCGCCGAAGGCGAACATCAACGTATAGCTGGCCACGAAGGCGAACACCACCCGCGAATATTCAGCGTTGGACATGCCGAACTCGCGCGTCAACTGCGGCGCCAGGACGCTGAGCACCTGGCGGTCCAGAAAACTCAGCGCAGTGGCGAAGAACAGCAGCGCGCACAGGATCCAGGCTCGATGCGCGGGCATCGTTTTAGAAGTAGAGCCTCAGTGCCAGTTGCATGATGCGCGGCGCGCGTGCCGCCAGAAACTCGCCCAGCCGCGAGTTCACCTGGTTGCCCTGTGCGTCAAAACGCGCCGTGGTATCCAGCGATGCGAATTGCGTATGGTTGAACACGTTGTAGGCCTCGGCCCGGAACTGCACGCGCAGGCGCTCGTGCACAGGGAAGGTCTTCAGCAGGGAGATGTCCCAATTGTTGATGCCGGGCCCGCGAATCTGGGTCGTGGCCGAGTTGCCGAAGGTCCCCCGCGAAGGCAGGCGGAACACCGACGGATCGAAGTTGCGGCTGAAGGTGCGGTCACCCTTCGGAAGGATGGGATTGCCTGTTACGTTCACGCGCGCCGCCTGGCTCGCCGTACCTGTGATGTCCTGCGCCGTCACCAGAGTGTAGCCGACGGCCAGGGGCGCACCCGACACGAAACTGGTGATGCCGGAAAGCTGCCAGTCCCGGGCAACGAAGTGCGCCACCTTGTTCGACAGTTTCGGCGCGGGAATGTCCCACGTCCAGTCGATGCGGGCGTTATGCGTGCGGTCCGCTGAAGACAGACCATAGTTCCACACCCGCACGGGCAGCAGCACGCTGACCGGGTTGGTGTCGAAATTGTTGTAGTTCATCGCCTTGGACCAGGTCCACGCCATGCCGAACTGGAAGCCCTTGGTAAAGCGCCGGCGCGCCGTCACCTGCATCGAATGGTAGTTCGACGAAGCCGCCGGCTCGGACATCAGAATATCGTTGTAGCCGACGATGGGCCGCAGGAACGACGAGGTCAGCGGCGTCGCCGGGTTCGACGGGTCCGCGTTGCGCGGATCGAAGTTCGCCCCCACGGGAATCGGGTTCAGATCGCGAACCCAGAACTGGTTGCGTCCGAGCGAGCCCACATAGCCCACGTCCACCACCGTGTTCCAGCCGATGTTCTGCTGCACGGAGAGGCTGAAGTTCATGATGCGCGGCACGCGGTCGCTGCGGTCGAATGCATTCACGGCCTGCGGGAAAATCGAACCGGCCGAGGAGGTCAGGCTGTTCAACATGCCATAGTACACGGTCGGGGTTGAGATCAACGGCGGCTGGGCGGAGAACCGCAGCAGGTTCTCCGACATGTTCGGCCGTCCGTAGAACTGGCCGAAGCCGCCGCGGATGGCCGTTTTGCCCGTGCCGAATACGTCATAGGCAAAGCCGATGCGTGGTCCAAGCTGAATGCCATAACCGGAAATCAGCCCGCGCGGAAAACCGTTCTGTCCGGCCACGGCCATGCCGTTGGTGGGATTCCCCGTGCCGGGCGCGATGGCCCCGATCAGCGTCGCGGGCAGAACCGCGCCGGTCACCGGATGGACGCCCACGCGGACGTTGTTCACGCGCGCCGGGCGGATCAGTTGCACGCCCTGGCCCGCGTTGTACAACTCCGGCGCGAAGGTCGTCAGCCGGTCTGTCCGCATGAAGATGGGCGTCAGATGATGGAAGCGCATGCCCAGTTCGAGCGTCAACCGCCTTGTGGCGCGCCAGGTGTCCTGTACGAACCATTCCACGGCGTGCTGCCGGAAGCTGAGAATCACGCGGCTGGAGGCTTCCGAGTAGGTTTGAAACACGCCCAGAGCCGCATTGGAGTAAGCATACCCCGTGTCGAGCGGATTGTTCACCGTTGGCTGGAAATTGAAGGTGCCGGTGTACTGGCCGTCGCTCAACGAGCCCTGGTAGTTCCGCTCCACCATGACGCCCGTCTTGAACGTATGGCTGCCCATCACCTTGGTGAGGTTATTGGTCAGGTTGAAGGCGTGCAACTTTTGATAGAACGGAAAGCGGCCCTCCATGTAGAGGGTTGCCGGGTTGGTGACACCGCCGAAGTTAGCGTTTGGAATCAGGCCCAGCGGGTTGATCGCCGGGTTGAACTGCCCGGTCGTGTAGCCCGCCGTCACCTTCTGGTTCCGCGTGATCTCGGCCTCTTCCGCGCTGTTTCCTTCGGGACGCCGCGTCCAGCCGAAGCTGGTTTCGTTAATCAACGTGGGCGACAGCACGCCCGTATAGCGGAGGATGTAGCCTTGGCCATGCAGACGGTAGGTCTTCTTCATCTGCGGCCAGTTGGTTGTCGAACCCGACGTCAGGATGCCCACCGCGCCGCTCTGCTGATCCACAAAAGAGGCCAGCGTGAAGGCGAGCGAATGGTTCTGCTTGATGTTGTAGTCCACGCGCGCGTTTTCCATGCGGATCGGCGTCTGGTTCTCGGCCTGGAACACATAGTTGTACCGTCCGCCGGACACGCCGCGGTCACTGAAATTAGGATCGGGAAATACCTTCAGCAGGGCCAGGCCACTCTGGTCCAGACGGCTCGCCGGCACGACGTTACCGGGGAACACCTGCCGGGAGGTGGGGTCGGTCACCGGAATCAGACGTCCGTTCAGGTCGATGGACTGCGTGAAGTCGCCGCGGCGTTCGAGCAACGACGGCACGGTCAATTGTGCGATTGGAGTAGGCACGGTGAGCGGCCAGAACTCCTGCGACCAGAAGAAGAATAGCTTGTCGCGGTTTCTGTTGATTTTCGAGATCGGAATCGGGCCGCCAATGTTGTAGTTCCACGTGTTGTACCGGTAGCGCGCCTTCGGACGGCTGAGACGGTTATTAAAAAAGTCGTTCGCGTTGAACTGCTCGTGGCGCTTGAAATAGGAGAAGAGACCATGGAAGTCCTTCGTGCCCGACTTGGTGACGAAGTTCACCGTGGCGCCCGTCGAGCGGCCATACTCGGCCGGATAGTTCGTCATCAGCACCTTCACTTCGGCGATGGCGTCCTGGCTGACCATCACGACGCCGTTGAAGTTGTTGCCCATCGGGTTCACCGGCATCCCATCCACGGTCACCGTGTTGGCGTTCCGCCGGTTGCCCTGCACATTCAAATCAAAGTTGCGGTCGATGCGCTCCTGGCTGCCTACGCCCTGGCCGTCCACCACGCCCGGCAGCAGCGCCAGCAGCGTCATGGCGTTCCGCCCCTTCGTCATCAGGTTCTCCAACTGCGAACTGCTGATCACGCCGGCGCGCTCCGAACTGGCCACCTGCACGGCCACGCCCTCGGCCGTCACCGACACCTGTTCGGATACCGCTCCGATCTCCAGGGTGATCCGGCCTACCGGCAGCGTTTCGGCCGACGAGAGGACAATGCCCGTTCTCTGCGCCGTTTTAAAACCGTCGCGCGACACCGACACCGTATACTCGCCGGGCTGCAGGCTTCCCATCAGAAAATCACCCTGCTCGTTGGAATGCACCGTGCGCTTGGCGCCCGTTGCTTTCTGCACGGCGGACACCTCGGCGCCGGTGAGCGCGGCGCCGCTGGGATCGGCAACCGAGCCGACAATGGTCCCCGTGATGGTCTGCGCGTAGCAGGACACGGCCGCGAACGCGCACAAGAGCATTCGGACGGCCGGACGGTGGCATGGATTCAACATCATGACTCCTTCGTTACTTGGACGGCCGTCCCGCGGCCGCATGCTTACCTAGAAACTCTTCGATGGTCCGCTGCACGCGAATCGTATCCGCGTCAGTCCATGTATGGCGGCCATGGGCGCCGCCGGGGATGGTCACCAGCCGGTTCTCCACACCCGCTTTGGTTAATGCTTCGTGCAGGCGGATACCGTGGCTGACCGGAACCGTCTTGTCCGCCTCGCCGTGCAGCGTCAACACCGGAGGCACGCCAGGCCTCACCCAGCGCAGCGGCGACAGCTTCCGCGCCAAAGCCCGCTGGTCACCCGGCCCGCGCAGCCACTTCAACACGGATGGCTGTCCGGCCACGAACATCTCTTCGAGATCCGCCGGGCCGTAGTAGTTCACCACGGCGCGCGCCCTCGGCGCCGGTCCCGTGCCGCCGCAGGCGGCGTCGAACGAATCGTCGAGCATCGCCGTCAGAAGCACCAGGTGCCCGCCCGCCGAACCTCCTGTCAAAATCAACTGGTCCGGGTCAACGCCGTATTTCGCTCCGTTCCGGGCGATCCAACGGAAGGCGCAGCGGCAGTCCTCCACGCCAGCCGGCGCGGCCGCCACGCCGCTCAGCCGGTATTGCACCGCCACCACGCGAAAGCCCAACTGCAAATAGGGCAGATACCACAGAACGTACTGCTCCTTGCTGCCGTTCGCCCAGCCGCCACCATGGATGTACACCATCGTTGGCCCGGGCTTCTTGTCATAGGGCATGTAGAAATCGAGCTTCAACTCCATGCCGTCCGGCGCCGTGCGGTACACCACGTCGCGTTCGGCGCGGAAACGCTGCCCCACGATCGAGGCCCAATCGCGCGCCGATTCTTGGCCGGACGCGCTGGGAACTCCCAGAGCGGCCAGCAAACCCCATGCGAGAATGTTCAAATAATAATCTCTCGGGTTCATTTTGCTGCATACTTGTTATGTCAATCCAATGGAGAAGTCAAGACCACCGCTCAAGAAAACCACCCGCCGCGCCGGGGCGGGCACGCTCGACAAAGGGCTCACCGTGTTGGAAACTGTCGAACGCGCCGGTCACCCGATCGGCATTCACGAGATCGCCTCGCTGACCGGAATCCAAAGACTGGCGGTGTACCGGCTGCTGACCACGCTCGAACAGCGCGGGTATGTCTCCCGGGACGAGAGCAAACGGTACCGGGCCATGAGCCGGCGCCGCAAGCTTTTGATTGGCTACGCCGCACCGCTTACCGGCAACACCTTCCGCGAGGATGTCACCTCCTCGCTCCAGTCGGCCGCGCGGCTGGCCGGCATCGACATCATGCTCCTGCACAACGACCATGACGACGAGCAGCAGGCCCTGCGCAACGCCGAGACTCTCATTGAAGCGCGCGTCGACGTGGCCATCTTCTTCCAGCCCGTCGAATCCATCGGCCATATGATGGCTGACCATCTCACCAGTGGCGGACGCCCGTTCATCACGGTGGAGCGTCCCATACCCGGCGGCGTCTACTTCGGCGCCAACAACTACCAGGCCGGCAAGCTCGCGGGCCAGGCTCTGGGCAACTTCGCCCGCGAGCGTTGGAACGGGAGCTTTGACCGCGTGGTGCTGGTGGAGGGCGCGCACACGAGCACCAACGTGCAGGCCCGGCTGGCCGGCGTTCTGGTGGGTCTGCGCGACGTGTTGCCCCGCGTCGAGGAGTCCCGCGTCGTCCACCTGCACGGCAACGCCGACCGCCAGGCCAGCTACCTTGCCATGGCGGGCTTACTCAAGGAACTGAACCCGGGCGCGCGCCTGCTGGTTTCCGGGTTCAATGACATAAGCGCCATCGGCGTCGTGGAGGCGGTCCGCTCGGCGCGCCGCGAAAAGACGGTGGTCATCGTGGGCCACAACGCCATGCGGGAGGGCCGCCTGGAGATTCGGCGTCCGGGCAGCGCCTTCCTGGCCTCGGTCGCCTATTTTCCCGAACGCTACGGCGAACGGCTGGTGAAACTGGCCTGCGCCATGGCGGCCGGCGACCCTGTTGCGCCCGCCGCCTACACGCAACAGACCGTGCTGGACCGGCGTAATGTGGACACGCTCTACCCTGGCGAAACAAACGGCGGCATCGCCTCTTCTTCGTCCCGCAACAAACTGGCTGGCCGCACCCGCTCCACCATTCCCACGAATGCGGATTAGTGGAAGAACTTTCGCCGCATCGTGGCGGACCTGGCTGCGGCAAACCGTGTTGTATCAAGCACCCAGCATGGCAATGCAGTTGCTCATTGTCCAGTATGATCTGTGGTATTGGCAGCACTGGGCTTACATGAAGAATGCTATCGAATACAACCTCACGGAACTCGCCATCAGCCTCGACCCTTCTCATCCGCGTCATCTCAACCCGCCGGTGCCCCCGCCGCATCACAAGATCCTTGACCTCGGTTGCGGTGCAGGCCAAACTCTTAAGGCCATACGCCCCGAAGCCGTCTCTTTCGGCTGCGATATCGACATGGCCTCCATGCAGTTCGGCCGCACGCTCAGCAACAATGTCCGGTTTACCTGCTGCCGCGCCGAGGCTCTTCCCTACGCCTCCTCGACCTTCGATATGGTGATTGCGCGCGCTTCCCTTCCGTATACCGATCTCACGCGCAGCCTCGGCGAGGTGCGCCGGGTATTGAAGCCGGAGGGGACGGTCTGGATGACGCTGCATTCCTGGGCGAAACAATGGCAACTCATGAAGGAGGAAGGTCTGCGCGGCAAACTGCTGATGGGCTGTAGCCTGGTGAATGGCATGCTCTTCCATACCGCCCGGAAGCTGATCAACTTTCCCAGGAAGGGTTATGCGTCCTTCCAAACCGATTCTTCTATTACGCGCGCGTTGGAAAGCGCCGGATTCACGGCCATCCGCATCCAGCGCGGCGCGCATTATCTGGTGACAGCCCGGGCCGCCTGACGGCTCCGGCGAAAGTGGCACTCCATGCTTGGATTAGGTTTAGGCCCGTACGTACTCATCGTTCTTTATCTGGCGCTGATCGCGGGCGCGCTCGTCTCCATCGTGCGCATGCCCGCGGTGGGTCTGTTCGTTCTCATTCCGCTGATCCCCAACCAGACGGTGCGCTACAAGCTCCATGAGATGCCGTACGGCGCGCAACTGGTGGACTTCGTTCTGATCGCCGTGGCCATCGGCGTCATTCTGAAGGGCAATACGCTCTTCTCGAAGGCTTCCTTTCGCGTGCCCATCTTCGCGCTGTGGGCGCTCACCTTTGTCACCCTGTGGACAGGTTCGCTGCTGAACGACTTCCCGCTTCCGCTGGCCGAAGGAGACGAACGCTTCTCCAACTGGAAGAACTACGCCCGCATCTTCCTCATCCCTTTTCTGGCGATGGGCGCCATCCGCACCCGGAAGCAGATGTTCATCGCCATCGCCCTGATGTGCGTGGGCCTGGCCTGGTCTGATCGTGGCTTCCTGTTCAGCCTGCGCGGCCGCAGCTTTACCAACTTTTCGTATGGTCTGCGCGATATGGGCACGATGCCAATCGCCGGTGAAAACGGCGTCGCGGCCTTCTTTGCCCAGATGTCGGTCTTTCTGTTCGGATTCGCCGCCACGCGCAAGTTTCTCGAACGCCAGGCGCTGACGCTGCTGGCCATTGTCACTACGGTTTGCGTCGTTTTCACCTTTTCCCGGGGGGCTTATGTCGCCCTGGCCGTCAGTTTCCTGCTGGTGTGCCTGTTGAAGCGGCGCATGCTGCTGGTGGTCACGGCTGGAGGACTGATCGCGGGCCTGGCCGGAGGTTATGCGCTGGTTCCCGGCGCCGTCATCCAGCGCGTCACCATGCTGCACACGAGCGATGGCTCGCTGGAGTCCTCCGCCGCCGGACGTATGCACATGTGGGACCTCGCCCTGGACATGTTCATGTCCAATCCGCTGTTCGGCTCCGGATTCGACACCTTCCGGCTCCTGGCCGGCTATGGCGGCCTGCATGACACGCACAACTACTATCTCAAGCTGCTCGCCGAAATGGGCATCCTCGGATTGCTCGTTTACCTGGCCCTGCTCGCCGCAGCCATCTGGAGTTGCTGGCGTCTCTTCCGCGATGCCGGGGATGACCGCATGCTTTCGGGGCTCGCCGTCGGCGGCCTCGGCTACATGGTGTGCGTGGCGATTCTGAACGTGTTCGGCGACCGTTGGAGTTTCTTCGAGATTACCGGCTACACCTGCATCATCCTGGGCATGGTGGCGCGCGGGAATCAGTTGCTGGAAGCTCCCGAGCAGGACACCGAACTGGCCGGAGAGGAAGAAGATGATGAGGCCGAGGACGCAGCGGCGGAAGAGGCTGGAGAAGAGTCCGGCGCCGCCACCGGGGAAGCGGTCAATTCCATCACTGGCCGCCGGATGCTCTCAGCAGGTTGAGCGCATCGCGCGCCACGCCTTCCACACCGTCGTGAACTCGAAGACAGCCGGGGAGAAGCGTCCCCAGGGATTCACCAGCTTACCGTCGCTCATATTGAAGCGTGGAATCAGCAGTGAATCGCCATCCGGCTCCTGGCAGCGCTCCTCGGTTGTGCACGCCAAACGGTAGCCGGCCGTCTCCGCCGCCGCGCGGACGGCAGGAGTCCAGTTGCCGTTCGGGTACGCCAGGGTTTCGCAGCCTTCCCGCAACTGCGCCTCCACGGCTTCCCGCGAGCCGGACAACTCCGCCGCCGCATCCGTGGTCTGATCCAGCAACGGATGGCTCACCGTGTGCGAGCCAAAACGGATGTTCGTGCCGCGGAAGGCCCGCGCTTCGTCCCAACTGATGGTGGAGGCCAGGGAATCGCAGGTGAACGCGCTGGGCTCATCCCAGAACTCACGGTCCCAGCGGGACAGCAACTTCTCGCGCGCATCCTCACTCAGCCGTTTCAAGGCTTCGAGCAGCACGGCCGGGCCGCCGGCCGGTTCCCATCGCAAAGCCGTACCCGCAAAGGATGCTTGCAAGCGGCGTGCGGTCTCGGCCTCCTGCTCCGCCTGGCGCGCTAGCCACACCACGCGCTCCGGCCAGAAGGGGAAGCGCTGATCCATTTTTCCGGTCACCAGAAAGACCAGGGCGGGATGGCCGGCCCGGTCCAGCGCGCGAAGATGGGGCAGGTTGTCGCGCCAGCCGTCGTCAAAGGTGATCGACACGCCCGGCCGGCCGCCCGCGGGCTCCGGCGCGGCTTCCTCCAGCCGCTGAATGTGATATCTGGTTTCGAGGTAGCCGATCAGCTTGTGGAACACGGGTTCTGAGACGCACATCCCCACCGGGGAGCAGGCGCGCGTCATGCTGTGTTCGGGGAGAATCCTGTGGAAGGTGAGAACAAATCGGGCCCGCCGCCGGAGGAGGTGGCGACGGGCCCAGTAGAGAACGCCCGCCGCGCGGAGGGAGTGTGCGAGCAGCCATTTGGCCGCTACGCGCGCGCGCGCAGGCATTCGGCTCAAATCGCCCGAAGACCGCGGCGATGAAAGTCGCGGATCTCGGCCAGAGTCGGAAACGTGTAGTAGCTCCCTTCGGACTTGACTGGCATGGAAGTGCGGATCTCGCCGGCCAGAAACTGTCCCAGGACACGGTAGAGCGCCCCGGCGGCATGGCGCTTGGAGCGGCGGATCAGGTGATCGAGCGCCTCGCCCGCGTCCACGGCGAGTTGTTCCTGCAAAATGATGGGCCCTTCGTCGAGCCCTTCGGACATGTAATGGATCGTCAGACCCACGGAACGCTCCCCATGATACATCTGCCAGAAGGTGGGCATCATGCCCTTGTAACGGGGCAGCGGCGCATGGTGGATGTTGATGCATCCCTGTGGCGGAACCGACAGCAGCGTCCGCTTCAGAATGTACGGGCAGGCCACCGAGACGATCAGGTCCGGCTTGCGCTGGTTGAGCCCGTCGACGAAGGATGTGGCGTTCGGGTTGCCGATGCGCACATAAGGGATCTCGTGCGTCCGGCACAGTTGCGCCATCGAATGAAAGGTGGAGCTGGTGCGCGAGGCCGGCAGCCGGCCCAGGATGCGCGAACTGGCCACCTTGCCAATCAGCTTCGTCATGCCCCATGGGCCGTATAGCGCGAACAGCTCGCGCATCAACTGCGTCCGGGGACGGCTGCCCATAGTCGGGCAACTGGAAATCTGGGTCACCTCGAACTTCCCCTCGCACAGGGGCAGGAACTCCTGGAACAGGGGAAGGATATAGAGCGGATCGTCCTGCGTGATGAATTCGATTCTCATCTTTCGTGCGTCTCCCTTAACGAACGGTTTCCCACACGGTGTACTTCTGTCCCCGGATTACTTCGATCATTCCCACCAGCGCCGCCGCATTCAGAGTGCAGAAGAACAGCGGCAGTCCCAGCAGCTTCGATGCGCGGTGCAGCGGGAGTTTCAGCGACAGCAGACTCATTCCATAGAAGCCCACCTGGAAGCCGACCATGTTGGCGAAGAGGGGCTCATAGAACGCCAGCACGAAGGTGCAGACGAAGAACAGGAGCATAAACACGGGCACCATCCACCGCATCACCTTGTGAGAGAACAACTGGAAGGCGATATACGGTCTCTCGGCCGGATTCAGCAGCCGCGAACCGAGAATGCCGCGCATGCCGCGCGTGGCCACCCGGACGCGCATTTTGAATTCCTGCTTGGTTTCCTTGGTAGTCGCTTCATACGCCAGCGCCCGCGGCTCGAACGCCACGCGGTATCCGTTGCGGACAATCCGCAGCGGCTCCACGAGGTCGCTGCACACATCGGCCGCCAGCGGCACATAGCAGGAACGGCGCACGGAGTAGATGCAGCCCGAGCAGCCGGTGAGCGTGCCCACCTGCGACTGGTAGAGCTTGATCAGGTTTTCGTAGTTCCAGAAGGCCATCGAACCGAGCCCGGTGGGCGAAACGCCGTTCGGGTCGAAGTATTGGTAGCGGCCGCTCACGGCGCCCACCTTCTCATCGGCGTAGTGCTGCATCATGTGCACCAGCGCACGCTTGTGATAGACGGCCGTGGCGTCGGAGAATACGATCACCTCGCCCGTGCTCGCCTCGACGCCCTTATTCTGTGCGTTCGTCTTGCCCAGGCGGCCTTCCACGCGCAGCAGGCGCACGCGGCTGTCCTGGCAACTCTTCACCAGCTCGTCGGTACCGTCGCTGGAGCCGTCGGACACCACCAGAATCTCCAGTTTGTCTGGCGGATATTCGAGCGCGAGCGTCTCTTGCAGCTTGCGTTCAATGCTTTCGGCCTCGTTATAGGCCGCGATCAGAAATGTGACTTTGGGGTAGTGGCCAGTCTCCAGTTTTGCCTGGCGCACGATCCGCGACAACACGAACATCAGCAGCGGATACCCGATGTACACATAAAAAATGGCTCCAAAGGCGAGCGCGGCGCCCGCCAATGCCACCCAGTACACTGCGTTCTCCATATCTCCCTCATCTCCTCCTGAGCAATCAGACGCGCTCTCGTGGAAGCAACCGCTCGTACTCCTCGCAGAGCCGTTGCATCATGGCGCGCTCGCTGAACCGGTCCCGCACGCGGGCCTGTCCGTTTTCTCCCATCCGCGCAGCCTCCTCCGGCTGATCGAACAGGAAGGAAACCGCCTCGGCGGCGGCTTCATCGTCTTCGTTTTCCACCAACACTCCATTGGCCCCGGGCTCCACCAGCTCGGGGTTGCCGCCCACGCGCGTGGCCACGCAGGGAACCCCGGCGGCCATCGCTTCGAGAAGGGCGTTCGACAGCCCCTCGTTCCTCGAGAGCATGCAAAACACATCGCTCGCCCGCAGCAGGCTCGACACGCTGTTCAGTTCACCCAGGAACCGCAGCTTGCCTTCGAGCCCCGAAGCGGCCACCATCGCCTGCAATTCGGCATAATGCGCCGGCTGGTGATTCTCGCCGGCCACCAGAAATACGGCCTCCGGGTACCGCGCCGCCAGCCGCGCGGCCATCTTCACGAACACATCCACGCCCTTCACCTTGCGAATGTGGGCCACCGTGGACACCACATGGGAGGCCTGGTCCAAGCCCAACGCCCGGCGAGCCGCTTCCCTGCCCTCGTCCTGGCGGATGCGCGATTCGGGCAGCCCGTTGTGAATCGTCACTACGCGGCCGGCCGGCAGGCCATCGGCTTGCAAGGCATACTGCCGCACCTGCTCGGATACGCACTGCACCTGAGAGAACTGGCCCGACAGCAGACGGTAGGCCAGCCTGTGCTTGCCCGCCCGCAGGATGCCCATGTCGCGCCGGCTGGAGATCTGCACTCGCACGCCGCACAGCCGCGCCACCGCGCCCGCCCACAGATCCGAGGTTTCAAAGAACGTATGCAGTATCCCGGTGCGATGCTCGCGCATCAACCGCCGCAACGCGAGAGCGGCCCGCACACCGGACCATCCGTAGGTGCGGCGCATGGGAACCACATGCAGCGGACAGGCCACCTCGTTCAGGAACGGCAGTGAACGGTCGATGCGAAACGTCACCAGCACCGGTTCGTAGCGCTCCCGGGGCAACGCGCGGATCATCTGAATCAGCACTCGCTCGGCGCCGCCCATCTCGCACAACTCGTCGATCACGAACATCACGCGGATGCGTGAAGCGGCCTGCGCGCGCTCGCCGGTTGCCCGCACGGACATCGTCCCGGCGCTCATGCGGCGGCTCCCTTGTCCACGACTTTGCCTGTGGCCAATGCCCCGCTGGAGCGGCCTTCGTTCAGCAGCGACTCGTAGAGTTTCAGATAAGTCTGCGCCATCGCGCGAGAGGAATAGCGGTCCCGCACCCAGGCGTATCCGTTCCGGCCCATGGCATCCGCCCGTTCCGGCTCCCGCAGCAGGCGGAGAATCGCCTGCGCCAGATCATTGGAGTCGCCCGGCGCCACCAGCGTCCCGGCTTGCGCCTGGCCAATCAGCTCCGGCAACGCTCCGACGCGCGTGGCCACCACCGGCGCCGAGGCCGCCATGGCCTCCAGCACCGACATCGGCATCCCCTCGTTGAACGAAGGAAGCACGAACTGGCGTAGCGAGCGGTAGATGCCCGGCATGTCGCCGCGGACGCCGGTGAACACCACATGCTCGCGCACACCCAGTCCAGCGGCCATCGTCTCCAGGCGTTCCCGTTCCGGACCATCGCCTACAATCACGAACTTCGTCATTGGCTCGGCCGCGATCACCTCGGGGATGGCTCGCAGCAGCACATCGAAGCCTTTGCTTTCCACCAGACGGCCCACCGCGCCCACCAGTTGAGCGCCTCCCCCGGCCAGCGTCCCCAGCGTGGGCGCGGCCGAGGCGATCGCTTCCACCGGAACGCCGTTGCCAATCACCGAGATCCTGCGGGGCGGCACGCCCGCGTCCGCCAGGCTGCGCTCAACGCCCGCCGAGACGGCCGCCACGTGCTCAAACCGCCGCAGCACGGCCCGGTCAGCGCGCGCATAGAGCTTCAGGTTCCGGTTGTCGTTGGTCCAGTTGTGGCAGGTGGCCACCAGCGGAATGCCAAGGCCTCTGGTGGCCGCGTAGCCGTACAAATCGGCCTTGTAGCCATGGCAGTGCACCACGTCCGGACGGGTTACACGCAGCCAGGAGCGGATCGCCTGCAGACAGCTCCAATCCCACCGGCCCCGGCAGTGAAACGGCGCCGTCTCGATATCCCGCTGCCGGGCCGCATCGCCCAGCGCCGGACGCCCCGCCTGCGCGTTGTGAAACACGCCGAGGCGCACGTGGCAGTTCAGCGCGCGCAAGCCGCCGGCCAGCGAGAGGAACATGTGCTCCGCCCCGTACAGCCCGCCGCTGCTCATCAAATGCGCCGCCGTGATCATTCGTTTGCCCGCCACCCCTTACCCGCGTCCCTGCAAACTCCGCTCGGCGCCGCCCAGCGTGCGCCACAGCAGGTGGTACATCGAATTCCCCAATACGTTCCTCGCCAGATCCTTCGAGCGCCGCCGCATCCACTCGATGCCGAACTGCCGGTTGTTGCCCGACACCCAGCGGTGCAGAGCATGCGCGCTCATCGAGCGGCTCACCATCAGCCGGCCCAGAATCTCCACGTTGTCCACGATGCGCGGCCGGAAGAACGGGTCCGACAGATAGATCCGCTGATACCCCGCCATGGCGCAGGCGCGCACCACGCGGCGGTCCCAGCGTCCGCCCGGCATGGAAATCGCCGTCACCTCGACGCCGAGACGGTCTTCGATCACTTCCTTCGACCGCGTCAGTTCGAGTTCCAGATCCTCGTCCTTGCACTCGGTCAGAAACGGGTGAGACCAGGAGTGGCTCTGCATCTCATGCCCGGCCTTGTGCAACTCCCGCACCTGGTTCCAGTCCATGAAGTTGTCCCGGCGGCCGATCCAACTCGCCGACAGAAAGTGAATCGCCCGGCAGTTGTGCGTCTCCAGAATCGGCAGCGCCAGTTCGTAATTCGAAATGTGGCCGTCATCGAAGCTCAGGGCCGTCGAGCCTGTGGTCACGGAAAGGTGGGCGAGCACCTGAGTGTGCTCGACAAACCGGGAAGTACTAATCGAGTACACGTACCGGGAATCGTTTTCGGTTATCTCGTGGTAGGTGGCCAGCAGAATCACGAATCAGCCTTGGGCGGAACTCCGCACGCCTTGACAGAAGCAATTCACACACCAGAGGTAAAGCTATTCGTTTTTCAATGAGTTAGAGAGATTTTTCGCCCTTCGGCGCAGGTTCATGACCGAGTTCGCGGATGGAATCCCAAAACACAGGAATGTGGATCTAAGGTGCTGAGGATCGGATGTCCGAATCGTGGGATTCTGTGCGCTGCTTGAGGGCGAAAATCAGGGGTAGACGCGGTTTACTACCTTACCACCGCCGGGGAAGTAGCTTTGCCGGCCCGTAACCGGTTACCGGCAGCACCACTCGGCGAGGGAGGTCTCATAACATCATCATAATTGAATACAAATAAACGAGATAAAATTGAAAAAGAATCTTCATGATAGAGTTTTGGAACCTTCCGGCTAGCCGTCCGAGTGTGGCTATCCAACAACGGTTCCAGGGCGAAGGTACTAGGGGTGGGAATCCCCCTCCCCTAAGGTTCTAAGTAAGAGGACGGCTAGACGTACTCCTGGGTCTATTGGCGGATGACAGAGGGGGAGTATGCCTTTGGGAGGAACTTCGCCGGGGGCGACGCCTGATCGACATCGATCTTCCAAACGTCGGTTCCAGGGCTGGGTGTGGAGGCATTTTCAGGCAGCGAGTAGAGCACGTGACCGTCGTCGAGCCACTCCAGTTGATCGTCCACGCTACGAGTCTCCGGGAGAGGGGTCTCGACGTTGGTGGCGAGATCGAGAATGTGCAGCCGCCAGGCGACACGGTTGCCGGGGATCCTCTTTTTATAAACTACGCGTTTGCCATTGGGGGAAAGGGATGGGCACTCGACGTTGTCGCGTAGCGTGACGCCCGTTTTGGCGGCGATATCGGCGCGCACCAGGAAATGTTGGCGGTTCGTCGAGAGCGTGCAGTAGAAGCCCTTGCCATCGGGCGTGAATGTGACGCCCCAATAGTTCACATCCTTGGCGTCGATCCGCTTGCCGCCACGCGACACCACGTACTCCTCCAGGTTGACCAGCGGTTTGCCGGAGCGTGTGTCGATGAGTAGAGTCTCGGTGGTGAAGTCCACCGAATCGTAGCCATGTCCGGTAAGAAAGACGGTGGTGGCGGCCATCGTGCCGTCGCGGTTCAGCCGTGTGCGGCTCGGAATGCCGCCGAGGGGGATGGTATGGCGTGTTTTCCGGGCGGCATCAAAGAGGATGGCGTCGTAGCGTGTGAGGACGCCGCGCGTGGCCACCAGGCAGATGCCTGCCCCAGAGAGGGAAACGTCGAGCACCTCGCAAGAGAGACTGGTCAGCGTGGGCGGGGCGTCGAGACGGGGGAAGTCGAGGTAGGCCATCTGGCCATAGCCACGCTCGACATTGGTGGAGCGGAAGTAGATGCGCCGGGGAGTAGCCGTGGCGGGCTCGCCGGGCGTCGTGGGGGTGTCCTCAGGCTTCGCGCCAGAGGAGGGTTCAGGGGTGGACGGCTTGTCTGTGGGCGTGGCCTCCGGGGGTGTTCCGGCGGGTACGGCGTCCGGTGACTGTGCGGCCTCTGGTGTGGGCGCGGCGGTACGGCCGGCGCGGTAGAAGTAGATGCCCAGGCCGCCGAAGCAGACAAGACACAGAATGATGAAAATGAGAACTGGGGAGGAGTTACGCGGAGCGGGGGTGGTCATTGCGGGGTCCAAGAAGGAGCCAGACGAAAGGAAGCAGGCAGGCCAAAGCGATGGCGAAGACGGCCATGGCGGTCCGTTCGTGATAGGTCTGCCATAGGTAGCCGAAGAGCAGGGCTGAAAACAACTTACCAAACCCGAGCATTGTGGTGAGCGCGGCCAGGCCGCTGGCGCGGAGATGCTCCGGGACGACGCGGCTGGTCAAAGCGCGCAAAATGCCCTCGGTGCCGGCGTAATAAAGGCCCATCAAGGCGGGAATCAAGATGATCAGTCCCGGCAGTGGGCCGGCGAAGGCGAGCACAAGGTAGACGGCGATCAGAACCGCGTAGCCGGTAAGTAGGACGCGCACCATCCCGAACCGGTCGGCCAGCATACCGGCGGGCAGCGAGAAGAGCATGTAACCGCAGGAGGTGGCCGAAAACAGGAGCGGGAAATAGGTGGGCGCAAGACCAGAGGCGCGTTGCAGGGATAGGTAGACGAACCCGTCACTCACCGTGAGTGCGCCCAAAATCGCCGATCCGGCCAGAATGCCCCGGAAGGGCAGGTTGTCGCGCAAAGCCAGCATCTCGCGGAAGGAGTGGACGGCGCCGCCGCCAATTTCGCGCTCCGGATTGCGAACGAACAGCAGGAGGATGGCCAGGCCGAGCAGAGCGAAGACGAAGCTGGTGAGCCATACGGCGTTATAGCCGTTCGGCAGGCGCGACAGGATGAGGAAGGCCGCCAGCGGTCCCAACAGGCTGCCGCAGGCGTCCAGCGAGCGGTGCACGGCAAACGAGGTGGCCAGCAGTTCCCGCTTGCTGTGCAGGCTGATGAGCGAGTCCCTCGGCGCGACGCGGGCGCCCTTGCCCACGCGGTCGATGGCGGTGATCGTGGCTACCCAGCCCCAGGCCGGGCCGGCGGCGGCCAGCGCCAGCTTACACACGGCCGATAGGCCGTAACCGGCGGCAGCCACCTCGCGGTAGTTACGTTTCCGGTCCGCCACGATGCTGCCGGCGATGCTCAGCAACGCCACGGCCATCCCGTGGTAGAGACCATCCACCGTGCCGTAAGCCAGCGGGCTCACGTGCAGGTAGAGGACCAGGAAGGCGGGCAGAACGCTGGTCACCATCTCCGCCGAGACGTCGGTGAGCATGCTGGTGAACCCCAGATGCCAGACGGCGGGGTGAACCCCCGCCACCTGCATACGTTCCGGCACACGCGCCGATTTCAGCTTGAGCTGTTCCAGCCAGTCGAGTCTATACAAGGAGTTCGAAGCCTAGTAAGACAATCGCACAAATTCACTCCTATGTGTGAAGTTCTGCAGTGTGCGGCTGCAGGCCACGCGGAACTGTACGTTGCCCGTGGCGGCCGAGCCGGAGATGAAGTTCGAGGGGGCGCCCGAAGGGCTCAGGTTCGCCACCGTCGTTTCCGTAGTGCCGATGGAGCGTGAGTTCAACTGCACCCATGAGCTGCTGTTGTAGTTGTAGATTGAGATCACCTGCGTGCATGTGCCCGACGAACTGGCGCGCACGTCCAGGCGCAAGGACGTGGAGGTGCGGGGCACATTGGGAATCAGACCGGTGTAGCTGGTCCGCCGCGTGGTGCCCGTGGTGGTGGAGGCCACCTGGAACAGGTTGTTGTCGTCGGCGGCCAGCGAAGCGGCATTCCCTCCGGCGGCCGTGCCGGTGACGATCGTGGTGGAGTTCGGCACGCCGAAGACGGTGGTGAACGTCAGGGGCGCGGCGGGAGGCGCCGGGAAGGTAGTCACGTTGCCCGCGGCATCGGTGGCCACCACGCGGTAGTAATAAGTGACGCCGCCGGTGAGGCCGGTTAGCGTCAGGCTCTTGCTGGTGGTCAGCGTGGTATCGGTGACGACGCTCGACAGGTTCGCCGCCGAGGTGCCATACGTAACGCGGCCCTGCGCCGTTTCGTCGGTGCTCCAGCTCACCAGCGCCGATGTCGAGGACGGCGTGGCGGTGACGGAACTGACCACCGGCGGCGTCGAGTCTCCCGCTCCGGTCGTGAACGAGGCCACGGCGGAGGTGGCGGCGTTGCCGGCGGCGTCGGTGGCCGTCACGGCATAGTAGTACGTCGTGCCTGCCGTCAGCCCGGTCACCGTGAACGACTTGCTGGTGGTGAGCGGGGCCGAGGACTGCGACAGCGTCAGGCTGCCCGGCGCCGTGCCATAGTTCAGCACGCCCGCGGCTGCTTCATTCGTCGTGTAGGCGATGACGGCCTGCGTGCCGGAAGGCGTCGCCGTAAGGCCGGAGATCACAGGCGGCGTAGTATCCGGCGTCTGGGCATCGGGTACGAACAGCACGTCGGCATAGTAGTTGGTGTCCTGATAGGAGGTGGCGGGGAAGGCCGAGCCGGTGTAGTTGAAGACACCGTTCAAACCATCCACTCCGCTCCGCAGCGCCGTCAACGGTCCGTTGGTGACGCCCTGAGTGGTAAAGAAGCTGGCGTCGGCCGCGTAGCGCCCCACGGGCGCCCAGTAGGAGACGACGTAGGTGGTGTTGGCCGTAACGTTCACCGGCGTGGTGAACAGAGCCTCCTGCCAGCCGGATGCGGTCTCGTTCTGGAAGGTCAACGACGCAAGCAGCGTGCCGGTGCTGGACCACAGCTTCCCGGTGTGGGTGCCAGTGTTACCCGCGCCCTTATAGAAGCGGGCGCCGGTGACCTTACCGGCCACCGAGGCGCGGAACTTCACGCCGAGTTCAACGGCGCTGGTATCGGTGTCCTGCGGATTGGACGGCACGGTGGTGGACGGCCAGATCGAGCAGGGATTGCAGCTTGTGCCCGCGCCCACCGTCACGGTGACTTGCGCCGGCGCCGCGCTCGCATTGGCGCTATCGTCGGTGGCGCGAACATTGAGCGTGGCGCTGCCGCTGAACGGGGTGGTCCAGGAGAAGCTCCAGCTTCCACGTCCATTCGCCGGGAGCCAGGTGGCGCCGCCGTCGGTGGAGTATTCCACGGAAGCGACCGCGCCGCCCACGTCGGAGGCCGTGCCCGAGACGGTGATCGTGCTCGCGGCGGTCACGGTGGCCCCATTAGCGGGCGAAGAGATGGTGACGGTTGGGCCCGTCGTATCGGTGCTCTTGACGGCCGGCAGCAGGCCAGCCTGCAGAGTTGTGGGTTGCACGCCCATGTCGGCCAGCAGGTTCACCGTGGCCTGTTGCATGCGCACGTCGGCCGGCGCGTTGCCGCGGTCGTGGTTGCCATCCAAACCCCAGCTCCACTGCACCGTGCCCGCGCCAAAGACGAGCGCGCCGCTGGTGTGCTTGTACAGAGTAATGGCGTGCGTGGAAGTACCCTGGCCGTAAGAGTTGCCGTAGTCGAGGATGCGCTCGGGAACGGTGACCGTGGTCGAGCTCATCTTCATCAGGCCCGGAGGCGCGAAGCCGTTGTTCAGTGCCTCGTCCCATTCGTAGCCAAGCGTCCCATCGGGGAGCGTGGCCACCTGGCCCGCGCCAAGGTTGGCGATGGTGGTGTTGCGCCAGAAGCGCATCTTGCCTTCGGCCTCGGGCACGGTGATGGCATAGCTGCAGCAATTCACCGTGAAGATGGTGCCGGTGAGGGCGTTCTCGGGGCGTCCACCGTCGGCTGGCGGGCTGAAGCGAGGATCGCGCCAGGTGCCGGTCCAGATGCCGGTGGGATCGATTTGCGCATTGGCGTGCGTGTCCTTAAAGCACACCAGCGTGCGGTAGGCCGTCGCCGGCGAGGAGATGCTGTTTTCGTAGCGCGTCTTCCAGAAGACCTCGTTGCCGGAAAGGAAGGCCAGGTGGACGCCGGCGGCGCGCGCCGCTTCCACGTTGGCGCGCTGCGCGCCGGACCAGTATTCGTCGTGGCCCACCGACATGAAGATCTTGTGGTTGGTGAGCAGATTGCCGCGGCGGTCCGTATCGACGCCGGCAATGTAGGTGACGTCGTAGCCGTTGGCCTCCAGCCAGCGGATCATCGGGTATTCGGCGTTGAACACCCAGTCCTGCGGTGAGTTGCCGCGCGTGATGAACGGACGGTTGTAGCTGACCTTATAGGCGCGGCCGGCCGGCGACCCCGTATACAGGCTGTTGCCGCCGTATTCGTTGTACGCCTGCCAGGTGGTGTCCGAGGTCTGGAAGACGATCTGTGCCGTGCTGGCGTCGTCTCGAACCACGAAGACAATGTGGCTCGATCCCGTGCCGCCGGACTGCCGGACCAGCTTGGCCACATATACGCCGGATTTGGCGTTGGCCGGAATCGCCCACGAGGCCGACTCGGCCCAGTTGCCGCAGTCAATCAGACCCGTGGAGGGCTCCGAGAGGCAGTTGGGCTGGGTTTGCGGCAGCGCAATGCTGGGGTTCACGGTGGCGATGAAGGTGGCGCCATTGCCGCCATAGTAGCCCAGGCGGTAGATGTCGATGCGGTAGGAGCTGGCATTCGACTTGATCTTGAAGCGGGCCGTTTCACCGACGTTGTAGCTGATCTCGGTGGAGAAGCCCTGGAGGTTCGCGTCGCCCGAACCGGAGATGTCCCACTCGCTCGGCGGATTGCCACCGCCAGGGGAGCCCGAATTGGTAAGGAAGCTGGTGGCCGGCTGGGGCGCGGCGGGCGAGGTGAGCGTGGCTCCGCCGGGTTCAGTCGAAGTGACGCGGAAGTAGTAGGTGGTGGCCGGAGTGAGGCCGTTCAACGTCACCGAATGCGCGGTGACGTTGGCGGCGTCATTCGCAGACAGGTTCAGGTTCGCCGCGCTGGTTCCGTAGTCGACGCGCGAGTTGGCGATGACGTTCGTCGTCCAGGTGATGATGGCGCTGGTCGAGCCGGCCACGGCGGAGACGCCCGTGATGCTCAGCGTCACGGTGGCCGTGGTGGTGAACGAGTTCGGCGCGGCGGGGGTGAGCGGGAACTCGGTGGCATTGCCCGCCGTGTCGGCCGAAACCACGCGGTAGTAATAGGTGGTGTTCGCCGCGAGCCCGCTGAGCAGAACGTTCTGCGCCGTCGCGAACGCGGAGGTCGAAGCGGTCAGGTTCAGGTTCGAAGCCGACGTGCCGTACTGCACCAGCGCGTTGGCGGCTTCGCTCGTGTTCCAGGTGATGGTGGCCGAGGTGGCCGCCGGCGTGGCCGTGACGTTGGAGACAGCCGGGGCGACGTTATCGAGGAACACCACGTCCACCCAGTAGTTCGAGGCGTTGTAGCTGCTCAACGGCGCCTGGCCGAGAACATAGGAGTAGGTGCCGTTGCCGCCCGCGCCAGCCGAGGCGGGTGCGGTGAGCGGTCCGGCCGTGAGAGCCGTGGCAAAGAAGTTATCGTTTACAGCGTACCGGCCGTTGGGAGCCCGGTAGGAGACGATGTAGGTTGTGTTGGCGGCGATGGCGACCGGCGTGTCGAGCATCAACTGCTGCCATCCGCTGGCCGATTCGTTCGTGAACGTGCCGGTGGACAGCAACGTGCCCGTGGCAGACCAGATCGTGCCGGTATGCGTGCCCGTATTGGCCGCGCCCTTATAGAAGGCAATGCCCACGGCCGTTCCAGCCGATGTGGAGGTGAACTTCATGCCCAGTTCGACGGGCGAGGGATCGGCGTCGGAGACAACCGCCGGCGTGGCGCTGGCGTTCCACAAGGACAGCGCGTTCTCGACGAAGCTGGCGGCGGGCAGGGACGCGTCCGGATAGACGCCGGTCAACGAGGTCGCATCCGTCGAAGAGAGGCGGAAGTAATAACGCTGGCCCTGGGCAAGTCCGGTCAGTCGTAGCGTGTGCGCCGTGGTCATGGCGGCGTCACTCGCGTTCAGCAGCAGGCTGCCCGCGGTGGTTCCATAGTCGATGCGCGAGTTCGAGGCCCGGTTCGTTGTCCACTTCACCGTGGCGACACCCAGCAGGCCCGGAACAATTGTCACGCCCGTAATTGCGGGCGCGCTGCCGTCGGGAGTCGTGAAGCTGGCCGGGGACGCCGGCGCGGTGGCCGGGTTGCCCGAGGCGTCCGTCGAGGTGACCGTATAGTAATAGGTTGTGTTGCCGGTGAGTCCGGGCAGCGTGACGCTGTGCGCCGTAACCATGGCCGCGTCGTTGACGCTCAGGTTGAGCGCGCCGGCCGAAGTGCCATAGTTCACGCGGCTATTAGAGAGCTCGTTGGTGGTCCAGGCGATGACGGCCGTAGTGGCTGTTGGCGTGGCCGTGATGGCCGAGATCACGGGAGGCACGTTGTCCGTGGGAATGAAGGACAGCGTGGCCGGAGGCACTGGGGAGGTGGACGATCCGAAGCCGTCCGCCGAGGTGACGCGGAAGTAGTAGGGGACGCCCGGCGTGAGCCCGGTAAGCTGCACGGCGTGCGCCGTGGAACCCGACGTGCCTGTGGCGACGAACGGCAGCGCCGAGGGCGTGGTGCCGAAATCGACGCGCGAGTCCGAAGCGCGGTCCGTGGTCCAGGTGATGTTGGCCACCGTGCCCGCGCCCACGGCCTGAATGCCGGTGATGACGATGGAGGACGAGGGCGAAGTCGTAAAGGTGAAGTCGTCGGACACCAGCAGAGTGCCCTGTGCGTCGCGGCTCTTCACGCGGTAGTGGTACAGCGTGTTCGGCGTGAGGCCGGAGAGCGTGACGGCGTGGTTGGTGACCATGCTCGCATCCAGCGGCGTCGTGGAGCCGTAGGAGGCCGTCGTTCCATAGTCGGCCTGGCTGTCCGAGGGCGCCGTCGTGGTCCAGGTCAGCGTAGCGCCGGTGGAAGAGATGTTGCCCGAGGTGACGTTGCCGATAGCCGCGGTCGTGTTGACGGTGATGCTGCGCAGAGAGGCCGTCAGGCCCGCGTCGCTCGATGTGAACTGCGCCTGATATTGCAGGTAGCGCGCCGTGGCGCCCACCGTGCCGCCGCTGGTGATCGAGTTAAACGTGGTCCATGTGCCGTCCGGGACCGGCGTGTTGCCGGTGCGTACGCTCATGGCGAGCGCCGTGCCGGCCGGTGTGGTGGCCGTCCAGTTCACGACGCCCCAGGGAAGCGCGGCGCCGGCGTCGAAGACACGCGAGGTGAAGGTGGATGGCGCGGTGTAGGGCGTCAGTTGCGCCCACTGCACGGCCAGCGGCGTAACGCCGGTCAGATAGCTGCTGAACATTGGCCGCATCGTGGCCGTGATGTTCAAAGCATGGCTGGCCACCTGTACGCCGTCGATCGAAAAGACGACCGTGCCCGCGTTCCACTGAATGCGGTAGACGTGAGGAGAGTTGAGATAGGTGGCGCCGAGGCTGGTTTCGATAGGTGTCGTGCCGTCGTTGGAGCGCGCAAACAACGCCCCGCCCGCGCCTGTACTAAAGATGGCCCACGGGGCGGCGCTGAGGTCCACGCCCAAACCGGCATGCTGGTAGGCGGCCGTGCTGAAGGTGGCGGAATATTCCAGAACGCGTCCCTGCGTAAAGATGGCGTCCGTGCCGGCGCGGGCGCTGTTCAGCAGCACCGCTCCGCCGGAGACGGTGGCCGCGCCGCCAGCCTGCCACACAACGCTGTTCCAGCCGGTGGGCAGCGCCGTGCCGGTGAATTCGGCTCCGGCGGCGGGCAGCGATTGCACCTCGCCGTCCTCTTTCTCGGAGATGTAGGTGGATGCGCCGGTTCCCGCGCCGAAGTCGGCCGCCGTCGTATCGGTGAAGCTCGGGCTGGAAGGACCGCCGGAAGGCGTGAGGGTAACCACGGCCGAAGCCGATTTGGTGGGATCCTGCACGGAAGTGGCCGTCACCGTCACGTTCGTCGTGGAGGCGATCGTGGCGGGCGCGTTGTAGCGCGCCGAGGTGGCGTTCAGAACCGTCAGCGATCCGGTGGAGGGGCTGATGGACCAGGTGACCGAGGTGTCCGCCGCGCCGGTTACCGTGGCCGTGAAATTCTGGAACTGGTTGGCGCTGAGCGAGGCCGTCGCCGGGGCGACCGCGACCGACACCACCGACGAGGAGTAGTTCACCACCACCGCGCCATTGGCCGCGCGGAAGATGGCGTACTGGACGCCCTTGATCGTTTCGGTGCGGAAGGTGACCGCCGAGCCGGCGATGGTGACGCCGGAAACCGAACCGCTGGCCGAGGTGTAGGGCACCATCACTTCGGCGCCGTTGGCGCCCGCGCCGAGTGAAATCGTGAAGCCCAGGGCCGAGCCGCTCCAGGTGTAGCCCGTGAAGCTGGTGGCTTCGCGGCCATCCAGCCAGCGCAGCAACTGCCTGGCGCTGATGACGGGCACGTTGCGCGCCTTGGCCGAGGCCACCACGGCGTCCGACATCTCCTGCAGCGTGCCGAACGCATTATCGGTGTGGATGTTGGCGACGAAGAAGCCGTAGTAGCCTTCCGGACCGATCGCGCGGTCCAACAGTGTGTCCGAGGTATATGGGAAGCTTTGGCCGGATTCGTCGGTCATCTGCGTGGCAGCCTGATAGTTGTTGATCGAGGCCCCGTTCAGGTCCGCAAACCGCATCGCCAGGCCGGAGCCCGTCATGAAGCCGGGCACATTGTTGACCCAGGCCGGCGGCCAGTAGTAATAGTTCGTGTCGAGACGGATGTTGTTCGCGGCTTCGGTCGTGGGCTGGCTGGACCAGTCCGAGAACACGATGCAGTGCGTCCGGTTGGTGACCGGCGCGGGAATGGTGGTGTACTTGGCCCCGAAGGCGGCCAGTTCGCTCGCGTAGATCGACGCGATGCTGGAGGGCGTATAGTCCAGGCAGTCCGTGGTGACGTGAACGCCGAGCTCGAACCCCTGGGCGTCATAGGCCTGCGCCTGCGCAGGTGTGATGGCCGTGTTCGTATAGATGTAAGAGGTGCTGCGGATGCACTCCCAGTTATCAACCACGCAGCCGGAGGGGCTGGCGGCGACGTGGCTGTCAAAGCGTCCGCTGGTTCCACCGTTGGCATGGTCGTCGCCGGTCATCACCACGGCCGCCTTCTTGCCGAACGGGAAGTACCAGAGCCTGGGCAGCGGCTTCTTGCTCAGGTTCATGTGGAGAATCATGTTGGCCAGCAGGCGCTGCTGCTCGTCGGCCTGCGGAATGGCCACCTTGCTCAGATCCACATAGTCAGGTTTGGGATCGGTAGCCGAGGCGCCATAAAACATGTCGCTGCTGCGCACCGGAGGAATGCCGTCGCGCTCGGTGCCGGCCCAGTTCGGGTTGCCCTGCCGCGTATAGACGATCGACCGGGCCAGATCGTAGGTGAAGGCCGCCGCCTGCCCGCCCAGCGCGCCCACGCTGCGCAGCGTCACGGCCGGGTTCACCGTGGCCACCGTCGAGGTGGAGTAGAGCGTGGCCACCGCCGTCGCCCCGCTCAGCGTATACCGGTCGGCCGTGCCGTGAAACTGAATCGTCTGGCTCACCAGCCCCGCGCCAGGCGCCTGCGAGGTGTTGATCAGCAGGTAGCCCTCGGCCAGGGTGTTCGGCGTCGTGGTGAGGCCGAGCAGCCCGGCGAGCTGTTTGTCGGGCCGCATGGCGATCAGCTTGCCGCCGGCCGTAACCCAGTCGGCAAACATGGTTACCTGGGCCGCCGTCAACGGCGTCTCACCCAGGATGACGACGTCGCGGCTGGCCAGCACGGAGGCGTTGACCGTGGTCAGATCGGCGTAGCTGGCGCCGCTGAATCCTTCAGCCCTCACGATCTCCGTGTAGTAGGAAGTGAACGCGTTCGATGTGGTACCCACCACGAGCACGGGATTGGATTGCGCCAACGCCGCCGTACACATGAGGGTAGCTCCGAATAGAACTGACAAGGTCGCACGAGTATTCACAGTGGCTCGGTGAAAAGCATGTGGAGGACCATCCGGACGCGCGGGGATTAAAAAAATTGCCTCTTCATTATCAGCAGGTTAGAAAAGCTGTGAAAATGCCGGCCTCAGTGTCCTTCCCTAAAACCGTCACAGATTCCTGAGAAGTTTGCCCAAGCGTTTCCAATAGTGCCGAACCCTGGCGCGGAATGCGCCGGCGAGGCGAGGCCCCCCGGCGGGACTCGCCGCGTAATCGGGGGCGCACGGACCGGCACAACCGGGCCCGGATCGCCGCAAAACCCTTACAAATCAGGACTTCAGAGGGATTACGGGAGTACCGGAACTCACAAACCGGAGTGCTGGTACAGCGGGGCTTTCCCTGCGGTCCGAAGCTACTCGCTCAGGCTGGCTGCCCCCGGCAGCGCTGCCTCGCGGCCGGGGGCGGCGCGATAGAAGACCTTACATTCTCCCGTTCGCACAGGGAAAATCACATAAGTAATTCCTCTAAAGCTCTCCTCCCGGAAGCGCACGGGCGAGCCATCCACGGTGACCGAAGCCACGAGGCGCTCTCCTGATTCGCGCGGGATCATGGCCTCAGCGCCCTCGGCGCCGGGAGCCAGCGCAACCTGAAAGCCGAGCGTTGAGCCGTTCCATGTGTAATCGGTGAATTGTGTGCGCTCGCGCGCCTCGGTCCAGCGCAGCATCTGGCGCGCGCTGATGATGGGCACGCCGCGTTGCTGCGCCGAGGCCACCACGGAGTCTGAGATCACCTGCAGAACGCCCTGGGCGAAATCGGTATGGATGTTGGCCACCACGAAGCCTGCGTAGCCCTTGGGTCCGACGGCCCAATCCAGCAATGTGTCTGGCGTATAGGGAAAGCTCTGGCCGGATTCGTCAGTAATTTGGGTCGCCGCCTGGTAGTTGTTCACCACGGAGCCATCTGTGCCCGCAAACCGCATGGGCAGCAGGGAGCCTGTCATATAGCCCGGCTGATCCTTCACCCACGAGGATGGCCAAAAATAGTAGTTCGTATCGAGGCGGATGCCGTTGGCCGCCTCCACGGCCGGGTGCGTGATCCAGTCGGAGAAGACGACGCAATCGGTGCGCAGTGTGGCGGGCGGAGGAATCGAATTGTATTTACGGGCGAAGGAGCGGAGTTGGGCGGCCAGTTGTCCGCGCAGGGCGAACGGGGTGAAATCCTGGCAGTCCAGAGGAAGGTGCAGCGCCACCTCGAAGCCCAGGCGGTCATAGTAACGCGCCTGTTCCGCGGTGAACGGCGTATCCGCATAGATATAAGAGGTGCTGCGCACGCACTCCCACTGGCCGGCGCGGCAGCCCGCCGGGCTCTTCTCGATGTGGCTGTCGAAGCGGCCCGCCGTGCCGCCGTTGGCATGGTCGTCGCCGGTGAGCACCAGCGCCGCTTTCTTGCCGTGGGGGAGATACCAGAGCCGGGGCAGCGGCTTCCGTCCGGCGCTCATGTGCAGGATGAGATTGGCCAGCAGGCGCTGCATCTCATCGGCTTGCGGAATGCCGATCTTGCTCCGGTCCACCCAGTCGCGCTGACGGTCGCCTTCCTTGGCGCCAAAGAAGAGATCGTTACTGCGGATGGGCTTCAGGCCATCGCGCTCGGCGCCGGCCCAGTCCGGGTTGCCCTGGCGCGTGTAAACGATGGAGCGGGCCAGATCGAAGGTGAACGCGGCGGCCATTCCACCCTTGGACCCCACCGCGCGCAGCGTCAGAGCCGGATAAACCGAAGGCGCGCCATCCACCTCCTGGACGGCGGCCATTTGCACCGCGCCGTTGACCTGATAGAGATCGGCCGCGCCATGGATCTGGAGTGTGTCCGGTGGGAAGCCGCGCAGAGCCGGCTGCTGGACATCTGGCTCCAGGTAGCCCTCCTGGATGGCGCCGGTGGCGGGTTTAAGTCCCAGCAGCCCCGCCAACTGTTTGTCCGGCCGCATGGCGATGAGACGGCCGCCGCGAGACACCCATTCAATAAAGAGATCGGCCTGGGCCGGCGTCAGCGGCGTTTCGCCCAGCAGCACCACGTCGCGCGTGGCGAGCGCGGCGGCGTCCACCTGGTCGAGATCCGCATAGCCCGCGCCGTTGAAGCCTTCGGCACGCAGAATCTCCGAGTAGTAAGCGGTGAAGGGATTGCTGGACGCGCCCACGACAAGGACCGGGTTGCGCTGCCAGGCAACCGAGTCGTCCACGCGCGTAACCGCGACAATGCCGAGGTTCAGAAAGGCTGCGCCAAGGAGTAAATAAACAAAAGTCCGGTCAACCATGAAAAAACATCGCGCCGAAGGGGGAGGCGGACCAGTGAACCGTATGAAGAACTCTACACACGCTCACCTCAGGTGATTATAGCCAAAACCTCCGCCAAACTACATGCGCGAGGCAGGATTTCGGCGTTCCTTAGGAACGGTCAAAAAATTGGGAAACGAAGTTCCCAAGCGTTGCCAAATGTGCCCTGGACTCTCCAGTACCGGGGTGAGTGCACAATCGCCTCTGCTGGCCAGCGTATGGGCGCCGGATGGCAACGATTCGATAAATCCCTCCGGATCAGCGAATTACAGGTATTCACCGGAACCCGCCGGGCATTTGGTAGGCGACATGCTTTTGAGGGGACGACGGCCGAACGGTCAAAAACCCTATGATTGCCCCCAATGTCGAGATCGGTGAAGGCGCGCGGATCTTCCAACCGGACCTGGTGAATTTGTACGGATGCCGCATCGGCGCCGGGACGAAGATCGGCGCTTTTGTCGAGATCCAGAAGGGCGCCGACATCGGCGCCAACTGCAAGATCTCCAGCCATAGTTTCTTATGCGAGGGCGTCCGCCTGGGTGATGGGGTGTTTGTCGGGCACGGCGTCATGTTCACCAACGATCTGTTTCCGCGCGCCGTGAATGACGACGGCTCGCTGCAGACCGAAGCCGACTGGAGCGTGGTTCCCACCGAGATTGGCGCACGCGCGTCATTGGGCTCCAACTCGACGATCCTCGCCGGGATCACGATTGGCGAGGGCGCCATGGTGGGAGCCGGTGCGGTGGTGACAAAGGACGTTCCGGCCCACGCCATCGTGGCGGGTGTACCGGCGCGTGTAATCGGGGATACGCGGCATCGCAAGGAGGAGAAAGAGTAATGATCAAGACTGCTGTCATCGGCTACGGATACTGGGGGCCGAATCTGGTCCGGAATTTTTCCGAATCCGGACGCACAACCGTGGTGGGCGTAAGTGACCTGCGCGAAGACCGCCTTGTAGCCGCGCAGCGGCGCTTTCCGGGCGTGCAAGCCACGCAGGACGCCGCCAGCCTGATTCACGATCCCGGCGTGGACGCCGTGGCGATTTCGACGCCCGTGTTCGCGCACTACGACCTGGCCATGGCGGCGTTGAAAGCCGGCAAGCATGTGCTGGTGGAAAAACCCATTACGGCCACCTCGGAGCAGGCCATGCGTCTGATTGACGAAGCGGCCAAGCGGAACCTGACGCTCATGGTGGACCACACCTTCGTCTATACCGGCGCGGTGCGCAAGATCCGCGAACTGGTGCAGAAGGGCGATCTGGGCGACATTCTTTATTACGATTCGGTGCGCGTGAACCTGGGACTGTTCCAGCGCGACGTGGACGTGATCTGGGATCTGGCGGTGCACGATCTGTCGATCATGAACTATGTGCTGGATTGCAAGGCGATGGCCGTGACGGCGTCGGGGATGAGCCATGTGACGGGCGGTCCGGAGAACATCGCCTACCTGACGGTGTTCTGCGGCGGCAACCTGCTGGGCCACATCAACGTGAACTGGCTCTCGCCGGTGAAGCTGCGGCGGACGCTGATTGGCGGCGCCAGCAGGATGATCGTCTATGACGATATGGAAAACAGCGAGAAGGTGAAGGTCTACGACAAGGGCATCACCGTGACCAACGGTCCGGAGTCGACCTACCAGGCGATGATCGGCTACCGCTCCGGCGACATGTACGCGCCGCAGTTGGAGGTGACCGAGGCGCTGGGCGTGGAGATCCGGCACTTCGCCGATTGTATCGAGAACGGCGCCAAGCCCATCACGGGCGGCGAGGCCGGACTGGCGGTTGTGCAGGTGTTGGAAGCCGCGACGTTGTCCATGCGCAACCGTGGCCAACTGGTGGAGATCAACCACGAGCCGGCCATTGTGGCCGCCTAGTGCGGGGACGGAAACAGATCAGGAGACAACATGGTTCCCTTTGTCGATTTGAAGTCGCAGTATATGGGCATCCGGCAGGAGATTCTGGATGCGGTCGCGGGCGTGCTCGATTCGGGCCAGTATGTGCTCGGCAGCGAGGTGGCCGCTTTTGAAAAGGAGTTCGCCGCGTTTTCCGGCGCCGCGCATGGCGTGGCGGTGAACTCGGGCACCAGCGCCCTGCACCTGGCGCTGCTGACGGCGGGCGTGGGCCGCGGCGATGAGGTGATCACGATTCCGTTCACCTTCGTCGCCACGGTGGCATCCATCTATTACACGGGCGCGACGCCGGTTTTCGTCGATGTCGATCCGGTGAGCTACACGATGGACGCGGCGCAGGTGGAGGCGGCCATCACGCCGCGCACCAAGGCCATTCTGCCGGTGCATCTGTACGGCCAGATGGCCGACATGGACGCCTTGCGCGCCATCGCCAAGAAGCACAACCTGGTGCTGATCGAAGACGCCGCGCAGGCGCACGGGGCCGAGTACAACGGCGCGCGAGCGGGCAGCCTCGGCGACATGGCCTGCTTCAGCTTCTATCCAGGCAAGAACCTGGGCGCGTATGGCGAAGGCGGCATGGTGGTGACCAACAACGCCGAATCGGCCCGTATGTTGCGCATGCTGCGCGACTGGGGCGCCGAGAAGAAGTACGAGCATGTTTTGAAGGGCTACAACTACCGCATGGAGGGCGTGCAGGGCGCGATTCTGCGTGTGAAACTGCGCCACCTGGAGGCCTGGACCGAAGGCCGCCGCCAGGCCGCCGGTTGGTATGAGGAGATGATGGGCGACGCGGGCGTGGCGCGCCCCGTGGAAGTGTCCGGACGCCGCCATGTGTATCACGTCTATGGCGTGATGACGCCGCAGCGGGCCGGGCTGATGAAGCACCTGAATGACCGCGGCGTGCAGACGGGCATTCACTATCCGATTCCGGTCCACCTGCTGCCGGCCTATGAGGACCTGGGCTACAAGCAGGGCCAGTTCCCGGTGTCCGAGCGTCTGGCCAACCAGGAGCTGTCGCTGCCCATGTATCCCGAGATCACCCGGGAGCATGTGCGGACGGTCTGCGAAGCCGTCGGCGCCTTCGCCGGCGCCGTGCCCGCGTAGGAAGCATCATGAGGACGGTCCAGGCGGTACACGGCAAGGCGAAGTTCCAGCAGGATCCGGAGTTTGAAACCGGCCTGTCGGCGCACCTGCGCGAGAAGCACTCGCGCGAGGCGCTGGTGGCGCTGTACGGCGAATTCCAGATGGGTGACGACGCCTTCCGTCACCTGATGCGGCGGTGCATCGTACGGGCTCTGGCGAAGAGCTTCGGCCACGGCGTCACCATCGGCTCCGGCGTCGGCTGGAAGCACACCGAGACCTTCGAGATCGGCAACGGCGTCTTCATTGGGGCCAACAGCTATCTGCAGGGGCGCTACGATGGCCGCTGCGTGATTGGCGACTTTGTCTGGATCGGGCCGCACTCCTATTTCGACGCGCGCGATCTGGAGCTGGAGTCGCACGTCGGCTGGGGACCTGGCGCGAAGGTGCTGGGCTCCGAGCACACGGGCTTCCCGCTGGACCGTCCCATTATCGAAACCGATCTGGTCATCAAACCGGTGCGCGTGCGCGCCGAGGCCGACATCGGCACCAACGCCACGCTGCTGCCCGGCGTCACCGTGGGGAAAGGCGCCATCATTGGCGCCGGAGCCGTGGTAACCCGGGATGTGCCGGACATGGAGATCGCCGCGGGGGTTCCCGCCAAGGTGCTGCGAAAGCGTTCAGAAGATCACAGCGGAGAGGCCGCATAAAGCAACATGGAAATTCGAAACTATAAGCGCGTGCTGGTGACCGGCGGGGCCGGTTTGATCGGCTCGCATATCGTCGATCAGCTTCTGGCCGGCGGCGTGGGCGAGGTGCTCGTGCTGGACAACTTCGTGCGCGGACGCATGGAGAACCTGGCGCAGGCGATGCCCACCGGCAAGGTGCGCGTCATTGACGGCGACCTGCGCGACGTGGATCTGGTGAAGCGCACGATGGAGGGCGTCGATCTGCTCTTCCATCAAGCCGCCATCCGCATTACGCAGTGCGCCGAGGAGCCGCGCCTGGCTCTGGACGTGCTCGCCACGGGAACGTTCAACGTGGTGGAAGCCGCGGCCGCCGCGGGCGTGAAGCGCGTCGTGGCCGCCTCATCGGCCTCGGTGTACGGACTGGCGGACGCGTTCCCCACCACGGAGGCGCACGCTCCTTACAACAACCGCACGCTGTATGGCGCCTGCAAGGCCTTCAACGAGGCCCTGCTGCGCAGCTTTCACGACATGTACGGCCTGAACTATGTGGCGCTGCGCTACTTCAACGTCTATGGACCGCGCATGGACGTTTTCGGCGCCTACACCGAGGTTCTGGTGCGCTGGATGGAACGGATCAAGTCCGGCAAGCCACCGCTGATTCTGGGCGACGGTCTGCAAACGATGGACTTCGTCTTCGCCGAGGAGATCGCGCGCGCCAACATTCTGGCCGCCGAGGCCGAGGTCACCGACGAGGTGTTCAACATCGCCAGTGGCGTCGAGACAAGTTTGAATGACCTCGCCTCGGCGCTGATGAAGGTGATGGGCGCGAACCTGACACCCGAGTATGGCCCGGCGCGCAAGGTGAATCCCGTGCCGCGCCGCCTGGCCGACGTGTCGAAGACGGCTGATCTGCTCGGCTTCCGCGCCACCATCGGCATCGAAGAGGGATTGCGGCGGCTGGTGAAGTGGTGGGAAGAGACCACCGAGGCCGAAGCCGCTCTGGCGGGAGGACGCTAGTCATGCCACAGCAGAACATGATTCCCGTGGCCAAGCCGGTGCTTGGCGAGGAAGAGGCCGAAGCGGTCCGCCGCGTGATTCTCTCCGGCTGGGTGACGCAGGGCCCCGAGGTGGCCGCCTTCGAGCGCGAGTTTGCGGAGTTCACCGGAGCGCCGTTCGCCACGGCCGTCTCCAACTGCACCACGGCGCTGCACCTGGCCCTGCGGGCCGTGGGCGTGGGCGAAGGCGACGAGGTGATCACCGTCAGCCACTCGTTCATCGCCACGGCGAACGCCGTGCGCTATTGCGGCGCGGTTCCCGTGTTCGCCGATATTGATGCGGACACCTTTAACATTTCGCCAAATGAGGTGGAACGTGCCATCACGCCGCGGACGCGCGCGATTCTCTGCGTCCACCAGGTGGGCATGCCGTGCGACATGGCGAAGCTCGCCGCCATCGCCCGCGCACACGGCATCGCACTGGTCGAGGACGCAGCCTGCGCGGCCGGCAGCGAAATTCTGTGGAACGGCGAGTGGCAGCGCATTGGCCGCCCGCATGGCGACATCGCCTGCTTCTCCTTCCATCCGCGTAAGGTGCTCACCACGGGCGACGGCGGCATGTTGACGACGGCCAATCCGGAATATGACCGGAAGTTCCGGCTGTGGCGGCAACACTCGATGTCGATTCAGGACACCGTGCGCCACAGCTCGTCGAAGGTGCTCATGGAGCAGTACCCGGAACTGGGCTTCAACTACCGCATGACCGACGTGCAGGCCGCCATTGGCCGTATTCAACTCGGCCGTCTGCCGGGATTGGTTGCCCGGCGGCGGCAACTGGCCGCTCAATACCGGGAGCTGCTCTCAAACATCGAGGGACTGGTTTTGCCCGCCGAGCCCGAATGGGCGCGCTCCAACTGGCAGAGCTTCTGCGTGCGTCTGCCGGAGGGCCTGGACCAGATCTCCGCCATGCAGACACTGCTGGACCAGGGCGTCTCGACGCGCCGCGGCATCATGTGCAGCCATCGGGAACCGGCCTACCAGACCGAACCCTGGCGCGCGGCCGAACGCCCCGGCGGCGGCAATCCGCTGGCCGAAAGCGAACGCGCGCAGGACACCGCCGTGATTCTGCCGCTGTACGACCAGATCTCGATCGAAGAGATGCACCGCGTGAGCGAGGCCATCCGCCTGGCGTGCGCCTGCGTCCATCCGTAACCGGGCCGGTATTCACCATCTGCAAGGATCGAGCCTTGAAATCACCACTTCCAGAGCGGAGCGCACTTCCACTGCCGGGCATGGCCGGGGAGCCGCGCGGCAACCGTCAGTTTCAACTCTGCTTCCCCATCACCTTGAGCGCTGTCAAGCCTCCCCGCGCCGAGATCCGGTCCAGAACGGTCTGGCTGAACAGCTTCGAGATCGGCGTTCCCGCCGCGGAAGCCTTGAAATGTGGCATGAACGTAGGCGAAAGTGTCGGCGGCGAACTCGAGTTGCCGGAGGTCCTCGGACTCCTGCTGCGGTTCCGCGGCACGATCGTCCGCTTCGCGGCCAGTGAAGCGAACCAGCCGGTGGCGCCCCGCCCGGTGTTCGTCATCAGCATCGATGAATTCGACCTGGTGCCGACGGGGCCACGCCATCTGACGTCCGCCTGAGTTCGGCGCCTTCCCGAAACACACCGGGCCAACATCATTCATAAGACGAAACCGCCTGCTCGCCGGAACAAGCTCCGGAAAGCAGGCGGTTGTTGTATCGGGGACCGTGGAGAGGCGCTATGCCGTGGCCACAAGGCGCGGCGGCGTCTCCACGGTGGACGGACTCTGCATGTCCAGGTCGGTGTTCGAGGCGGTGGCTTCGGCTTCGGCGGAATCGATGCCAAGTTTGCGCATCCGGTAGAGCAGCGCCTTGTACTCGGTGCCCAGCAGAACGGCAGCCTGTTTGCGGTTCCAGCGCGTCCGGTTCAGCGCGTTCAGAATGACGTTGGCTTCCATCTGCCGCTGCTCGGCGTTCAGGCGTTGCAGCAACGTCTGCTGGCCGGGGACTTCGACGGCGGCAGGGGCCGTGGCGGCGGCAGCCGGGGCGGCGAGCACGGCTGTGGGCATGGCTGCGGGCGAGACGGCTGGCATGACAGCGGGCTGAGCCGCGGCGGAAGCAGCGGCCGGCGCCAACGTCTCCACATGCGGTTCGGGCGCGGCGTATTGCGGCATGGTGTCCGCGTTCAGGTGGCGCAACTCCTGCAGCGCCAGTTGCGGGCTGCGAAGCACCAGGTAGCGGCGCATAAAGTTCTCCAACTCGCGCACGTTGCCGGGCCAGGAGTATTCCAGCATGGCCTGTCCGAGCGCGGCGGGAATCACGGGGATGTCCGAGGCGTCGCGCGCATGGCGGCGGAGGAAGGCCTGGGCCAGACCAAGAATCTCATCCTTGCGGTCCCGCAGAGCGGGCACGCGGATGGTGATCACGTTCAGACGGTAGTAGAGATCCTGGCGAAAGCGGCTCCGGGCGATCGACTGCAGCAGATCGCAGTGCGTGGCGGCGATCACGCGCACATCCACCTTCTGCATGCCCGAACCGCCCAGCCGCTCGAAGCTCTGGTCCTGCAGAACCTGGAGCAGTTTGGCTTGCAGATGGAAGTCCATGTCGCCGATTTCGTCCAGCATCAGCGTACCCATGTCGGCCACCTCGAACTTGCCGGGTTTGGCCTTGAACGCGCCGGTGAATGCGCCCTTCTCATAGCCGAACAGCTCGCTTTCCACGAGTTCGCTCGGCAGCGCCGCGCAGTTCAATTTGTGGAAGGGTTCGGCGCTCCGGCCCGACATCGTGTGCAGGTAGCGGGCCACCACCTCCTTGCCGACGCCGGTTTCGCCCTGAATCAGAACCGGCGCGTCGGAGGCGGCCACGGCGCTGAGAAACGCCTCGTTGCGGGCCATCCAGCCGGAAAGCACCGTATCACCCGTCTGCCGCGTGGCGTTCGCCACCCGGCCATCGTGCGTTTGCGGCCGCATGGCGTGCACGGCGTTCTCCAGCACCGTGTTCAACTCCACCGGCTGGAAGGGCTGGGTCAGCACCTCGGCCGCGCCGGCGCGCACGGCGGCCGTGATCATCTGCGTCGAGGCCGAGCCGGCCAGAACAATCACTTGCAAGCCCGGACAGGAGGCATGGAACCGCGAGATCGCCGTCAAATCCTCATCGCGGAGAAAAGGATGGTGCAGCAGCACGGCCGCCACGGAGCTGGTTTGCTGCGCATACATCAGACCCTGCTCCGGCGACTCCACCGTGACGATCTTGCACGTCAGACGCTGCAGGGCAACCTGCAAGTAGTTTCTGAGTTCCGCCTTCCGGTCGACGAGAAGGATGCAAGCTTCTCCGTTCTTCTGAGCCATTATTTTTTCCCTCAATTTGTTGGACCGCTTTCCGCGTCTGCAGGGCAGAGCGCAAGCCCCGTTTGAAAATCAAACGAGGACTCCTCCAGTAAGCTGTTCGTCCCGGCAGCCCGGTAAGAACCGGGTACAACAATGCTGATGAGGTTGGCCTCGCCGTTGGCGCGGGCATCGATACGGCCGCCATACAGGCCCACGATCCGTCCAGCGAGATTGAGTCCGAACTCCCCGTCGAACTCAGGCCCCGCCGGCGCGCCGGCTCCCAATAGTCCTGGCGAAGGCTCCGGCGTCCGGAAAGCACGGCCCTCATAGGCAATGTCGATCCGGAAGCCATCGGCTTCGGCCACACCATCGGCCACCTCGCAGCGTTCTCCGGCCCGCGCCGCGTCTCCCAACGCGACCAGAACCGGATACGCCTTCACAGCCACGCGCCCTTTCGGGCTGCTGCACCGGAGGGCGCTGTCGAGAACCGCCTCCAATGCGTAATCCATCTCCATCTCCCCGACGTAGACCGGCCGGTCAGCCGGTTCCACCAACGAGGTCAACGCGATTTGCCGCTCCTCCGCGGCTCTTCGCACAAACGAGAGACTTCTTTCCAGGCAATCTTCCATCGCCGACTGCCGGTCGTTCACGCCTCCACGCGACCGGTCCAGGCCGAGATTGAACATCGCCAGCGACATCCGCAACATCTTCCGGACGCCCTGCTCCAACTGCGCCACAATCCGCTGCTGCGCCACATCGAGCGAATGCCGTCCGGCTTCATGCAGCAGGGCGCAATAGCCGGAAGCCACCGCCAGCGGGGCGGCGTATTCATACGCGATCCGCATCATCGAATCGGTTTCGGCCACGTCCAGCGCCTGCACATGCTCGCCGAACCGCAACACCCGTTCGAGAATCTCGCGGTCCGAGGCGAGGCGGGCATCCGCCGCGCCTTTGTGGCGGGCCGCCCACTGCACAATGATGAACTCCAACAGCGATTCGGCCAGCGGTCGGGGCACCGTAAACCCTTGTGCGGAATGCTCGGGCGCGTCCGCGCCCCGCAGCACCGCCAGGCGCGAGCGGTCCAGCTCCGCCAGCACGGCCGGCATCTCTTCCACCGACTCGGAATCCCAAATCACATGATCGGAGGGCGACAAGGTCCAATTTTGAGGATTTTCAACAAGTGTGACGTCGCGACGGCGTCCCGCAATGCGGTTGCACAGTTCGCGAGTTCCTCCGTCTTGCGTGAAGACAAGAATAGACAGCATACCCATCCGATTTCTTGGCCCGGTTGCTCGATGGCAGGGTCCCTCTGCGAAGCAACTCGGTATAGGGAAAGTTTCCCCTACTGTGTGACTTCGAGCAAGGGGGGTTTTTACACTCCCCTGACTCATTAGTACTTATGCGTGAGGGGGTTACCGGTATGTGAGTACTAAGAAGGAGGACCTTACTACTAAAAATGAGGAATCGTGGCGGATACCGGAATCACTGCTTCGAACTGGCCGGCTGCACCCTTTTGGGGCTGTTTTCCGAGGATACGGTCTTGCGTCCTAGGTTTTCTAATTGAGTCCGATTTAAGTAACCAACCTTAGAATAAATACTGCGCAGATGCCAACGTACCGTCTCTTTCGATATGAATAACATCTCCGCAATTTCGCGATTTGGCTTGCCGAGCCTAACTAGACGCAGCACGTCGCGTTCCCGCTTGGTGAGGCCGTCCTCGCGTTCGCGGAGCAACTCATCAATCGCCCGCGCCAGCACGCTGCGAGGCAACCAGTACTCCCCACCGAGCACGGTGTCGAACATCCGGCCCAACTCGCTGGCCACGGTACCGGCCCGGACCACGCCCGCGCAACGGGAGCGTTGGAACAATTCCTGGCTGTTCATCGGCTTGTGATCGCTTACGACAACCACCAGCCGGAAGGTCCTTAACCGCAGCCAGTGCTGCATGCCGCGCGAATCGTCGCTCGGCAGCATCTCCTCGCCCACCAGCAGGATGCCAACCTGGGCGCCCTCGCAAACCTCCAGACAGTGATCCAGTGACTGCCCCGCCAGGATAAAGCAATGCGCGCCAGCCTGTTGCGCCCGTTCCAGAAACCCGTCATCCAGACCGGGACCGAGAATGAGAACCCCACCTTGCCCTTGATTTGCCATATTTCCTCTTGAATGGCGAATTCCGGACGGAAATGCAATTGCTAGTAGGAAACCGGACCGCCAGCAAAGCGGAGGGGCCATCCTGGGACCGATTGCGGGGCTCATCAGGGAACGACGAGAACAGTCCCACCTCCGGGCACGTACAACCCAAGCAACACATTCACGTTACCACAGAATACAGGGCTTTCCGGCCATTGGAAGGGCTGCGGAGCGGCCTTTTAGGACCATATCGGTACTAGACCACCCAGTTCTTCGGTGGGGTGGAATTGCTGGGGAGCCAGCGGCGATGATCAGAAGCGGATGCTCCACTTTGGGCAGGAAATCCCCACAATTCACCTTCCCGTACCCCTAAGACCGGCTAAGGCCAATGATTGCATCAACAATTTGTTGGCACGCCGCATGCACAAAGGAATGGCCTAGTGGCACAGAGAACGACTTCCCCGAAGCAAAGCCAGAAGAAATCGCCCATCCTGTCGATTCACCCGCTCACGATCGTGTACACCTTCTTTCGAGGAGCCCCCGCGATTGCCGGCATCACGCTGGCGGGCGCGCTGCTGACGGCTCTGCTGGTGTCGCGAATCCCCTCGGTGTATGAGGCGGACCTGCTGATTCTGATCGATTCCCAGAAGATTCCCGAGCGCTTCGTCACGACCACGGTGAACGCGGGCATCGCCGACCGCATGGCGACGATCATGGAAAGCACGTTAACACCGGACCGCACCTGGGCGCTGATTCACGAATTCAATCTTTACAAGCGTGAGCGGGAGGAGATGGCCAAGCCCGACGTGATCACCCTGATGCGCCAGAACCTGGTGCTGGAGCCTCACAAAGGTTTTTCGCAGGAGAGTCAGGGCGCTTTCCGGCTGTCGTTTAAGAATACCGATCCCACGGCGGCGGCGGCCGTGGTGAACCGTGTCGGCGCGCTGCTGATCGACGGGACGTTAAGCGCCCGAGAGTCGCTGGCCGAGGGCACGTCGAGTTTCATGCGCGAGGAGCTGGAGCGGGCGCGCGTCCGCCTGGAGGCGCAGGAAGCCAAGCTGAGCGCCTACAAGCTGTCGCACAACGGAGCGCTGCCCCAACAGGAGTCGGTGCTGCTGCGCAGCGTGGACCAGTCCCGCATGGAGATGCAGCGGATCCAGGACGAGATCAGCCGGCAGTTTTCCAACCGCGCCTCGCTGGAGAGCATGTTGAGCTTCACCAAATCGATGTCGGCCTCGGCCAAGCCGCAGGAGGATCTCCCCGGCGCCGAACCGGCCGAGACGCGCGTGGCTTCGCGTGACCTGGAGCTGCAGCTCCAGGAATTGCTGAAGCATTATAAGGAAGCGCACCCGAAGGTGCAGGCGCTGCGGGCCACACTGAACAAGGTGCGGGCCATGGAGAATCCCCCTTTGCCCGCGATTCCCGGCGCCAAACCCATGGCGAACGTGACGGGCATGCAGTCGGTGGCCGTGCTGGAGGCCCAGATCGCCGCCATCGACAAATCGGTGTCCCAGTTGCGCTCGCAGTACAAGCAGTTGGCCGGTGAGACGGGCTCGGTCCAGGGCCGGCTCTCGACGCTGCCCATCCGCGAGCAGGAACTGGCGGCCATCACGCGCGACTACGACATCTCGCGGAACAACTACATGCAGGTTTTGGACAAGATTTTCGCGGCCGATATGGCGTCCAACATGGAACGCCGCCAGAAAGCCGAACGCTTCACGATTTCATCGCCGGCCGAGGTGCCCACGCGGCCGATCGGCCCCAAGCGCGGCCTGTATGTCACGCTCGGCGCGTTCCTGGTCTTCATGGCCGCCGCCGCGACGGTATTCGTCCGGCAGTTCCGCGCCAACCGGCTGCTGGGCGAATGGGAGTTGCCCGAGGATGTGAGCGTCTTCGGCCGCATTCCTCACATCAGCGGGATGCATGAGAGCAGAAGGCGGCGTTTTGTCGCCAATCTGAAGGGGATGTTACAAACCGGACTAACTTCGATCGTAACTCACGCGGTACGGCTTTGTGTCTCCGCCATCGGAGGCGCGCGCTAATTCATCATGTACCTTAATTACTTCGGTCTGCGGCGGGCGCCCTTCGGCCTCACGCCCGACCCCGAGTTCATCTACTTCACGCCGGCCCACCGCAACGTGGCCGCCGGGCTGCTGCATTCGGTGGTATCGCAGAAGGGCCTGTGTGTGTTGACCGGGGACGCCGGCACGGGGAAGACCTCGCTGGTGCGCCTGCTGGTGAGCAGCCTGCCGCAGAACCTGGTCCAAGTCAGCCTGGTGCTGAACCCCTCGTTGTCGCCGCTTGAGCTGCTGCAGGAGATCCTGCGCGACTTTGGCATCCAGAGCGAAAACTTCACCAAGGCCCAGTGCCTGGCCCGATTCAATCAGTTGCTGCTGAGTCTGCACGCCGAGGGCAAAGCGGCCCTATTGATTGTCGATGACGCGCAGTGCCTGAACGCCGAGGGGCTGGACGAGCTGCGGCTGCTGATGAAGATGGAGACGGACAAGGAAAAGCTCGTGCAGATCATCCTCACCGGACAGGACGAGCTGTCCGGCATACTCGACGAGCACCGGATGCGTCCACTGAAACAACTGGTGGCCTCCCGCCACGAGCTGTTCCCGCTCACGGTGCGCGAGGTGGACGCCTACATCCAATACCGCTGGCAAAAATGCGGCGACACGAAGCCGCCCTTCACGCCAGAGGCCGTTGAACTGATTGCCAGCGCCTCGGGCGGCATCCCCCGGTTGATCAACGTGATTTGCGACAACTCTCTTCTGACCGCCTTTGCCAGCGACCAGCGCGAGGTGGCCGAGCGGCAGGTGGAAGAGAGCCTGCGGGACCTGCACATTAAGTACACGCCACGCCCGGCGGCGGATACGCGGCTGGCGCCACAGGCGTCTATGAACGGCCCGGCAGCCGTACGAAACGGTTCGGCCCATGCCGCAAGCAATGGAGCTGGAACCGCGGCGGCGGTGACCGAAGAAGTTAAGGAAGAAGACTGCCCGCTGCCGACACTTTCCCGATATCTCAAACCGCTGTGGCGGTTCCGTCTTTCCGGCTTAGGGAAAGACGCGGAGGAACGCTGACGTGAGCAAGACTTTCGATGCATTGAAACGAGCCGAGGAAAGCGTCGGCAAGCTGGGTTCCGAACTGTTACAGCGGATTGGCGAGAGCCAGTCGGCGGTGATCGAGGACCCCACGCTCGATGAGCGGCGGCCTGCGCGGGACGGCTCCGTGGCCGCGCCCGCGGCGACCCGGATCCAGACCCAACAGATGCGCGTGGTGAGCGCCCGCGTGGGCGGTGACGAGCAGCGATCCGACGACCTGGAGGAACCGAAGATCCTTGAGCAGTTCCGGTTGATCCGTTCGCGCCTCACGCAGCACCCCTACCAGCCGCGGCTGATCACGGTAACCAGCGCGAGCAAAGGCGACGGCAAGACGATGACGGCGATGAACGTGGCGGGCATCTTCGCGCTGCGTCCCGACGTCAGCGTGGCGCTGGTGGAAACCGACCTGCGCCGCTCCTGCATGGCCACCAATTTCGGCATCGGCGGCAGCGTGGGTCTGTCCAACGTGCTCGCCGGCAAGAGCAGCATCGAGGAGGCCATGGTGCGTCTGGAGCAGTTGCCGAGCCTGCATGTGATGCCCGCCGGCAAGACGTCGGAGAACCCGGCGGAGTTGTTCGAGTCGCCGCGCTGGCAGCAGACCTGCGACCAGCTGCGCGCCACCTTCGACTACGTGATTTTCGACGCGCCGCCAGCGGGCATGGTGGCTGAAAGCGACTGGATCATCCGCCGCACCGATGGCGTGCTGCTGGTGGTCCGTCTGGGGCAAACCGAGCACAGCTCGCTGCGAGACACGCTGGAACTGATTCCGAAAGACAAGCTGCTGGGGGCGGTGGTGAACTGCTCCTTCCAGTGGCTCTTCTGGAAAACCAGGGACTATTCGGCCTACTACCGGGACACGGAGACTCCCGGCAAGTGAGCCAGTGGAGCGATACATGTTTCCGAACTTGAAATTTTCCATCTGGAAGGCCGGCCTCCGGCAGAACCGGCTGGCGCAGATCCTGGGCATAGACGAAACCGTTCTCAGCAGGATCGTGAACGGTTCACGCGAAGCCTCGCCCGAACTGCAGCAGCGCATCGCCGACGTGTTGCACTCGGACCGCGAATGGCTGTTCGAACGCGATCCCGCGGCCGCCACGCACCACGCGCCCGGAACCCCCTGAGAACCCATGCCCACCGTATCGGTCGTCATCCCTACTTACAACTGCGCCGCGTATCTGGACGAGGCCATCGAGTCGGTGCTCGCCCAGAGCTTCCGCGACTTCGACATTATCGCCGTCGACGATGGATCGACCGACCACACGGCCGAGGTGCTGTCGCGCTACGAGCATCTGCCGAACTTCCGCGTCATCCGTAAAGCCAACGGCGGGCCCTCCTCGGGCCGCAACGCGGGCATCGCCGCCTCCACGGCCGAGTTTGTCGCCTTTCTGGACGGCGACGATCTGCTGGACCCGCGCGCGCTGGAACTTCTGGCGCAAGCGGCCGGATCACAGGGGGCCGCATGGTGCGTGTGCGATGTCGTGCGCTTCAACGAGAGCTTCCGGCAGGCGCAGAAGTCTCCCATTCCCACCGGCGGCGACTATCTGGCCGGCATCCTCACCGACAACTTTGTCGAACGCGGCATGTTCTTCCGCCGTGATGTTTTCAGCCGCGTGGGCCCCTGGCCCGAGCACCTGCGCACGCGCGAGGACTGGGAACTGTTCATCCGCCTGATCGAGCGGCGCGAACCATTCGCTTATGTGGAAGAGCCACTCTACCTGTACCGGCGGCGCGAAGGCAGCCTAACCAAGGGCGCCACGCTGCCGGTGATGCGCGACACGCTTCATGTTCTGCGGACGCACCATCTACGCCTGGCGCGGCAGGGCAACCGGGCCGCCGCCAGGATCTTCGCCGCGCACACGTGGGGACTGGCGCGCCGCTTCGTCTACGAACACCGTCAGTGGGGCGACGGCTTATGGTGCGCCTGGCACAGCATGCGCCAGGATTTTCAGTGGCAGCGGATTCTGCACCCCATCCTGCATCACACGCGGTAGACACCGCCCTGCGGCAAAGCGTCCGCCGCCGTGCACGCAGGCGGTCACCTGTGCTTGCGTTGCTCGCGGCTTTCCATGATCTGGCCCGCCTGTCCGCACATGCGCATCCAGTAGTGAAACCGTTTGCCTTCACCGCACGACATGAGCCATCGGGGCACCAGAGCAGCCAGATTCTTCAGGTAGTAGCGGGGCACGCCGAAGTAGCGCTTGGCGGCGGCCGGAGGGGAATGCATGCGCAGCGCCGCGCGGCCGGCGTCGAACGACCAGCGGCTGAAGTACCTCTTGGAGAGCCGCCCCATGGGAACGGGGTGATAAACAATCGCCTCGGGGGCGTAGAGCACGCGCTCGCCCGCCGCGCGCAGCCGTTCAAAGAATTCGGTATCCTCGCCAATGGCGATGCCGCCGTCCAGATCGGCGCGGAACAGGCCGTGGCGTTGGAACAGCGAGCGGTGCACGGCCGCATTCGCCGTGATGGGAGGAAGAGCGGCTTCTCCGCCCTGCTCGCCCAAATCATACTGCGGGATGGCGCCGCCGGGCGTCCGGTAGGGTCCGGACTCGACCAGCCACGACGGGCGCTGATCGGAGGGCCACACGGCCACCACGCGGCCGCCGATGGCCGCCGGGCCTGCTCCGGCTATCGCGCGATGCAGGTTCACCAGCCAGTCCTGGTGGAAATACACGTCGTCATCTGTATAGATCACCCACTCGCCCCGCGCCTCGCGCGCGCCCCGGTTCCGCGCATGGCCGATGCCCTGCTCGGACTCGAAGACGTAACGCACCGGCACGCGAGCGTCCGTGGCCACACGCTCCACGACGGCGCGCGTATCGTCGGTGGAATTGTTGTCGACAACCACCAGTTCCCAGCTTTCGCCGGAAGGATCATGAATGGCCATCAGGCCGCGGAGGGCCTCCGACAACGCGGAGGCGCGGTTGTATGTACAGATGACGACGCTGAGCATCCGCGGCTACCTGGCGGCCACTCCGAACATGCCGAGCGAATTGCGCACCGAGCCGCGGATCTCGCAGCGTTCGAGAATCGACTGGCGGGCGGCGGCCGCCAACCGGTTGTGCTCCCCGGGCGCCAGCCGCACGGCGCGCAGAACGCCCGCGATAGCGGCATCCATATTGGGCTCCATGAGCAGGCCGTTCGCGCCATCGGTGATGATTTCGTTCGGACCGGCCACGTTGCTTGCCGTACACAGCAATCCAGTGGACATGGCTTCCAGGACGGCGATGGGAAAGCCCTCGTTATCGCTGGCCAGAACGTAGATGTCGGCGGCTTGCAGCAGGGCCGCGCGGTCGCGCTGGAAGCCCACCAGGCGCACGCGGTCCGAGCCGTGAATGGTCTTGGCCGCTTCGGTGATCCCGCCGGTCAATTCGCCGTAGGCGGTCAGGACAAGGTATACATCGTCGCGCTCGCGCGCGGCGGCTTCAAACGCCTTAAGCAGCCGCATCGGCTGCTTCACGGCCGCCAGCCTGCCATGGCTCACCAGGACGGTGGCATTCTGCGGAATGTTGTTCTCCTCGCGCCAGCGCCGGCGCGCTTCGGGCGAAGGAGCAAAGGTCTCGGTGTCCACGCCGTGATAGGCCACCGTGAAAGCGTCCGCCGGATAGCCGAAGTACTCCACCATCTTGTTGCCCACGGCCTGGCTCGCCGTCAGCGTGCGGGCCGTGATCCGGTTGCGCAGACGCAGCCACCAGCCGGTTTTACGCCAGTAGAGTCCCAGTCCGGGGATGATGCCGAGGTGGCGCTTGCTTGACTTGTTGGCGAACGGCTCCGGCGCGAGTGATTGGAAGAAGTACGTGCGTCCACCCGTGAACCATACGGCGGGCGCCACGGCCTGGATGCCGAAGTCGGGCGGCGGCGAGGCTTCCAGAAAGATGATGCGGTCGGGCCGTGTCTGGCGGAAGAGCTTCACCCAACGCTTCAGCGCGGTCATGACCGGAAGCTTGAACGGAAACTCGATCGGGATCACGCGGGCGGGAATGCCCATGGCTTCCAGACGGCGCGAAAAGTCGGCGTTGCCGCAGGCCACCAGGATCTCCATCTTGTCGTGGTCGCAGCCGGCCAGCCAGTCCAACAGGACAATCTCGAGACCGCCAAAGCCGGTGCTATTCAACACGAACAGCGCCCGAGGCCTCCGCATGGCGCTGGTCACGCCTTCTGCGCCGAGCGTCTGGCCGCCAGGGCTCCGCCGCGAAGCTGAATGCCCAAGGCTCCCATCCGAACCAACAGATATTTCGCTAGCACTCCGAAGTTCCATTGTCCCTCGCAAATTGATTGGCGATAGGCGCCGCCGGCTGTTTCATACAGGCCCTTCCAGTAGCACTCGTCGCCGTAGCGCGCCAGAAGGCGCCCGGTGAACCGCCGCGCCTCGGCCGGGTGCGCGGCCTGCCGCCGGATGGACCCGGCAGCCTCCTCCATGGTCATCGTGTACCGGACGCCGCGGTACTCCTTGCCGAACAGATGCTCGATGTACAGGCCTCGCAGACCATCCAGGCAGCTTTCCGCCGTGGCCCCGTCGCCCGCCGCGGCCGCCGCCGCGCGGATGCGCCAGGGCACGGCGATGACATCGCTGGCGCACTGCGCCACCTTGCCCGCACTCATAAGCGAGGTCATCGAGCCGTCGTGCACGGCATAGTTGACCATGGGCTCGGCGAAATAGGCGGCGCCATTTTGCAGCGAGAAGCGGCACCAGAGATACCAGTCGCCCGCGAACGGCAGATCGAGCGGGAACAAACCGGCCGACTCGTAGCAGGAGCGGCGCGCCAGAACCTCGGGCGAGGCGATGAAATTGAAGTGCGCCAGCTTGCGCGCCAGCTCCGGCCCGCGAAAAATCGTGTCCGGCTGGTCCTTCATGGCCTGCACGGTTTCCACGCCGTCCTGGTTCACCTTGACGATAGCGCAGAAGGCGAAGCCCACCTGCGGATGTTCTTCGAGCGCCTGGACATACTTCTCCAGGACATAGGGCTTGCGCAGCGTGTCGTCGGGCGAGATGAGCCAGATGTAGCGTCCGCGCGTGAGCGAGATGCCCTTGTTGTAGTTCTTCAGATGTCCCAGATTAGGATCGTTGCGGACGTAGCGGATGCGTTCATCACCGAAGCCGGTGGCCACCTCGGGTGTGTTGTCGCTCGAACAGTCGTCCATGATGAGAATCTCCCAGTCCTGGAAGGACTGCATCTGGATCGAACGCACACAGGCCGGCAGAAACGCCGCCAGGTTGTAGCAGGGGATGACGAAGCTGACCGCCGGATGCGTGGTGGCGCTCATCGGCCGGGCCCCTACTCTCCACCCACGCTGAGCGTGGCGCTCGGATTCATGTAGGTGAAGCCGTTGGCCAGGCGGTCGCCCACCATCACCACGCGCTTCAACGCACCGTTGTAATAGATAAACTTGTCCACAATCTCGATCTCCGAAGTCAGCGTGAAGCCCAGTTCGAACACGCCACTGCGCAGGTTCATGTCCACCGAGAAGCGGACGTGCGCCTCGCCACCTTCGTCGAGCTTGATGAAGCTGTTCTCGATGAGCTTGCTGGTGGCCGTATCGAAGACGAACTGGCCGTCCACAGTGCGAATGAGCAGCGCCGCGTGCGACTTGGGCACGGGACGCAGTGCGCGGAACCGGATGTCCACCGTGACGCGCTCACCCGGCTGGAACACCTCGCGCTCCTCGCCCGAGGCATCGGTCACCGAGGCGTTCAGAATCTCGATGTCGCTCTCCTTGGACTCCTCGGCGTGCAGCGAATGATACTTCTGGATGGCCGTCGTCGTATCGCCGAGAAAGAGAGGCTCGCCTCGGCGCAGCAGCAGGGCGCGCTTGCACAGTCCGGTCACGGCGGGCATGCTGTGCGACACGAAAATCACCGATGTGCCGTTGCGGATGAACTCACGCATGCGGTCATAGCAGCGCTGCTGGAAGTGATAGTCGCCGACGCTCAACACCTCGTCCACCACGAGCACCTCGGGGTTCACGTGCGCCGCCACGGAGAAGCCGAGACGGGCGAACATGCCCGAGGAGTAGCGCTTCACAGGGGTGTCGAGGAAGTCGTGCAACTCGGAAAAATCGACAATGTCGCCGAACTTGCGGTCGATCTCCTCGCGCCGCATGCCGAGAATGGTGCCGTTCAGATAGATGTTCTCGCGGCCCGTCAGGTCGGGGTGGAATCCAGCGCCCAGTTCGATCAGCGTTCCCAGGCGTCCGCGCACGCGCACGCCGCCGCGGTCGGGCCGCAGAATGCCGCTCAACAGCTTCAGCGCCGTGCTCTTGCCCGAGCCGTTCGGACCAATGATGGCCATGGCGTCGCCGGGCTCCAACTGGAACGACACGTCGTGCAGGGCCCAGAAATCGCCGTCCTTCAGTTCGGCCGGCTTCTTTTTGCCCAGCATGGACTGCGCCAGCGAGGGGATCAGGTCGCGCAGCGAGTCATGCCGCTCGCCCCGCGAAAACTTCTTCCAAACTCCGTTAAATTCAACCGCTGCGTGCGACATAGTGTTAGATCCGTTCCGCGAACGAAGGCTCCGCCTTGCTGAAAATTTTCCATGCCGCCACCGCCAGCACGATGGCCCATCCGGCCGAATACGCCACCCACGGAAGCTCCGGCGGCATCTGGTAGATCACCACGCGGCACAGACCGTCCAGCAGGGAGCTGAGCGGGTTGAGATAGACCAGCCAGGCGTACTTGCCCATCATCGATGGCGAGTAAAAGACCGGCGTAAAGAAGATGCCGTAGGTGAGGCCGATGTCCACCAGGTACTTCACGTCGCGGAAGAACAGGTTTCCGCAGGCGAGCAGGATGCCCGCGCCCAGGACCAGCAGAACCAGAATGAGCAGCAGCACCGGCACCCACAGCAATTGCACGCTGACGCCGACCTGCGCCACACACAGAATGATGGTGATGGCCGCGGTGGCGACGCCGAAGTCAAACAGGCTGGCGAGCGTGGTGGCCAGCGGCAGGATCTGCCGCGGGAAATAGATCTTCGTCACCAGTTCCTTGTTCGCCGTCAGGCTGTTGGTGGCAAAGCGCAGCGCCGAGGAGACGAAGGCCCATGGAATGGCGCGCACGGCCAGCGCGAGCACGTCGGAGGTCTTCACGGAGCGCCCGGTGAAGGATGCATAGCCCACCGTGATCACCAGGCTCGATCCGACGATGAGAACCGGCATGAGCAGCGCCCAGGCGAAGCCCATCACCGCCTGTTTGTAGCGGATCGTTACGTCGCGCCACATCAGCATGAGCAGCAAGTCTTTGTAATTGGCAAAGCCCGCAAAAAGTCCCGGTTTGGATTCCGCCGGTGTGGGCATTTTTTGTGCAATCGAAGTAGATGCCATCATTTTCCCGTGCGCCCGGCGTATGCGGCGCTGGTACAGTTCCTGAGCGCCAATCCGGGAACGGAAGAGGGAAGAGCAATCCGCGTGCCAACCACAACCTTAGTGTGCTCCCGCCGGAGGTGTCCGCTAACCAGCTTATTTTCAATTTCTTGCCAATTCTCCGGGAATGAACGTACGGCTCCTCGTCTGAATAGCAGCGGAGGATCAGGCGATTCCTGACACGCGTGGGGATTGATTCCCGAAGTTCGGCGTCAGCCGTTACGGCCAGCCCGGAAAGTTTCTATCGTATTGAAAACCAAGTCTTCAAACCGTCGAACCGCCTCGTCCACGGAGTACTCGCCCCGCACAAGTTCTATGCCCGAATGGCTCAGCCGCGCACGCAGGCCGTCGTCGCTGGTGAGTTTGTGAATGGCGGCGGACAGGGCGTCCAGGTTTTCCGCATCGACACGGTAGCCGCTTACGCCTTCCCGGATGGCGTCGGCCGTGCCGCCGGCTTCTCCGCCAATGACGGGCGCGCCGCAGGCGCTGGCCTCCAAGAAGACGATGCCAAAGCCTTCCGTGTCGCCATCGAGATTCCGGTTGGGGTGCAGGAAAAGATCGGCCGCGCCGTAGTAGTCCGCCATCTCGCCGTCGGGCACGAAGCCGGCGAATTCAGTGTGGCCGGCGACGCCCAACTCAGCGGCGAGCCGCTTCAGATGAGCTTCCTGCTCACCCTTTCCGGCGATGACATGCACCCAGTCTGGCCCCAGCCGCCCTTCGGCGCGCAAACGGGCCACGGCGCGAATGCCCTGGTCGAAACCTTTGCGCCGGATCAGCCGCGCCAGGCTGAGAATCACCTTGCGGCCCTCCCAGCCCAGGCGGCGGCGGACGGCGGCGCGGTTGGCGGGCGGGCGGTACCGGTCGAGATCGACAAAATTCGGCAGCACGGCGAAGGATCCGGCGTCGACGCCGGTCAACTCCCCTGCGCGCTGCGCCGTGTAGCGGCTAACGGAGATATTCAAATCGGCCTCGCGGATGGCCTTCAGTTGCGTGCGAAACAGGTAGCGCCACACAAAGCGCGACGTGGACAGGCGGCCAAGCTCCTCGCCGTGCAGGTAGTTGATGCGCGGGATGTGCCGCGGCAGCCGGCTCATGAGCCAGCCGGCGATGATGGTGGCGCCGCAAATAATGGCGTCCGGCCGCTCACGCTCGATCACCTCGCGCAGGTGGCCGGGCGTGTCGCGGAAAAAACGCCAGGCGTCCTGCAGCTTCGCCGGGGCCGAGGCGCCGGAAGGGAAAATCAACTCGTACCGGGGAATCCTGCACATCCGGTACCCGTGCAGCCGTTCACAGGATGCGTCGAACTCGCGAGCGGCATTCTGGTCGCAGCCCAGCCACTGGCTGACCACGGTGGCATCGAGCCGCTCTAGACGGGAAAACATCTGGTGGTACACCTGCACCGCGCCGCCATAACAGGCCGGACTGTAAAACGGGCCAATCAGGAGCACCCGCGGCCTCTTGGCCCGCACAGTCGGGCCCTGGCGCCCGATGGACTCGTCCGGACAGCTCAGCATCCCTGGTTTTTGTGTATTTTCCAAAGAAGTGGGATCTCCGGGCCCCTCTGACTTATTCATGACGCCACGGTCATCTTTCCGGAACTATCCGCCGCCGGTTTCCGGCGCGGTTTCACCAACGGCTCCGGCGGCAGAACAACCGAATCGTCCGGAACATCGCGGCGGACAACGGTGTTGGCGCCGATCACCACATTGTTGCCGATGCGGATATTACCGACGAGCTTCGCACCGGCCCCGATATAGACGTTGTCGCCCAGCGTGGGCCAGCCGCTGCCCCGGCCGTCGCCACGCGAAATCATCTGCGACCCCTGGTTAATGAAGCAGTTACGGCCGATCTTCCCATGCACGATGATGCCGCCGAAATTGTGAATCACCAGGCCGGGAGCGATCTCCGAGTCGGCTGAAATGCGGATGCCTGTAATCACCTCGCAAAACTTGTAGCAAAGGATGTAAAAGGCCATCAGCGGCTTGCGCAGCAGGCCGAAGCGGATCCTCTTGACGGCCTGTCCGAAGCGGAACAGCGCGATCGCCCACAGGGAAACCTCCAAAAACGCATAAAAGAGGCCGCGTCCACCCGCGGCATTCTCGCCGCTCTGGGAGAAATACTGCTTCAGATCGCCTTTGAAATCGTCGAACATGAGTCCTTGGGGTGAGTCCACGGGCCGCACGACTGCCGGAGTGGGCTCGCCCGCGATGAAACATGCAATTCGGTCACCACAGAGGGGAATGGGGCAATTTTGAGATTGGCACGCGGTGTGCAGTCAAAGACAGCCGCACGCAGAGCGGTAAGAAACTCAAGTGTTATCACAATTCTACGCACAGCCCTCCACGGCGGAGCGAGTCCTCAGACTGGGGATTATTTCCGATTCCCAGCCGGCGCCACGGTTTTATGCCGAGGTACTGAGGAGCATTCTGGACTCCCGTCTGGCCAGCATCGAACTGGTGGTGAAACTGGAAGGAGGACCACGGCCTGCGGCAGGAGGAGTCCTGTTTGAACGGTATCGCCGGTGGGACAATGCGCGCATCCGGTCCGAGGATGATCCCTTCGCGCCGTGCGATTTGGATCCTCTGCTGGCCACGTCCGCGCGCGTGACGGCGCGCGCCAGCGCCGGCGGCGTGCTCGATGCTGCAGCGGCCAGCGCGATCAGGGCGTACAACTTAGATGTTCTCTTACTGATCGCTCCTTACGAACTTACAGGCGAAGCGGCGGACTTGGCCCAGAACGGTTTGTGGCAGTATCAGTTTGGAGACGGGGATACTTACTCGGGCGCTCCGGCTCACTTATGGGAGGTCATCGACCGCCATCCCTTGAGCGGCGTTACGTTGTGCCGGCTGACCGGCGAAGCGGGGCGGCGGATGGTGCTCGAACGTGCGCTGTTTGACAGCAAGACCGGCGACAACAACTCCTGGGCGCGGAACCGGGAGCGTCCGGCCTGGGCGGCGACATGGTTCGTGACGCGGCAATTGCACAGAATTGCCGAGGGCCGGAACGGCGTGGCTCATGAGGCAGCGCAGGCCCCGGCGGGCCGCGGGTTGCCTGGCAACCTGCGCACGGCCGCCTGGTTGGGGGGCAAGGTGGTGTCGAGCGTCAGACGGAGGTTCGAGCCGAAGCGGATGGATCACTGGAAGATGGCTCTCAGGACGAGCGGCGGTCCGCTGCTGCGCGAACCAGAGGCGCCTGATTTTCGTGACTTTCGCTGGATCGATTCCCCTCCCGGCCACTTCTTCGCAGATCCATTCCTGGCGCGGCGTGACGGCAAGACATGGCTGTTCTATGAGCACTATCGCTACCCGCTGGACATCGCGGATCTCGACGTGGCCGAGGTGCTGCCGGACGGGAGTTTGGGCGAAGGCCGCCGCGTGCTGCGCCGCCCCTACCATCTCTCCTTCCCGCAGGTGTTCGAGCATGAGGGCGAGATGTACATGCTGCCGGAGACGGGCGGCAACCGCACGGTGGAGTTATACCGCGCCACCCGGTTCCCCTACGAGTGGACGCTCGACCGCGTGTTGTTGAAAGGCCATCACGCCGTGGACACGGCCGTGTGGAAGGATGAGGACCGCTGGTGGTTCTTTTCGACGCTCAAGGATCCACGCGGCGGCTGTGGCTTCCTGGTGCTGTTTTCCGCCAGCCACCTGCATGGGGAGTGGAGTTATCATCCGGCGAACCCGATCTGCTCCGACGTGCGCACGGCGCGCGGGGCGGGCGCGATCTTCCGGCAGGACGGGCGCCTGCTGCGTCCTAGCCAGGATTGCAGCGTCCGCTACGGCTACCGGTTGAACTTCCACGAGATCACGCGGCTAAATCCAATGGAATACGGGGAGCGGACGCTGCGGACGGTCCAGCCGGAAGAATTAGGCGGAGCCTTCAACGGCATTCACACATACAACCGGGCGGGCGGGTTCGAGGTGATCGACGGTTGCCTGCCGGAGTCCGTCTCGTTGGCTGTGCCGGCTGAGGACGACGCGGACGCCCGGTCGCGTGACGCCGAGTGGAGCCGCTGACCCACGCGCCCGCCGTGTATGAAATAGAAAGGGCGCCCCCAACAAGAGAGCGCCCTAACTTACTTGCGAATTTCCGGTGGACTTACTGGCCCACGCGGCAGACTCCGCCGAAGCGGGCGTTAATCACACGTTGCAGGTCGATCACGGTGCAGGCGGCATCGCCATCGAGATCGGCGGTGCAGGCGGCGTTGTCCAGCACTTGGGCCTTGGCCAATTGGGCATCCACCTCATCCACCTCACCATCGGAATTCACATCGCAGGATACCTGCGATCCGCCGTTTGTACCGTCGGTATATTCGGTGGCGCCGATGTCATAGCCAGAGCCTTGCGGGCGCGGAACGCCACGGTAGTCCATGGTGAGCGAAGCGATGGCCACGCCGGCATCCTTAGCGGGGCTGGACGCCTGGATGGTGAGATCCTTGCCCGCCAGGGAGGTGAACTTCGGATCGGCGTTCACGTTACCGCTGGTCTGCGAAGGCCCGCCGCCGTTGCCGAAGTAGAGGTTGTTCGAGCCGCTGACCGGGCCATTCGCCCAGAAGAACAGGTACGGCCGGCCGTTACTCTGCATGAAGATGTTGTTGCGCAGCCTCATGCTCGTGTTGGGACTGCCACCTCCGATGACGATGCCGCCTCCCCCCAGGTTGCCCGCGCCGGCAAAGCCGCAGTTCACGAACGTGTTGTTGTACACGTCGATGGTGCCCGAGCCAACCGGCCCGCCGTTGGCGCCGCCAGGGAAATAGATGCAGGCGTAGTTGGCCGCGCCGTCGTTCGGATGGGGGCCCGTGCCGCCGTTGATCACGGTGTTGTTATAGATCTCAATGGCGCCCCGGGAGGGATCCACGGTGGCCAGGTTGATGGCGTCGCACCGGGTGTTCTCGAACCGGTTGTCGTGCACCTTCAAACCATACTGGTTGTTGCCGCCGCTTGAATGGAACTGCAGGCCGCGGCAGGCGAGGTTGTCGTGAATATAGTTCCAGCCCACCTCGATGAAGTTACTGTTCGTGGAGAAATAAACCGCGTGATACATCTTTGTGGAGGATAACTTACCGGCGTTGTGCACCTCGTTGCCCAGAAAGGTAATGTAGCTGCCGTCCGGAGACTCGGCGCAGGCTTCCGCTCCATCGCCGCCGGGGCACTGGATATCGTTGCCCACCACGCGCCAGTTGGATTGAATATTGACCGCACCGGCATGGCCCACCAATTTCAAGTTGGCGATCACCCAGTAAGTGGCCGCGCCGGTGCCGCGCACGCCGTAATCGACGTTCTGGTTGCCAATAGTGGCCGTCTCGTTGGGATAGCCGACGATGGCGATGGGCCGCGCCGAACTCCCCGAGGCGCGCAGCAGCAGACAGGCGCGCCAGCCGTTGCCGTCGTCCGAGGTCTGCCCCACGCCGTTGCGCAGATAGACGATGTCACCCGCCGAAAGAACGTCGCGAGCCTTGGTGACCGAACGGAAACAGCCGGCGGCGAAGGTGCCCGCGCCCGAATCGCTGCCCGAGGTGGCCACACAGTAGATGTTGCCCGCACGCACCGTGAACGGCAATGTATTGCTGGAACCGGAGCCCGTGCTTACCTGGACGTTGCCGCTCTTGGCCGCGCCACCGAGTTGGACCACAACCTTATCGTCGCTCCAGTACTTATAGGCCGCGACAGCGCCGCCACCCACGGTCACCTGGGAGGAACCGCGAGTAGTACCAAACTGTCCCCCATAAATGGTCACAAATGAACCAAGATTGTTTTCGCCGCCCGTGTTGGGGCCGCTTTCCAAATCCGTGTAAAAAATGCGGGGAGGTAAATTCTGCCCGCTGGCCAAAAAGGCGAACACGAGTCCGATTGGGATCAAACGCAAACTTGCCATAAAATCAACCGCCTAAATTCAATAAGTTCCGTTACCGTGTGATGGGATGAACTGGAGTACCCGGACTACGCATTGCACGTCACCTGCCAGTCGCGCCGCACGTGAATCTACAAATACTCCGGCCATGCTGTCTCACTCATCGTCCGCTCCTGCCGCCACCTGTGATCGGGAGATCGCCGTATATGGTTGGGGATGATCCCTTGGTACATACCAGCCGGCTGTTTAGTCCTTGTTGCAGCGCGGGGGAGCCCTGCGCGCGCGGATCATTTCGCCGTTCCTGTTATACTCCTTGCGATGGCGCTCCCGTTCCGGGACGCCGCCTTCCCATCCATGACCGAACCCGTCAGCGCTGCACTTCCCGGTGAGATCCTTGTCATGGATCCCTGGTGTCTCACACCGTATTACACGACGGCGCTGGTGGGAGGACTGCTACGCCGGCGGTTGCGCGTGCGGCTGGCCTCACCGGTGTACGATCTGGATCCCGGCTGTTATGAACGCAATGGCATCCGCGCCGATGCCGGATTGCTCAGCCTGGTGGGCCGCCGGCGGATCGGTTCGCGCGGCCTCCGGCAGGCGGCCAAACTGGGCGAAGGGTGTTTGAATCTGCTGGCCTTCGGGGCCCGGTTCGGCGTGCGAGCACCGCAGGTTCTCCATATTCATCAAGTGCGTCTTCTCCAGGAAGGATTCTCACTGGAATTAGGACTCATGCGCTGGGCGCGCCGGAGGGGAGCGCGGACGGTGCACACCGTTCACAACCTGTTACCGCACGATTCGGGACAGCGGCACAGGGAAGCGTTTCTGCGCTTTTACGGCGCAATGGATGGTCTCATCGCGCATTCGGCGGAGATCAAGGACCGCCTGGTGAGTGAATTCGGGATGGCCCCGGAACGGATCTGGGTGATCCCGCACGGACCGCTGTTTGACGACCGCTCGCTGGCGCGCGAAGAGGCGCGGAGGCGGCTGGGGTTGGAGGCGGGGCGTCCGGTGGCGCTGTGCCAGGGCATCATTCGTGCCTATAAGGGGATTCCGTTCCTGTTGGAAGCCTGGCGGCAGGTGCGGGCGGCCCACCCGGGGGCGCTGCTGGTGATTGCCGGGCAAGGCGACCCGGGCCAGATGGAGGAGATCCGGCGGCTGCGCTCCGAATGGGGGCTGGAGCAGTCTGTGCGCCTGGAATTAGAGTTTCTCTCCGTACCGCGTGTGCTCGAGTGGTATAGCGCCTCGGATGTGGTGGTATACCCATATCGCGAGATCACCACCAGCGGCGCTCTGATGACCGGTGTTGCGCAGGAGCGGGCCATTGTCGCCACGCGCATCCCATACTTCGAGCGAATCCTGCGGGAGGAGGAGAACAGCCTGCTGGCGCCCTATGGAGACGCGGCGGCGCTGTCCGGGGCGCTGCTCCGCGTGCTGGGAGACACGGCCCTGCGCGACCATCTGGCCACGGGGGTGGGCGCGCTGCGGCGCAGCGTGTTCGGCTGGGATGAGATCGCCGCGCTCACCGAGGCGGCCTACGGCGGCGTGCTGGCGGGGCGGCCGGCCCCGGAGGCGGCCCTACCTCTGCAAAACAACCTGTAACGGCTGCGAAGCGCCTCGTTCATTGGAAAGCACGACGGCGACGCCGGTCACGGTGTTGATCGGAGTCAGGCTGGGAGGCAGGTTGTTCCCGCTGAGGTTCACGGTGATCGTGATGGTGAACTGGCCGCCGAAGGACTGCGACGAAGTGCTGCGGAACCAGAAGGCGGAATCGGCCTCGACGTTCAGCGTGAGCTTGGGATCGGGCAGATCCACGCGTGGATCCGGTGTGAAGGTAAGCTCGGCGCGCGTCAGCGAGCGGGTGGTGGTGGCGCCGGTCACCTGAAGCACGAAGCCGGTGTCGGTGCGGCTGGCCACGCGCGCGTTGAACAGGGTGGGCGCGGCGGCGGGCACGGTCATGGTGAGGGTCCGCAGGACGGGTGGAGTGCCGGGCGAGGAACCCGCGCCGATGGAGAAGCTGGGTGTGATGGTGATGTTACCCGCCACGGTGCCGGTTTGCACGCGGATGGCCTGGGTTCCGTTGGAGAAGACGGCGCGCGTGGAGTTGGCCGGGATGGTGAAGCTCACCGATTTGCCTCCGGTGGCGAACTGCACGGCCGGATCATCGACGCCGGCGTCGGAGGCGACGGTAATGTTCAAAGTGCCGGTCAGCGGCAGCGGATAGGCGGCGGCGAGTTCCAGTCCTAGCGTGGCTTGCTGCGCGGGGACAACGTTGCCGGAAGGTCCGGTGATGGTGTAGTCGGGCAGCGCAGGCGGCTCGCTTCCGGAGCCGAGCAGCGTAAACGAAAGCGCGTCTACGCGCAGGGAGCCCGTAAGGAAGCCGGAATCCTGGGGAGAGAAACGGATGGCCAGACGGAGCGACTCCGACGGCTGAATCTCCCGGGGGAAGGCGGCCGGCGCGCCCGTAATGGTAAACGAGGTGCGCTGCGTACCCACGCCGATATTGCTGACCGTAACCGGCAGCGTGCCGCTGTTGGTGACGACGAATTCGGCGGTGGCCGACTCACCGATGAGGGTCGGCGGAAAGACGATGCTGCCGCCGCTCACCAGGGAGACGGGCGGAAGCGATCCGAGCGAATAGGAGAAGCTGAGCTGCCCGCCCAAGCCGGTACCGCTGAGCTCGAAGAGATCCTCGCCCAGGCGCAGGCGTCCGCGTGTGGCGCCCGGCTGCGTGGGGTTGAAGCTGATGATGAACGTGACCGAAGCGCCGGGAATAATGGTGCGTGGCAGCACGGGTCCGTCGGCGACGGTGAAGACGCTGCCAAGGATGCTCGAACCGGAGAGAGTTCCGCTGCCGGTACCCGAGTTCACCACGCGCACGGCGACGCTGGTGGTTTCTCCCACGCGAACCTCGCCGAAGGGGATGGACCCGCCGGGCGCCAGCGTTTGCGTGGTGGTGCCGGTGATCAACTGATAGGTGAACTGAGACTCGATCCCCTGGCCTTCCAGGCTGATATTAATGGGCCCGAGCGAGCTGTCCACGCTCAACTGGCCGCCCAGGACGCCCGCCTTGCCGGGGCGGAAAATGAGGGTGACCCTCATCTCCTGATTGGTATCGAGGATCATGGGGAACAACGGCAGACCACTGATGCTGAAGCCCGCGCCGGAAAGGCCGATGCCGTTCACCGTGCCGCCGCTGGAACCGGTGTTCACGATGCGTAGTGAGGCCGTCGAGCCTTGCCCGAGCAGGGTGTCCGGGAAGTTGATTTTCCCGCCCGGCGGGACGGCGACATTGTTCTGATCGTCGGAAAGTATGTAGCTGAGGCGGAACTCCGGCGCCGTGCCCGCAAGTCCGACATTCACCGAGCCGGCGATCTGCGTGGGACCGCCCTGGGTGGTGGGCGTCACGGACTCGGTGTAGGCGAAGACAAACTGGCCAAGCGAGCGCGCCGTGGTGGTGGCGCGATAGGTGATGTTGACGTCGAAGCTCTGGCCCGGGCTGAGATTCACCGGCAGCGTAAGCGAGGTGATGGAAAAGCCGGCCGAGCCGAACACCTGGGGCTGGCTGGCGATGGTGATGTTTCCCTGCCCCGTATAGGTGGCCGTGACACGGCCCACGACGCTGGCCCCGGCGCGAGGCGCGGGAAACTCGATGGAGGCGCCGGGCGCCACGGAGACCGCCGTCCCGTTCACCACATACCGGAGCGCGAAGTTTTGGCCGGCCGCGGGCGTTCCCAACATGCCCGTCAGCACTGCAGCCGCGAATAGAAGTTGTTTCATGTGACGTGTGAAACCGGAACAGGAGATTTATGGAGGTCCGCCGATGGAAACTCCGCCCGGACTGATGGTTACGGTCGGCCGGGCAGCGGCCGAACTGGAATTGTTATCGCGCAGAAGGAAGTAGGCCGCCGCGGCGCCACCGGCGGCCGCGCCCAGAATGCCCAACCGCACCCACTTGTTCGACCAGAACTTTCCGCCAGCGCCGGGGGCGCCCATCTCCCGCCCATACTTGTCACGCATCTTCTGCGTCACATCGGCGGCGTTCACCATCTCGACTTCGGTTTCCCCCATCAGGTTGGCGTATGTGGCCGACGCCTTCACCCGCACTTTGCCCGCCTGGGAGTTCGGCAGCCAACCATCCGGCGAGGCCTGGCCTTGCGCGTTGGTGCGTTTGGTTTGGGTGAGCTTCGGACCGGGAAAATAAGCGCTCGGTCCGGAAGGCGGGAAGCGGAACACCACGTCGGCGCCTTCCACAATCCGGTCGTCGGCGTCGCGCACCTCCACGACAATCAGTCCGGGAAGCCGTTTCTGGATGTCGTTCACTTCGCCGTTGCCGGCAAGGACAACCAGTTTCAAGCCGCGCTCCACGGGACGCGGGGCGACGGGTTGCGCCTCGGTCTGCGTGGGGGCCGGAACGGGGGCGGCGGGGGGTGTCTGAGCGTAGAGCACGCCGGTTAGGGCGAGAACGCCCACCGCGCGCCGGCACGTGTAGGTTACGGAGGCTATGTTCATCGAAGTGCCAGGCCGAGCAGGAAGTAGGGCAGCGAAGTCACCGTGCCCTGGATCATCTGGTTGAAGTAGAAGGCCGGGCTGCGGGGCACATAAACAATGTCGCTCGGCAGCAGCGGGAAGTCATTCGCCTGGCCCTTGAAGATCGCCTTGGCGTTCACTTGCAGCGGAGCGCGGCGTGTGGAGGACAGCACCTGGCGAAGAACGACGACGCGGCTGGCGGCGCCCGGTTGCAGGCCGCCCGACACGGAAAGGGCCTTGGCCAGCGTCATGGTTTCCACGGGCTTCAGATCGACTACGCCGGAGCGGCCCACCTGTCCGGTAACGTAGAGCGATTCCTGCGTGTCCACGCTAATCACATCATACGGAGCCAGCAGAATGTCCTCGGGCGGATTGACGCTCTCCTGCAGCGTGCGCAGTCCGATTTCGACGACGCTCACCTTGCGCGTCTGATCGGTGCGGGCCGATTCCAGCGGAATGGGACCGGACTCGAGTTTGCGAGTGACCCGGATCACACGTCCCGCGCCGGTCTGCAGGCCACCGGCCAGACCCATCATCTGCACCAGCGAGCGCTCCCCTTCCATGGCGTAGATGCCCGGGCGGGCAAAGGCGCCAACAATAAAGATGGGCGCGCCACGGAACTGCACGAGCGAAGCAGTGATCTGCGGCTTTACGACAAACTGGCTGTAGCGCCGCACCAGTTCCCGTTCCAACTCGTCCAGGCTGAGGCCTTCGGCCTCCACCTCTCCGATCAGTGGCAGCGACAAAATGCCGCGTTCGTCAATACGAAACGGCTTGTCGTTGATCTCTTCCACCTCGGCCGAGCGCAACAGAATTTGATCGTTGGCGCCCAGTGAGTAGCGCAGGCGCGCCTGCGTGGCGGCCTGCGTCTGCTGTTGCTGCTGTTGCTGCTGTCCCGCCGGTTCCTGCGCGGCCAACGGCAGCGCGGCGGCCAATGCGCACATGGCCGTGACGGACCATCGCATGCGCCGCATTCCTTTGCCCTCTGCTCTCCGTTGCATGAGCCTCCCACCGCTCGCGTCTTACCACGAGCGACCGTCCTCCAGAGTTTCCCATTATAGTAAGATATCGAGACAGCGCGTCAAGCTGAGACGCCGCTCCGGGCGGCAATCAGACAGCCGCGGCGCGGACCGAATGACGCCACTCTCCCTCATACCTCGCGACGAAAGCGAGGGCGCTCCTGAAACGGAACGCGCGGGACTCTGGCGGCGGATCTTCTCCTTCCAGGCTTCCGTGCTGCTGCACATCGCCGCGCTCGCCGGGCTCTCGTACCTGGAGCACCATTTCCCCGCGGATAGCGCCAACGATGTCGCCGTGCGCCTGCTGCGCATGGAAAAGTTGAAATCCACGGTGATCTATTACCCGCGCCGCGACATGCTGCCGGAGATTACGCCGGAGCGGCCGGCGCCGGTGGCCCGGAGCGCTCCGCGAGCCAAGCTCCCGGCGGAGCGGCAACTCATCGTGCGGCAAACCGAGACACCCGTGCCGCAGGTAATCCAAACCCCATTTATTGAGAAAAAGCCAGCGCGCAAGGTGATTCAGGCGCCCAATCTCGTGGCCGTGGCCGGCCCGAAGCCCCCCGCCATCCCCACCGAGTTCATCCCCCCGCCCGCGCTGCGCGAATCGCCGGCTCCACTGCCCTCCACGCTCACCTCGTTGACTCGAACCGCCACGCCCGCACCTCCTCCCAAACCCGCTCCGCGGCGCTTCATTCCGCCTCCCGAGCGCGCGCCCAAGCTGGCTACGAATCAGTTGGTGGTCTCCGATGGACTGCCTGACCTGACGGCGCGTGGCGCCGACCCCACGGCCGCTCCTTCGCCACTCCTGGCGCAGCCGCAACTCAGCGCGGCGGCGCCCAAGCCCGCCCCACAGGCGGCGTCCACAGGGCCCGCCAACACAAGCGTGCGGGGAGAGGGCGTTTCGCGGGGCGGCATCGTCACCACCAATCCCCCGCCTTCGCCCACGGGAGGACCTTCGGCAAACCTCACGCTGCTCAGCCCCACGCCATCCCGGCAATTGGATGAGTTGCCGCGCGGACAGCAGACCGGCGCGCTCGCCTCCGGCGGTGAAGGCGCCGCGGGTGAGGGAGGCTCACCGGGAGGCAGCGGAGGACTGCGCATGAACGGCATCGAAGCGACGCGCCGGAAGCGGGATACCGACGTACCCCTGCCGCAGACCGGACGGGAAAACGAGGTCCGCACACGCTTCCGGGCGATGTCGCTGTCGGTTCCTCTGCCGCCCAACGCACGCCACCTGCCCGCCGCCGTGGAGCGGCGCTTCCGCGGACGTCCCGTGTACTCCATCGTGATTCCCAAACCGGCCCTGACCCACTATCAAGGCGACTGGGTGGTGTGGTTTTCCCCACCGGCCTCAGCCAATGTTCCGGCCACAGGACTGGCCGCACCCTACCCCACGCGGCGGTCCGCGCCTTCCCGTGGCGCCTATAGCGCGGGAGCCGCGCAGCGCGTGTTCGTCCCTGTAACGATTCTCGCCAGCGGGGCATGTAAGGTGGCCGCCGAAGAAGACACGGGAGATCCAGCAGAGGCTTTGGCGCGGCAGGATATCTGCGCGTGGAGCTATTCGCCGGCGCTTCGCGGCGGTTCTCCGGTCGAGGTGGAAGCGCTGTTCGACATCACCCTGCAATTACCCGATCCGGCGCGGTAGCACCGCGTCCTAGTCTCCCCCGGCAACTCACTTACCCTCAGCTCTTCCATCTAGCCCACAGGGCCTACACATACTCACGTCTGGCAGCCCTTTCCGAAGGCTCCGGATAGGACTTCTTTGCCCTTCTCCTAGGTTCCCGCCGTTCTGGTGTCCGCACGCGCCGCCGACGATTAGTTGGAGTGTGTCTTGCTACACGCGAAATCGTGCGGAAAGTAGGTTTTTAACGCAATGAAGTATCTTCGGAGCCACAATCTTAGGCCAATTGGCCTGCGGACCGCGGCGTTGGCCGCGTCATTATTTACACTTATAACTTTACCGGCCGCCGCGTTCACCACACTTACAATCGAGCCAGTAACTGTGTACACCGGGTCTAGCGGCGAAGCGGGCATTGTTCTGTCCGGTGGCAGCCCGGCGAGTCTCGAATGGACGCTCTCGATTCCCGCCGCGGGTTTGAATGGATTCGATGTGGTGGCTGGTCCGGCGCTTACGGCCGCCGGCAAGACATTGGACTGCGCCCACCGGGGCCAGCAACTGAAGTGCGTGGCCTCGGGCATGAATGCGGACCTGATCGCCAACGGCACGCTGGCTTACGTTCGTTTTTCGGCGGAAGCGGCTGGCGAGGCAACGCCGGCATCCAGCCAGATAGCCCTGGAAGCCAGTACTTCGGCCGCCTCCAGTGCGGAAGGTGACGGGATGCCATCGAGCGTACACGGAGGCGTCGTAACCGTATTGCGCCGCGACAGTCTGAGCCTCTCGCCGGCCAGCGCGACGCTGGCGGCCGGGGGAGTGGCCCAGTTTAGCAGTACGCGCGCCGTGATCTGGAGTGTGAGCCCGAATATGGGCGCAATCAGCGCCACGGGCCTCTATACGGCGCCGCCGCTGGTGCCCGCGAACCAGACCGTGCGAATCACTGCGGTCGACGCGGACGACCCCACACAGACGGCCACGGCCACGGTATCCCTGGTTGCGGCCAGCATCAGCGTATCGCCGACGCCGGTTACGCTGGGTGTCTCTGGCACGCGCCAGTTTACGGCACGGGTGCTGAACGCGCCCGACACAGGTGTCACCTGGAGTGTCAGCCCATCGGGTGGCTCCATTACAGGCAACGGCTTCTATACGGCCCCACCGTCGATCACCTCACCGGCGACGGTGACCGTACGCGCCACCTGCTTGCATGACCCATCCAAGTCGGCCACGGCTTCGGTGACGCTGCAACCGGCGACGGCAATCTCCATCAACCCGCCATCGGCGGCGCTGGCCGCTTCGGCGAGCATGCAGTTCACGGCAGCCGTAACGGGCGCGAGCAACACGGCGGTGGCCTGGTCCATTACGCCACCGGTGGGCTCCATCACGAGCGCCGGTCTGTACAGGGCGCCCTCCGTGATTCTGTCGGCGGCTACCGTACAGGTGAAAGCGATGAGCGTGGCCGACGCGAACCGCTATGCCACGGCAACGGTGACCCTGCAACCAACGGTACCCCCTGGCGGGTCTGGCACTGTCCCGAATGGACTGGTGGCCGCTTATGGATTCGAAGAAGGGCGAGGCGTCACCACGGCCGATGCTTCCGGTAACCGGAACGACGGCAACACGGGCCGCGCGATCTGGACCAAGAACGGCAAATTCGGCAATGCCCTCGAGTTCAACGGCTATAACGCCATGGTGAGCATCGCCGATTCGCCCACGCTCGACCTGGTCAACGGCATGACGTTGGAAGCCTGGGTCAAGCCGGCCCGGAACAGCAACTGGCGTTCGGTGATTCTCAAGGAAAGTCCAGATGACCTTTCCTATGGACTGTATTCGAACGACGACGGCACGCGGCCTGGCGTCTGGGTGCGCAGCGGCAGCAAGACTTCCTTCACGCGCGGCGCGGCGCTGCCGCTTCACGCATGGACCCACGTTGCGGCAACCTTCGATGGCTCACGGCTCAGGTTCTATCAGAATGGGGTATTGAAATCGACACTCTCGATTTCCCACAAAATCGAAGCGTCCCAGAGCCCGCTCCGGTTGGGAGGCAATAGCGTGTGGGGTGAATGGTTTAGCGGCTTGATTGACGAAGTTCGGGTCTACAACCGGGCGCTCTCAGCTAATGAAATCCAAACCGATATGAACCGACCAGTCCAACCATAAATATTACTGACAATCGAATTGCTTTCTAACTCACTCGCGGGTGCGGCGTTCAGCGGCACCCGCCTTTTTGTGCTTGACAAACAACGACTTACACACACGTCTCGTTCTTGGTAACTTTTACCAAGTAAAGCTTGCCGCAAACTGGATGCATCTGCAAGGTCGCACACGTCACCGGTGAGATGACGCAGCCATCTTGCTCGAAGAAACCAGGCGGCCACCATCGCCGTGCAACTTTTTTTCGTTCGTGAGATTACTCGCTTGGCAAGAAATTGCCAGATGAGCAATCTGTGCAGTACCTCCCTGAACCAACCGGACCAACTCCTCCCGGCCGTGAGCTTCAAGCTTCCAATCACTAGTCTTAGGTCTGTTGCACGGCGGGCCACTTCACGAACGCCATTTCCTGGGCGCCGTTCATCCCGCAGTACTCCTACTACCTGCTGTCGCGACATTTTTGTGGCGAAGAGATCACAGATGAACGCACTATTCGTCTGGGGACCGGCATAGGCGTCCGGTAATGGCACGGCAATTGCTGACGCCCCAGTACCGTTGGTTCAACCAATCACGCCAACAGGCAAGTTTTAGGTACACAATGCATCATTTTTGTTATTTTCCTACGACCACACCCGCGATCTCTGCTGGAAAGCCCCGGGTTTTGGGCCGGTTAGCGGCTGTCGTACTTTTGTCGCTGCTCTTGTTATGGGCTCTCCCGGCATTTTCACAGGATATTGTTCTGACGTTGGAGAACGGCCGCGTGGATTCCGGTTCGGAAATCACGATTCCCGTTTCGGTTTCCACTGCGGCCACTTCGGGTTTGCAGTGGACTTACACGTTCAATCCGGCGCTGGTCAGCGTAGTGGATGTCACAGCGTCGGAAAACGCTGTATCGGCTGGCAAGGAATTGACATGCCGGAACAGTACAGGCGAGTTGAAGTGTGTTCTGGCCGGATTAGGCAACTCGACACCAGTGCCGGCAGGCGCCATCGCATACTTAAAGTTAGCCGCTGCCGTAGGACCTCCCGAAGGCGGTGATCCGATTGAGATGCCGCTCACTCTGGCTGATACCTATGGGGTGGATCCCGATGGTGGACGGCTGGCCGCATCAAGCGGTGACGCCACGCTGACGATTAACCAGATTCCCGCCGATCCCGAAGGGCCTTCCGCGCTTACGCCGGCCTCGGTTTCGCTGTACGGTGGACAGAAGGCTCAGTTCACGGCCCAGGGCGTGGAGTCGTGGCGGCTTACGCCGAACCTGGGAACGATTACGCAAGCCGGACTCTACACGGCGCCGAGTCTGATTGAGTCGCTGCAAAACGTCACAGTCACGGCCGAGTTTTCAGGCAGCACGTTGACAGCGTCCATTGAACTGCGCCCGGCGCAGATCCGCATCAGCCCAACGCAGTCCACGTTGGACCCCGGCGAGTCCATCCGATTTTCCGCGACCGTCATTGACGCGCCAAATACGAATGTCACATGGAGCAGCAGTCCCGCCGTTGGCTCACTCAACACCCTCGGGCTGTTTCGAGCACCCACGACGGTGACGGAGACCCTTACGGTGCGCGTCACGGCTACCAGCGTGCATGATCCTGACAAGACGGCCACGGCGACGGTGACCATTCAGCCGAACTCGCAGCCAGAGGCCACAGTGACGCCGCAATCAGTGTCACTGCCTTCGGAGGGCACGGTGCAGTTCACGGCGCCGGGGGCCACCGAGTGGCGCCTGTCGCCCAACACCGGCACCATCACGCAGGAAGGCCTGTACACGGCTCCGCTGGTGATTCAGGCGCGGCAAATGGTCACGGTCACCGCGGTGTTCCCGAATAGCACGGCAACGGCGTCGATCGAGTTGCGTCCAGCGCAGGTGAGCGTGACGCCGGCTCAGGTGACGCTTGGTCCGAATGAGACTGTGAACTTCACGGCCACGGTCATCGACGCCAACGATTCGAGGGTCAGTTGGAGCCGCAGCGCCAATATCGGAACCATGACATCGACAGGCTTGTATCGAGCGCCCGCGACGATCACGGCGCCGGTGACGCTCGTGGTGACGGCCATGAGTTTGCACGACCGCACAAAGACTGACTCCGCGGTCATCACGCTCCGGCCTCCGGAGCCGGAAAAGACGGTTACGCCCGCCACGGTTTCGCTGCCTTCGCAAGGAACGGTGCAGTTCAACGCGCCCGGCGCCACGAGCTTCCAGGTGCCAGCTTCGTCGGGCACCATCACGTCCAAGGGACTGTATACGGCGCCGCTCTTGATTCCTGCCCAAAGGACGGTAACCGTGACGGCTGTGTTCCCCAACGGGACGGCCACGTCCGCGGTTACGCTGCGTCCGGCACAGGTGCGCGTCACTCCGGCCAGTGTCACGATTGGCCCCAATGGAAGCGTGAGTCTTACAGCTAGCGTCATCGACGCCAACGACAAACGTGTCAGTTGGAGCCGAAGCTCCAACGTGGGGACCATAACGGCTGGGGGAGTGTTCCGCGCGCCAGCGTCGGTCACCTCGACCACGATCGTTTATGTGACGGCGGTGAGCATGCACGACAGCACCAAGACGTCCCGGTCCACCATTACCATCCGGCCTTCGAACGCAACCATCAACGTAACGCCGCAACTCCTCAATCTCTCGCCCGGCGGGTCACAACAGTTCGTGGCCACGCTGGTGGGCTTCACCAACAAGGCTGTCACATGGAGCATGTCGCCCGCGTTCGGGACGCTATCGGCGGCGGGACTATATAAAGCGCCGGCCACGGTGGCCGCGCAGACGACAGTGACCATCAAGGCCACCAGCGTCGAGGATCCATCACGCTCGGCCACAGCCACGGTTACGATTGCTCCCTCCACGGCGGTTCAGGTGACCATATCACCAACGTCGGTTCTAATGACCGGAAGCGGTGTTCAGCAGTTCACAGCCACGGTGAAGGGCACCACCAACACGGCCGTCCTCTGGTCCATTTCGCCGGCAGTCGGAAACATTAGCACCACGGGCAAATACACCGCTCCATCCATTGTGGGAGCACAAACCAACGTCACCATCCGCGCGACCAGCGTGGCTGACCCCACGCGCTTCGGACAAGCTACCGTCACCTTGCTCTCGAATGCCGGCGGCGGGCTTATGTCGGCGAAGTGACCGTCAGGCATTCCCTGCCGCGCCGCCCTGTTCCGGGACCGTTCCCCTCGCGGGTCCGGTTCCGGGCGGGTGGCGCGTGGCGCATGTGCGCACACCCGGCTGAACCTTTCCCACAACTCCCCCTTCCGCTGCGAGAATGGGAGCGATGAAAATCACAGCCGTCAAGACGCTCGTCGTCAACGCGCGGATGCGCAATTGGGTGTTCGTGAAGGTGGAGACGGACCAGGCTGGTTTGCACGGCTGGGGCGAAGCGACGCTGGAATGGCACACCAAAGGCGTAACCGGGGCCATCGAGGACATGTCCGTGCTCCTCATCGGGCAGGACCCGCGACGCGTGGAGCACCTGTGGCAGGTAATGCACCGCCAGTATTTCTGGCGCGGGGGCATTACCAAATTCAGCGCGATCAGCGGAATCGACCAGGCGCTATGGGACATCAAAGGCAAGGAACTCGGGCGTCCCGTATGTGAGTTGCTGGGGGGGCCCGTGCGCGATCACCTTCGCTTGTACGATCATCTCGGCGGAGGAAGCCTGGAGGGGATGTACCGCACTACGGAGCCGGAGGAGTTCGCCGATCGCGTACAGCACAGCATTAGCCAGGGTTTTACGGCGATGAAGGCCATGCCCATTCCTGTCGCCGAGCTCATTGAGAGCGCCGGGGTGTTGAAGCATGCCGAACGGTGTGTGGCGGCGATGAGGAAGGCCGCCGGCGACAACGTCGACATCATGCTCGACCTCCATGCCCGCACCACTCCCGCGGCGGCGATTCAGTTCGGACGCAGACTTGTGGACTACGACCTTTATTGGTACGAGGAGCCCTGCTGGCCGGAGCACACCGACGCCCTGGTCGAAGTGGCGCGCGCGCTGCCCTTCCCCATTGCCACAGGAGAACGTCTCACCGGTCGCGCTGAGTTTCGTGAACTGCTGGAGAAGCGTGCGTGCGCCATTATCCAGCCCGATGTCTCGCACTGCGGCGGCATTAGCGAGGCGCGCCGCATCGCCGCCATGGCGGAGACGTACGCCATCTCCGTGGCATGCCACAACCCGCAGGGACCCATTAGCACGGCGGCGTCTTTGCAGGTCGGTTTTGCCACGCCGAACTACCTGATTCAGGAGGTTGTCCGGAAAGACGTGGAGTGGCGTCAGGATGTAGTGGACGAACCCGTCTCTATGGAGGGCGGCGTTGCGCTCGCGCCAACACGTCCGGGTCTGGGTATCGAGATCAACGAGGCCGAGGCAGCCAAACATCCCTGGGAGCCCGAGGTCCTCATGAACTGCACCCATAAGGATGGCTCCGTAGCCGACTGGTAGTTGAGAGGTAGGCGGCCCCCGCCGGGGGAGGGGCCCTTCCCCCCCTCTGTTTACGCCCTTCGGCGGAAGGTCAATCGGCGGAAGCGGAGAAATTCTTTACCCGTCACCAGCCCAAAGGGGCTATCCAAACGCGCCCATAGTTGTCCATTCGTGTCCACAGCCCTGAAATGAACACCTTTGGAGCTTGAAGGGCGGCTGCAAGGCTCGTACATTCGACCCTACCAATTTCCGCGGTTCCGGCACAGGTGGTTGGGCCTGGCGGCCGGGAGCCCATTGGAGGGAAGCAGATGAAGCGAATGATATGGGGAATTGTTCTGGTAGTTACAGGACTCGCCTCGCTTGCCGGGCAACTGACCGCGCGCGGTGCGCGTCGAGACGGCGGAGCAATTGTTCTTGCTGCGCTCATGGCGGCCGGAGGAGGCGTCATGATCGCGTTTGGAGCGCAGGCGGAGCAGCGGAAAGTACGCATTATGGACGCGGCTTTCGCCTCCTGGCGCCGGGACGGGCGCATTCAAAGCGCTGATCTGGCGGCGGAATGCGGCGTTTCGGTCGTCGAGGTGCGGGCCTTATTGATGCGGGAGCAGACCGTCGGCGTGCTCCCCAGAGAGGCGCTCGTGGATGAACCACCCCCCGGCCCCACCGTGGTGAGAGGTGTGGCATGAAGCGATTGGTGTGGGGCATTGTCGTTGCCGTACTTGGGCTGGCGAGTTTCGCCGGTGCCAGCGGCAATCCGAATGGGCCGGAAGCCAGCATCACCGCCGGTCTCATGTGTGTGACCGGCGGGGGGGTGCTGATCTGGTTCGGCCAGAAGCAGCGGCAACACGAACAGCAAGTAGGCGAGACGGCGCTTCGTCTCCTACAGGAGTGTGGCCATGTGCCGTGCGATGAACTGGCGCGGACCGTACGCTTAGGCGAATACCAGGCCCGGCTGATCCTGCGCAAACTGCAACTCAAAGGTCTGGTGCCGCTGCGGGTTGAGAGATAGAGGCGGGAGGGCGCTTCCTTGAAACAGTCATTCGTACGGGCGATTTGTGTTCTTACTGTTACCGTGTGTGCCGCGTGGGGACAGGACCCCTGGCAGCGCAGTTGGGAGGAGTTCATCCGGGCCTATCAGGCGTGCCTTGATGACAATGCCTGCGACCCGGCTAGGTTCTTCAATAAAGAAGTGATTTGGGAGGGGACATACAACGGCATTTTCCAGAGCACAACAGACTCGAGCCTTATTTATCACCGCACGGAGATGCCCATCCTGAAACTCCGTAGCCGGGACGGCTACACAGTGAACACGGCAACGTCCATTCTGCATCGCCCGACCGACGTGCAGCTTTGGCAAGCACTCACCCAAGGCGCTCGTGTCCGTTTCCGGTTCGAGATCTCCACGAGCATCTTCGTGGGCATCGATTCCACCAACACCTGTTGCTTCTTTGTGATTCCAAAGGACGGAAGCACGCTGGTCATCGAGCCGGGTCCGCCGGCAATCTCCTCGGTTACCGAAGGCGCCGGGAACCAACCCGTTATTGCGCCGCACGGTTGGGTGGTGATCAAGGGGACGGACTTGGCCTCCACCTCCCGCACATGGGAGCAGCGCGACTTCAACGGACAAGCACTGCCGGTAAGCCTGGAGGGAACACGCGTCACCATCAACGGCAAACCGGCCTATATTTACTACGTTAGTCCCACACAGTTGAATGTGCTGGCGCCGGCCGATACGGCGGAAGGACCGGTCACGGTGGAGGTTACCACGCCGCGCGGCACGGGGCGCGCCACGGTCAGAATGGACCGCTACGCGCCAGGGCTGTTCCTGCAGGACCCCGAGAACCGGAAGTATGCCGCCGCCGTTCACTCCACGGGAGGCGTGGTTGGCAAGCAGGGTCTGTATCCGTCTTCCCCCAGCCTGACACGGCCCTTACTGGCGGGAGGACGCGCGCAACTGTACGGCAGCGGTTGGGGACGGACAGACCGGCCGCAGCCGGAAGGCGTGCTCTTCGCCGGCGCCTTTAGCATCGTGGGCATCGAGCATCTGCGCGTGTATGTTGGCGGCCAACCGGCCGCGGTGGAGTTCGCTGGCGCAGTCGCCCCCGGGCTATACCAGATCAACATCGTCGCCCCGCCCTCACTGCCCAGCGGCGACCACCTGGTGGAGGTACAGTTCGGCAACTACCGCACGCAGCCCAACGTGTACATCACCATCCAGGGAACGGGCCCCACCAGTCAATTGAACGCCGTTCCCGGGGCACTTACTTTTTCACACCGCACCGGACAGCCGCCACCCGCCCCGGCATCGCTACAACTTACCTCCTCATCGGGTTCATTGGACTTCAGTGCATCGGTGTCGGGGAGTCCGGCGCCCACTTGGTTGACGTTGAGCGCATTCAGCGGAAGGACGCCCGCGAACCTGAGCGTGTCCGTAAATCCGGCCGGACTTGTGGCTGGAGTTTATAACGCTTCCATTCGCATCGCCCCGGCAGGCGCTAACGCCGTGACTGTGCCCGTGAGCCTTACGGTGACCACGCCCCCTGCAGCAACGCCCATCATTGACAAGTTGAGCCCGGATAACGGCTTCCCGAACGAGTTGCTCCCCACCTTCACGGTTACCGGAACCGGTCTGGAACAGGTGACGGGTATCGTGGTGGAACCCTCCGCCGGCATCGTTGTCAATTCCGTGAAAGCCACGGCGACCAGGGTGACGGCGCAGTTGCTCGTCGCGGGTAACGCGCAGGTGAACAGGCGGTCGCTCTATGTGGTGACGCCGTCGGGACGGTCCAACGCGCTGCCCTTCGAGATTCTGATCCCATCCATTGTGCCGTCCATCAAGAACCTTTCGCTTGAGTCGCATGAGAGCGGTCCCGGCGCTGTAACGTCCTTCCGCTTCGACTTCACCGATGGCGACCGGGACATTCTCTACAAGGGCGGCTTCGGCCAGAGTGCGCAAATCGAAGTAGATTTCTCCGCAAGCCAGTTTGTCTACGGAGGATGCCAGGACATATTCACAGGTCCGCCCCTGCACCAACCGGGACAGGCGCGCGGAACCATTTCCCTGAGCGCGGCGTACTCGCATTCCACAAAGATCACTTCCACGGCCGGCATCCCACTGCTGATCCGGCTGCGCGACTCGGCGGGCAACGAGAGCCCCCCGGTACAGGTCACCGTGAACGAGTACTACAGCGTCTGCCGGGCCTTGGGAGTGAGGCGGTTCAGCCTGAATGACACGCGTGAGGAGATCGAGCCCAACAGCCAGATGTTCCGGGAGTCCGATGGCACGGTGGGACGTCTGGCGGGTGAAGGCCTTGCCGCTGAGCAACTCGCTCCGCCTCCTGAGTAAGTTCGCGCATCACGCCTCCTGGCCGAGGCCGCCGGGAACGGCAGGGCCCAGAAGCGTCTGCTCTGAGAGTGGTTTGCGCCGGTTCGGTGGCGGCGCAAACCCTCTCTCCGGAGGCACATAATTCGTCCAGCCCGGGCTGAGTAACTCCAATCACGGCGCCACCAGCAGTCTCGGGGCGGTTCAGCGTAGGGCGGAATGAACGGCGTCTGACTTCTTTGGCCGCCATCAACGAAGGAGGTTCGCAAGATGATCAACATGAAGGTTTGCATACTCGCTTCGGTTGTACTCACGTCGTGCGTACTGCCGACTGCGTCCGCAGAATTGGCTATTGAAAAGGAATTGGCGACAGACACTGGCTGGCGCGTTGTAAAGTGGCGAACGACAGTAGCTGAGGTGGCCAGGGCTTTTGGCAAGGACTTCCAGGAGCAGAAACGATCGGGCAAGGAAAAGGGCGCGTCGGTGTCGATCCGCGGCAAGCTGAAGTCCAAACTGCCTTTGGATGGGCTGGAGTATGAAGTGAAGTTTGGATTCAGTCCCTCCGACCAATTGAATTCCGTCTACATGGTCTCCAATAAGGCAAAGAAAGAATCCTTCGCTGAACTGCGTCAAAGGCTTACCGAATTGTTTGGTGAGACGCATTCGCAGGACCGCGCCTACGGCCGGGTGGGCTTTGCTATACACCCTGATATCCGGGAAGCGCTTAGTTGACGCCAGGACCTTAGACGGATCGAACTTCATTCGTTGGAAATTCGACCGAATATCTTCATGTGGGTTCGGCGGCTTTCTGTTGTCGTCAGGAAGCCTGAATCCGAGCAGGATTTCGATGACAAGGGGCTTCGTCGCTTCAGCGGAGAGATCCGTCAGATTCTCCCCAGTAGGCCCCCCCGGTGGTGTTCGTTGGAAGTGAACCCATTGAAGGAAACACTGAAAGCTACATGCGACAAGAATGAGGTGATCTTCGACCAGCAAGTCACGGTCGAGGACCAGTTCCATGCGGGGGCGCGCGAGCCCATCGGCGATCTGGAAGTCCAACAACTCACCGTTCGATTGAAAGGACTTTCCGAGCCGGTGAACCTGTCAGTGGGCACCGATGTCGTCACACTGCTCCAGAAGGCTTTTCCCAAACAGGCGCAATAGCGGTCGAGGGAGAACTCAGAAATGTTTGATGCAAACCGCCAAAAACGAGTGCCACCTATCAAACTCCTTGGTGTTCGCCGCGCTCTCGCCTCGCTGGGCTACGGAGCCGTGATGGGTGTGACAACAGGCTTCATCGTATCCCTCACCTTCTCACCCTTTGCGACTACCGGCACGCTACGAGCAGGACTTGTGTTTATGGGAGTGATATTCGGCCTGCTCTTCGGACCGATGCTAACCCTGCTCATGGCATTGATGCTGGCAGAAGCTGGCTTTTCGTACCCTGACTTTATTACTGTTGGATGGTCCAAGCTCATTCTGTTTGCTGTATTTGGATTGCCGACCGGAATGGGCTGCGGAATCGTGGCGAGCTTTATCTGGATTCAAATGATCCCCGCTGGAGATGCGGTCGTTTTCATGGGCGCTGTGGTCGGCGGTCTCATCGGAATGCTTGTTCCGCCTTCGGTTCTGGTTGCACAAGCGGCCAAACGCAGAGTTGCAACTCACGGACTACCTGTGGCTACCCAGTAGCGCGCGTACACAGTCGGCCATTTTTCATCTAACGACGATTAGTGTTCTATCCGTTTATCGCAGCCCAGCGCAACCGCAGCGGGCACAAATGTTCGCCAGGATCTTAGAGATCGCGCCGATCGGTGTTCAATGGGCACCCCCTCTTGCAATCCGCGTCCAGAAGTGGGACGATACACCAGACAATTACGGGGATATCGGTGGGGTTCCGATCGCTCGCTCCATTGTCAGGAATCCCGCTGATCCTGCTTCTGGAGGTCTCGCTCATATGAGAACCGTACTGATCCGTCCGGTTGCGCTACTGCTTTTCCTCTCTTCGCTGGCATTCGCCCAGGGGGGGTTAGGTTCCATCTACGGCACCGTGGTGGACTCGTCCGACGCCGCCATACCCGGAGCCACTGTCCGCATCGTCCAACTATCCACCAACACAGAGCGCACGGTGCTCACCAATGAAGTTGGTGTTTTTAGCATTCCTTCGTTGATCGCCAGCACCTACAAAATCACTATCTCGGCCACCGGCTTCGGCAGCAAAGTGGTAAACGGTCTGGAAGTGAACGCTTTCCAGAACGTGAGCTTGGGGCGCGTGGCGCTCGACGTCAGCCAGGGTCCCGTCACCACGGTCGATGTCTCGGCGGAGATTCCGCTTCTCATCACCGAAAATGCCGTCCGCAACGAGACCATTCAGGCCAAGCAGGTAACTGAGATGCCGCTGCAGGGACGTAACTGGTCCACGCTGTTGAAGGTGATTCCAGGCTCCACTCCACGCAACGTGAACGCGATCAATGGCCGTGAAGCCGGCTATGACGGGTACGGCGACTTCCGCGTCAACGGCAAGGCTCATAACAGCACACAGGTGAACCTGGACGGCGGCAGCAACGTGGACCATGGCAGCGACACCAAGACGACGGTAACACCCAGTCTTGAGGCGATCCAGGAAGTCGCGGTGCTCACGAACAATTTTCAGGCTGAGTACGGCAACCGCTCGGGCGTGGTGGTGAATATTGTAACCAAGTCAGGCACGAACGCCTGGCACGGCACGGCCTGGGACTATCTGCGAAACGAGGCTTTCACTGCGACGCCCTGGAACCAGGCGTTCTTTGGCCTGCCGAAGCCCCGCTACCGTTATAACTACTTTGGAGGCAACCTGGGCGGGCCCATCAAGAAGGATAAACTCTTCTTCTTCTTCAATCACGAAAATCTCAAGCAGGATACGCCGACCATCACCGCGCAGGTCCGAGTGCCCACAGACCTCGAACGCGTTGGCGACTTTTCGCAGACCGTGAACCCAAATGGTGTGCGGCCAACAATCTACCTCCCCGGCACTCAGGCCTCGGGCAGTCCGCAGGTGTTGCCGAACAACATTATTCCGGCCAACATGATCAATCCGCTGGGCAAGGCGATCCTGGCCCTGTATCCGGCACCCAACCTTAAGAACGAAACCAACAATAACTATCTGAATCAGTATTCCAGAAATGACAAGAAGTATCTCAACGTCGCCAAAGTGGACTGGAACATCAACGGGACCACGCGCGCCTATGTGCGGTTCAACTACGACTATCAGCGCTACCGCGACCTGGTGACCTGGGCGGCGAATGGCAACCTGCCCTTCACGACGACAGGCTGGAACCGGCCCGACAAAGCACTTACAGCGAACGTCACCAAGGTCTTCTCCTCCACCGTGGTCAGCGAAACCCTGTTCAACTGGCAGAAGGATTTTGTCGATGCCCCCTTGTCGATCCTCCAGGATCCAGACAAAGTTGACCCAGCCAAGGTGGGACTGTCCGGCCTCCCACTCGCATTCCCGACCACCAGCAGCATTCTGCCTCAAATCAGCAACACAGGCTTCACGGACTTCAACTTCAACCGCTTCCCCTGGTACGCCAAGGCGCCGGAATATCAGTTCGTCCAGACGATGAGTTGGACCAAGGGCTCGCATCTATTTAAGTGGGGCGCGCAATACATACTCAACAAAAAGGATGAGATCAACGCGGCCATTGACAAAGGAAATTTCAACTTCGGCGTGAATGCGGCCAGCCAGTTCGATTGGGGCTATGGCCCGGCAAACGTCCTTACGGGAGCGCTCTCTCAGTTCACTCAGGTGAGTAACCAGTCCATCAAACGGTCTAAGTTCCAGGACTTCCACGCCTTTGTCCAGGACACCTGGAAAGTCACGTCCAAGTTGACCCTCGACTATGGCGTTCGGCTCTATCACACGCCCACGGAGTACAATTACGAGCCGAATAAAACAATGGACGCCATGTTCGTCCCTGGCTTGTGGGATCCAGCCAGGGCTCCGCGCTATTATGTACCGAACCCGCTAAACACCCGGACACTGATCGACCCTGCCCATCCAAACAGCCCCTTACCAGCCTCAGTTTTCGCCGCACTGCTTTATTCGCTTGTACCTGGTTCCGGCGATCCTTTGAACGGCATCGTCCCCCTAGGCGGAAGGAACGGCAACGCCGGCATCCGCAATCCAAACTGGCTGCTGTTTGCGCCGCGCGGCGGTCTGGCTTATCAGGTCGCTCCGAAGACGGTGCTGCGCGTAGGCTTTGGATGGTCGTACAACCGCCCCACCATTGGCCAGGCGACGGGTACGTTTCAGAATGGGCTGGCCGAATCCGTCGATTTCCGCCAGACCAGTTTCGGCACACTGAATTCGCCCGGCGTGTCGAGGCTATCGCCGCGCAGCTTCGGGGCGTTCGACGAATCCAGCAACGCCGTGCCGACCGTCTACGACTACAGCGTTTCGATCCAGCGCGAACTTCCTCTCCAGGTGGTTCTCGACGTTGCCTACATCGGCAACGTGCAGCGCCATCAGACGATGCAGTTCGACATAAACCAGGTGCTGCCCGGAACCGCGTGGAGGTCCGAATTTCGCGACCCACGCCTGGCGGGGAACAACTTCGCCGGCCCGGTCTCGGCTTCCAATCCAGGCCCCTTGCCTGGAACGCAGGCTGTCGACAGCAACCTGATGCGGCCGTTCGCCGGCTACAGCAGTCTCAATCTGATCACCAACGTCGGCAACGCCAGTTACAACTCACTCCAGTGGAGCCTTAATAAACGGTACAGCAAGGGCTTGTCCGTACAGTTCTCCCATACCTGGAGTAAACTGCTGCTCGACTCGGAAAGCCAGGGTCCGTTCTATTACCGCTGGAAAGATTACGCAGGCTATATGGCCAACGAACACCGGGTCCACGTCGTCGCCCTCAATTACACCTACGATCTGCCGAAGCTCTCGCAGAAACTGGGATGGAACAACTCCGTCGCGCGCCAGGTGCTCGACGGTTGGGGCGTCGCCCACATGATGAACTTCTACTCCGGCCGGCCCTTGACGCCGACATTGGGCCTGCAGTACGCCAACAACAACCAGGGCGTGGCCAATCTCAACAGCATCTTCACCGGAAGTCCGGACATTGCCCCTCGCATTGTTCCTTCGCGGAATCCGAATACGGGAACAGGCAACCGCGAGGCCATGTTCGACCTCGAACCGTTCGGCGTTCCCTCGATGCCCACCGACGGCACCGGTTCACGCAACTATCTATGGTCTGCTGGCACCTTCTCCAACGACATCAACGTCAGCAAGACCTTCCCGATTCGTGAGCGGATGGGCCTGGAACTGCGCGCGAGCTTCTTCAACCCGTTCAATCAGGTGCGCCGCCAGGACCTGAACACCGGCTTCACCTTCAAAATGAAGGGCGGGCAGTTGTCCGACGGCTACTATCTTTACAACTCACCCGGGCAGTTGGTGACAAACCTTGTGGAACGGCTGCCAAACTCCACCGAAGCGGAAAAGTACAACCAGTTTCGCAGCGGCGTGGGCCATGACAATATGACCAGCGTGATGGACATGCGTCGCGTGGAGATTGGCATCCGCTTCAAGTTTTGAAAGCGGACCCGCACCATTAGCCGGCTCCTGCTATCCTCGCCTATCGAGCCAAGGCGTTACAGTCTTGGCGAATGAAGTGTACCTTACTCACGGACGCATTGATGCTGCACTCACATAGCCCTTCCTCTATCCTTCGCCACAAGATCTCGATCGCCGCGCTGGCCGCACTCTGCCTCACCGCTTCCGGCAGTCAGGCGCAGCCCGTGGCGAATCCGCTGGCGCAATTCCGCTCGCGAATATTCGGATGCCATGCCGAGACCCCCGCGGCGTTTGAAAACTTTGCGCGTCGCGCCAAGCAGTCTGGCGCAACCCACATTGTTCTCACCGCCGAAGACCTCCCCTGGGCCTACTGGCAGATCGACACCCCCGGCGATCCTTACCCAGCATGGGCGATGTCCAACGTTGGGTTGCTCAAAGTGGTCCCACCCGCGGCGCTCAAGTCCTACTTCCCTGAGGCGTATTCGAAAGCAGTGGCCGACATAATACGGCCTCGCTGCCAAGTTTTGCGCAAGCTTGGTTTGAAAGCAGCGTTCACCAGTTTTGAACCGCAGATCCTGCCTGAACGCGTTTATCAGGACCATCCCGCGTGGCGTGGGCCTCAGGTGGATCACCCGCTGCGCTCTCGCGTGCCGCGCTTTGCTCCGAACATCGACAACCCGGAAGTGCTCGACCTGTATCGCGAGTCGATGAGCAACTTCGCCACAATGTGCCCCGAACTCGAGATTCTCTCACTTCACACCAACGACTCAGGCTCCGGCATCAACTGGAGCGGTGGCCTTTACCAGGGCCCGAACGGCAGTTCGCCCGCGCGCGACCGGAAGATGTACCAGCGTTATCACGGCTTCTTTGCGGCGCTGCGTGACAGTGCGCAGACCGTACGGCCCGGGCCTCTGGAAATCGATGCCGAGTGGGTTCGCGAAAGCATGCCGGAACTCATCGCCACAAAATTGGATGCAGGCATGGCGATCGCCAACTTCGAAGGTCCCAGCGGAAAGCCGTACAAGGCCGACGTCGGATTTTTACTCGACTACTTCTATCCGTTCTACCCGGCCCTGGGCATCCCGCTTCCCGTGCGTTACTTGGAGGAACTCGAGCAGGCATCGGCTAGCAAGGCGCCCCGTCTTTTTTATCTCACGGGCGACCGGTTTCATAGCGACCTCTATTTCCAAATCCTCGACAGCTTTACTAAGTCACCCACCCACGGCGAAGTCGAGCGGCTCCGTTTACTGCGCCAGATTGCCGCCGCACAAGTGGGTGAGGGGGGCGCGGGCACGCTCGTGGATGTCTGGATGGCAATTCACAGAATTCAAAGGGACATCGACTTACTCAACTATGGCGGCACCATATTTTATATAGGCTCGGTGCACCAGCGCTGGCTGACGCGTCCTTTTGTTCCTTTCCCCGGGGAACTCACTGAAGACGAAACTGGCTACTACCGGCCATTCCAATTCCAGGCGCGCAGCGAGGAGCGCGCACGCGACATCGGAGATCTCCAGGGCACCCGCCAGTATCAGGGGCTTGGCGGCATGGCCGTTTCCAGCAGCCTGCTGGTGCGTATGTCCGGTGATCTCGAACGCGCGCGCGGGTGGATCAAGACACTGCCCAAGAGTGCCGCGATGGATATTCTCGACCTGCGTCTCCGGGTGTTCCGCACCCTCATTGAGAATGCACGCAATGGGCTCGAATTCCAATATCTGTTGGAGTTGACTCAGAATGGCCGTCTGCAACGCCCGGTCGAGTTTCAGGAGGATCTCACGGATATCACGCAGTGGCGCATGATTAAGGACGTCGCCCGCCGCGAGGTAGACAACACGCTGGCGCTCATCGGCCTCTTGCATTCCCCCCCCGCTCCCGTGCTTGACCTCGCCTATCCGCCCGCGAAGGAGAACATCCGCGTCCTGGGCCCCGACCTGACCGATCAATTACGCCGGAAGGTCAAGATCATGATGGCGCATTGGGAGGATTACGAGCGGCTCTTCGACGAGGAGGCGGGCCAAGTCAAGCGCTCCCCAACCCCTCGCGATTAATAGGATTCGCGTCAGGAGGGCGGCCCGCTCGTTCTGCGCGGACCGTCGTGTGGGGTAAGGCCGAGGGCAGGATACCTGAGTGGTTACTCGAACACAATCACGTCGTACTCTTGCAAGATGGGAAGCGTGACGCTCCCGTTTACCACGGGCAGCGCCCGTCCGGTCCACAGCGCTCTCGCCTTGGTATACCTTCCTTCGACGGTAAGCCGCACGTTCGAAACCGGCACGATCTTGCGGATCGGCCGTGTCATTTCTCCAGTGAAATTCACCAGGTGCACCAGGAGGCGGCTCTCCTGTTGCCGTGCCACCACCTCCACCGGTCCAGGGGCGTTCTCCACCCGCACCGGCGAGTCGCCTAGTTGTGCTCCGGCATTCACTGTCAATTGCATTAACTCCGGTGTGTGATAGGTGTTGATCGAGTTCCCAAGATCGCCGGGCATGTAGACAACCAGCCCTTTGCCCAGCCGCCGAATGACAAGCCCTGGATCGGCGGACACATTCGGAACGCCATCGTAGCGTCCCGCAAGAGGTACGGTGAATTTCCATGCCACCTCACCCTCGCCAGGAAGAGTCCGGACATAGTACGCGGTGGATGGAATCATTTTGCGCGTGATACCAGCAGTGAGCTTTGGAGCGGTAACCGGCTTCAGGTAGTCCCAGCGCAGCGGTCCGGCGATTCCTTTACCGGCCGACACGCCGAACACGGAGGACAGCGCAAAATCGTCCCGCCGGATTCCCGTCTCGTCGTACAACGACGTTTCAAAATCCGCAAACAGGTTCCCACCTTCTTCCACAAACCGGCGAAGGCGCGAGGCCACACGATCGCTCATGCACGCAACGTTGGGCAGGAAGATTGCCTTGTACCGGTCCAGCGGCTCCTTTTGAAGGGTGACGTCGTCGATGACGTCGAAGGGAACATGCGCTCTCAGAAGCGACTCGGTAATCCCTGCGAACTCCCCATCCAGATTTCCGACATTCGAGCGTTGTGCCGTGCGGTCGATGTCGATCAGTTGCGCCTCCGCACCGGCATAGAAGTTCGCCGTCACCTCGGACCACACCACAGCCACCTTCGCCGCTGATTTCGTTTTCGTGAAGTATGCCTTGTTTTTCTCGAGAAACCGGTTCATATCGGTGAGATCCGCCATTTCCGGTTCCTCGAATTCAAACGGCGTGAGTCCAAACCACACGCCCGCGGCGTTGGCGATGGTACCGGCATACAGCAATCGCAGTTCCGGCCCCGGAAGGATGGAAAACGTCCAAGGTTTGTGGCCGGCCGCGGAGAAGATGATGGTAGGCTTTCCGCCCGCCTGCGTCTCGAGAAGCCGCGCCGTCAACCCTGGTTTCCACAGCGGCACCCTCGTCAGATCACCGTTGAGGAACCCGCCTTCGCTGCCCAGAAGATCCTGCTCGGCGATCAGGTCCCGGTTGAACCGCCCGGTGGCCCAATTCGCTCCACGCACCCCCCCGTTCATATAGAGCGCCAGATCCGGACGGATGCCTTTCAGGATGACCCGCGAATCGTGCAGGAAGTCCTTCAGGCTACCGGCCTGAAACTCCAGCAGCCGCGCAAAATCCTTGCCGGTCCGCTGCGCCTTGCTCGGCATCTCCTCCCCGTACCGCTGGCGGTACTTGGTCCGGCAAGAGCGGCAATAGCAGGTATCGGCACGGTACACCGGACCGTCATAGAAAATGCCGTCAATCGGATAGGCCGCCAGATCGCGCAGCACCTGAAACACCCACTCCCGCCAGGGAGTGTTCACGCAAAAGTCCGCCCCCGTGTCGTACACGCCATCGAGAGGCTTGCCGTTCTCCCTCATCATCCGCCAGTCCGGATGCTGCCCGGCAAACTTCACCGTATACCAATGCACGTTGAAGTAGATGAGCGTCCGCAACCCATGTTTGTGTGCTTCCGGAGCATAGCGTTGCAGGTAATCCGGATTGTGCGCACCGGCAACCTTCGAGCGGAAGAAAAACCCGCGGTCATCAAGACCGCCCGGCATGCGCATGATCTCCAGATGTTCGGCGTTGTAGCCAAGCTCGGCTTTTCGCGCCGCCAGCTTCGCCGGGTCGTAGGAATCAAGTTGGGTAAAACTGGTGCCGAGGTCAATGATCCGGAGAGGCTCGGCTTCCCACCAATTTGGCTGCGCCTGGAGAAGGCCCGGCATTGCCACGATGGCGCCGAGCAGGAGCGAAAATCGTTGCATGGCTCAGAATAGCAAAATGAGGCCAGAGTGAATCCGCCGTGGACTGCCGGCGAGAGCCGCTGGCTGACGGTCACCGGGATGGTCCGCCTCTTTGGTATAAGACGGTTTGCTGATATCCAGGGACCTGCGTGGCATCGTCGCGGATTGTGAACCACAAACGTGAGTCCGTGGATGTGTGCAGCGCGTTTCCGGCGCCGGGGCGAAATGGAGCAAGTTGCGGCGTTATGTTGGCAAGCAGGAAGTCGCGGCAGTCATCAAAACGGAAGATCTGCCAGCCGTGCCGCGGCGAACCGTTCCCGCCGTAGCCAAAGATACGGATGTTCCGGCTGTTTCTGGCCCACAGCAGCGTGAAACTGCCCTCGCCCTTGATCGAGAAAGTGTCGATATTGGCGGCGTCGCGAAATTCGATCATCGCGGCCGAGGAGGCGTGCTCCGGATTCAACATATAGAAACGCAGCGGCTCGTGTGTTCCCTTGGCCAGCACGAAGCGAAAATCCGGCCCTTGCGCCCACCAGTGCCACTGTGTCAGGTTGTACCAGCGGCCGCCCCCGTTCCCCTCGATCAACACTTGGGGCAACTCGTTGACCGGCCCGTCAGGATCCCATAAGGTGACGTAGGGTGTGACGTTGCGGACCACCGAATCGCGTCCGGCGCGCCAGCGGAGGGCGTACAGCGCCGGATAGGCCACGGGTGTCCGCAGCATAACGAAGGCCAACATCGTGTCCGCCTTGGGATCGTCCACCGTCTCTACCAGCGGTGCTGGCGCACGCAGGTCGGCGAAGGCGGGCGCGCCGGGAAGCGGCTTCAGAACCGTCAAAACGTTGCTTACGCCGATGAGCCTGGTGTGCGCATTGAGCCGCAGGGGGCGCGAAAGCGCATATTCGCCCTTGGGCAGAAACACGGTTCGGTGACTGTCGATGGCTTTCTGGATGGCTGGCGCGTCGTCTGTGACGCCGTCTCCTTTCGCACCATACGGAGACGCTTGTGCATTGACAGCCTCGGGGTCGAGCCACGGCGGAGCGGCGTCCGGCCAGCGGTGAACGTGCAAGAGACTGCCGGGAGGCCCGGAAGACGATGGCGCCGTGACAACCAACACCTTCACCGCCTTGCCATCGATGCGGATGCGCGGATACGGCTGGTCCCCGGCCCACGATGGCGCTGGCAGGCCAGCGTCGAGCGCCGCCTCTATCACCTGCAGCCATCCCCGCCGCCCCGCGATGGGCGTGGCGGAACCCGCTCTGGCCACTTCGGCGGCGTTGCGGATCCAAACGTTCGAGAGATAGACCGGGTGTGTGCTCCGGATCGCCGGCTTGCCGCCCGGGTCTTCTATGGAGCAATCCACAACGCTCAAGGGGCCGTTCCAAGATTCTGCCCTGGAGCCTTCCACGACAATGCCCGAGCCGGCAATGCGCGTTCCGGCGACGGTTAAGGGGCCGCGCCCAACATAGAAAATCGCTCCCTCGGACTGCCCCGTGAACTCGGAGCCACTGACGACGGGAACGGGTTGCGCGCCACGGATATGGAGGCCGTAGCGGCCTCCCGTCACGCTTACCCGCGCAATCCCGCCTCCCGACCCGGGGGCGCGCAGCACGCCGGCGAAAGCGCCGCGTGCGTCTATGAATACGTCTTCTATCGCCGAACCCTGCGCCGCCTGATGGTGGATGCCGGCCGCACCAGGATTATCGCCGAGACTGATCGCGAGGTCGCGGATCACCTGGTTGAAGGAGATATTCGGTTGGGCGGCGGTGGAGTTGTACTGGCCGGTGGCGCGGTCGCGCGTCTCGCCACGGGCCCAGAAATGCAAGACCGGTTTCGGATTGGCGGGATCTCCGAAACCAGCCGAACGTCCGGCCAGCACAATCGTGCTCTTGCCTGCGCCAGCCCCTGCCAGCGAACACGGAAACCAGTAGGACTCGTTCTCAATCACCGGATTCGCCGGGCCGAGATGCCAGCGGTTTCGGGTAACCACGCCTTGGATGCAGGTCAGTGTACGCGAGACCAGATAGCGTCCCGCTGGAAGGTACGTCACCAGACGCGCATCGCGCGCGTCCGCCATGGCCCGTTGGATCGCGTTGGAAGAGTCGCGAACGCCCGACGGGTCGGCCAGGTAAGGCGCCTTGGCCACATCGAGCAAGCCCAACGCAACAGATGAGCGATCCGCATAGGCGGCCACCACCGCTTTCCCCCGGGCCTCGACCGCACTGCGCGTCCGCACTTCCAGCGCCTTCTGTGCGAGAGATAAGGATGGGCTCAGCAGAAGTCCGAGCAGGCCGCCTAACGCCGTTGCCTTGTATCTCATGCGTTCTCCCGTACTGAGACTTACACCATTCGATCCGCGCCGGCCCACCGCGGTTACTTGTGTGGGCGGCGAATCGGGCAGACTCCTGGCGCAAGTACCCCGGCGCCGGAGCATTCGGTTCGATCTGTGGCCGCGCGCGTGGAGATATTCGTCTCGCCGTTCGCCACCATGACTGTAGCAAACGGAAGCGAACTGTTCGGAGGATCCAGCCCCGGGTCCGGGATGGCGCAGCGGGCACAATGGTTCCGTCGCGCCGGGGAACGGGCCCGGACTCCTGCTGATTCTTCTTCGGCATCGAACATCTCCCTGCAACGGGCCGGGAGACTACCTGCTGCATGGAAACTCAGTCATGCCTCAAGAGAAGGCCTGTTGTCACAGGGGTGGTGAATGGTTCGGGCTAGACTTTAGAAAGCGCCGGCGCGTGGACGCGTGGGACAAGGCATGGAGGAGGGTAGTCCGGGGATGGCCTCGAGCACATATCGCTGTTGGGTGGAGGTGTCGACGGGCCAGATTGTAGCAAACTACACGGCAATCCAGGCGCTGGCCGGGCCGGGCGTGGACGTCATGCCGGTGGTAAAGGCCGACGCCTACCGTCATGGAGCGGCGGTGGTTTCGCTGGCGCTGGAGGCGGCCGGGGCCCGATGGCTGGCGGTGAGCAATGTGGAAGAGGGCGTGGGTCTGCGGCTGGCCGGTGTGGAGTGCCCGGTTATGGTGATGGGCGGCTTCTTCCCGTGTGAGCGTGAGGCGCTGGCCACGCACCGGTTGACGCCGCTGGTACACTCCATGGCCCAGTTGCGCGACTACGACCGGTTTGCAGGCGAGCGGGGCGCGGCGCTGCCCGTTCATTTGGACGTGGATTCCGGCATGGGGCGGTTGGGGACCAGCGAAAGCGCGGAAGCCGTGGCGGAAGGCATTCGCGGCTTACGTCACGCGCGTCTGGACGGTCTGTCGACGCATTTGGCCTCGTCGGGCGACTATACGTCGACGCAGACGGAGGAGCAGATTGCGAAGTTCGCGGCCGTGCGGGAGGCTCTGCGGGCGGCGGGCGTGGAGCCGAAGTGGCTGCATCTATCGAGCACGGTTCCGGTGACCCATGCGCGGCGCGAGGCGTGGGGCAACCTCGTTCGGCCGGGGCTGGCGGTGTACGGCTATCCGGGGCTTTGCCAGGGCGAAGCGCCGGCGTGCGAGGTGGCGGTAAAGCCTGCTCTGAAATGGAAGACGCGCGTACTCGAGGTGAAGGACCTGCCGGTGGGCCACCGGGTGGGTTACAACGCTTTGTTTTGCGCGCAGCGGCCGACGCGCATGGCTGTGATTGCCCTAGGCTATGCCGACGGGCTGCCGCACGCACTTTCCAACCGCGGGCGTGTGATCGTCGCGGGCGAGTGGGCGCCTGTGATTGGCGCGGTCTCCATGGATCTAACGGCAATTGACATAACCGGCTGTCCACCAGTGGCGCCGGGCGGCGAGGTGACGGTGCTGGGTTCGGAGGGTGGGCTGCGGCAGGACGCCGAGGATTTGGCGCGCGCGGCCGGCACGATCTCCTACGCGATCCTGTGCGGCATCGGACGCCGCGTGAAGCATGTGTACATCTGACCTTCGGGCTACGACGTCCCTTTTGAATGTGATGGCAACGCTGTGATGGTGTGGGGCGGCTGGCCCAAGTGCGGGCAAGGCTCGTGCAGTTTCCCCTACGGGGCGACATTTATGACCGCGCCCCAAGCTCACCGGGGACCCAATCTGCAGGATCACATCCACGCCGCCGGCAGGGAGTCCGGAATCACGGCATTCACCTGGCAATGACCGTTCCCGGACTACAGCACAATATCGCCCCCCGCCTTCGCGTCTGGCTCACCCTGCAAGAATCAAGGCTGTGCTTTGTGAAATATGAGGGTTGGCAGTAGAATGCAACTGGCACAACCTGTGCCGCCCGGATCAGCCGGGCAATGACAGGGTTTGACACGGTGAGGTTGCATGTCCAACGATGAAATCCGCGTATCGAGACGCTCCGGGTTGAAGCGCATGGGCGTGGCGGGCGCCGCCGCATTCTTCGGCGGAGCCACGCCTTCGTTTCCCGCCGATCAGCGTGGCCCGGACGAGTACCCGCCGGAGGTGACCGGCTATCTGAAGCGTCTTTTCGAGCCGGGCCAACAGCGGTTCGCGTTCCGGCCTGATTACCCCGGTGGCTTCCAGGCATGGCAACGCGACGCGCGCGCCGCACTTCGCCTCCGCTTGGGAATGGACAGAATCGCCGCCGCCGCCGGCAAACACCGGCCGGTGGTGGAAACGGGCGAACCAGCGGACATGGGCGAGTACACACTGCAGCAGTGCGCAATCATGTCCGCGCCGGAGGTGCGCCTCCCCTTCTGGCTGCTCAAACCCAAAGGGAAAGGGCCGTGGCCTCTTGGCATCTTTCCGCATGGGCACAGCGCCACTGGGCATAACACAACAGCCGGCGTGTTCACCAGTGAACGGTCAAAACAGTGGGCGCTGTCGGAGGATCGCGACGTGGCCGTGCAGGCCGCCAAGGCGGGAATGGTGGCCATCGCTCCGGCCGTACGCGGAATTTCGTGGATTGTTCCCGATCTCCGGAAGCGCGTGGGAACCAGTTGCCGGAGCCATGCGATGCAGTGTGTGATGGCGGGCCACACGGCGATGGGTGAGCGGGTTTGGGACATGGAACGGCTGCTGGATTGGGCGATTGCGCAACCCGATGTCGATTCCCGCCATATCCTTTCCATGGGCAATTCCGGTGGAGGCATGGTGACGATCTTTCTGGCCGCCAGCGACCAGCGCATCACGGTCGCGGTTCCCAGTTGCTCGTTTGCTCCCAGTGTCAGTCCCGCGGGGTACATCCTGCACTGTCCTTGCAACACGGTGCCGGGCATCATGGACCTGGGCGGCCTTCCCAACGTGGCCGGACTTACAGCTCCGCGCTACTTCCTGGCGGTCAACGGCCGGAAAGACAAGCTGTACAACCCGGAGGAGATCGAAGCGGCGGCAGCGGCGGCAAAAGCCATCTACCGCGCCTCTGGCCATGCGGAGCGCTGCGATCATCGTTGGGGATCGGAAGGTCATCGCTTTTACAAGGATCTGATGTGGCCGTTTATCAAGGAGTCTTTCGCCCTACCCTCGAAAGCATGAGATGCATCACCGGCCAGTGATGCAGTACAGAACCAGATCCGCGTGCCGCCGCGCCGCATGTTCGCGTATCGGATAAAGTAGTCCTTGGGGCGTACTACGCGGCGAGGAAAATACCTGTCTGTTGCCCTACGCTCGAACAGCGTTTTGCCGGCAGTCGGGAGGCAGCGCGCCGTCGAAGCCGCCCGCTGGATAGGACTGCCCACCGTTCCGCAGATACGTCTTCAACGGATCCAGCCAGACAGCACAAACGATTCTCCACCTAAACTCCTGTTTTCTATGAGGCTCGATCTCTCATGCGATTCCTACTGATTCTGTCGCTCGCCATTCCGCTGCTCGCCGCCGATCTATTCAAGGACGATTTCTCCAAGCTGCCTCCGGGGCCGTTGAGCCAACCGGTGGGCCAGTTGAACGGCGCAATCCAGGAGTACCACTACCTGGCGCACCGCGGCGTGCCAACGGCGCCTTGGGAGAACCCGATCGCTCATCAGGATGCGTGGGTGGTGAGCGACGAGGATGGGATCTCGTACGTCGAACAGAACCTGATGAACGCGAGCGATCGTCCAGGCTGGTACCAACCGCTTTTCATTACCGGCGACCCGTTGTGGCACTCCTACACATACGAGGTGCAGATGCGGCCATTGAGCTTCCGGGACATTACCGGAATCGCCTTTCGCTACCAGACCAATCGCCATTTTTACCTGTTCGGTCTGCGGAACGGCAAGGAAGCGGTGCTGCGGCTCAGGCTTCCGATTGACAATGCCCTGCGCGTGGGCAACTGGCGCGAACTGGGCTCTGCGCCGTTCCAGTACGACACGCAACGCTACTACTCGCTCAAGGTCGAAAGCGACGGCCCGAAGATCCGCGCCTATATCGACGGCAGGCTGATCCTCGAGGCCACCGATAGCGAGATTCTAGCGGGAAGAATCGGGTTTTCGGCGAACGTGCCTGCCCGGTACCGCCATGTCCGGGTGAGTGCTTCGGATGCTGTGTCGGCGTCGATTCAGTCGGCTGTCCGTAAGCGCGACGCCGAACTGGATCAGCTTCGTTCCGGGAATCCGAAGCCGAAACTATGGAAGAAGTTCGCCACTCCCGGTTACGGCGCGGGACGGAACACACGCTTTGGCGACCTCGATGGCGACGGCAAGACCGACATGCTGATCGTTCAGAACATCCCGCGCGTGCGCGGAGATTCCTTTGATGCAATCTCCTGCTTGACGGCGGTCACTCTGGACGGAAAGATCATCTGGCAGAAGGGACGGCCGGACCCTCGCAACGGCCTGCTGACCAACGACACGCCCGTTCAGATTCACGACATTGATGGCGACGGCAAACACGAGGTCGTGATGGTCCGCGACTTCAAACTGCAGATCCTGGAAGGGCGGACCGGCGAACTCCGCAGTTCGACGCCGATGCCTGCCATGGAGCCCGGCCTCTCGGACCGTCCGTACGAGTTGAATCCCGGAGACTCGATCGCCTTTGCCAACCTTTCGGGCGGCAAGGTGGCCTCGGAGATCATTCTCAAGGACCGCTACAAGTATTTCTGGGTCTACGATAAGAACCTGAAGCTGCTGTGGCGCGGCTCAGGGCAGACCGGCCATTTCCCCTACGCTCTTGACACAGATGGCGACGGCCGGGAAGAGTTCGCGCTCGGATACTCGCTTTGGAGCCCGGATGGCAAGGCGCTCTGGTCGCACGATGCGAAGTACCAGGATCACGCCGATGGCATCGTCATCGGCAACTTCACGGATAACCCGAAGGCGGCGCCGCGCGTGTACGCCTGCGGCTCCGATGAAGGCTTCCTGCTCTGGGACATCAAAGGGAACCTGCTGAAACACACGCATATCGGCCATGCCCAAAGCCCCAGCGTCGGTAAATACCGGATGGATGTACCCGGCTTGCAGCTCATGACCATCAACTTCTGGCGGAGTCCGGGCATCGTCAGCCTGTTCGACGCTGACGGCAACCTGCTCGGCCAGTCCGAACCGGTGCATCATGCCAGTCCCATGCTTCCGGTGAATTGGCGTGGCGACGGCCAGGAATTTTCGATGCTGTCGGCGAACGTCCGCGAGGGCGGAATGATCGATGGGCAATTCAGACGGGCGGTGATGTTTCCCGATGACGGGCATCCTGATCTCGCCTACAACGTGATGAACCTCACGGGCGACGAGCGTGACGAAATCGTCGTCTGGGACACGAAACAGGTCTGGATCTATACGCAGGACCGTCCATTCAAAGGCTCGCGTATCTACGCGCCGGTCCGGAATCCGGACTTCAATGAGTCGAACTACCGGACGACGGTGTCGATGCCTCACTGGGTGGACGTGAAATGATCGCCCTGGCTCTTGCGCTGCTTGCGGCTGCGCCCTCGCAGGACTACCTCGACGAGTTGGAGCGGCGCGCGGAGCAGAGCCTTTCATCCATCCATCGCGCCCGAACCCCGGAGGAAGCGGCCGCGGCCCGGCCCGAGTTGCGCCGCCGCCTGGAGCACGCGCTTGGATATAAGAAGATGCCGTGGCCGCCTAAGCCCAAGGGCCGCGTCACCGGCACGGTGCGGCGTGCCGGCTACCGCATCGACAAGGTGGTGTTCGAGTCTCTGCCCGGCGTTGCGGTGCCTGGCCATCTCTATCTGCCCGAGGGCGCCACGGCGCGGCTGCCGGCAATCCTTTTCTACAACGGCCATTGGTACGAGGAGAGCAAGACTCTGCCCGACCACCAGGCGTTCGCCATCCACATGGCGCGCAGCGGCTTCGCGGTGTTCAGCTTCGACCCGTTCGGACAGGGCGAACGCGGCGTCTCCACGCGTGACCATCGCCGTGTGTCGTCGCTGCTTACCGGAATCTCGCAGCAGGGCTTCGCCGAGTATGAGACGCAATGCGCGCTCGAATACCTGCTCTCGCGGCCGGAGGTGGACCCACAACGCATCGGCATGACGGGCGCATCCGGCGGCGGCTACAACACCTGGATCACGGCCAGCCTCGACGACCGCATTCGCGTCGCCGTGCCCGTGGCCGGCACCAGCCAGTTTGCCCTTCAGATCAACTTTGCGCGCCAGGGCGATTGGTACCACGCCGCGGAACACTGCCACTTTGTTCCGGGGCTCATCACCTTCGCCGATAATCACGAACTGCTGGCGATGATCGCGCCGCGTCCGGTGCTGGTGATCAACTCGGCTACCGATCCCGGCTTCGTCGCCGGCACGCTCACAGACTACGGCCGTGACCTTTACGCCGCGCATGGCATGGCGGCGCGGTTCGGCTACTTCAACGACCCCACGTCAGGACACGGCTACCAGCAGCGCAAACGCGAGGCGGCCTACGGATGGTTCCTGCGTCATCTAATGGGCCGCGGTGACGGCTCGCCCTCTCCCGAAGGCCCCGTTGACATCGCACCGCCGGATGCCGCCGAATTACGTTGTTTCCCCGATGGCAAGCGGGCGGCGGGCCCAGGGATGGAGGCCTATGTGCGCACGCTTGCCGCTGGGATTCGCGCGCGCGGGCCGGCCGTCCCGTCGCGGTTCTTTGCGAGCGAACCAGCAGTGGCGGCCACACCAGCGTTGAACGGCCAAAGCGAACAGCGGTTCGCGGTTGCCGTGAACGGTGTCTCGATTCCCGCGCTACTGCTGCGTCCACAGGGGGCCCCCAAGGGGTTGCTCGTCGCCGCGCTCGACACGGGCAAAGAGACACTCGCTGCCGGCGCCGTGACGCGGCAGGCGCGGAAACGCGGTTGGAGCGTGCTCGGAATCGACGTGCGCGGCATCGGTGAGTTGCGAACCGATAAGGCCGCATGGACAGCCGCGGTGAGCCTGCTGGCCGGCGATCACTTCGTCTGGCGGCAGGCCGGCGACATGCTGGCGGTGGTGCGGGCCGTTCATGCAACGCCTGAGTACGCGCGCCTCCCGCTTGCCTGGTACGCGCGCGGAGACAACGCCGCGCTGGCCTCGACATACGCCATCGCGGAGGCGGCTCGAAAGGGACCGTCAATCAGCGCCTATGCGCTCCGCGAGGGCTTCGTCTCCTTCCGCCAGTTTCTAGACCGGCCGGTTGCGAACGAAGCCTCCTACCGGCTGCTCGAAAAGGACGAACGTGAGCGCCGCTTCACGGCGTGGGACCGCGAGATTCCCTTCTGGTACGTTCCCTTCGACGTGCTGAGAGTGTTTGATCTTCCGGATCTTCTTGCGGCCTCGCCCGCTAGCGGAACCGTGCTGCACGCGATCGACGGTGATTGGAAACGCATAAGTCCCGCCGCAGCCCGCTTGCTACTGCCACGCACAGTGTCCGTGGTGGAGGCGGAGCAAGAACTCGTGGAGCGGCTGTTGTCGAATCCTTAACCTGCCGGCAAGCTTGCCAAACGCTGCCATTGTTCACGCGCTGCTCACATCGCAATCTACTGCCGCTCTTTGATCCAGTAACGACTTCGCCGCTCCTCTTGCGGCTTGCTGCAGCATGATCGCGTCCGCCCCTGACAGTATGAAGCGGTAGCCGATCGCATGATAATGCGCAACGGACTTATTGGCTGGAAGCAGGATGCCGGCAACTTTGCCATGCGCCGATGCGGCGGCCGCTGTCCGCTCCACCGCGGCTACGAATCGCGGATGATCGAATTCGCCCATGATGCCCATACCGAACGAGAGATCCCATGGCCCCAGGAACAGAACGTCGGCGCCAGGCACGGCGGCAATCTCTTCCACGCACGCTACGGCCGCTTCCGATTCAATTTGGATCATCGAAAGTAGATTCTTCGATCCGGCCAAATACGGTTGAAAATTCGCCCCGTATTCACAGGCGCGCGTGGAGGATGCCACCCCGCGCATTCCGCCGTCCGATGGATAACGCATCGCGGCGACGGCGGCGCGCGCTTCACCGGCCGAGTCGATGCGGGGAAACATGATGCCGTGAGCTCCCGCATCGAGAACGCGATGCACCCGTTGACGCTGATTCGATTCCACGCGCACCATGCCAATACAGTTGGCCGCCGCGAGCGCCTGCAACTGATCCATTGCGAGGCGTTCGTCGCCCGACCCGTGCTCAAGGTCGATCACGGCGCAGTCGTAGCCGGCAGCGCCCATAATCTCGGCGGCGATCGCGGAGCCTAATGAGACAAAGCAGCCGACGACAGTCTTCCCCGCCGCAAGCCGCTGTTTGATCTGAAGCGCACGCTCTTGCACACTCATTTGGGGAACCGCCAAATCTTCAACGCATTCTTGCCGAGCAGTAGTTCACGATCCCGCGGCGTGTAGAAATCGAGATACTTGCCGACGAACTCCAGTTCCTTGTCCATCGGCAACTCCCAACGCGGGCGAGGATAACCGGTACCCCAAATCAGTTGCTTGCCGCCAAACTCTTCGTACGTCGCCTTGAAGAACGGAATCGTGTCGCGGTAAGGATATTCCTTCGTGATCGACAACTCGTAGGGCTCGGAGGCGCTCACCCATACTTGTGGAAATTTTTTCAACGCAAACATCTTCTTGAACTCAGGCCATGGGTCGGAGAGACGCAGATCAGGTTTGCCAAGGTGGTCAATGACGATCTTGACACCTGGAAATCGTCCGGCCATGTCGCCGAGCATCGGCATCTGGTGGGGAAGAATGTAGAAGTTGAAGACCGCCTTGAGCCGCTCGGCCTCCCTCCACAGCGGGTAGCTTTCCTTCGCGTTCAGCCACGTTGATTTCGGATGGTAGATGGGGCTGAACCGCATGCCTTGAAAGCCGTGCTCCTTCATCCAATAGCGCAGCCGGTCCGGCGCCTTCGGATCCTCCGGGTTCAACAATCCATGCGCGACGAAGAGCTTGGGATACTTGTGCAGGCTGTAGCTAATGTAGGAGTTGTCCCAGCCAAAGTAACGCGGATTGATGAGCACTGCGTACTTCAGTCCGAAGTCCTTCATCTGTTCGACCTGATTCTCGATCGGCGCCGCCACCGGCACGGTGAGATTCGGACGTTCTGGATGGGCGAATGGGAATTTCGGATCTAGCGTCCAGACCTCAAGATGCGTATCGATGATCAGCCGGTCCTTGGCCGCCGCAGTGTGCGTAAGCCCGGCGGCAAGCGCCGCCGCGAAACCTCTTCGAGTAGCATTCATGATTTAGAAGTATATCGACGCAACCTTATAACGATCGAGCTTCGCTTCATCCACTTCGAACCCCAGTCCTGGCGAAGCAGACGGATAAAGATGGCCGTCCCTCACTTCGATCAGCGGGGCGACGATGTCGTCGCGGAACCAGCGCAGGCTTGCCTCCACGTCGGTGGGGAACGTGCAGTGGCTCAAAGTGGCCAAGGCGATGCCTTGCGCGCAACCAACGCCAAGTTCGGGCATGGTGCCCGTCCAGACGGGGATCTTGTGCTCGCGGCAAAGATCGTGAATGGCGAGCGCGTTGGAGAAGCCGCCCACGCGTTGAATCTTGATGTTGCCGATCTTGAAACTGCCGAGTTCAATCGCCCGCTGCACGTCACCGGCTGTTTCCAGGCTCTCGTCGAGGCAGACCGGCGTACGCACCCGCCGCTGCAGTTCGGCCGATTCGGCAAGCATGGAACCGGTAAACGGCTGCTCAAACATCATGAGATTGAACTCATCGAGCGTCTGAAAGACGTGGAGGTCCGTAAGGTCGTACGCACCGTTGGCATCGACAAAAAGGGGAATCTCGCCAAACGCACCCCGAACGGCGCGCACGAGTTCCACGTCCCGCCCCCGCTCGATCTTGATCTTCACCCGCTTGTAGCCGCATGCGAGATGCTTTTCGATGACACGCAGCATCTCCGCTGGGGTGTCATACAGTCCGACGGCGAGCCCCGACTCGACCGGGCGGTTTGTGCCGCCCAGCAATTCATAGAGTGGCTTGCCTTGCCGGCGGGCTTCGAGATCCCACAACGCGGTTTCGACACCAGTTTTTGAGAAGTTGCTCGCAGGCTGGGCATTGATCCACTCCAGCGCCGCGGGATGCGACGGAAACTGCTGCTGGAGCAGCGCGGGAATGAGGACGTCCCGCAGCTCCGCCCAGCAAATCTCGGGCGTGTCCGCGGAGTAAAAAGGTCCCGCCATGGGCGACGACTCCCCAACGCCGGTGAGCCCATCCGATTCCAGTTGGACGATGAGTCCGTCCTTTTCCGAGACGGCGCCCGAGCTAATGCGAAATGGCTCAACCAGCGGGACGCGCGCGTGTGTCAGTCTGGCTGCCTGAATGGCAAACGTCATCCCACCTTCCTCCCACGGCAGACGGTGAGCTTGGAGACAACGCGCTGCTTCGCCATCACCGTGTTGCGTTGAGAATCGACGAGCGGGAACGCGCCATCTTCAATTTTCAGTACGGCAACGTCGGCGGGAGAGCCCACATCGAGGGTGCCCATCCCTGGGACACGATTGATAATTTTCGCCGGGGCGGTTGTCGTTCGGGAGAGAACGTCGTCAAACGACATGCCCAGATGCATCATTTTCGACATCGTCGTCGGCATGTCGTAGACGGGCCCCCGGGTGACGTTCAGGTTGTATATGTCGGTGGAGACGGTGTCCGCGACAAAGCCATCCGCGAGGGCCTTGCGCGCCGCTTCAAAGTTAAAGCTGCCCAGGCCATGGCCAACGTCGAAGAGCACTCCACGGCGGCGGGCCTCAAGCACGGACTGCCTCACCTTGCCGTTGCCGTCAAGGATACCGAGCGTGTGTGTGTTGTAGCAATGTGTGACCACGTCGCCCGCCCTCATCAACTCCATCACCTGATCCGTCGTTGGCGGCGCAAAACTGATGTGGGCCATCAAGGGAACACGGTAGGTGTCACACAACTCGCGCGCGATCTTGAGGAAGTCGTAGCTATACCTCCCGTTCATATTGGCGCCGACCTGCAACTTCACCCCGAGCAGAATGTCCTTGTTGGCGATGACCGCCTCGCCTGTGCGTTTCACAAAGGAGCGTACGTACTTCACATGATCGTCGTCCGGGTTGCGGTTGTCGGGATAAAGATAGACATACCCGAAAATGCGAACGGGCGAGGGCTCCACGATGAAGCGGCGGAATCCGTCCACTGCTGTGACGCCGAAACTACCGGCGTCAACCCAAGTGGTCACGCCTGAGCGCGCGGCGATGGGTCCGGCTTCGATGCCGAGGCCGGTGCCTCCCCAATAGCAATGCGTGTGGAGATCGACAAGTCCGGGAGTGACAAAGCAACCGGTGGCATCGACGGATTCCAATGCCTGGCTGGCCGGAATACTGTCGGCGATCGCGGCGATCTGATTGCCGGAGATGGCCACGTCGGCGCGGCGTTTGAAATTGCGCGCGGGATCGCAGACGGTCCCATTTCGAATCACGAGCCCATAGATAGGCGCCTGCTGCGCGAAGGCGGCGCCGGCCAGTAGTCCCAAACAATCACGTCGCTTCATTGTTAAGGCATTATAGAGCGATACAACCCGAAACTTCCAAAACCGCCTCCGGCATCGGATCAGCACGCCGCTGGTCGATCGTGGGATTGCTGTGTCTCGGCATGGTGATTGCCTACATTGACCGCACCTCGCTTTCCATAGCCATCGCCGTTCCGGAGTTCCGCTCCTTCTTTTCTCTCACGGACAGCCAGCGCGGACTCATGAACTCGGCCTTCTTCTGGTCGTATGCGTTGCTGCAAGTACCGGCCGGCTGGATGGTGGACCGGTTCGGCGTGAAGTATCCCTACGCGATCAGTTTTTTGTTCTGGAGCGCGATTTCGGCGGCCACTGGCTACTCGGTGTCTCTCACGCAACTCTTCATTCTCCGGCTGCTGCTGGGAGCAGGCGAGGCGACGGTCGCGCCGGCGAGTCTTCGCTGGATCCGCATGAACATCGGCGAAAGCCAGCGCGGACTGGCGATGGGGATCTATATGTCGGGGACGAAGATCGGGCCGGCTATCGGAGCGCCGGCCGCCGCGTGGCTCATCGCGCAATACGGATGGCAGAGCATGTTTCTGGTCACCGGCATGATGGGCCTGATCTGGTTCGTGCCATGGATGATCCTTGTACCAGGAAGCGAAACGGTGCAAGTTGCCGCGGAAAAGCCGGCCAGCAGTGGAGATTCGTTCTGGGGATTGTTTAGGAGTCCAGCCATCTGGGGAATTCTCATTGGCACGTTCGCCTATAGCTGCTGTCTCTACTACAGCCTCACCTGGCTGCCCTCTTACTTCAAAGAGCAGAGGCGCCTACCCTTGCAGATGATGGGTATTTTCACGATGTTCAGCTTCGCCGGCATGGCGGTAAGCGCAATTGCATGCGGATGGTTCGCCGACGCACTCATCCGCCGCGGCGGCGACCCACTGAAGGTCCGGCGCGCCTTCACGATGGCGGGGATGGTGCTGGCCTCAACGGAATTATTCGGAGCTTATGCGCCGTCGGACGGATGGGCGCTGTTTTTCGCCATCTTCTCGCTCGCCGGGCTCGGCGTGGCGACGGCCAACTATTGGGCCCTCACTCAAACCGTCGTACCGGGCGGCTCCATTGGACGCATCGGCGGTTTACAGAACATGGCGAGCAATCTCGCAGGAGTTGCCGCGCCCATACTGACGGGCTGGCTGATCGGCAAGACGGGCAGCTATGAAGCACCCATGCAGGCTGTCGCGGCTTTGCTCCTGATCGGGGCGGGCAGCTATGCGCTTCTGGTAAAGCGCGGCCCCTCGCGATAGAATGGCGTCTCCACAGGGGACGCCAACATGAATGCCCGCCCACTTCCTCAACTCCTGCTAGCCGGCCTGCTCGCCACCGCCGCGTATGCGGCTGAACCAACAGTGGTCATCGATAGCGCGATGCCACCGCCTTTGTGGGCGCTGCTGGAGCGGCAACTGCTACGCGACACCTCGACCGCTTGCGAGCGCTTCGCTTCGAAGTATGTCGACGAGCGCGGCTACCTGCTGCACACGATGCGCTGGGGCACCCTCGACGGCCCAGATGATGCCATTGAAACGTTCTACAACTGGACGCTCCTATATTCGCTGGGTGGATCTCAGCGCGTGCTTGATGACTATCGCCGGGCGCTCGAAGGTCATTACAAACAGTACGGCGGGTTGCGCACGAAGCTGACCAAACTCGCGGAGAACGGCGCCTACTACAAGGAGTTCATCACACAGTCGGACTGGTTCCACACGGGCGAGGGCATTCGAGCACTCATGTTTTTGGGACTTGCGGATCCCAAGAGCCCGTTCCTGCGGGAGCGCATGACGCGATTCGCCGGAATGTACATGAATGAAGATCCGGAGGCACGGAATTACGACCCGGTGAACAAACTGATCAAGAGCATCTGGACCGGCAGCAAAGGGCCCATGCTGCATAAGGCGACCACATATGACTGGGTTGGCGATCCCGTCCCAGGCAGCTTTCACCTGCTTCACAACAAAGCGGGGCGCGGCAAGCTACTCGACCTAAATGCTTACTACCCGAAGATGCTTGCCCATTGCGCAGACTATCTCGACAGCGTGGGCGACCATCCGCTCAACCTAGCCACCACGGGGCTCGCCGTGAACGCCTTCGCGCTGACAGGGCAGGCCAAGTACAGGGACTGGGTGGCCGAGTATGTTGGCGCCTGGAAGCAGCGCACCGAACAATGTGGCGGTAATATCCCCACAAACGTTGGTCTCGATGGGAAGCCGGGCGGCGAGTATAACGGCCAGTGGTGGAAAGGCACCTATGGCTGGAACTTCACGATTTTCGATGGTGAGTTGGAGGAGACGGCAAGCCGCAACACCTTTACGGCCGGCTCCTGGCCTGGATTCGCCAATGCGCTTCTGCTGACGGGCGATCAGAGTTTCATTGGCGTGTTACGCAGGCAAATGGACAATCTCTACGCGCAGAAAAAGGTCGAGAACGGCAGAACATTATTGCCGCAGATGTACGGCGACCCGAAGGGCTACAAGACAAACGGCGCTCCGTCCTGGTATCACTACACGCCCAACCTATTCACGGACCGGCTGACAGAAATTTACATGTGGTCGATGGACCGCAAGGATCTGGAGCGCATCCCCAAACGCGGATTCGTTGGATACCTGGAAGGTCAGGACGCGGAGTTCCCCGTGCGGTCGTTGCAAGCTGACCTCGCGGAAGTCAGCAAGACCATACGCGAGATCGAGACCGATCCCACGACCCCCGACACGCGCCTGGCGGATTACCTGATGGGCATGAATCCCGCGGCGACGCAGACGCTGACGAACCTGACGATGGGAGCTTACCTCGCAGGCAACATCTGGAGCTTGCACGCCCGCTTCCGCTATTTCGACCCGGCTGAGAAACGCGCGGGGCTTCCGCAGGATGTTGGCGCCCTAGTGGAAAAATTGGATGCCAATGCGGCCACGGTAACGCTGGTGAACGTAAACGCGGCGGATGCGCGGACCGTGATCGTGCAAGCCGGCGGCTATGGAGAGCACCGTTTCGACGAGGTGGAAGTGAACGGAGTAATGCGGTCTATCGCTGGTCCGCTGCTAACCGTTCGCCTGGAGCCGGGAAGCGGCGCGCGCCTGCGGTTCAAGATGGCGCGTTACGTGAATCCTCCAACGCTCGCGCAGCCTTGGGATCGGGGCTGGTTTCCGAAGAGCCATTAAGTTCGTTCCTTTTGGGTAGCGGCGGGGGACAGGCATTGACCGCCTGTCCCTCGCGCAATCACACAGCTACCATTCGAGCCGGAACACGAGCAGGTGGTTCGGCTGGGCCGTGCCGATATCGGAGAATCCGCCTCGCGTGGCCGTGCCCACGCGGCCAAAGCTCGCCAGGTTCTGCAGGTTAAACGTGCTGTCAGGCGCCCCGAAATTCGGGCTCTTGAACGGATTGTTCGCGTCCCAACGGAGGATGAAGCGGAGACTTTCATAGATCCGCCATTCCTTCGAGAGCGAAAATTGCGGCCACGTGATGCCAGGCATCTCGAGGACATTGCGGCCCATCGTTCCGGCTGTGAATGCCGCCGGGTAGGCGAAGGCCGCAACATTCAGGTACGGCACCTGCGCCTGCGTCGGGAAACGGTTCGGACCGATGTTCCAGTTAGGTGTGATGGGATCGATGCCAGCCACGAGATTCGGCCGGGTCGCACCAGGCAGGTACTGGTTCGGACTGCCGGCAAAGCTGATGGTCTGCGGAGGACCCGACTGGAAGGTCTGCGTATAAGCGAAGTTCCAGCCGCCGAGGATACTATCCACAACCTTGTTCGAATTGCCCAGGAACCTCTTTCCCCGCCCGAAGGGGAGTTCGTAGGTCATGACCGAGACGAAGCGGTGGCGGATATCATAATTTGCGCGACCCTTCTCCAAGGCGCGGTTGTAAAAGGTGATACCGCTGACGCCGCCGTCGTTATCGCCGTTGTTAATCGCTTTGGAGAAGGTGTAGAAGGCGTTCAGGACGAGGCCGTGGGAGTAGCGCTTTTCCACTCGCCAAGTGGCGCCGTGATAGGAGTTGTCGCCGTAGTTGGAGTAATGCTGAATCGCACCAAACTGAGGGTACGGCTTGAAGTTCTGTGGCGCCGCAAAAATCGACCGTAGAACATTCGGGTCGGTCGAAATATTGAGCGGAATCTGGTTTATGTCCCAGTTATTGAGCAGGCGGACGCCGCGCGATCCCTGATAGATGGCCTCAAAGAGCCAGTTCGCAGTGAAGTTCCATTGAAAGCCACCGGACCAGTTCATGATGTAAGGCATCCTCATATTCGGGTCGAACCACGACGCGTTGCGCGCGCCATAGTTCGTACCGACAAAGGGCACCGAGCCATCCGGGCTGATGTTGAACCGGATGTTTCCGGGCCCCCGGCTCAGATAGAACGCCGGGCTTGGGTTGCCTGGAACCTGCTGGACACTGGCGGTAGCAAAGTACTCTTCGAAATTCTGGTTGGCGCCATTCGTAAACAGGTCCTGGGTGATCAACCCGAATGACGACCGGAACACCAGGTTCGGCTTGATTTGCCACGCCAGTCCGAGACGAGGCTGGAAGTTGTTCAAGTCGCGAGAGGCCAGTGCGCCGGATGGGTGCGTGATCGCGCCCATACGGCCGGTAATCGGGTCGGTGGCGGTCGGGCTGAATTGCGACTGAAGCCCGTATTTGGTGTTAAACGGTGATTCGTAGCTCCAGCGCAGACCGAGGTTCAGCGTAAGGTTCCTCTTGATCTTGAAGTCGTCCTGAATGTAAAAGGCGTGTGACCACCACCGTGGCAGCCAGGTCGTCATTGCCTGCGTGAATTCCGCCTGACTTACTGAGCCGAGGGCGAACGCGGCGAATCCGATTCCAGTGTTCTGGCGAAACGGAAAATCTGTGGCGCCAAAACGATAGGTTCCAGACGGTGTCGCAGCCACCAGCGAGTTGAAGCGCGTGCGAATGGTTTCATACCCGACCTTAAGTGTGTGGTTCCGGATAATCTTCGTGAGGTTCTCCTGGAACGTAAAATCTTCGGACACCTCTGAGGTGCGCGATAAGTCAGCTTGGCGGTAGAACATAGAGCCACCTGTACAGGTCGACTGATTGTTGCAGGACTGCCAGTAAGGGAAATTTTCGTTGCTAACGCCGGGAATGCCGAGTTTGCTGGCCCAACCTTCCCCGATGGTCAAGGGGCTGGTCGTTCCCTTTCTTCGGTTGTATCCAAGCCTCATCTCGTTGATGAGCGACGGGCTGAACGTGTAAGTATCCGAGATGACTACGTTCCGCTGGTCGATAGGAATCTTCACAGCGCGCCAGTCATATTCGGTCCAGGCGATTTCTGGTGAAAGGCGGTCACGCCAGGAACGGTGGCGCACATGAGAGTAACGTCCGAACATGCGGTGGCTCGGGGCAAACTGGTGATCAATCTTGGCATCGTACCGTGTGCGCCACGAACGGTAGTTCGTGGGGGAAACCAGGTTGTTTGTCGGACCGGACGCTGCGTTGTAGTTGATAAGCGCCGGATTCTGGTTCTGCGGCGTGTATGGATTGTTGCTGAGGAAGTTCTTGAATACGGGATCGAAGCGGCTGGTGGGAATCTGGTTGCCGGCAAACGGCTGACGCGACCATTCGCCCGCCGGACTTTGCGCCGTGGTGGCGGGATCGAAGATAGGGTTGGCGCCGGGGAAGGCGAAATTGCCGCCCAGCATCTCGGGGGAGGGCACGGCGAGCGTCGCGGTTTCACCACCTTTTTCATGATGGCGCTGGAAGCCGAAGAACCAGAACGTCTTGTCCTTGCCGTTATAGATTTTGGGAATGTAGACGGGGCCGCCCATGGTGGCCGACATCTCGTGATAGCTGAAGGGATTCTTGCGGGCCAACTGTTCCAGGTAGGTGCGATGGATGAGCGCCTTCTGGATATAGCGGTCTTCCGCGGAACCGTGCCAGGTGTTCGTTCCGCTCTTGAACACAGTGGAGAGCAGGCCGCCGGCCGAGTGGCCAAATTCGGCGGGCATGCCCGTGGTGAAGAGCTTCACCTCCTGGAGGGCGTCGATCGTCGTGGAGGTGACTTGATTCGTCGATCCGATCATGGAACGAACCGGCTCCTTGCCGCCAACGCCGTCGAGCGTATATCCCATTGAGCGTTCCCGTTGTCCAACGACGTGCTGACCGTTAATGTTCGAGGTTGACGGCAGGTAGAGAAGGATGCGAAAGGCGTACTTCTGCAGAACCGGAATCTTGACGATCGTTTCGCCTTCGAGAATCTGCCCGGTGGAGGTTGTTTCGGTTTCGAGCAGTGGCGCCGAACCGGAGACTTGGATGGACTCGGTGATCGCGCCCACCTCCAGTTGCACGTCGATACGAGGCTGTTCACTGGTGCGCAGGATGATGCCCTCGCGAACGTATTTCTTGAAACCTTGCGCTTCGATCGTCAGGCGGTACGTCCCGGGAATCAGGTTGGGCACGTAATAGGCGCCTTCCGGCGAGGTCTGCGTGTTCGATGTGAATTGGGTTTGTGTGTTGACTACGGTGACGGTTGCGCCAGGAACCAGGGCCCCCGTGTTGTCTGTGAGATTTCCTACCAGCGTCGCGGTACCAGTGGTTTGGGCGTACCCAGCGCCAGCAAGAAAGAGTAACGTCCAGAGCTTCTTGAGCATTGCAGCGTGACTCCTAACCCCAGAAAGGAAACGTTGGGCGGTGCATCGCCCTTGCACGTGGGAGCATACAGTAGGTTTCCCACGGAATGCAAGCCCATGCACGCCAATTTCACAGCAAATTAAGAAGTCCGCATTTCGCCCAAGCGAATAGGCATTCCGGGAGGCTGGGGGTGTGCGGCGGGGGGAGGTGCGGACGTCAGGCCTCGACGGCTCTTCCGCTCGCGGAAGCTTCGCTGCAGAATGTCAGCCGCGCGCTGGCTGAGCGGCGAAACCGTACGCTGAAACCGTGAGACGCTGACGGGGTTTCGCAAGAGAATCCGCCTTCTTTCTCTGGTTCAATCAAGAAACGAACACACAAACAAATCCGTCTTGACTCTGGGAGAATGGACTCATGAAAACAGAGCACGCAGGCCCGAAGCGCGGTCAAGGCGCGTTCTGGGGCCGCAAGAAGGTCGCGAAGAAGAAGAGCAGTACCCTGCGGCGGCAGAACTGGCAGCGTGAAATCCGTCAGGAGCTTGATTGCAAGGACAAGCGGTAGGCTGCATGACGGGCGGTACCAGCCGGTATCGAAGGGCGCACCGTAGACAGCTTCAGCGGGTGTGCCGCCAGCCTTTTCGCCGGGCTTGAACTCCCCACCGGGCATTCCGTTCAGGATGCGACGCGCCGTGTCCGGCGGCGTGACATGGCTGTAGTGTTCCTTGATCATCGTAGGTGAGGCACCCATCTGTTCCGCAAGATCATGCACGTTCATGTTCACCATCCCGCGGAACGTCGCGTATGTGTGCCTATAGCAGCATGATGTTGTACACGGCCCTGCGATGCCATCTGCTCCACTCGTTAGGCGCAGCCTTAATCCAGCCTCGGGCAAAGGTATGCCGGCCGCGGCACTCCTTCGGCGAAAACGCCTCGCACCGTGGCTTTTGCAGCTTGAGGCGCTCTCGGAACATCACAAGGTTCTCGGCGGGGAGCTCTTTTCGTTTGACAGCGTAACGCATGATGGCGCGGTTCACTGCCCAGTTGGCAGCAAAGCAACTTCGGCGTTCCGCACCGGGTTGCCGCTACCGGTATCTGTGAGTTGCCCTTTGGGAAGGGCCGCGCATTTGTGCAGTCGGGCGCACTCGGCGCGATTCTCGCCGGCTGGCAACGGGCCGGCACCTTTGAGTGGCAGCCCGGCGCCCTGCTGGACTTGGGCAACCTTTTCTACACCGGTGACCTTTCCGCGATCAACTCCGGCGAACGGACTCTGGACCGCTGGTTCAACACCACTGGATTTGAGCGCAACGCACAGCGCACTCCGGCGGCGTTTCAGGCACGCGTGTTCCCGACGCGTGTTGATGGCTCGCGCGGCGACGGACTGAATCGCATCGACGCCAACATCCAGCGCGATTTCCTGCTTACCGAACGCTTAACGCTGCAACTGCGCATGGATGCCCTGAACGCGGCCAACCGCTCACAATTCGAGGCGCCCAACCGCGACCCGATCTCAACCAACTTCGGGCGCGTGACAAACAATACGTCGAGCACGATGCGATTTCTCCTGTTCCAGGCGCGCATCAGATTTTAATGGCGATAGGATGGACACGTTCCATGTACAAACCTGTTTTCCTGCTGTTGCTGCCCGCTCTGCTGGCGGGAGCGCCCGTGACGCTGGATGTGAGCGGAGTCCGCCCTGGCCCGGTGACGGTGACGCGAACAGAAGATACGGCGGCCGTCCGCTGGCAGGATGGCGTGGGCCGTGAGTGGGAGGCGGTGTTCAATCTTGAGCCATCGCGTCCGCTCGTGGCGGCCATTCGTACCGGGGGCAAGACGGTGATTCAGAACGCCGTTCCGGTGTACAGCGCGCAAACGGGCAAACGGCGCGGCGGATTTGACGAGTTCTTCGATTTCCCGCCGAGCCATCCCGACGGCACACGGAGTTTCCAGGGGCGGCTGCAGATCACCTCGGCCAAGGCGGTGACGCTGGGTGACCGCGTCGAGATCGCCTTTGACGGTTTCGCGATGGGGATCTTCCGCGGCTCGATACGCTATGTGTTCTATCCTGGCAGCCGCTTGATCGAGCAGGCGGCGGTGGCGTCAACGAACGAGCCGGATACGGCGTACTTCTATGAAGCCGGCCTGCGCATGGCCGTGCCACGGGATGTGCGGCCGGGCAACAACATGGATTCGGAATTCGTCTATTACGACACTGAGGGCAAGGTGCAACTGTCCCGGCCCAACGTGTCGGAGAAGTTGCCGGTGCGGGCACGCTACCGGACACTGGCTGCGCGGGCGCAAGGAGGCAGTATCGCGGTGTTCCCCTCGCCTCACAAGTACTTCATGCCCCGCGACTTCACCACGAATATGGGCTACCTGTGGCACACGGCGTGGCGCGGGCAGGTCTACATGGGAGTACGTCAACTTCCGGACGACAACTCGCGCTTCTACCCGTGGATGAATGCGCCGCCGGGCACGGAGCAGCGGATGCACGTCTTTTACTTGCTCAGCGACGGCGAACCGAGACCGCTGCTGGAGGAGGTGTTGCGCTACACCAACCGTGACCGGTTTCCGAAGCTAGACGGGTATGTGACGGTGGCCCCGCACTGGCACTACGCCTATACAGTGCAAGCGATGGAGAAGGGCGCCTCGTGGGCGCCGCCGTTCAAGCCAGTACTGAAGGATATGGGTGTGAATGCGGCCATCATCGCGGATTTCCACGGCGACGGGCATCCCCAGGATGTGACGGAGGTGCGGCTGAAGGAGCTGAAAGCCTACTTCGAATATTGCCGCGCGCAGAGCGAGGCGAACTTTCTTCTGATCCCGTCGGAGGAAGCCAACGTCCATTATGGCGGCCACTGGGCGGTGTCGTTCCCAAAGCCGGTGTATTGGTTCATGGCCAAGCCTGGTTCGCCGTCGAAGGTGGCCGAAGTGGCGGGGTATGGGAAGGTATATACGATTGGCGGAGCCAACGCCTTGCTCGATATGATCCGCAAGGAGAATGGCTTTGCCTACCAGACGCATCCGCGCACGAAGGGTTCGAAGGGATACCCGGACGCGATCCGGTATGCCGGGCATTTTCTTGACCCAACCTATGTGGGCGCCGGGTGGAAGCAGATGCCAGCCGACATGGCCTCACCGCGGCTGGGGGAACGCTCGCTTACTCTCCTGGATGATATGAGCAACTGGGGACTGCGGAAGCAGTTGTTGGCCGAGGTGGACGTGTTCCAGATCGACCATACGCATGAGCTGTACGCTCACATGAACATCAACTATGTACGTCTGCCCCGGCTGCCCTCCTATGACAACTACGGCGAGGTGCTCGACGCGATGCGGCGAAGCGAGTTCTTCGTGTCAACGGGCGAGGTGTTAATGCCGGAACACACGATCCGAGAGACGCAGAAAGACCGGTTGGCTGTGACGGCCGATGTCCGCTATACGCTGCCCCTGCGTTTCGCCGAACTGGTGTGGGGCGATGGCTCGAGGACGCACCGCGAGACCGTGCCGCTAGAAACGAGCCGGGAGTTCGGACGCCTGAAACTGGACTTCACGGCGGCGGCGCCGGGTTGGCGTTGGGCGCGGCTGGCGGTTTGGGACATTGCGGGCGACGGCGCATTCGCGAATCCGGTGTACAACATGCGCCCGCTGAAGGTGGTGGCCGTGGACGGATGGCACAACCGCGAGGCGCAGCCTCACTACTCCTGGGACGGGACGTACATGGGCGGCTTTTCAGGATTGGGCCAGATGCTGCGTGGCCTTGGCGCGGAACTGCGGACGGTTCGCGAGCCGTTCACGGCGAAGTCGCTGGCAGGCATCGGCACGCTGATCGTTGCCGACCCCGATACTCCCGCGGAGACGGCCACTCCGAACCTGATTACTGACGCCGAGGTGTCGGCCGCGGCAGAGTGGGTGGAGAAGGGCGGAACGCTCATACTGCTTGGCAACGATCCGGGGAATGCGGAGTTTGCCCGCTTCAACACGCTGGCGCGCCGGTTCGGCATCGAATTCCTGGAGAAAAAGCACATTGATGGGGAGGGAAAGTCGAAGCTCACGCTGGCAACAGCGAGCGGCGGGTGGTTTACGCCGGGCCTCAAGTTCTACGCCGTGGATGTGGCGCCGCTGCGTGTGACGCCGGGCGGCGCCGAGACCTTGCTTGCGGAACGCGCGACGCCGATCCTGGTATCTCTGCCCGTGGGAAGTGGCCGGGTGGTAGCGTTGGGCGACCCGTGGCTCTACAACGAATACCTTTATACGCAGGACAACCGAAGATTGGCTGAGGAGTTATTCCGGAAGCTGCTCCGTTGATCCCGCCGGAAGGGTTGTGGCCATCACGCTGCCAATGTATGGACGGCACGGAAGTGGCCTGGTTTTCCGCCGCCACCGTGGTTGCCCCCGTTTCTGATCAAGAGCCACTTCGGACCAACTTCCGAGTAGCCCGTGACCAAGGAAATACTCGGACAACTCCGGCGAAGTAAGTTGACCACCCGGCCAACTGGTACACTGCGCGGACAGGGCCACCATGCTAAGGCCGCTATGCCAGGCGGCCAGCATGAATCGTATTCGGGTCACCCCAAACAAGGCCGGACTGCAATAGGAGGCAGCCATTCCGAACGAAGTTCTGATCCAATATCCAGCTTGCCTGCCATGCAAAAGGCTGACGTCTGGGCGGGTTGCCGGCCGCGTAACTCCCTAGGCGAACGTGTATACTGGTCGGCCGCATACAGCAGTGACTCCATCGCAGCGGAGGTGAAGATGTACAGAAATGTGCTTCCCGGCGCACAGCACCCTTACTACCTCGAAGATGGCGAAGGCTCCCGCTGTCTCCTCGGCCCCCTCCTCGCGACAACCATCGGCCGCAGGGAGGATACGGGCTCGCTCATGGAAGGTGTAGTCTTGACCGGCGCAAAGGGTTGCCGCGTGCCGCTACATCGGCACAGCAATTCGCATGAAGCAATTTATGTGATCGAGGGATCTGCGACCCTAAGGTTGGCCGAGGAGGAGTTCGCCCTCGAAGGCGGCGATTATGTCAGCGTTCCGCCTGGGGTGGCACACAGCTTCTCCTTTACGAGCCATCGAACCAGGTTTCTGACCTGGACCTTCGGCGGCAACGGCGCCGCGATGTACGAGTCGCTTGGCCAGCCCACCAAGTCAGTGACATACTCAGCGCAAACGGAGCATCCAGACTGGAGGATGCCGCTGCCCGGCGTGGACGTAGAGTTTCTCTCGGAGTCTTCTTCCGTCAGACGGGGTGAGAAGAGCCTTGTCGCTCCTCCTGCCATCGAGCCGTATGTCATCCCAGCCGGGGAAGGTGAGCGCATGATGGCTGGCGACACGCTGTTCAATTTTCTTACCGATTCGCGCCAGAGCGGCGGGAAGTTCCTTGTACTCATGACAGATGGGCCTAAAGGGCATCGCATTCCGAATCACCTGCATGAGAAACACACCGAAACCTTCTTCTGTTTGAATGGATGTGTGAGTATGACGGCCGGGGAAGAGCAGGTTTGTCTGCGCCCGGGCGACTTTCTGCATGTACCCGCCCGCACGCCGCACACTTTTCAACTGACCGGCCATAATACCCGGTTCATCCAGTTTCATGCGCCGGGATTGAACGAGCCGTTCTTCCGTTACATGTGCGACCCGTGCAACGAGTACACCTTTTTGCAGCCGCCTCCGCCGTTTCGCTTCGATCGTGTCGTAGAGCACTTGGCTGAGCTGGATGTGAAGTTCCTTTAGATGTCCGTAACCTGCGGCTTACCCTGCTGGCTGGACCAAGGAGTTCGTTCAAGCCGTTCGGTGGCGTGAGGGCGTGAGCCGCCAATGATACGCTTTCAGGCGAACCGGCGCGGTCAACTCCGGTCGATGCGGGCGCGGATCATCTGGGAGAGCTCATGGCGGGATCGAGCCTCCACCTCACGGCCCACCTTCTCAAGGACGATAGCGTAGGCCTCCTGAATCGTCGCATTGAACGGGGCGCGCTGGGCCGCCCGCTCGATCAAAGGAATCGCCTCGGCCGCCCGATTGTCTTCGATTAACTGCCAGGTGACACGGCAAGCATCCGCCAGCCTTGCTATCTCGGCCTCGCTCGCTTCGAGGTCAACATGAACCTCTCGTACCGCCAGGATGCTGCAGTGGCTGTGACGAAGCGCTCGCGTGGTAACCGAGTCGAGCGATTCGGGAACCAGGGGATTAAAACCCCGGCTGCCGATCACAAGCATCCCTGCGTCGTCCGCGGCGTCGACGATTCGTTCGGCCGGGTTTCCCGTCACCACCTCGACCGAGACGTCGAGCCCGGTTACCTCGTGCTGGGCAAGCATCTCCCCCAGATCCCGGCGTGCCTCCTCGACCGATGGCCCTTCGCCAGATGAGTGATCCGAAAGGACCGTCATGACACGGAGAGGCACCTCGAAGAGCCGGGCCATTCGGACGGCGGATGCGAGACCGCGCTCTGATGGCGAGCTGAGGTTGAGCGGGCAAAGCACAGGCCGCCGGACGGCCCGCTGCCCCCGCACGACCCAGACGGGGGCAACCGCGCGGTGGACGATGGCCTCGACCGCTGAGCCCACGAGCCAACGCCGGATGGTCGCCGGCCGGCCACGGCCCGTGATAATGAGCTGAGCGCTGGTGCGTAAGGCCGTGTTGATAGTGAGCTCGGCGGGGGCGCCAACCTCCACCTCCTCCCGAACATCCAGCCCCGCCTTCCAAAGCGGTTGCAGCCGCAAACCGAGGGTCTGCTTCGCCTTTGCGATTCGGTTGTTGGTACTCGACTCGCTCTCCAGGCGGCGCTTGCCGAGCGCATGCACTACAACCAAAGGGCACTTGAGTCTTTGTCCGAGCTCCAGCGCCGTTGCCAACAGCTCATCGGTTTGGTGGTCGAGGGGCAATGCCACGACGACCGGCTTTGGGTTGGTCATGATTCAACTCCGTGTTCTCTCTTGGATCAGAGTTTGCCTTCACCTTCGCTAAAAGGAATGTGCGTTTCGTCGCGCAGGAGTTCGCGTCCATCCGAAATGCAAGCGAACAGGTAGTAGAGCCCCGGGATCACCAGCACACCGAGCACCGTGCCAAGGAGCATGCCGCCGACGCCCGTGACCCCGATAGTCCGATTGGCAATCGCGCCGGCGCCATGGGCAACGACCAGCGGAAGAAGCCCCGCAACAAAGGCGAAGGAGGTCATCTGGATGGCTCGAAAGCGGAGTTTTCCTCCTTCGATGGCGGCGTCTTTGATTGAGGCGCCCTCGTTCCGGCGCTGCACCGCAAACTCCACGATCAGAATCGCGTTCTTGCCCAGGAGCCCGACTAACATGATCATCCCGAGTTGAGCCCAAACGTCGTTCGACAATCCCAATGCATACAGGAACAAGAATGAGCCGAAGATGCCGACCGGCAGCGAGAGGACCACAGCCAGAGGAATCAGGAAGCTTTCATACTGCGCAACCAGCACGAGGTAGACGAACACCACCACAATCAGGAAGATGTAGAGTGCCGCGTTGCCCTTCCGCGACTCATCCCACGACAGGCCTTCCCATCCCAGGGAATAGCCGCGCGGCAAGCTCTCTCGGGCGACCTGCTGCACTGCCTCAATGGCCTGGCCGGTCGAGTAGCCCGCGGCCGGCACGAGTTGAATGGCGGCCGAGGGGTACAAGTTGTACCGCGTGATCTCGTTCAGCCCCTGCGTCTTCTTCAGCTCCATGAACGACGAGTATGGGACCATCTCCCCCTTTTCGTTCTTCACGAAGAGGTCATCCAGGTCCTTGGGCATCCGCCGGAACTGCGGCCAGGCCTGAACGTAAACTTTGTAGAACTGGTTAAAACGAACAAAGCCCTGCTCGTAGGTACTGCCGATGAGGATGTTGAGGTTGTTCAACGCATTCTGAATCGACACCCCCTTCTGCATGGCCACATCGTTGTTAATGACCACCTCGTACTGGGGGTAGTCGGAGGCATAGAACGTGAACACGCTGCCGACTTCTTTCCGCTTCTCCAGCGCGGCGATGAACCGGCCATTGATCTCTCCCAGTTGCTTGTAGTCGGGCGTACTCGATTGTGTTTGATCCAGCACGCGCAAGGCTATCCCGCCCGCCGCTCCGAAGCCGGGAATCGCAGGCGGCTCGAAGAACTCGAGTTTAACGTCCGTCATTTCGCCGGTCTTTTCCTTGAGCTGTTCGATGATCTCGGAGGAGGTCCGTGCTCGCACAGACCAATCGTCGAGGTTGATGATCGCCGTGCCCGCGTTCGAGCCGCGGCCTTCCGTCAGCACCTCGTACCCCGCAACCGACGTGACACTGCGAACGCCTTTGATTTCCTTGGCGAGCCGTTCCAGCTCTTGCGACTTGGCGTTGGTATATTCCAGCGTCGACCCGGGCGGGGTCTGAAGGACGGCGTAGATCATGCCCTGGTCCTCGCCGGGGATGAAGCCAGTCGGCAGGACGGTGCTTGTCGCGACGATGCCGTACGCAAATGCCCCGATGACCGCCATGGTCACCACCCGGAGCGTGACAATTGGTCTCAGCATCCGCCACGCGTACAGACTGGTGATTTTGTCGATGGCGCGGCTAAAGGGCCTCTGTATGAAAGGGACGAGGAGCAGCAGGAACCCGAAGCGCCCCCAAAGTTGATAGGCGAGATAGGTGATGCCAGCCAGGAGCGGGGCGCCCACGAGGGCGTACCCGGCCAGCGTGCTCACCTTCAGCCCTCGAAGGTGTTCCCGCAGGCCCTTGCGTGTCTCCTCACCGGCCGGTTGGTGCGAATGAGGCTTCAGCACCATGGCGCACAGCACTGGAGTAATCGTCAACGCAACCACCCCGGAAAGGACGATCGTCGAAGCCATCGTCACGCCAAACTGGCGGTAGAACACGCCTACAGGCCCCGGGAGAAAGGTCACCGGAACAAACACGGCGCTCATGACCAGCGTGATGGCGATGATCGCGCCGCTGATCTCCTTGAGCACCTCGATGGTGGCCCGATGCGGTGAAAGGTGTGTCTCGGCCATTTTGGCGTGCACGGCCTCGACCACCACGATGGCGTTGTCGACGACGATGCCGATGGCCAGGACCATGGAGAAGAGCGTGATCAGGTTGATGGAGAAGCCCATCAACTGCAGGACGAAGAAGGCGCCGACCAGCGATACCGGCACCGCGAGCGCCGGGATGATGGTGGAACGAAGATCGCCCAGAAACAGGAAGACCACCAGCGACACCAGGATGAACGCTTCCAAGAGTGTGTGGAGCACCTGCTCCGTCGATGCCTCCACAAACCGGGACACGTCGTACGCAATCTCGTAGTCCATTCCGGGAGGAAACGATCCCTTCAACTCCGAGAGCGTTCTTTTCACTTCCGCGATCACGTCGGCGGCATTGGAGCCCGGCGCCTGTTTCAAGACTATGGACGCGGCCGGATGACCGTTCACGTCGGAATAGATGTCGAAGAACTCCGAGCCAAGCTCGATACTGGCGTGATCGTTTTGACTCTTCTCCGCGCCCTCTCCGCTTTTGACGAGCGGCGGAACGCAGACGTCTTTGAGCCTGAGAATCTCGCCATCCGGCGTCGCCTTCAAGATGATATTGGCGTACTGCTCAGGCTCATTGAAACGGCCGACGTAGGTGAGTACGTACTCTTTCGACTGGGATGTCATGCCCGTCGCCTGGCCGAGACGGCCTGGTGATCCGATGATGCTCTGCTTGGCCAAGGCCTCCATCACATCCTCGACCGACACGTCGTAGGCGCGCATGCGCTCCGGGTTCAGCCAAATGCGCATCGCAAACGTGCGATTGCCCAGGTTGACCGGGATACCCATGCCCTTAATCCGCTTGAGCACGGGCATGATGTACACGTTGGCGTAGTTGAAGAGATCTTTCTGATCGGTGTTTGGGTCCGTGCTGTACAGATTGAGATACATCAACATGCTGGGCACGACCTGGCTGACGAGGATCCCTTCGCGCACCACCAGTTCGGGCAGCCGGCTTGTCATGATGTTGACCCGGTTCTGTACGTTCACCACGTTGATGTTGGGATCCGTGCCCGGCTCGAAGAAGATCCGAATCGTCGCCTCTCCGGCGCTCGTCGCGTCGGAGACGATGTAGCGCATCCCCTGGACGCCGTTGATCGATTGCTCGAGAGGAATGAGAACTGAATCGGTCAGGACCTTGGCGCTGGCTCCGGGATACGCAACCGAAACGTAGACGGTCGGCGGCGCGATGTCGGGAAACTGCGCGATCGGAAGGCTCGCGATCCCGAGCGTCCCCAGAAGCAGAATGATGACCGATAGGACGATCGCCAAGGCGGGCCGGTGGAGAATCTGCGTAAACATGATGGTTGGCGGCCGTCCCTATTCGGCTTTGTACTTCAGGTTCTTGACCGCTTCATCGGGCGGACGAGTCTGTGTGCGCTCCAAGTGCGCGCCATCGCGGACTTGGCGAACTCCATCGAGCACGAACGTATCGCCGGCCGAGAGGCCCCCGTTGACGACGTAAACGTCCTCTAGCTCACGGGCGACGGTGATCTCGCGCTGGCGCGCGACGGCGTCCTTGCCGACGACAAAGACGTACTGCCGGTCGAGAATCTCGAACGTGGCCCGCTGCGGGATGACCAGGGCTCCTGCGAGCCTCTGGTTGATCAGCAGCGTACCGGTCTGGCCGTGGCGCAGGAGGCCGTTCGGGTTGGGAAAGTCGGCGCGGAACTCGATGTTCCCCGTTTCGTTGTTGAACTCCGATTCGATGGTGAGCGCCGTCGCTGCGTTCTTATCGAAGATCTGCCCATTCGCAAGCCGGAGCTGGATTGTCGCGCCGGAAAGCTCGAGCCTCCGGGGTGTAGCGGCATCGCTTGCTCCCCGTATGGACTTGAATCGCAGGTAGTCGGCTTCGGGAACATTGAAGTAGACCCACATGACAGCGTTGTCGGACATGGTCGTGAGGGTGTCCCCCACTTCGATCAGGCTTCCCTGCTGCATGAGCTGGCGGCCCACGATGCCGTCGAAGGGCGCGACGATGCTCGTAAATCCGAGTTCGGCCGTGGCGCGGTCGAGTTTGGCTTTCGCGCGGTCTCGCTCGGCCTTGGCCCGGGCCAGCTCTGGAGCTGACACGAAGCCGCGCCCGGCGAGTGTTTCCGTGTTCTGTAGATTGATCTCCGCGAGGCGCAGCTCTGCCTTTTCGGCCTCGAGCTTGGTCCGGTAGAGGACAGGATACAGATCATAAAGACGATCTCCGGCGCGAACCGCCTGGCCCTCTTGCACGGGGATCTCTTCGAGATACCCCTCATTCAAGGCGCGGATCTCGATGTGACGACGGGATTGCATCCGGCAGACGTAGGCCTGAGTTGTGGGCACAGCCATGACTCTGGGCGTGGTCAGCACGACAGGCTGCGTTGCCTCTTCATGGTGGCCACCGTCTGCCTGCTTCTTGGTGCAAGCGCAGGCAAGCAGGCCCAAGCCGGTTACGATGAGCGTAGTGCGTAGATGCAGCTGCAACTTCAATTCTTCACCCCTTGCGTGAATTTATGATCAGCGTCGCTTCCGTCGGAAGGCTGCAGACCGGCGCCGCGCCAGCCGCCCCCAAGGGCCTGATACAGCGTCACGGTTGCAACCATCTGCCGTTGCTTCAATTCAACGAGTTCCTGCTGTGCCTCGAGCAATTCACGCCGGGCTGTCAGTACTTCCAGGTATTCGGTTCGATTCAAATTGAAGAGTTCGGTCGAGATGTCGACTGACTGGGCGAGGCGGCCGACCTGTTGTTGCTTCAGCCCATAGCCCTGGCTGAGATTTCGTGTGAGGCTCACGCGGTTGCTTACCTCGACGAATGCGATCAGCACGGCTCGTTCGTAGTGGAGCACCGCCTGCATCTCGCGAGAGTTCGCCGAAAAGTAGTCCGCCGTGATTCCCTTCCGGTTAAGCAGCGGCTTAAACGCTTTGCCAAGGACTTCGAAGAGCAGCGAGTCGGGCGTATTCACCAGCTTGGTCAGGCCGTACGACTGGTATCCGACCACGGCTTCGATCCCCAGAGAAGGATAGAAGGCTTTTCTGGCCGCCTCGACGTCGAGCCCCGCTGCTGCAAGCTCAAGTTCCGCCTGGCGAACGTCGGGACGATTCGCCAGAAGCTCAGCGGGGACGCCCACTGCCATTGCGGCGGGCTGAAGGTCGAGAAAGTTGGTGCGTGATCGATCGATCGGCTTTGGGAAGCGGCCGGCCAGGAAGTTGATCTGGTTCTCGGTCTCGACGATCCGTTGCTGGATTGTGTACTTTGAACTCTGCATCGCCCGGAGCGTGGCCTCGAAGCGCGCCGGGGCCGCCGAGGTGGCGCGGCCCGCTTGGAACTGCGCCCGTGCGAGATCGAGCGCCCGCTCCTGGAGTGCGATGTTATCGGTTACGACCTGGAGTTGCCGGTCAAGCGCCAACAACTCGTAGTAGCTACTGGCGATCTCCGCGACGAGACGTGTCACCATGAAGTTCCGGCCTTCGATACTCGCCAGGTATCGATGGGACGCGGCGTTGGCCAGGTTTCGGAGACGCCCCCACACATCGAGTTCCCACGACGCGTAGAGCCCGAACTCGTGTTTTTGGAGGGTGGGTCCGATCTCGGACCGCTCATCGGCTTGCCCCGGGCTCGTGAACGCTCCCACGTGCTCGACCCCGGTTCCGGCGCCAAAGCCCACCTTAGGCAGGTACTCACCACGCCGAGCCATCACCTCGGCGTTGGCCACCACCGTCTCCTGAATGGCGATGTTGAGCTCCTGGTTGTGCTCGAGCGCCGCATCGACGAGAGCGGCCAAGTGAGCGTCCTGGAAGAAGTCGCGCCACGGGATCAGACCGGAACTTCGCGTATCGCTCAGACCGGCAAAGGAGCCGGGCACTGCGCGGACCGGGGCGCGCGCCATTCCCGCGGGAGGCTTGGGAATGCGAACGCATCCGGTCGCCATCGTGACAGCTAGCGCAAGGAATGTTGCGGCGAGCGATCGCCCTATCCGCCCGGCCTTGGCTCCGGGCACTGTTTCCCAACTTTCGTTCATTTTGGCTTGCAGATCCTTGAAACCCTTCGTCCATCCGGTCCTGATCAGCCGATGGACCACCGTGCCGCCCTCGGCTGGTGGTTCGGCTAGCAGGACATCACGCAATTCCCGCTGGCATCCAGCGAGGGGATGCGCAATGCGGGCATCAGCTCGCCGCCGTCAGTCAGGCAGCGCCAGCTGGATGTCGCGTGGACTAGGCTAAAGGGGAACCGCGGGTGGAAAACGCACGCAGTTGAAACCGGGTTAGTACTCGGTCGGCCGGAGATTCGTAAAGACCCGTTTGACTTCCAAGGGCGGCTACGCCGAATCGCCGGGCTGCGTCTAAAGGTAGGAGGATGTTCTTGGTCTTATCGTCATCCGTGGGTTCGGCGAGTTCGACCATCTCCTGGAAACGGTTCTCCGCAACACGGATGTCGAAGCAGGCCATCGGTACAGCGGCATGATTCGGCGCTTCGATTTGCTCTAGGCAGCCGTCAATCTGACGGGTAACCCCGCCAGTGCCTGCCGCCGGCGCCGGAGAGCTGCCGCTGAGGAGTACCATCACAACACAGACGAAAGCAATCAGCGCACGATGAAATGCGTCGTGATCGCTAAGTCTGTGGGAACAGCGCTGCACAAGCATGACCATAACACAAAGATTGCTTCATGTGCAAAACGGAGGGCGGCGCCAAGCGGACTGACCACGCCTTCGGCCGACGGCACGGTGTCCAGCGGTTTCGTGAGCGCAGGATCGGTCTACCTGGCTACATCGAAGGCTCGCTCGTGCTCGACGCCGTTTGTGACACCGCGTGAAACTTTCCCTTTGGCATCCGCGGTAGGGGGCGCTAGAGGACGCATGACTGGCGTAGACTCCTCGCTGGGCATACTGGTAGTTGCACGTGCCCGAAACGAGCAAGACGTATGGTAGAGATCGCCCGTATGTGGCACTTCACGCGCAACAACGGCATCGCCGAAGGCTTCCATAACAAAATGAAAATCATCAGCCGCCATGCCTACGGTTTCCGCAATTTCGAAAACTACCGGCTTCGTGTGCAGGTGAGCTGTGCGTAAACTATTTCGTTGGGATATGGGTTACCCCATTTTTGGCGGAGAGCCGAGCCGTTGCCCGCATCTCTTTGACGGGGCGAGGATTAGATGGAGCCACCCGCCGGGATTGAACCGGCGACCTGCTGATTACGAATCGTAAGCCAGAAGAAAATGAATGACTTAGACCTGTCGTGATAGATTTCGATGTGCTACGACAAGATGCTTGCTTTTCATCGTTTCGCGGCAGTGCAGTCTCCCCCTATAGCAACTCATCGCAACGCCGCCATGCACAGAGTGGGCATAGTATTGGGCATAGTCATCTCGGCAAACGTGCGAATCTGCTTCATCGGCATTCTCATTCTCCACTCTGCTGCAGCAGCTTGGCCACTACGCCGGTCCAACCTGTTTGGTGGCTCGCACCCACACCGGTGCCGTCGTCGCCGTGAAAGTATTCGTAGAACAACAACAGATCGCGCCAGTTCGGATCGCTCTTGTACACGCCGTTGGTCCCATGAACGGGCCGGTAACCTTCTTCGTTGCGCAGGAAGATGCGCGTCATGCGGCGGGACAACTCAGCGGCCACTTCGGCCAGTGTCATCATCTGTCCGGATCCCGTCGGGCACTCCACCTGGAAACCGTCGCCCAGATAATGGTGGAACTTCTGAAGCGATTCGATCAACAGGTAATTCACCGGAAACCAAATAGGGCCACGCCAGTTCGAATTGCCGCCAAAGAGGCCGGTGCTCGACTCGGCCGGCTCATACCGCACGCTGTACTCGCGTCCGTTCACCGGCAGCACATAAGGATTGTCCTTGTGCACGCGCGACAGAGCACGGATGCCGTAGGGCGAAAGGAACTCGTTCGGGTCAAGCATGAACTTGAGAATGCTGCGCAGTTGATCGGCACCCACGATAGAAAGTAATCTCCGCGAGCCTTCGCCCTCCGTATGCATGCAAGCGACGTTCTCCGTCAGGTCAGCACGGTTCTGGACGAACCATTCCAGGCGGCGCCGGAAGCCGTGTAGCTGGTCGAGAATGGCCGGCTCCAGTGTCTCCACCGCGAACAGAGGAATAAGGCCGACCATGGATCGGACGCACATAGCGACGTGCTGACCGTTGGGCAGGTGCAGCACATCGTAGAAGAATCCGTCGCGATCATTCCACATGCCCGCGCCGTCGCGGCCGAGGTGGTTGATGGCATGCGCGATATAGAGGAAGTGCTCCCAGAACTTGCTTGCCACGTCCTCGTAGGAAGGATCTTCCTTGGCCAGCTCCAGTGCAATAGCGAGCAGGTTCAAGCTGTACATCGCCATCCAGCCCGTGCCGTCGGCCTGTTCAATATGGCCGCCGGTGGGCAGCGGCGCGCTGCGGTCGAAGACGCCGATGTTGTCCAGACCGAGGAAGCCGCCTTGAAATACGTTGCGCCCTTCGGCGTCTTTGCGATTCACCCACCAAGTGAAGTTCAGCAGCAGCTTGTGGAAGATGCGCTGCAGGAACACGCGGTCGCCCACGCCGCGCCGCTTCTTCTCCATCTTGTAGACGCGCCAGGCCGCCCAGGCGTGCACCGGCGGATTCACGTCGCCGAAGGCCCATTCGTAGGCCGGCAACTGTCCGTTGGGATGCATGTACCATTCGCGAACCATCAACGTGAGCTGCTCCTTGGCAAACTCGGAATCGACCAGCGCCAGCGGCACGCAATGGAACGCGAGATCCCATGCCGCATACCACGGGTACTCCCACTTGTCGGGCATCGAGATGACATCGGCATTGTAGAGATGGCCCCACTCGCTGTTGCGCCCAGTCTTGCGATCGCCGGGCGGCGGTGGATTGGTTTCGTCACCTTCTAGCCAGTCGCGCACGACGTAGTGATAGAACTGCTTCGACCAGAGCAGGCCGGCCAACGACTGCCGCATCACGTTGCGCGCGTCGCCGGAAAGATGGCTTGGAATTACCTTTGCGTAAAACTCGTCGGCCTCGTCTTTGCGGGCGGCGAAGATGGAATCGAAGTCGCTGCCAAGGGCGCCACTGGACTCGTTCGTTAGGCGCAAACGTATGGTTACCGTCTGTCCAGCGCTGATACTCAGCTTGTAGTGCGCAGCTGCCTTCGTTCCGACGTGATCCGGATTCACGGCAGCCGCATCCCCATTCACGACATAGTCGTTGATGCCATCCTTCGCGAAGCGCGAGCCGTTTTCGTATCCATAGAGCCGCCGCGTATTGGTCTCGTTTTCGATGAAAAGTAGTTCCGGCGCGCCCTCGCAGCGCAGGAATCGCCTCTCATCATGCACACCTTCCAGTTCGACCACGCCGGGCGCTGTTTGCCGCAGCACCGGCTTGCGCGCATTCTTGCGCCACGACCAGGTATTACGGAACCAGATGGTGGGTAGCAATGTGAGTCCGGCGGCATCGGAGCTATGGTTCGTGACACTGACCTTCACGAGGATGTCTTCGCAGCCTGCCTTGGCGTATTCAACCTGCACGTCGAAATAGCGACTCTCCGCGAACACGCCCGTATCCATCAACTCGAATTCGCGCTCTCCCTTGCCGCGGCGGCGGTTCTCCTCGACCAGGTACGTATACGGAAACTCCGCCTGCGGATACTTGTAGAGGTATTTCATGTAGGAGTGCGTCGGCGTGCTGTCGAGGTAGAAGTAGTAATCCTTCACATCCTCACCGTGATTGCCTTCGTTACCTGTGAGCCCGAACGCGCGCTCCTTGAGGATGGGATCGCGCCCGTTCCACAGCGCGATGGCGAAGCAGATGCGCTGGCGGCGGTCGCTGATGCCGGCAAGGCCATCCTCGTTCCATCGGTAGGCGCGCGAGCGGGCATGGTCGTGTGGCAGATGCTCCCATGCCGTGCCATAGGCGCTGTAGTCCTCACGCACCGTGCCCCAGGCTCGTTCACTCAAGTAGGGTCCCCAACGTTTCCAATGCGCGCGACGCTCGCGCGATTCCTCGAGCCGCTGCTCTTCCTTGGTTAACTGCATGTTTGCCTCGTGCATGTAGGCCGCACGGCCTAGAGGCTATTCCGTTCACCAAAACAAAAATGGCCCTCCACGTGGGAGGGCCATCTGCACAACGCGGGGTACGCGCGCTAGAGCGCCAGCTTGTTCAAATACGTCCTCAACTCGGGTGCCATCGCCGTCATCGTCCGCATGTTCTCGGCTTGCGAAACGTCGGAGACGATGTAGATGAGATGCCGGTCGCTTTCAAAGGCGGCGATCTGGAATTGCTGCGCGCCGGATCGATAGAACGGGATGCCCGCTTCGGTGAGCGCCGGAATCAGCTCTTCGGTTTTGAACGATTCGCCGTCTTGTTTCACGGCTAGGACCACGGACAGCAACTGCGACCGGCGCTTGAGCGCCAAGTGCACGAACTTGCGCCCTTGATAACCGCACTCATGCGTGATCATCAACTGGAAGCCGGCCGGGACGTGTTTGCGCACGATGGGGATCATGCCGCGATACGGCGCCGGCAGCTTCTGTTCGATGTTCTCCAGCTTCGGCTCGTCCTTTGGAAACTTGCGGAAGTGGGAGCAGTGCAGGTGATCGCGCAGGCCCACGCGCATGATGGACGCCACGTGATTCGACACCGAGGCGATGTAAGATTCCTGCGAGCCGATGGTCAAGCGAAGGTGACCCAATTGATAGGCGATGCCGCCGAAAACCGCCAACGCCACGGCCGCCGTGGCAGCCATCCAGCTATAGCCGAACCGGAACGGTTGCCTCGTCTCGGACGCGCGAATGCTCGCGCGGATCTTGCTTTCCAGATACGGGGGAACTTCGGTGCCGCGCACGGCCCGTTGTAGTTGTTTGCGCAACTTCGATTCCTCCTCGTTCATGTCCATTTCCGTGCTCATGCCCCTTGTCCTTCCTGCGCGGTGCGCACAATTCCATAGCTGCGCGCCACACCGGCTAGTTGCTCGCGTAGCAACCTTCTGCCCCGGCTCAGCCGCGACATGACCGTTCCAATCGGAACCTGTAGAATGTCCGCCGCTTCCTTGTATGCAAATTCCTCGACGTCAACGAGCAGCACGACGGAGCGGAAATCGCCCGGAATGTTCTCGAGCGCCGCCAGGATCTCTTGGTCGGTCAGATGCTCGGACACTGGCGGCGAATAGGCCAGGTTGGCTTCCAGGAACTCCTCGTTTTCTTTGAGCAGCGGAAACCGGAACCACTTTCGCCGGTGATGGTTCACGCAATGAAACAGAATTTTGAACAGCCAGGCCCGGCAGTTGGTGCCGGCTTCGAACCGGTCGAACGACTTCCAGGCCTGGAGATAGACTTCCTGCACCACGTCTTCGGCGCGCCCGCGCTCACCGAGAACCCGGGTGGCCGTCCGGAAAATGTCGTTGAGATGCGGCATCGCCTCGGTTTCGAAGCGATGCGCTGCGGGTGCGCCTTCCGTCATGATGAGGCCTCTCCCAGTTTCGCTTGCCGCATATGCTGCCATACGCCGGTGGAATGTCCGGCCATCTCTTCTTTATTCCCGCCGAAGGAAGAATTTTCTCTCACCCTTCCCGGATATGCGGTGCATGGGATTACGAATTCTTATGTCCATTCTCTGGGCGGCCGGCCTAAGCGGGCAACCTCTTGCATTTACTAGACTTCCCACCGAAGGACCAGCCCCGTCACCGCGCGTGGACGGCACCATCGCCTATGACGGCGCCTCCAGCCGCGTTTACCTGTTCGGCGGCCTGGACAATTCGGCGCGCAACGACCTCTGGTTCTACTCGCTCGCCCAACGGCGTTGGGAAGAGGTGCAGGCCACGGGCACAAAGCCGGCTGCGCGCTTTGGTCATACCTTACTTCACGACGCGCCCCGCCGCAGGCTGATCCTTTTCGGCGGGCAGGCGTCGGGCTTCTTCAGCGATGTGTGGGCGTTCGGTCTGGAAACCGGCACATGGCAGCAACTGGCGGCGAACGAAGCCGGGCCGAGCGACCGCTATGGCCACTCCGCGATTCTCGACGAAGCGCGCGGCCGTATGGTGATCTCGCACGGCTTCACCGGCGCGGGGCGCTTCGACGACACCTGGGCGTTTGATCTCGTGACCAACCGCTGGAGCAACATCACGCCATCCGGCACGCGTCCGTTGAAGCGGTGCCTGCACCACGCCGTCTACGATCAGGCGAACAGCCAGATGCTGCTATACGGCGGCTGCGCAAGCGGATTCGGACCCTGCCCGCTCGGCGATCTGTGGTCTTTCGATCTCAATACCCATCGTTGGACGGAGCGCACGCCCGTGAATCGCCCAGCCGCAAGGCAGCACTTTGGCAGATCCTTTGACACAGTGCGTTCCCGGTTGGTCCTATATGGCGGCCTGGGCGGCGGATTTCTCAATGACGTTTGGACATGGGCTCCTGCGACGAACATGTGGCAGCGGGAGACGGTCGAGGGCGCGCCGCCCAGCGGACGCAGCCGCCACGAGTCAACCTACGCTCCCCACCGAGGTACGACATTCTTCTTTGGCGGGTCGACCAACGCCGGTAATTCGAACGAACTGTGGATGCTGGGACCGGGCTTCCTGCCCTCGCAGCAGGCGGTGGCGCCGGGTGAACTGCTCGAGTTGTTCGGCTCGAATTTGGGTCCGATCAACGGCATCGCCTTCGCGTTCGATCCAGTCACAGGCAAACTGCCTACGTCGGGGCCGGGTGTGGATGTTACCGTGAACGGCGTGCCTGCGCCCCTCTACTACGTGCAGGCCGATCAGATCAATCTGCAGGTGCCCTACGAGATTGCGGGCACAGAGGAAGCAGTGGTGCAGGTGACCGTGAATGGCCAGGCGCGCGAGCCGAGACGGTTTCCCGTGGTGGCCGCCAATCCCCGGCTATATCCAGTTGTGCTGAACCAGGACGGCACGCTGAATTCGGCGGCGAATCCCGCGGCGCCCGGCAGCATCATCGTCGTGTTCGCCACCGGGCAAGGCGTGACGCAACCGCCTAGCCCGAGTGGAGCGAGGCCCGCCGCCGGCATCTATCCGGAACCCGCGGCCGAGGCTACGTTGACGATAGGCGGGCAGGCGGCGCAACTCCTGTTTCGCGGCCAAGCGCCGGGAACGGCGGGCGTGGTGCAGATCAATGCGGTGCTGCCGTCGGGCATTCGCTCTTCCGCCGCGATTGTTCTCAAGATTGGCACCGCGGAATCGCAAGCGAGCGTGTCCGTGTTCGTACGGTAGGCGGCTTTTCCCGTGTACGCGGGTTATCCCGTAGCATGAATTGCGATGGGTAGCCCGCGCTTAATCCTGGTTGTAACTTTGGAGGTTCGCAACGAAGCTGCCGCTGACTTCGACCGCTTCGAGACGCAGGCAGCGGCCATCCTGTCGAAGCGGGGTGGAAGGATCGAACGTGTGATCCGGTTAGAGGGATCGGCCGCGCCCGGCTCATTCTGTGAGGTCCACCTTGTCAGCTTCCCCGACGAGGCCGCCTTCAACGCCTATCGTTCGGATCCGGAACTTCTTGCCCTCAAGAACCTGCGGGAGAGGGCGATTCTAAGCACCGGGATTGTGCGGGGGCAGGACGTCCCAATCTATGGCGCGACGGACTGAGTTGAAAAACAAATCGGGGCACAGCCCATTCAGGCCATGCCCCCGGAGGGAGACAAATTGATGCGGGGCTCCTACTTCACCGCAGAGGAGAACGGCGCCTCGCCGAGGAGCACTTCGGCCCAAGCGCAGTAGACCTGCACCTTGGCGATGTTGTTGACGTACGGCGGAACAACGACCATGCGCTTCTCACCGCCCTTGATCTTGAAAGCATCGAGCGTATAGACAACGCCCTTGGAGTCAACGATGCGCCACGTCGGAGCCGGCGTATCGGGCACTTTGAAATCGTCGGAAACGCGCAGGATGCTCTTGCCGTTTTCGTAGGTGTGCATCGCGGTGCCGGTGTTGGCCTTGGGACCATGGAACTGCGTAGTCGTGTGTCCGTCCGCCTTGTTGGCGGCCAACGTTGCACTGGCGGCGGTCATCAGGCCTGCCAGCGCGAAGATAGACATCAAGCGATTGAATTTCATTGCTACATTTCTCCTTCAGATGTTCTTGCAGAATTGGGGTTACCGCTCGACGAACTGAACGGCATGGCCGTCCGGATCGCGAGCGACGACAGACTTCCGGCAGCCCGCCTGCTGGTCCGGTAGCTTGACGACGCCGGTCGAAATTAAGGCGGACCGGGCTTGCTGGAGCTGCCGTGCGGCTTCATCCGCGCTGCTGCCCAGGAATCGGGTTTGCCAGTGGACGAGATCGTTCGATCTCGTCTCCGGCGGAAACGGCCGGCCATCGCGTGGAGCCAGATATTCGAGAAACTCGATGCCCGGACCGCTGGCCGCTCGAAGCGCGGTGATCTGTAGCCGTGCTCCAAAAACGTTGTTCAAGTGCTCTTGCTCCGTGCCGAAGTTTTCGCTTTCCCCGGCCACTTCGAGGCCCACCAGGTCGCGGTAAAACCGCAGGCTGGTCTCTGTGTCCGAGATCACGATGGCGGTGTGATCTATTCCGAGAAAGAGTTTCGCCGAAGGCTTGTGCCACTTGGGATGTCCTTTGCCTGGGGGGAAGGCAAGGATTTCGAGGAAATGACCGTCCGGATCGCGAAAATAGAACGCCTGAATACCGCCCGCGTTGGGATTCCAATCGGGCAGCCGCTGCGGTCCGGTAGAAGCGTGTTCCACCTTAAACCGGCGCAGACGCCGATAGGCTTGGTCCATGTCGTTGACGATGATGGCGATGTGCTGGAACCAGCGGTCATTGCCGCGCGAGTCGATTGGGACGGGCTTTCCGCGCGGGACGAGGTACTCGGTGAGCTCGATGAACTCCTCGCCTAAACGCAAGCGGGCGGTGCGCGTACGCGCGCCGAAGACCCCGGTAGTGTGCTCGAGCGCTTCGCCCGCGGTCTCGAATTCGGAGATTTTCTCGAAGGTGAGGACGTTGCTGTAGAAGCCGATGGCGCGGTCGAGATCGGAGACGGTAATGCCGATGGAATCGACGGCTGTGACGAGCGGTTTGCGCTCCGACGCGCTGAGCGAAATGGCGAAGACAAATAGAGCAACTAACGTGCGGCGCAGCATGATGAGGTCCTCCGGTTTAGCCCAAACGCTCCAGCAGGTGATCGCCGACGCGCAGTGCATTAGCCATGATGGTGAGCGCGGGATTTACGGCCGCGCTGGATGGGAAGAAACTGCCATCGACAACGTAGAGGTTGTCCAGTTCGTGCGCTTTGCAATTGACGTCGAGGGCGGACGTTTTGGGGTCGTGGCCGAAGCGGATGGTGCCGTTCTGGTGTGCCACGCCCGCGAGCGGAATGCGTTGCCCAACGAAAAGACTGCGGCCAAAAAGCCCCTGGTGGCAGGAGTGGCCGTGGATGCGGCACTCGCCCTGGTTCTGCATCATGTGCTTCAGCCGCGCGATCAGGCGTTTGTGGCCTTCCTCATTGTTCGGCGTGTAGCTGAGGACGATCCTGCCGTCGCGATCGAGCGTGATGCGATTTTCGGGAAGCGGAAGGTCCTCTGAAGTGAGCCAGAAATCGAGCGAGTGACTGGCCATCATGTCGAGCGTAAAGCCCGGCGTGAGCGGGGGCGCGCCTGCCCTCAACGTTTCGCCGTCGAGCTTGCCGACGAAGGAGATGTGGCCCATCGGATATCCGAATCCCGGCTCGCCGAAATAGAAGTCGTTCACCGACAGAGATTTTTGAAAGACGGTTGGGTTGGGGCACTTGGAAATCGCCATGAGCACGGAGTTTGTGTGGCCCATGTAGTGGCGGCCGACGATATCGGACCCGTTGGCGAGCCCGTTGGGATGTTTATCGTTCGCCGAACGCAGCAGCAGCACGGCGGAGTTGATCGCGCCACAGGAGACAACAACGATGTCCGCTGTGAGCTCTTCGCGTGCGCCGTTGCGGACTACGTGCACACTCTTCACCGCGCGGGCGCTGGCGTTGGTGGCGAGGCGCCCAACATAAGAGTTGGTCATCAGCTCGACATTGGGATAGCCCAGCGCCTGGTCAACGCCCAACACTTGCGCATCAGACTTGGCGAAGACGAGGCAGGGAAAGCCGTCGCAGGTGTCGCAGCGGATACAGACGCTCGCGCGCGGATCCTTCTCGTTGAGGTGCACGCCGAGTGGGGTGTGGAAGGGGCGGAGGCCCTGGCGCGCGAAGTCGTCGCTTAGCTGCTGAATGCGCGGTTCGTGGCTCACCGCCGGATGGGGATAGGGAGCGCTCGCTCTCGGCTCGGTCGGATCCTCCCCACGATTGCCGTGCACTTGATAGTGCTCTTCGGCCTGCGTGTAATAAGGTTCCAGATCCTCATAGGAGATCGGCCACGCCGGAGAGATGCCGCCATGATGGCGCAGCTCGCCGAAGTCTTCACGGCGATGACGGAACAGCGCGGCTCCATAAAATTTGGTGTTTCCGCCAACGCAATAGTTGGTATGGGGGTGGAGCGGCTTGCCGTCGCGGTCATGCCAGACTTCTTTCGTTTGATAGCCGCCTTCGACGTTGACGAAACGCGGGTCCCAGTTCCTTTTCTCGCGCGGTACGTAGTCGCCGCGCTCGAGCAGCAGGACGCGCTTGCCCGACGGCGCCAGTCTTCGCGCAAGCGTGCCGCCGCCAGCTCCCGTGCCGATGATGATGACGTCGTAGTGACTGGTAGACATGCACAACTCCTCAGGCCCGTTCGCGGCTGCACACACTCCGGTAGAGTTGCGCCGTAGCCAACATCCCAAGCGGCGGGGCGGTGAAGTAGATCCAGATGGCACTCCATTCGCCCGATGGTATGGCGGAGGCGAGCGTACGCGCGGGGTTCATGCTCATCCCGGAGAGCGGTGATTCAAACGTGATGAATGAGGCCACCAGAAGTCCCGCCAGGAGCGGCATCCATGGCCTCAATGTGGGGGAAGCGGAGACGGTCAGCGCGGTGGCCATCAGCAGCGCGGAGATGGCCGCTTCACTCCAGAACGCAGCCGCCTCTCCGGGCATGCCGGGAACGGTAGCCGCGAAGTTCACCGACGAGTGGTACAGCGGCGGCCCAATGACGAGAGCCGACAGCAAGACGCCGGCGAGTCCACCGGCGAATTGAGAGAGAACGTAAAAGAAGGCATCGCGCGTGCTGATCTCGCCGAGAGTCCAAAAGGCAAACGTCAAGGCAGGGTTCATATGCGCGCCGGAACGATGTCCCCATGGCGAGTGAATGATCGCGCTTGCTGTGAGCCCCATGGCGAGGCCCATGAGCAACCGGCGCTGGAAACTGCCGTCGATGGCCTGGTGCACAGGCGATGCGGGATGCTCCAGGAGCACCGTAAATACGCAGGCGGAAATCATAAAGACGCCAAGCGCCGCGGCTTCGATCGAATACTCGGGCCAATGAGGCCGGTCGACTCCTGGTCGTTTCATTCACCGCTGGAATCGCTACGGCAGCCTCCAATATTCCCGGAATAGATCGCCGCGCCAAACGGATCTCCTGCACAATGACAACCACTAGGGTGGCTGAGCGGCAATTGGCCCTGATTCGAATGAATGTCGGATGGCTGCGGCAGGCGCTCGCGCTGCTTGTGACGATCAGTGACGAGCACTTCGCTACGACTCCGGAGAGGATGGCCCCGCACCGTGTGAGTGGCCACCTCCGCCACATCATCGAGTTCTACGAATGCCTCCTCGATGGGCTGGTTTGCTCGCATGTGGACTACGATTCGCGGCAGCGCGACCCGTCGATTGAGCGCAGCAGGCAGGCCGCCATGGCTCGGATCCGCTCTTTAATCGGTCGCCTCGAAACGGCACCGGACTTGATGGGTGATGCCCTTCTGTTCGTGCGTGCCGAGGACGCTGAGGCTCTGAGACTGAGCGATCCGTTTTTGACGTCTTCAGTGGCCCGGGAGTTGATGACGCTCAGCAGTCATACGATCCATCACTTTGCCCTGATCGCTACAACGCTGCGTGGTCATGGGGTGCAGGTGGATGCGAATTTCGGTGTCGCCCCTTCAACGCTGTCGTATCAGGTGCGGCTTGCCTCCGACGCCGAGGCGGCCTGATGTGCACCGCGAGTTGGGTTCACGAAGACGATGGCTTTCAGCTGTTCTTTAACCGCGACGAGAAACGGACCCGGCAGCGCGCCAATCCGCCTCGTGTCGAAACGCGGGACGGGCTTCTGTCGATTGCGCCCGCGGATGGGGACCATGGAGGAGCGTGGATTAGCGTAAACGAACGCGGCCTCGCGCTGTGCTTGCTCAACGGCGCATATGGGGGAAGCGGTCTTCGCAGCCGCGGCTTGTTGTTGAGCGGCCTCGCGGGCTCACGAACAGCCGATGAGGCGATGGAGAGATTGTTGACGGCCGATCTCGCACGGTATGCGGGGTTCACGATCCTCGCACTGCAGCCTGGCCGGAAGGTTGCGATTGCGGAGTGGAATGGCGCGTCGGCAACGCTCTCTGATGAGAGCGTTGCACCGGCGCCGTTGACATCGTCGTCGGTCGACGCGGCGGGCGTGCGGGTGAAACGGCGCGTGGAGTTCGAACGCATCACGGGCGGCGCGCGCGACAATGCGGCGCGGCTGTTCCAATTCCACGAGAGCCATGGAAGCGGCGCCGATGCCTACTCGCCTTGCATGCATCGCGCCGATGCGGAGACAGTCAGCTTCAGTTGGGTGCGCGTGGCGCCGCGCGAAGTGACTTTCTTCTACACGCCCGCCGCACCATGCCGGTGGATTCCGGGTCAAACCATCGCAATTCCACGAACTGCCTAAGGAGCCCGAGTTGCTTCCCCAATTCATTCTGATCGCGCTGGCCACGCTGGTCAGCGAAGACCTGACGTGCGTCGCCACAGGGCTGCTCGTTGCACAAGGGCGCATTGGTTTTGTCGAAGGGACCGCGGCGTGCCTTACGGGAATCTTCTTGGGTGACCTGGCGCTGTTCGCGGCGGGACGGTTCATTGGGAGGCCGGCCCTGCGATGGCGGCCGCTGGCGCGGGTGATTTCCGAAGAGCGCATCGAGCGTGGCACGCGGTGGCTGGGGGAGCGCGGCCTGAGTGTGATCGTCCTGAGCCGCTTCATGCCCGGCTTGCGTCTGCCGACGTACTTCGCGGCGGGCCTGTTGCGCACGCGAACGGCGACGTTTGCGTTCTACTTTTTTCTTGCTTCGGCCATTTGGACTCCTCTGCTAGTGGGTGGAACGGTGTTGAGCCGCAACTTCGCAAGCTACGGCATCGCGGTGCCTATCGCACTGGTATTGGCGCGCAGTGCGCCGAATGTGTGGAAGCGGGCGTTGCGCTGGGAGTTCTGGCCCATGTGGGCCGCGTATCTTCCGGTGGTTCCCTACTTCCTCTGGTTGTGTGCCAGGCACCGTTCGTTCACTTTATTCACTGCGGCCAATCCCGGAATCTTCTCGGGCGGCCTCGTGGGAGAATCGAAATCGGAGATCCTGCGCAGGCTGCCGGCGGCGGCGGAGTTCGCCTTGATTCCAGGCGGACTTGCCCTGAATGAGAAGGTGGAGCTCACGCGGCGATTCGCGTTTCCGGTGGTGCTCAAACCGGACCAGGGCGAGCGTGGCGAAGGCGTGGCGATTATCCGCACCGTAGCCGAGCGCGATGCATACTTGCGTAACGCGGCGCGGGATATCGTCGTGCAGCGGTACGTGAGCGGAGTGGAGTTCGGGGTCTTCTATTGCAGAATGCCGGACGAGGCGCGCGGGCGCGTGGTGTCGATCACGCAGAAGCGCTTCCCGGCAATGGTTGGCGATGGCCGCAGCCGGTTGGCGGAACTTGTGCGACGCGACGAGCGGGCGGCTTGCCTGGCGGAAACGTATGCGCGGTTGTCAAAGCGGCCGGTGAGCGACGTCCCCGTGTTCGGCGAGCGGGTGCAGCTCGTCGAGATCGGATCGCATTGCCGGGGCGCGATCTTTCTCAATGGTGCGCATCTGTGGACGGCGCGGCTGGAGGAAGAGATCGACCGTATCGCGCGAGCGCACGAGGGTTTCTACTTCGGGCGATTTGACTTGCGCGCGCCGACCGTGGAGGATTTCCGTATGGGTCGCGGTTTGCAGGTCATCGAATTGAACGGTGTGTCGGCGGAAGCAACGCACATCTACGATCCGGCGGTGAGCATTTGGGAAGCCTATCGCGTAATGTTCCGGCACTGGCGCACGGCGTTCGCTATTGGCCGGCGTAATGTGGAACTTGGCGCGCGGGCAATGACGCTGCCGGAACTTGTGACGCTCGTTTGGAAACGAAGCCGATAACGGCAAGCGACGATATCGTGACCGCGAGTGACGCCGTGAAGATGACTGCTTCCATTTGGTGCAGGTGCTGACCCTCCTGCAACGCGATGAGATGCTTCATGCCCACCCCCGCGACGCCAACGCCCAGGAACAGTGGCAGGTGAGAATAGTTCCAGACATGGAAGCGGCGGGCTTCCTCTGGACTGTGAACATGGCGCTCGCTAGCGCCACCGGCGCCATCGAAGTATAGCCAGCGCAGGAAGAAGGCGAAAGCCATGCCGCCGAACGCGGTGGACGCCGCAGGCACCGACCAATACTCTTGCGAACCGATGCCACGCATCACCTCCGCGATGAATTCCCCGAGCAAGATGATGGTAAATAGGCCGTAGCGTTCGGGAAAATGCTCGGCGTGTGGCGGCACGTGCATGCCGTGGCGCTCGGCAAGCCAGGGTGTGGCGAAGTCGATGGCGAGTGCGAGAGTCCACAGCCAATAACGCAGCGGCGCTTCGGTGAAGGCCGAGGCGATCCAAATGAGCGCGGCGATGCCAAAGCCGAGGGCGAAGCGCGTCGTAAGGGCGCGTGTTTCGGGTAGGCGGCGGGCGCGCAGGTATTGGAAGACGAGGACGAGGCGCATGGCCGCATAGGCCGCGCCGAATCCCGCCGAGGACCGGCTGTCGAGAGCATCGCGCGCATTGGCCGCCATAACCGCGGCAATGAAGCTTTGCACGAGCGTGAAGAGCTTCTGCACCAGGTCGTCCGAGTGGAAGCGCGTAGTAAAGAGCGTGTGGCCGCTCCATGCCCACCAGATGAGGACGAAAAGGAAACAGTAGCGAAGCACGCCCTCAGGCGTATAGCCGGCGCTCAATGGCTTGCCAACTTCGGAGACGGCGGCCACAAAGATGAGGTCGAAGAAGAGCTCGCTCCAGGTGGCGCGCCGCGGAGCGTGCGTACCGGCCGGCCAGAGGCGCGTGGGTTGAATCAACTGCCGGAGAGCAGGAATGGGCATCGTGCTACTGAATGGCGGCGAGCGCGGAAAGTATTTCCTTGGCCGGGGCGCGGCCGCCATGCGTGGTGCTCACCTTGATGTAGACGATCTTGCCGGTTTTGTCGAGGACGAACGTGGACGGGTAGGCGGTCTCTTTCGGGGCATTCCAACGCAGGCCGTAGAGGTTCGTGAATACGTAGTCGGGGTCCAGGAGCATCTCGAAATGGGCAGGGAGATTCTTGTCCGTTGCGAACTCGCTGCCCTTGCTCTGCACGATGTCGGCCGGGCCGGGGTACACAATCACCACGCGGGCCTTGGCCGTGGAGAGCGCAGCGGCGTTGTTGACGAGTTCCTTCACATGGCGTGCGCATAAAGGGCATTGATAGCCTGGAAATCCCCGCAGAACGACAAGAACCACGGGTCCCTTCGCTGTTTCATCGGCCAGGCGCACGGAAGCGCCGTTCAGGTTTTTGAGCGTGAAATCAGGAGCCTGCGTGCCGATGGCGGGCGCGGCGGCCAGCACCGGCAGCGCGGCGGATAGAAAGAGAGCAAGTTTCATCGCTCCTATAGGACAGGTGAAGAAGCTTTTATTCCCAGCGCAGAAATTCTCCCCGATGCATCACCGCGACGGCCGCCGAGCAGAGGAAGACGACGATAGCCAAGGCGAACAGTTCGCCACGGTCCCCAACCGCCTGCACCGCAATGCCGATTTTCGTGAGATGGCTGGCGATAGCTCCCGTGATGACGCCGAGAGAGAGCAGTGCGCCGTAGACGGCCGTGCGCGGCATGAGAAGCAGCACCGAGGCGATGAGTTCAGCGATGCCCGAGCCGATCCGGCCCCATGGTTCCAGGCCCAGCGTGGAGAAGATATAGACGGACTCACGCGCTCCGGTGAACTTGAAGTACAAGGTTTGCAGAAGTATCGCCGCGGCGATGCCTCGCAGAATCCAACTGGCGATGATGAACGCTTTCGAATGTTCCATGCGCGGTCTCCTGAGCTGAGAGAAATTGTTGCGCCTCATCGCGGCCGAGATAGCGGTCAAGGAGCTTGCGCTCCGTGTGCGTGAGGTCCACAACCATCAAGCCATCCAGAGCGTTGGAAAATTCCGGGTCGACGTTGAATCCCAGAAGTTTCCCGCCGAGCCGGATGTATTGCCGCAAGAGAACGGGCACTCCGGAGCGGCTAGGCTCGAGGTCGGCCACGAGTTCGGAGAGTTCGTCAATGTCACGGCAGAATGCTCTGGAACGCGCGCGCGGCGGAGCGTTGCGGGCGCTCACTAGGCCGGTCCACGAAGGGATCGAAGCGCTGGTTTCGAGAAACGAAATCATCAGCTCACGTGAGATGGATTGGTATCGATTGCTGATGCTGACCGGGCCGAACAACCGCCGGTAGCGTGGATTGGCGGCGACATACTTGCCGATGCCCTTCCACAGCAACAGGAGCGGAGCGAAGCTTCTCTGATACTCCTCGCGTACGAACGAGCGGCCCAGCTCCAGCGCGGGGCCGAGGACGTGGAGGAAGCGGTGGTCGAAGTGGAAGAGCGTGGCGGAATAGAGCCCGCCGAGCCCCTCTTGGTCGCTGCCCGCCAGGCGATACGCTCCCGCAATTTCGCGGCGCGCGGAGTTCCACACGAACAGGTGCAGATAGTGCGTGTCGAACCCGTCGAGATCGCGGGCTCGTCCGGTTCCCTCGCCGGCGGCGCGAAACGTGACCTCGCGCAGGCGGCCAATCTCTTCGAGCAGCAGAGGTATCTCGCGGGACGGCGCGAGATACACGCTGAAGTCGCCGGACTCAATGAGTCTGCGGCGAGGCGTCAGCGAGGCCACCTCCGCGGCAAGCTCGTCGGGACCAGGCCCAGCTGTCACCGGCTGTGCCGCCTGCCTCGGCCGGCCTGCCGGAAGCGGCGCGCGCGTGTTCGGCTTGAACTCTTTGCGGTTGGCGAGAAAATACGTGCGCCAGCGAAGGTAGTGAATACGCTCGTCGTCAGTGGGGATAGCGAGCACGCGACTGGCATCGATGGGTTTGCCGATGCGGACGTCGACACGAGCGCGCTTCTTGTTCCAAAGCTCTCGTGCAAGCATCGCTGTGCGAATTCCGGAATGGAGCAGACCTGCGGCCTGGAAGGCGAAACTATTGCCCCCGCTGACGTGGACGGGAACGATAACGGGCGCGCATTTGCGGCGGGCCGCCATCATGAGAACGCGTGCCAGACCCGCACGCCATTGCGGATCGGTGACCCGCCATTGGCCAACATGGAAGTGCGCTACTTCACCGGCGGGAAACACCACCGACATTCCGCCTTGCTGTAAATGGTCGAGCATCTCGCGAATGGCCTTGTGATTGCAGCGGGCGGCGGCCTCGCTGGTAGAGGGATCGACGGCGATGATAAGCTCGCGAAGCTCCGGAATTTGAGCCAGAGCCTCATTGGCGAGGAAGCGAACATCGGGACGAATGCGCCGCAGGATTGTGGCTAACACAGCGCCGTCGAGAATCCCAGATGGATGGTTTGCGACCACCAACGCCGGGCCTGTACGCGGCACTCGTTTGAGGTCCTCTTCGGTTGCGCGCCAGACAACTTCCAGGTGCCTGAGCAGACGTTCCTCAATCGGCTGCGAGGCACCCATCGACTTCAGCGCCTGGTACGTGCGAGCGGCTTCCTCGAGGCCAAGCCACCGTGCCGCCGCGCGAGCGAGAGGTGCGGGCAGAGCCACCGGCACTAGGCTTGGAAGAAGCGATTGAAAATCGGCTCGCATGGCTGCCTGTGCAATCAGGAGCGGGGGCCGCTTTATTCCCGGCGCAGGCTAGAGGGGCCGGCTTTCAAAAGAAGGTGGCCGTTCGCGCGCTGCAGTTCGCCGCGGATGCGGACAGGTTCTGCGACGTAGTTGAGGATCTCACGGCCGATGCCCGTGAGCAGAAGCGTATGCAGTGTTCCCGTGGCGTCGCGTACAAGAAGCGCGGGCGGCACGCCGCCGCTAATGCAGCGCACGGCGCAGTCCCGGTGTACTTTGCCGCGGCCCGGATTCATCACGCCTAGATGGCACTTGCTGTCGGCGATTTCGCCGGCGAGTTCCATCGTTGCGATGTGCTCCGCGCGGGGCTGCATTTGCAGCGCGGCGCTTGCCTCACGCACGGACGCCGGCTCGATTTCGAGCATTCGATTCCCGCCGGACTGGATAAGGGCGCCCCGAAGACTCACCGCGCGCCCACTCCACGCGCTTACTTGGGCGTCAAATTTGCCGGGACGAGTGAGCAGGAACTTGCCCTCCGCGGTCGTCAGCGTCGGCGTAGGCCGGGTGAACACCGTGCCCGCGTAGTCGCGATACTGCTGGAAAGAGAAGGAACTGGAGTCGAAAGGACCTTGGGCCGTCGTGAGAGTCAACGCCAAGGCAACGGCGGCAAGCAACAACACGAGCGCCGTGCACCGCATCATGGGATCACCGCCGGTTCGATTGGGGTGCCTGGTAGATGTGCCCTTGGATGGATCCACACGCGGCCATCCAATACCCGGGTGCGATAGGTTTCCACCTTTTCCGGAAAGGGCGGCGGCGAGGCTCCCGTGGCTGGCACATATTGATATCCATGCCAGGGACAAGTGACGCAGCCGTCGATGATCTTGCCTTCGCCGAGTGGCCCGTTCTGGTGGCGGCAGACGTTCGAGAGTGCGGAAATCTTACCGTCGTAGCGAAAGATGGCCACACGTTCTCCGCCAAGCGTCACCACACGGGCGCACTTCTCCGGGATGCTGCTAACGGTACCCGCGTCCAGAAACCCTTCCTTGGCCACACTGAGTTTCAGGCGGTCCATGGCGCGCTCCTTGCGAGCGGCTAGCAGGTGGAGCGTCGTCACGAGGCCCATACCCAACGCGAGCACGGCCGGAAGGACGCGGTTCACCTCCGATTGCAGTACGCCGAGGCAAACGTGCGCGACGACCAGTGCATAGGCTAAGTAGACGCCCATGTGCAGCGCCTTCCACACGCGCGGCTCCAGTGTATGCAGCCAAAAATCATGGCTAGTAGCGGCCATCAAAAAGAGAATAATCACAGCACAGAATCCCAACTGTTGGAAGGGAAACTGGGCGAGGCTGTCAATCCGCTGGTTGCTCGAAAGCAGGCTCACCAACGGATTCAAGTCGCCGAAGGCGTGAAACTGCACGAGTGAAAATACGCTGTGCGCCAGGGCAACTACGAACATGGCGACGCCCAAATGCCGGCGGTTGTAGAGGAGCGGCAAAAAGCGCGGGTCCAGGCGGCTCAACGGACCGATGCACAGAATGACGTGCAGCATGAGCAACGCGAGTGTACCCAAGCCGCGAATTAGCACCGTCTCCGTGGTGGCACTGGGGTGGAGGAGAGCCCCAACGCCGGCGAACGCCGCCAAATACAGCAGGACACCCACGGCGATCGTGAGGTCGTAGACCTTCTTTTGGCGGTTCCAAGAGATGGCTTGATACGAAACGCTCATGGCAGACGAAGATGGCGGTTGATGGGAGTCGAATCGGTACGCACGGCGAGGCTAGCCACGAGCAACAGCGGCAGAAGTAGCGCAAACACGGCCCACACGATCCGATGCGTGCGTCGAAGCGGCGCGATCATCTGTGGCTCCTCAGCCAACGTTTTAGTAACACCGGCCAAAGCGCCGCCGAACCCGGTAGAATCAGCAGTCGAAACGCCACACTCGAACCACGTGCGGCGGCATCCATGCCGGGCAATCCCCAGATAAGGAAGGGTATCGCGAACAGAAGCCCGGCCCCGGCGTAGAGGCCCAGCGCGGCCGCCATCCAACCGGCCGCGAGGACGCTCATTTAGACCTCGCCGCCGTAGACCGGAATCACGGCACCGCTCAGTTGCGTTGCCTCGCACGAGGCAAGGTGCACCAGAAGGGCCGCGATCTGGCTGGGCTGCACCCATTTCGAAGTATCCGCGTCCGGCATCGCCTTGCGGTTGGCAGGTGTGTCCATGGTGCCCGGAAGCACGACGTTCGCCGCGACACCGCAGCACGCGTTCTCTTTTGCGATTGTGCGGACGAGCGAAACCAGAGCTGCCTTTGAGGCGGAGTAAAGTCCGAGGCCCGCCTGCGGTTCCACGGCCGTGCGGCTTCCCACGGCCAGGATCGAACCCGCGCGACGTGATTGCATGCCGGGCAGGACGGCCCGGGAGATGTGAAACAGCGAGCGGAAGTTGAGGTCGAACATCTGATCGAGCGTCGAATCGTCGCTATCGGCAACGGTTGTGCCGCCGGCAAATCCACCAAGCAAGTGAACCAATGCGTCGACGCGTCCAAATCGCGAGAGCGCTTCGCCTGCCAGTGTCTCGGCGGCATCGCGTGAGCTCAACTCCGCGGGAATCGCGACGAATGACGGGTGATTGAAGTCGCTCTGTTGAATCGAGCGCGACACGCCGGCGACTCGAGCGCCCGCGGCAAGGAAGGCGTTGGTGACGTAGGTCCCAAGTCCGCCTTTCGCGCCCGTGATGAGGACCACTCTGCTTTTGAGAGCCATGATGCGCATCTTACTCGCCGGACGACCAAGCGACACGGAACTCGGGATAGAGCGTCAGTCCGCCGCATGCGAATATCGTCTGACCGGTGACATACGACGCGTCGTCGCTGGCCAGGAATGCGAACACGGAGGCGATTTCGTCGGCCGCCGCGGCACGCCCCATCGGGATGTGACTCTCCACTTCGCCGCGTGCTTTCGGGTTGTCGATCCACGCTTTGTTGATCGGCGTGACGACCGCTCCGGGGCCAACGGCGTTTACGCGAATGCCCTGGCCCGCATACTCCAGGGCAAGCGATTTGGTCAGGTTCTCCATGCCGCCTTTGCTGATCGAATAGGGCAGGTATTTGGGCTTCGGGATGATTTCATGAACGCTGGAGTTGTTCAGAATGACGCCGCCGCCCGGACGCGACCGGAAGTGGCGGATGGCTTGCCGCGCACAGAGAAACGCGCCGCGCAGGTTGACGCCCAGGACACGGTCGAAGTCGGCCATTTCAATGTCCTCGCTAGCGGAAGGCTTCTGAATTCCCGCATTATTGACGAGCACGTCGACGCGGCCGAACTCGCTCGCGGCCGTGGCGAACATCGCGGTAACGTCTTCCTCACGGGCCACGTCGGCCTGCACGAGGATGGTCTTCGCACCGATGGCTCCATTCATCCGCGCCGCTTCGTGCGCCTGCCGGCGGGTTTCTTCCGCCAACTCCGGACCGGAGCGGTAGTTGATGGCCACGTTCGCGCCTTCCCGCGCGAACCGTACGGCGATGGCTTGGCCAATGCCGGAGCCCGCACCGGTAACGAGTATGTTTTTGCCTTCCAGTCGCAGCATTTAGTCTCCCATCTTGTTTCGATTCACTAGCGAGATCCCGACGCCGTAGAGCCTTATTCCCGGATGCAACCGCCGGAATAACGTTTTGGCGGGAGGGCATATTACGGGCATGAGACGAAACTTTTTATTACTCGCGATTGGCGCGTTTGCGCTTCCGCTCGCCGCGAAATCGCCTATGGACGCCGTGAACAAAGACAACGGCCTCGCCATTCACGGCTACGATGCCGTGTCCTATTTCACCGATGGCCGTCCGGCCAAAGGCTCCCCACAGTTCACCGCCGATTGGATGGGCGCCACGTGGCAATTCGTATCCGCTGAGCATCGCGATCTGTTTCAGAAGGAACCCGCGAAGTACGCGCCACAATACGGTGGCTACTGTGCCTGGGCGGTCAGCAAAGGCTACACCGCGAATGGCGATCCCGAGGCGTGGCGCATCGTCGGCAGCAAGCTCTATCTGAACTACGACAACAGCGTGCAGAAGAAGTGGGAACAGGACACAACGGCGCGCATCCAGGAAGGTGACCGCAACTGGCCGGGCCTTCACAAATAGATTGCGGAGAGGCCGCAGGTGTGGACGTATCGATCAGAACGGTGGCGGGTCGAACCGTGGCCTCTCAGGAATGCGGTGTCGAAGATCGTTGTCCAATGCAGAGGAACACAGGGCGGCGGGAATCTCGCGCCGCACGCCTACGGGATGATCCGGAGCTTTCTTCATGCATCCTAGATTGCCGTTTATCGCGGGCCGTGCCGGACCGGCCCCGAAGCGGCGGTCTAGTGCAATCGGGTCCCCTTCGGCGGTCCAACGGACCGCGCGCCAAGTTTTGCGCCAGCGAGGAGATAGCGCGGATCGCGCGTCCAGCGCGGGAACGTCGGGCGGGGCCTGTAAATCGGCGGTAGCGACCCCGGTTTGGACAGGCTTAGCCCGCCACAACCCTTGACACTCCTATCGTCGCGTCGGGGGCCGCTACCGCCAACACTTCGTGAAAGTTCATCATGCGCGGCCCCTGCCGCGCCACAGCCGCAAGGAGAAAAGTTGATGCTGTATTTGATGTTTTGGTCATCCAAGGACACGCGGATACTACCCCGGTTTTCGTGAACGACGCCGTGCTTGGCGGGTTGAACTTCTCTCGCCATTTCATAGCAGGGCTCGCAGCTCAATCGGAACGAGGCATTGAATGATTTCGTTCCGGCAATAACGTGAGCGCTACGTGAACCCCATCTTGTGAGCCGTGCGGTCCCGGGCGCAGAGTGGAAGTATGGGTACGTTACAACCCGAGGTGCGGTCCAGGTGGATCCGGCTGATCGCGGAGCAGGGCGAAAGCGGCGAGACCGTT
>JADLCT010000058.1 GCA_020847045.1 Bryobacterales bacterium | reverse complement strand
GGGATTCCGAATAGAAAGCTTTTTCGTCCATCTACTGATTGCCGATTGTCTCGAATGCGCGGTCCAGGCGCAAGAGGAACTCGCCGATGTCGGAGCGCCCGAGGTTCATCGGCGGCGACAGGCGGAGACAGTTGCCGTGCAATCCGCCCTTGCCGATGAGGAGGCCCTGCTGGCGCGCCGCCTCGAGGACGGCGCTGGTTTCGGCGGGCGCGGGCGTGCGCAAGCGGCGGTCCGTAACCAGTTCGAGTGCTTGCAGGAGGCCCATGCCGCGCACGTCGCCGATGAGAGGGTATTTGTCGCGCAGGGCGAGAAGGCCGGCGCGGAGGTGGGCGCCGTTCTCTTCGGTGCGGGCGCGCAGACCGTGCGCCTCGATGAAATCGAGCACGGCGCAGGCGGCCTCCGAGGAGATGGGATTGCCGCCGAAGGTGGAGATGGTGGGCGCGGGAACGGCATGCGCCACGGCGTCGCCGGCGAGAGTGACTCCGATGGGCAGGCCGTTGGCGAGGCCCTTGGCCGAGGTGAGCATGTCGGGCTGAACGCCCCAGTGTTCCATGCCGAACCATTTGGCGCCGGTGCGGCCCCAGGCGGTTTGCACCTCGTCGGAGATGAAGATGCCGCCGTGCTCGCGCACGATGCGGGCGACGATGCCGAAGTATTCCGGCGGTGGCGTGATGAAGCCGCCAACGCCCTGGATGGGTTCGGCGATCATGCCGGCGATGCGTCCCGTGGTGGTGGTGCGAATGAGTTCCTGGAGGTCGTGGGCGCAGCGAAGCTCACAGGACGGGTAGGTGAGGCCGAACGGGCAGCGGTAGCAGTATGCGTTATGCGCGAAGGTGACGCCGGGCGCGGCGGCGCCGGCGGGGCGCCAGGCGTGGTTGCCCGTGAGCGCGGCCGAGAGTTGGGAGCGGCCGTGATAGGAGTGGCGCAGAGCGATGATGTCGGAGTTTCCCGTGTATAGGCGCGCGGCTTGGATGGCGGTTTCGTTGGCTTCCGAGCCGGAGTTGGTGAACATGGCGCGCGTGAGGGCGCCACCGGGAGAGATGGACGCCAGCTTGCCGGCCAGGCGTAGCATGGGCGCGGAGGAATAGAGAGTAGAAGTGTGGCCGAGCGTATCGATCTGGCGGTGGACGCGTTCATTGATCTCGGAGTTGCAGTGGCCGATGGAGACCGTGACGATGCCGCCGAAGAAGTCGAGGTACTGGCGGCCGGACGAGTCCCAGACGTATTGATCCTTGGCGCGGGCCAGTGTGAGGGGCTCGCCGTAGAGGTGTGTGACGGCGGGGAAGAGGTTTTCGCTCCGCGCGAGCAGGAGATCGTCCCGTTGCATACAGGCATGGTAGCAGCGGGGTGAGCGCGGCGCGGGGCGGCAGGTGAAGGCGCGGAGGGTAAAAGCGTTTGGGCGGCAGGCGATAGAATGAAGGCGGCACCGTGACGGAACCGAGCGCATTGATGAACCTTGTGGAAGCGGCGAGGCGGCGCGCCCTGGCGCATCGCGTGGCGGGCCATGCCATGACGGGCGCGTGCGCGGCGCTGGGCGGAGCGGCTCTGGTGTTGATTGCCGGTTCGGACCTGTTCGACTGGCGGTGGCTTGTTCTGCTGTTTTCAGCAGGCGCGGGTTGGAGCGCTTGGCGGACGATGCGGAGCCTGCCCGGACCGTACGAGGTGGCTCAGGAGATCGACCGGCGAATGGAGCTGAGCGACACCCTGTCGACGGCCTATTACTTTGGCGGAGAGGACCGGCGCGGCCAGGTGAACGGGGAGTTGTGGCGGCTGCAGAGAGTGCGCGCCGAGGAGGCTTCGCGAGGACTGGAGGCGGCGGCGGTCTTTCCGTGGGGGCTGCCCCGGCGGACGTATCTTGCCGGCGCGCTGATTGTGGGGCTGTCAGGGCTGCTGATGGTGCGCTACGGTCTGCTGGGCACGCTGGATGTGCGGGCGCCCATGGTGCGGGGGCTGTCGCAGTATTTCACTCCAGGCAAGGAGCGCGCGGGCAAGAAGGACGGGGGCGGGCGCAAGCAGGGCGAGAGCCCCATGAGCATTCCTCTGGATGAGCAGGGCGAGGAGGCCAAGGAGTTGAGCGCGGCGAGTCCGGATGCGTTGTCCGAGGTGACGACGCCAGACGTGAACGCGGGGGTGGAGACGCGGGATCTGCTGAAGTCCATGACGAAGGAGATCAAGGCGCAGGCCGAGGAAGGCGATGCCATGGAGGAGGACGCCGAGGGAGACCGGCAGGCGCGCGGCGAAGGCAAGGACGGCGGCTCCGACAGCAGTGAATCTGCGTCGCCCGATGGGCAGAAGGGTGTTCCACAAGAGGCCAAGAACGGACAGCAAGGCAAGGAAGGGAACAATTCGAGCCTGATGGACAAGATGCGCGACGCGATGGCGAACCTGCTGGCGAAGATGAAGCTGCCGCAGCAGGGAACGCAGAAGCAGGGCGGGCAACAGAAGGGCGCGCAAGGTGGCGGCGAGATGCAGGGCAAGAAAGGCAGTCAGCAGAAGGGGCAGACGCAGGGCAAGGGTTCGCCGGCCGACGACGCCGAGGGCGCCGACGAGGGGCAGCCCAGCGAGCAGGCGCAATCAGGCCAGGGCAAGGGCGGCGACAAGGGCAGTGAGCAGCAGGCTCAACCGTCACAGCAGAGCGGGATGGGCAAGCAGGACGGCGAGAAAGAGATTCGTGACGCCGAGCAGGCCAGAGCGATGGGGAAGATCAGCGAGATCTTTGGCAAGCGGGCCGAGAACATGAAGGGCGAGATGATGGTGGAGGTCAAGTCGAGCCGGCAGCAGCAGTTGCGCACGGCCTATTCAGACCGCCGCGGCGCACACCGGGAGTCAGGCGGCGAGATCCATCGCGACGAGGTTCCGCTGGATCTGCAGCATTATGTGCAACAGTACTTTGAGAATGTCCGCAAACCTGGGGCGGGCAAGGCGGCGAGAGAAGCGAAGTAGCAGCTACTTGGAACTGCCTTCCTGCGCACGCTCGACGACGCGCTGGGCGAAGTAGTTTGTGACCTTGGCTTCGTTGCGAGCCACCTCGTAGTAGGCGGCCTTACGAAGCTGATCCTTGCGGTTGAGCAGCGTTTCACGGATTGTCTGCTGGACGCGCGGGTCGTTGAGGTCGCGCTGGCCGGCCGGCTCTTTGGAGACGAGCTTCAGGATGCGATAGCCCTCGGCTGTGGAGATGACGGGCGATGTCTGTCCGGGTTGCAGGGACATGACCATTTTGCGGAGCTCGACGTTGGCCTGTTCGAGAGCTGATTCGGGAATGAATCCCATGTCCCCGCCATTGGGCGCGGTGTTGGGGTCCTCGGAGAAGCTTTGGGCGAGCATGGCGAAGTCCTCACCCTGCTTCAGACGTGCTTCAATCATCTGGATCTTACGCTTGGCCTGGTCGTCGTTCTGGGCCTTGTCGCTGCGCAGATTGCGAACGTTGGGGTCGGGCTGAGGCGTGACGAGGATGGTGGCGAGATGAACCTGCGGCTCGGCGAGGTTGAAGCTGGCTTTGTTGGCGTTGTAGAAACCCGTAACGTCCTTGTCGGTGATGGAGATCTTGGAGGTAATCTCGCGGTTGAAGAGCTTGGCGATGGAGAGGTCACGGCGGATTTGGACCTTGAGGTCCTGGAGGGTGATCTTGCGGGCGTCCATCTGCTTCTGGAACTCTTCCTGCGTGTAAGGGGCCTTGAGTTCGCTGAACTTGGCCTCAACGTCGGAGTCGACGGCCATGAGGCCAAGCTTTTCCGCGCGCTGCAGCATGATTTCGTTATCGATCATGCTGCGGAGGATATCGAGTTTCTGGTTATCAATGAGGTCTTCGTTGGCCTCGGGATTTGACGATGAGAACTGGATCTTGAACTGTTTGTCGAGGTCAGCGAAAAGGATGGGACGGGCGTTGACCTCTGCGGCAACGTTGGTGGGAGCCGCGCGTTTGCAGCCTTGGATGGAGAGAAGCAGTGTGAACAGAATGGCGGGGATCGATTTGGCCATGAACCCGTCTATTGTAGCGCGGGAGCATGAGGGTCGAACCCGCGGGACCGGCATCAGCGGGACTTGGGCTGGGGAACGTAGGTGCACAAGGGGTCGGTGCCGAGAGGAGATCCCGTGGCTTCATAGGCGCGGGCGCGCGAACCGCCGCACAAGGCGTTGTACTCGCAGTAGCCGCAACGGCCTTCGAACTGGCGAGGGTCGTGGAGTGACTGGAAGAGAGGGGCTTCGCGGTAGACATCGGCCACGCGGTGCGTGCGAACGTTTCCGGCGGAGATGGGGAGAAAGCCTGCCGGGCAAATTTCGCCGGTGTTGGAGACGAACATGATGCCATGGCCATCGCGTATGCCGGCTCCGCGCAGCGGCCCGCTGCGCTTCATCTGTTCTCCGGTGATGCCCATTTCGCGCATGCGTTCGATGGCGACACGGCGGTAGGATGGCGCCTCGGTAGTGGCGACGATAAAGGGAGCATCGCGGGAAACAGCGAAAATCCAGGACATGAGGCGCTCGCTGTCCTCAGCCGAAAGCGGTTGCAGAACCTTGCCGCGACCGACGGAGATGAGGAAGAAGAGGCTCCAGCGGGCGATGTCGTGGGGCTTGAGGAGTTCATAGACGGCGGGAATGCCGGGGGCGGTTTCGGCGGAGGCGAGAGTATTGACCTGAATGGGAAGGCCAAGGCTTTCACCCCAGCGAATCGCCTGAAGAGTGCGGTCAAACGTGCCCGGAACTCCTCGAATGGCATCGTGAGTAGCAGCGGAGGGGCCATCGAGAGATAAGCCGAGGCCTTCGATGCCCGCGTCCTTTAAGCGTTGGAGGACGTCAAGAGTCAGCGCGGCGGTGGCGGCAGGCGTGATGGAAACACCCACGCCGCGGCGCCGGGCCTCGTCGATGAGAAGGAAGAGATCGGGGCGATTGAGCGGGTCGCCACCCGTAAGGATGAGGTGAGGCAGCGGATCACCGAAGCCGGCTATTTGATCTAGAAAAGCTCGACTTTCCTCGAAAGTTAGCTCGTCCGGATGTGCGGCTGGCATAGCCTCAGCGCGGCAATGACGGCAGGCAAGCGCACAGGCCTGCGTCATCTCCCAATAAATATTGAGAGGCGTCTTGGAATAGTCGCGCGGGGCGTGATGCGGCCCGGAGTGTGAATGGAGCGAGCCCGTCATAATTCCAGCGTACAACGCGTGGATGTCGGGCGCTTACGGCTTGCGAAGTGCGATGCCCACCTCGCGAAGCTGGCGGTCACCGATTTCCGATGGCGCTTCACACATGAGGTCTGTGCCCTTTGAAGTCTTGGGGAAGGGGATGACGTCGCGGATCGACGACTCGCCCGCAAGGATCATGACCATGCGGTCGAGACCGAGAGCGATGCCGCCGTGCGGCGGAGCACCGTACTCAAGCGCATCCAGGAGAAAGCCGAAGCGGCGATGAGCCTCTTCGGCGCTCATGCCAAGTGCGGCAAAGACTTTGGATTGGACGTCCCTGCGGTGGATTCGGATGGAGCCAGAACCAAGCTCGACTCCGTTCAGCACGAGATCATAGGACTTCGCACGGCATCCAGCAGGATCGTCCGTGAGTTTTTCAATGTGCTCGTCCTTAACGCTGGTGAAAGGATGGTGCGCAGCGACCCACCGCTTGTCCTCCTCATCCCATTCGAACATGGGAAAATCCACTACCCAGAGGAAGCGAAAATCAGTGGGGGAAAGGAGTTTGTGGCGGTCGTTGAAGCGCTGTCCAAGTTGGAGCCGGAACGCACCACAGGCCTCATATACCGACTGGACAGGACGGGGAGACTTAGGCGCTTCGACGACGCCGCACAAAAAGAGCAGGTCGCCCTCCTTGGCGCCAGCGCGCTCTCGAACCTGCGCGATGGGACCCGCGAAGTCGCGCTCCAGACGTTTGATGTCATCGTAAACTCGAAGTCCCCGCTCCTGTCCGAAGGGCTTCACATCATCGCGGTCTTTGCGGCTGAGGGGCCCCACATTCGGGATGTGGATGGCCACGATTGGCATGCCATCGGCCGTGAGCCCAGCCCCGGTAAATAAATCGGTGACATCGTAGAAGGGAGGAAGGCGAAGATCTGGCTTGTCGATCCCGTAGGATCTCATTACCTCGTCGTAGGTGAAGCGTGGAATTGGCGTTGTGATATTGAAACCAGCAACTTCGCAAACCCGCTGAACAAGTGGTTCGATTACCTCGAAGATCTGCTGCTGCTGCGGGAAGGACATTTCGAGATCGATTTGAGTGAATTCAGGCTGGCGGTCAGCACGCAGGTCTTCGTCACGGAAGCAGCGGACGATCTGGAAATACCGGTCATAGCCACTCACCATGAGCAGTTGCTTGAAGATTTGAGGCGATTGTGGGAGAGCGTAGAATGTACCGGGCTGCAACCGGCAAGGGACAAGGAAATCTCGCGCGCCTTCTGGCGTGGAGCGCGTCATGAAGGGCGTTTCAATCTCCAGGAACCCCTGTTCGGCAAGACTGTTGCGCACAGCCAATGAGACCTTGGAACGAAGAATCACATTGCGCTGCATCCGGGGACGGCGAAGATCGACAAATCGATACTTGAGGCGTACCTCCTCGCTGACGTCAACGTTGTCCTCCATCGGGAAAGGAGGCGTCTTGGATTCGTTCAGCAGTAGGATTTCTTCGGCAACAACCTCAACCTCGCCGGTGCTGATTGCGGAATTCACGGTCTCCGGCGTTCTCGGCTTCACCTTGCCGCGGATAGCCACAACAAATTCAGGGCGAAGCCCCTCGGCCTTCTGGTGAAGGGAGGAATCCTCTCCAGCATGAAAGACGCATTGCGTGACGCCTTCGCGGTCGCGAAGATGAATGAAGATTACACCACCGAGATCACGCCTGCGGTGCACCCACCCCATGAGAACAACACTGTGACCAGAGTCCCCCAACCGGAGGGCCCCACAGTCGTGAGTACGGCGTAGATCGCCGAGAAAGTCGAGAGAAACGCTAGATTCCATGTTCCGTCGCAGTGGAGAACTTGCTAAGAAGGTGTTGCCGCGAAACGAGTTCCTGAGAGCCGGTGCTCATATCCTTCAACAGAAACTGCCCAGTTCGAACCTCATCGTCGCCAACGATAAGAGTATATCGGGCGTTCAGCTTATGAGCAAGTTCCAATGCCCGCTTCAGCTTGGCGTCCACCCCAACTTCGACAGTGGCTCCCCCGCCTCGCAGTTCGTGCGCCAGAACGGCACACAGACGAGCGGCAGGTACTCCCAGCGGAGCCAAAAAGAGGTCAAGCGAGTCGCGCCGTTGCCCACATCTCTCCTCAAGCGCCATCATTAAGCGGTCTTGGCCAATGGAAAAGCCAATTCCCGGTGCATAAATCCGGGAACCGAGTTGCGCGGCTAATCCATCGTAACGGCCGCCTCCCAAAATCGAATTCTGTGCCCCAAGGGTACCCTGAGTAAACTCAAAGGTAGTGCGCATATAGTAGTCCAACCCCCGCACCAATCGAGGCTGAATCGTGAAAGGGATGTGCAGGTCGGTCAACGTACCCTTCACCACTTCGAAATGCTCCCGGCAAGACTGGCAATGCGAATCCACAATGGAAGGAAGTTGATCAATAAACTGCTGATCAGCCGAAACCTTGCAATCAAGAACACGCAGCGGGTTAGTCTCAGAGCGTCGCTGGCAATCCTGGCACAATTCCTTCTTCACGGAAACCAATGAATCCTTAAGTCTGGCCAGGAACACCGGACGACAATCAGAGCATCCGACTGAATTTAGTAGGATTCTAAAGTCGTCAACCCCTGTCTCCTGAAGTAGGTCATATACCAAAGTGATAACTTCAGCATCTACTTCCGGTCGGTCCGACCCAATCACCTCCGCTCCGATCTGGTGAAACTGCCGATAACGTCCCTTTTGGGGTCGTTCCCGGCGGAACATCGGGCCAATATAGAATAATTTCTGAATGCCAGGACGTTGATCCAAACGATGCTCGATATACGCACGCATCACCGAAGCGGTATTCTCCGGGCGAAGCGTGATGGAGCTACCGTCACGATCAGTAAATGTATACATCTCTTTCGAGACAATATCTGTCTCTTCGCCGACTCCCCGGGAGAAGAGCTCAGACTCCTCAAATGCAGGCGTCCTGATCTCCTCGCACCTATACCTACGAAAAATACAACGCACTTTCGACTCGACTTCGGCCCAAGCCCCAGCCACTGGTGGAAGGATATCCCGCGTCCCTCTGACAGCCTTAATCACGACCATCCCTCCTGATAAGACTTGGCTAACTCGATATAATGATCTGCGTTCAACCGGAAACGCGCCTTCTCTTCCTCACTAACAGTGCGAATGATCTTCCCAGGTATGCCCAGAACTACACTTCCAGGCGGAATCCGGCACCCCTCCGGAACTAGAGCTCCCGCACCAATCACACATCCCTGCCCAATGACAGCACCATTTAACACAATGGCGCCAATTCCTATCAGGCAATCATCTCCAACCATGCATCCATGCAGCACTGCACTATGACCAACAGTAACATGCTCCCCTATGCTTAGAGAGTGCCTTTCGTGTTCAACATGCAGCACAGCACAATCCTGAATGTTACTACCACGACCCACCCGAATCCCATTCACGTCGCCACGGATCACCGCGTTACACCACACGCTCACATCCTCACCCAGGCTCACATCACCTATTATCTGAGCGCTTGGATGAATGTAAACCGAAGGGCCGAGAATTGGAGATACGCCTCGAAAAGTGAATACCATCGCACCTCTTTCTGCAAGAGGATAGCATATCCCACCTCCCTCACACTGCTGTGTCATGAGGCCACGCCTACACTTCCGAGGCTCTTCCGGCAAGTAGATCAAGCGGTGGATTGTATCCAATCAAACAGTACTGATCAAGCGCAAACAACGTAATAGACTCAAGCCCCCTGGTCTTGGCATAAGCCACCTCCTTCATCCATGGCGCCGTCCAGTCCCCTATACCACAGAGAAATGCCCTCTGCGATGCAAGGAAGCCCTTGCTCTCAGCAAAGTCCACCGTATATTGACCACGATTTACATCCTTACTGAATGTATACGTGAAGCTCTCAGTCTTGAGACACGAGATCTCTGTTGGCGTCCACGTCTGCCCAGGATAGTTCGCGAGTGCATTGAGAGCTGTGTCGTTTACATCAGTAGGATACAGGACTTCAAATTTAGCATCACTGTGGAAGCTCCGCACATATGCCATCACGTTGGATGTAAACTCACCGATCAGTTGAGCAAGATAGGTGAGTTCTGTCATGAATGGTTCAGGGTTTTCTTGATGCGATGCGATCACTTGCATTGGCCTGCCCTGTTCGCTTGCAAAACGGCTTTTTGTATATTCATCGTAGAAAGTCATCCCGACCCCTGCTAGCGGGAAGTACCACCATTGAACCTCGCCGAACTGAAGGTAAGGAGTTGCACCTTCACTAGCCATGAGGTCAGCCATCCCCTTGTACACCTCACGCCAGAACAGTAAGGAGACTGGGGAAAAATTCGTCTGCAGCGCTGGAGTGTTCAGATACACAGCCTCATTGTTTGGATATCTCTGCGCAATTCCCGTCTCAATGCTTCGATCCCCATGCTGCAGTTCCATACTGAATGCACAGGTAATATCACATCCAATATTATTCAGATACCGAATGAACGCACGAGTCCAATCGCGACAAGCCCTGTTTAACCTTGGCACAGCTATAATGTCAGTCAACCATTGGCCATCCTGGCCTCCCGACAGGTGATCACTGGGGACGCTCACGTAAAATGACCCACTAGCGGTAACTGCCGATATTCGGAGTGCATTGCCATCTTCGCCCATTGACCGTGAGTAGATTGTCAGTTGGGCACCTGAAGCAGTTGCCCGAACCGCTGTGTAGCCACGATTCAGCTCTAGCTCAAATGCCTTGGCGATGGTATCAGCTGAGTCCCCAATCCTGTTGAGGTGCGTTAAGATGAGATCTGTGCTTAACGGGTAGAAGTCTCTCCCTATAACGAGCGTCGTCCACTCACTAAATATAGGAAGCCCAACAAATTCAATCGTAGCACTCGCATACGAGTGCCCGCTCCGCACCAGTTCGTAGTACCAAAGGGCACCAACATAGTGATTGACCCTCCCATGAAAGCCTAAGAAATTAATCAGCCACGCAGTTCGCTCAGCTGGTATGGACAAAGAATGGTCGGTGTCCCAATCTGTCGCTAGGTTGACGGTTTCGTTTATCGGAAACGATACCATTGCCGAAGCGCGTCCAAACACCTCGATAAAATCGAGGTACAAGTACTTATCTGTAGGACCCGCATGCCTCACCTCTACCGTATGCGTCCCCGCTCCAACAGGGCCAAGCATCACACGAGCAAGCTGGTCCTCTCCAGGAATGATGAGGTTTTCCGCACACACCATCTCCCCATCGAGCAGCACCTGAACGGACGATGCGGAGTCAGCAAATCTGGTTCCGAGCGCGAGTTCATGCGACTCCGCAACATTGTAAGAGATGATCGCAGACGCCCCTTCGGATGACGCGTAATGAATTGATCCTCCAGAGAAGTTCCCTATCGCCGATTGCCACGCACCATGGTATTCCCAGAGGGATTCAGAATCCTCCAATCGTTGACTGTTTGATGAGGGGATGGCGTAGCCTCGGCCTGTACCGGTTACACTCCAATCAGATATTGTCACGGAAAACTCTGAACGCTCGTACGCTCCAGGCTGAAGGTCTGCCGCATACGTCCAACGCATTTTTCGCACATGCTGAGTAGGTACCGTTCGTCCATCGTCAGCAATAAGCTCCCCGAACGGAATCGTCACTCGCCACCTTGTCGGAGATAGTCCACCCTCAAACACCTTCGCCACTGTCTCCCACGCCTCGGTTCTTGCACCTGACACAAACCCATAAGCGCCTATACGATTCCCATTGGATCCAGATGTGCTGTTTTCAGCAGTTTGGCCTGGTCCGTGGTAAATGAGTGTCACTGTTTCGCCAGTGCATACGGCGTCAGCGTAGGAGGAATACTGGTTTACAATTCCCGCAATGGCAGTAACGATCGTAGCAATCGTATCTGACCCTAACACTTTATATGTGTAATGCTCTTCAAGCAGTGAGATACCAACATGATCACCACTGGTTGGAGTACCGGTTAACGTAAAGGACGCCTCCGCGCAGCGATACGCCCCAGCAACTGGCGTTGAGAATGGACGCAGTCTTACCGTGAAGTAGTCGTTCACACCATCCTGTCTCGTCCAAATTCGGAGGACGTGCCAGTCGATCGCATGGAACAGGTCTGAATCTACAGGTATGCAGTTTGTGCGCACCTCCTCGTACGATAAGGTTAGCCCACTTATATCGCCGTCCGGCAACGGGCGCATGAAGTGTGGCTCGATCACATTGTCCCGGTTCCACTCCACCACAGCCCAGTCGAACTGCTGACGCCATGTCCCTGATAGCGTGAAGCCCTGTTCGCTTGCGCTGCTAATCGCAGCAATGGCCGACGGACGTTCAAAATAGACTTGAAGATCCCGGTCAGGCCGCAACTTAACTGGCGTTTCGGTCATGACTCTCCTAGAGGCGGATGGTAACAGTGAGGTTCCGTCCGGATGTCTTGCCCTCTCCAACCCCAACAGAGGTGATGTCCACCGCAATTTTGTCCATACTTGTCAGCGGTCCTAGATTGGCACCGGGTACTACCTGCGAAATGACTGCTCCGGCAGGGATTGTCAGTGTGCACAGCACTGTTGCGTTTCGCCGCACCCTGAGATCCAATGCCGCCCCCACCGGCGCCTCCTCTACAGTGGCGAAAACATCACGTATGCTACGGCTTTCCGAAACTATAATTGGCGGTGCAATATTGGATTGGATCGCCAGATGACCATCTGCCTGGATTACAATTTGTCCCCCCCGCAGTACCCGCAAGCCTCTGTCAGGCAGAACCGTGAAGTTCACTGCGCCCACCTCTGAGTTTCCCCTTGCGTTGGTGAACATCAAGTCAGCAGCAAAGAGTCGAGTGCTCTCCATCGGCACAGTGAACACGAAGTCACCACTTCCCAGGCTGCCAAAAAACTGCTTGGGAAAAGGGATCGTCGATGTCCGCCGCTTCAGCGGAAGAATCGGCGTACCAGGTGGGTGTTCTGCCACGCCTGAGCCGAACACACCTCGTTCTACAACAACCACGCTGTCATTCACAACACTTACTGTACATCTCATCAGTTCCATCCCTACAGCGAGAATCACGCCATCGGGAAGCGATATCGGGACATCCACTACGATTTCAGAGGTTGCAGACGATGTCTGCGCGACTGTTGTGGCAATTGGTGTCATCGCCAACTCATTCGCAAAATGGAGGTTCAGCGTCCCCGCCGCAATAGTTGCTGTATTTTCCAAGCTGGCAAACGAGACGCCGCTCACTTCCACCAGCCCACCTGCCTTTACAGCCAGACCAAATGTTGGCTTTGGTGGAACGTCGGCATCCCAATCACTCCCTGTCACGCCATCAAGAACGTGTCTCGTTATCCGTGCGAGATCTTTCCTCGATTGCTCCTCGTTCGCGTTTACACCATACACACGCAAATGAATGGTGCTGCCGGTCAGGTTTGGCACGTCCAACACGCATGGCGATCCAGCGGATCTCCCTCCTGGCTGCCACCCGCTCTCTACGACACATACGGAACTGCTGCCGTCTGGAATTATGGCCCAGTGCGAGGTGATGGATATAGTCGTATCTGTATTGCTTGAAATCGCTCTTTCTTGCCCTTGACCTCGACCGGAATGAATCCGAACCACCTTGCCGTTGAGGCTACCGGGTTCCAACACGGCGCTGGCGACCGTCACACTACCGTTCTCAGCGCTGCTAATAGCCATTGGTGGCAAATACTCCATCCTCCATTCCGACACCGCCATCGCGAAATGAAGATCTGGTGGTCCGTCTGGCAGATACGGCAGCCCCACGTCAATGAAACTCTCGCTAGCAGATACACCATCCGCAATCCTGTGCATTTGCCATGGGTCGTTACCACGGTACACGCTCATGCTCGCTGACTGCGGAGACATGCGAATCGCTTGAATGGTGACCTGTGCCGAGTTCGTACCTGCTGGTATCACTGCGCGAATGCTTGCCGACAGCGATGACTCCCGGCCCTGCAAGTCCTTCTCCGTTATGGCATAGTAAAGAACTTGTGGCCCGCTGAAAGATCCATTTGCCAGCGCGATACCCGCCGTCGGTGGCACCAGCGGCCGACGATCAAGTGGCAATCCCGGCGGTGCGGGCGCCTTGTACCCAAGCAGCACCTGGAGCCGATGACTGCCATCTGCCATTTCGAGTATCTGCTCCGTCACCGAGTGCACCAATCCACCGTTGCCGTCCGGCGCATCACCGAGCAACGGCCGCGGTTCAGATTGCTCCGCTCCTGCGCCCCATTTCGTTCTTTCACTCTTGATACTGGGGTAGGCGTACCAATCTTCAGAGTGGACTTGGGCCAAGATCTTGACTCGCTCACAATTCCTGCCCGGCGCCACCGACATCACTCGGAATGGCTGCCGCACAAGCCCAGCGGACGGCACGTTCAGCGTGATCACCTCACCAGGCTGTACTAGGGCCGCCTTTAGTCCACTTTCCAATTCCGCATAAACGTTACCTCGCACGTTCTTATCCAACACGCTCTTGCACAATCGGTAGGCCTGCCCGTATCCAGTCACACCCACAGCTGGCACCTGGTAACCAATTTCTTGCCCCACCTTAACCACATCGTCTATATCAACAAGTGACAAGGTATCGGTCGCATAGTCATTTTCTGGATCCACAAATTCCACTTGAACCCGGTTTGCCGTCTCGGAGTAGCTTCGCGAATAAAGCCTAAGTGCAGGTCCTCTCACAGCCGACAGCACTATCCCTCCTGCCCCGCCTTGGCCGTCCCCAAACTCATAGCTTGGCCACCCCCCGTTTAGCGTGACCGTACTGTTCGATCCAGCCGGTTTCTCTGTCTGCTGCCGCCCAATGGAGTCCTCAATATACGCTCCCATTCGACCGTCTTGTCGAAACCTGAACCCAATTCGGCTTCCTAGCTGAACACCGCGGATGACTTCTCCGATGGGCCGCTTTATCCTCAGCAGAGTATTGCAAGCACTCTTCGGGACCAGCCGTTCACCTCCATTGCCATCCCCCACACTCATCAGTTCGTCACACACCGCGGCGGCCTTCGCAAAGCTCCCCAAATCCACGTCTTCGGCCTTGTAACCTGCTCTTCTGAGGAGGTCCAACAATACCCACGCCGAGTTCGACGTGAAGCTAGCGCCAGCCTCTTCACCTTCTTCTGTGTATATGGGAAGCAGGAGTCCTTGAAGGAGAACTTTCACTCGCGCCTTGCTGATATGGCTCACTATGGAACGCGGCAATACCACAGACAGCACCGCAACGCCAGCCCCAGGATCACGCATGGACTCCCCGCTAGCGGCCACACTGTCTCCGTTAAATGCCCCTTCACGCCCCCCCACTGTAACTACGTTGTACCATCCAGTCGCCGTTGCATTCACTCGTCCTGATCCAACAGGAACTTCAATGTCGTTCACAACAACCTTTACGACACCTGCAATTGGCCCTTCACTCAGGACCACTTCTAAATGCCCCAAGTTGCCGTCAAACCACCCTGCTGTGATGATTCCGTCCGTCCACACGGTCCCATAAGCTATCGGAACAAGTCGGCCGATTGTTCGCTCAGGACCTTCAGCAGCCGATACCTCCATCCGAGTTTCCCCAAAGCCACTCACCAGTTGAGCGGTCGGAACATACTGAAACCCGCCAAACCGGCGGGTTGCTCGTTGAGCCTCGTCCTGGTCGAACATTCCTCTTTCGACACAGTCCGTCTTTGAATAGCCACACGTCTCGAACGGCACATCATCCGCGAGATTCCCAACGCCTGATGGCACATCGGCGGAATACCCGCACCAATAGAACGGGGAGTAGCGGCTGCCAGCACTGTTCCCTGCCGCAAGTTGCCGTTCCTCTGCCGTTCTTGGAAACAACCAGGGACACCTGCGTTGGATTCGTCGCGACGGAATGTGTGCCCGCAGACTACCCATCCGGTTCAGGATGGAGATCTTCACACTCTCGCAGTCAGAAAGGTCCGGCGGGTTCACAGTCCCCCTCATGACTACTGACGTGGGACACGCAGGCACCCCTCCCGACAGGTCGAACACCACAAAGCGGATGATAATTTCCGCCCCTTTCCATTGCTGCTGTATGGTCAGTGCTGACAAAGAATGGTCGGCATTCGCAAGCCGCACGGTAACACGCTGCGCAAAACCCGACTCCTCTGCGGCACCAGCTCGGTACTCAATTGCACCGTGCTCCAACACTCGCGCCTCATACGTCTCCCCATCCACCGTGACTTCATGTGTTGCCCAACGATATGTTAGGTTGTTATTGATCCGGCATTCAAAGAGGAAAAGCGGTGTGCCAGGATGGCTGCTTTCCTTTACTATTGAAAGTTCCTGCACACTGCCTCCTCTACGTCCCGCTAGTCCACTTCAATGCGAAAGTGGCAATCACACCAGTCAGGTGCCTGTCGTGTCCCGCTGAAACTACCATCCACAATCCGTGCACCTTGGTGGATCCCTCCATCCCCCCTGGACGGCTTGTACTCTGATGGAAACGCTTGATGCTCAAGTTGCACACCCATTACATCGAACCGCGCGCCGGGAGCAGCCTCTATCGAAAATCGCAATGGGCCACTGCCCGTGGACACCATGGCGCTCACTCGCAGCCTATTCCACTCTGGCTTCGCCACAAATTCTGACCGCCATTCTTCAGCGCCCGAGTTCATAATTAGAGAGCCAGTCACCGCCTCGGTAGCTCGCACCCAGCAGGATCCGGACATCCACCCTTGCCCGGCCACGTTCACGTCCTGGCTAACCGACTCCACACCGGCTGATTGGCTAGCCACACCGTGTACGGAATACCCTTCCTCACCAACTCCTTCGCTTGTGACATCACAGTACGCGCTTTGAATCCATGGCAGCCCCGTGAGATCCTCTGACTTGGTAAGCATATTCGCCATAGGATCAATGAATGTAAATCCACCCTCCATGCCTCTCGCGGCGTTCGCGAAGTCCTCAAGGGTGAACAACTCTGAGTCTGTGAGACCAACGTATTCCAGGTCCCACTCATGTCGTAGCGAGCGCAACATGCCGCTCATTAGAAGGGAGCCGTCCTCGAGCCTATTTACTACTCTGGCAGCATGAGCTCTTCGCGTCACACTGCGCTGCACTACCGCTCTCGACTGAAGTTGGGGCAATAGCATGTTCTACACCTTCACTGACCGGATGCCAACGATGGCTTCCCCTCCGGTACGATCAGTTAGACTTACCTCGACACTTCCCGGAATCACACGGCAGTCTGATACGACCTGGCCATTCACCGGATCCTCAAAGGAGAAATAGCTCTCCTGACGTGCTTGTTCGTCACAAAATGCAAGAAGAGCACTCAGTTCGTCCTCACGGAGTCCCCTATAGTGCAGAATCCACTCCTGAGGCGCTTCTCGCTCCTTCTCGTAGGATTGTTTGCCGCCGCCCCAAAACTCTACCTCTGAGTACTTCCGCCCTGTGCGGCGGCGAACAGGCATCTGTACCTTCGCACCGCTTCTCAAAAGAGGCCACACGCTCATAACACCCTCCCTGCCTTACAAGAGCGGTTCCACAGAGCCACCCGCGCTCAATACCGCCTGCCTCACCGCCTCAGCCAGCTCTTCCTTCCGGTCTAACAAGGACCTGGCATCTAGCGCCTCAATGCGTATCTCAACCCGTTGCTTCTCTGGTGGTTCTGCTGCGTATCCTCGAGGCAAACCTGCTGCGCTGTAGTCCAGTTGACCGGCCGGCGTCCCCCAACGCGACATCGCCACTACTGGATTCACCGCGGCGCTCCAGTGGTACTTCTCCAACTCAGCCTGATCCTGTCCTTCGCTTCCAACACCAAACAATTGGAAGATTCGTCCAAGCGCCTGCCCAATGAGGCCGCCGCTCATGCCTGCACTGGCCAATTCACTGGCAGTTCCACTCTCAGCCGGGAACGAAGAAAACGAGGCCAGTCGATCTACCGTGGGAAGTCGAATGCCCGATCCCAGAGCTTCTCCTGTCAGCCTGCCAAGCCCCCCGATATTGCTGGCCCCTGGTGTTTGATCATCGTCAAGCAACGTCCCCGGCCGCGATTGCTCGCCCGCAAGGTTCCGAACTAACTCATCCGTGCCACCCACCATCGCTTGCAGTTTCTTCAAGGCCGCGCCATTCTCTATCCGCCACGCTTGTTTGTCACCACTCAGTAGTTGTTCGAGAAACTGCTCGGTGTCCATCCTCTTTTAGCTTCCTTTCCTGGTCGGCTAACACTCCATACGCTTCCACCACCGCTACCGGCATGTCCTCATGAACATGGCTGCCACTTAGTTTCCATGCTCGGAACATGTGGAGCCACTGAATACTCTGAACCGTAATGGTGGTCCTCGGACAGGCGTCCGATTCCACTCCGTTCCGGCTCCATACCGCGCGTTTGATGGTGTGGAGTTCCTTCCTGATGAACCCACACCGCCGTGCTCTCTCCCACTCGTGCGCACGGCACACTTCGCACTCCCACACACGATCCTTCATGGAGAGAAAATGGAATGCGAGTATTAGTTTTTTTCTTGTTTCTCGGTGAGGCCCGCAGCCTCTTGAACGCGTTGTACCATTTCAGCTGCCAATTCCTCGGGCGCGTTCTCACTCAATTCTCGCGCCGCCAATTCGCGGCCGTTCACCACCAGACCGCCGACCGACTCAACGCCCCACCGCAACAGAATCTCCTGCAGCTTAAGCGTCTTTACCTGAGCCATCAGCCGCTCTGCCTCTGTAGCCCCACTTTTAAGAAACTCCGCTTCCGTGTATAGCGGATACAAATCTTCCAACAGTTGGATCCGTTGCCTCAGCGTCATCCGTCTTACCCGGAACCAGACGCCCGCCGCCACGGACGATTCATACCGGACCGTAATCTCCATCCCGCCATCAACCGAAAGCGATGTAGAGTTCATCGTCACCACCTCCCTGCGCACGCGAATTTCGCATCTCCCACTCAAGACTCGCCCCTGTGTCATCAAGGTAAGGTGACGTCATCACAACCTGCGGCAGATATACCGCTGCCACCTGTCCCACTGCCGCCCCCAGTTGGAACATCACCGGAACCGGTTCCCTGCTCCTGCTCGCTGCGTGCAGTTGCGTCATCTCCTGCGAGTCATTCGCCTTCAATCTCAGATCTAGCCGGACATCGCGCACTCCGCCAGTTATGCAGCCACCGTCCGAATTTCCGAACTCCCGCCGCCTGTAGTCGAGGTGATTGGTAAGCTTGACACTCCCCATCAACACATTCATACTCTGCTTAGTCGTCAACCCAATCCATGCTTGCCCGATGCTGCCGGGTACCAGACCGCTCAGGTTTGCCTGGCTCACCGGTTCCGGTGGAAACTCGGCCAGCCCAGCCATGCCGGCTGCAAAACTCGACGAGTCGATCAACCGGCGCGCTTCTCCGGTGTAGCCGATCTCGTGAAAGTCGCCATTCACGCCGATCATCAATTCATTCACGGCGAATCCCGTAACGCACCGCTGTATAGCCTCGACTGGGTCCCAGTAGTCACCAAGCGTCAGGGCCTTCAACCCATCGCCCAGCGTGTATGTGATCGTACGAGTTATTGCGCCGCCCGCCACCACGCCCGGTCCAAACGGAAAGTTAATTACGAGCGTCGAAGGTCCGGGCACTCCATCCACGAACCGTATCTCACCGCCCGCGCACACGCCTTGCCCCACTGTAAGGCCGTGCGGTGCGGCCGTCGCCACCGTCAACCCGCCTGTGATACTCGCAATCGTGCCTCCGGCGCTCGTCAACACACTCCCCCCCAACGCCGCCCGGAGCAGAGCATCGTGCGACGGGCTGGCGTCCCCCACATCCCATTCCGTCAGATAAGCCTTCAGCCTAACCTCGCTGCTCTCGCGTCCATTTGCCGGTGTACCTACGAAGCTCCGGCCGCCCACCTTGTCCCGCCGCCGGCTTTCCATCCGTTCTTCACGGATACTGAGTCCGCTCACCGGAATCCGTTTCGCCGTACTTATATCGCCGGCCAGACCCGGAGTCGTCTCCAGCACCCCGTACGTTCTGTTCTTGTAAGAAGAGATAATGCAGCTCATAGCTTCCGGTCATGCCTTCCTGATGTCAAGCGCGATCCCCACTCGACAACTCTGCAAGAATTGTTTTCCGCCAAGCCTGGCCGGACTTACATCCACGGACCACGCCCCGTCATAATACGCTCCCACTAGCCAGGCGCCTCTCTGCTCGGCTAGAATCGCGGTAATCGCCGTGATCGCCGCGCTCGTCTGTCTCGTCAATTCATCTACACTCACGCCGCTCACGGTGCACTCGACGACTAGTTCAGCCCGTCCCGACACGGCGTTGAACTTACCCCTTAAGTCGTTCTGCACCTTCCGGCAGTACACCTGGCACACGGGAAGTAGCATCGGCGTTGACTTCAGAAGGAGTTCCAGCGGAGCCTGCCCTCGAATTACCGTAACTCCGCTTGGCGCCAGCGCCTCCCGGTCCACTTCACTCAGCAGCTCGTTCCACCTTGCCGCCAATCCGTCAACCGATTCAAACGACTCGGCCAAGGCGGCTGCGCATTCGTCTCCTATGTGCAACATACTCACCCCCGGCCAAATACTTTGCTGCGGCGAAGCACAAAGTCAACGTTCTGGGTCCACGCGCTAGCCGGCTCGCCGCCTGGCGCAAGAGCGCCCAACTCATATGGAGTCGTTGCTCCAACCTCGCTCGCGTTCTGGCGCCGCAGGACTCCGCCGCCCTCGCCAACGTACACGTCGTATCCTGTTACCTCGCCCGTATTTGGCCCTGGATGCACCCGGATCATCGATGAAGTGGCTGCCGTCGCAGTCTTCACTTCACTCAATTCCCCCCTGCGCCCCGCTGCATCCACCCATCGGACCGCCACTTGATACGAGCCGGCAGCCACCGGGCCACCCTCGATCACTTCCAACTCGGCAATTACGCCGCGGCTCACTGGGTTGTTCGTGCAAGGCACCCCAGTGTCCAGCAGTTCTTCCCAGGCGCTTTGCGCCAGTGCCGTAAAGTGCTGATATTTACTCGCGTACCGCCCGTTTGCCGTTCGATGATGCGCGTCCGAGTAAATCAACTCCAACGTATGCAGACCGTGCCACTTCTTCAGTCCCTCGCTCACAACCACACGGTCCAATCTCGGCACGCCATTCACGACACCAAGCCGAGACTCGAGGCCCTGGTTGAATACGAACCCGGAAAGCTTCAGCCGGCAGTCCCGGTCAGCCAGCCCAAGCTTCGTCTCAATGCTGATCCCCTCGGCGCGGCTCACCTCCTGCACGCCACTGTCAACCCGCAGAATCTCGTCTACCGTTGAAACTTCTCCGTCGCTCAATATCGCCATCGTGATTCGCCCCTTGCCTTTACGTCTCGCCGCCACGCGGCAGGTACTTACTCCACTCCGCCAGTGGCGCCCGGCACAAAGTACTCAGACGGAAGCTCCATCTGGCCTCGCCGCGCCGTCCTGGCCTCACAGGCTTCCGCTCGCCGCGCCTCACACTCGCTCGCCCGCCTCGCCGTGCCTTCGACGATCATTCTGGCGGCGATCCGGACAGGCGTCCGCATGACTCGGTCCCCCACGCCACCGTTCTTCGTTGGAAGGCTCGTCACCCATACATCGGGCCCTTCCAAACCGGATTCCTCGATACGAATCTTCTGGTAGTAATCTTGGATGTTCATGGCCGGAATTCGTTTTCCACTCGTACTGGGGGCGCGGCTCTCACCACGCCCCCATCCATTCAACTAGCTCCGCACGACGACGGCATGGTTGTTACGCAACACGCCGGCACCATACAGCACGTCCACAGTGAACTGCTGCGATAATGTGTTCGGCTGGTAACTCATCACCACTCGCATGCCGAAATTGCCCAATTCCGCGTATTCGGCAATGGCCCCAGTACCAGGCAGCGGTTGGGGCAACCGTCGCATCACCAAGCCAATCGCGTCGGACGCAAAGGCAAGGTTGTGCGACGTCACAGGCGTGCTCCCCGTCTTGGGCACGAACTGCGAACGAAACACAAAGAAGTTCTTCATGCGGCCCACCGCACCGTCGATCAACGCGCGCAATCCAGCTTCACCGGCGGAACTGTACTCGCTGAACCTCGATATTTGGCGAATCTGCGAGTACGCGTCTCCGCCCAGAATCATGTACCGCGGCAGCCTGGCTGGAACCTTGGCGTTGAAGAGCACTGTTTCGGCCTGGTCCACCACCGATTCGGTCAACGCCGTACCGCCCGAGCCCAGCGCCGCATTCGCGGTGAACTGCCCGTACAGCCCAAGCAGGTCGCCCTCAATCTTCTCTGCCAGAGCCACTACCGCCGGTTGCATGTACAGCGACAACAGATCAGGAACTGCCAGCACCTTGGTCACGTCCGGAATCTGGAACGTCGCCTCGGCGTGCGTATTCAGCACAAGCGATGCATTGCCCAGGTTCGGGTTCTGCGTCGTCACGCTGCCGCCCTCGGAAATATTGTTTGCCACTAGCGTCGGCGGAATCGGCACATTCACCGTATCGCCCGCCTGCGCCAGCGACGGTTCAAACTGGCGGTTCACCAGGTTGCCCATCACCAGGTTTCCCATCAGGGACGGCAACGCATCCGCGGCTACCAGCTTCACGATAGCTTGCGCCACGTTTGCTGAAGTAATCATTGGCATTCTTACACCTCTCCTCAGTTAGTTTCTGAGCACATTCCTGTGCTCCGCTTGGTCTCGTTGAGTGCCGGAGCCTTGGCGCACGCCTCCCCCCTTCCTCAACACGAAGCTTCGACTTACAACCCTGTCCGGTTCTGTCCGATCACCCGGCCGATCGCTTCCCGTACCCGTTTCACCGTGCCTGGGTCCATCCCCGGCCGGATCTCTTCCAGATCCACCCCCGCCACCTTGTCCGGCCTCATCACCGGAACTCCCCCACCGTGCGTTCGCCTCGGCGGCAACAACTCCGGATTGTTTCGTACAAACTCCGCGAGATACTGCGTGGCCGGAACGTCCCGCCCATCCACCACAGCCACCCAGTTCCCTCTGGTTCTCTCCACTAAATCGTCACGGACTGCGCGATGAATCAAATCGGTATTCTCCACGCCAAGCTCTTGCGCCCGCTTCTTGATGAAGAACTCGCGCTCTAAGTACGAACGGTCCGCTCGTAGTGACTCGATTTCATTCTTATTCGCAGCCAACTCAGCCAGTAACTCCCGCACCCGGGCCTGGGCAGCATCGCTCTCCCGGCCATGCTCGGCTCTTACAGCTTCCACCCGGACGGCAAACATCTCGTTCATCCGCTTCTCCAGGCGCGCCTCCAAAAGCTCGGAGCCCTCGCCTTCGTCTGCCACCCTGCTGGGCGGCGTCTGCTCCACTTCCGGCACAGCCTCTTGTCCTCCCAGCGGCTCAACCAGTGGCGCGTCCACTTCCGGCCCTCTCATGAGTTCTCGATCTCCTTCACAATCGCGTCCTTCACCTCCTGCCTCATATCGCTCAAGAACTGCAAGGCCAGCTTCTTGTGAATCTGCTTCTCCAGCGTCCGTGACCCAATCCGCAGAGACAGCAGCCTCTCGGCGTCGCTCAACTCCGAAGTAAATTCCCCTATGTCGAACTGGTCCATCCCGGACACGATCACCACGGCCGACTCATCCCACGCCCGCAGGACTTGCTCCAGCACACGCTTCATGCCCTTTTTCACCCACGCTCCCAGCGCCCGCAGCATCTCTTGCGTCACCTGAAAGTCCCGCTGCTTGCTCAAACCGGACTGCTGAATTGTGCTACCGCTCACACCGCCCTGGCCCGACAGGTGGCACACACGAAAGATCTCCGCCTTCAACCTCTCCAGGTTTTGAGATGCAATCTGATAAACCTTTCCTTCCGGTTCCGTCCAGCCAAACTTGTCTTCCGGAGAAAGTTGGATGAAGTAACTCTCGCCGGCAATCTGGTTCCACTCCCGGTCCGAATACACAACCGGTGTCGCATACAGACCCATGCTCAAAGCCCACGAAAGCGCATTCGCCTTGTTGAAGTGCTCCACCTGAACGTTTCCAGCGCGCTCCATCATCCACAACCCGGGCGGCGTTTCGAGTTTCACAATCGGCAACATGCCCTGGTGGCTCAAACAGTGCGGCCCCTCCCGCACGGTTTCCGCCCGCGCATTCCCGCCGCCATCCGTACGCACGTCCAAAACGCGCATCCCATCGCGCGTGTACTCGTAATACCGGTTACCCCTCTCACCAGCGCCCATCTCGCGGCCTGCGTTTTCCGTACGTACAGCCACCTTGGCGTACTCAGGCGCTCCCAACTCATCCACGCCCCATTCCACAATCTGCTCGGGCGCACAGTTCACTAGGTACGCTTGATCGCCTCTCCCCCTTGCCTGTCCCCCGCCAGCATCTTCCGGAGCCGGAAAGTCAACAATCAGGTGCGCCTCGCCAAACACCATCGCGTCCCTTACCACAGTCCGGAAAAAATCCGTCAGCGATGTGCCTCGCTGGTCGCAGTTGTCCAGGAACTGCGACACAATCCTCTTGGCCCGGTCACCCGCCTCATGCGTGAACACCACCGGTTCCCGCCGGAATGCCGCCGAAACATACCAGTCGATAATCGAGCCGATATAATTTTCGTAGTACGCCGACGCGATGCGCTCCCGGTATACCTCAAGCGGTTCCTTCTGCCGTCGCGCCAGGAACAACTCAGCATTCCTCTTCATCGACTCGCCGCCGTAATATAGGCACCTCGCCGTGTGCCATACAGTAAGTTTGTCCCTGTAGTCCGGCCGTTCCTGTATCATCGTCTTCGGTTCTCCAATGCCTTCTGCCGCAGCTCTTCCCGCCACGGGCACACTACGACCCCGATACGCACCTGGCGTATTCTTCCCATCCGGCTCAAATCAGTGGCTGCGCGCGCTCCCCTACCGTCCCCGACTGCGCAAACTCCTGCCACAGCAGATACCCTAACGCGTCCGATAAGTGGCTCCTGTCACCATCACTGTCTTTGTCAAGCAACGATGAGCCCCCCTTGAACCTCATCTGGACAAAGTCCAGAATCAACTCCCGGCAGCGTCCATCTACTCTCAACCTACGCTCCCCGGCCGCGTTCTTCATCAAGGCGTTCACCAGCGCCACCCTATCTCGTACCGCTGGATTCCGCCGCGGCGCCATCAGCGTATACCGCAAACCGCTATGGCGTCCCAAACACCTGCGCACCAGGTCGTAATCGCTCGCTCCCTTGGTGCTTCGGGCATGTCCGCTCGCGTCGCCATATACCCGCAGAGGCCCTTCGTGCCGCCCATACCGGTTCGTAAACTCCAGACACATTTCCTCGGTTCCGGACCGCCGCAGCACGATTTCATCGATTACATGTACATCCTTGCCCACTCTCTGCGCCACTACGGAACACATCGGATCAACATTGAAGTCGAACGCCCACAGCAACGGCCCCTTCGGCTGATACGCGCAATCCACGATATTCTCACCGCGGTCAAAAGATGCATACACCAGGTTCGAATCCACGGCTGTATACTGCCCCAGCACCTCCTGCTGATAGTCACGTTCCGTGTATGAGTTCTTCAGAACGTCATAGTATCTTGGGTTCCGTTCAAGTATGTGCCGGTTCTCAAACGGTTTCGCCAGCACTACGCCATAGTCAGCGTCCCGGCTGTCCACAAACTTCCGGTACACCCAATCCTGTCCCTTGGGAGTCCACACACCGAATCCGCAGTACTCCCGCGCCTGGGGGTCGCGCAGCCGCGCCTCCAATTGTTGCCATGCCTCCTCGTGCGCATACGTCAGCTCATCCACGCCGAACCAGCACAAATTGAGCCCTCGCAGCGGCGTACTCTCCGCCAGCCCTCGCAAGTAGATCGTTGCCCCCACATCGCGCAGCACAATCTGCTGCTCCGCGCGTTTATAAAGGAAAGGCAGCTTATGTCGCTCCAGGGTTTCCAACAGCGCTGGCGCCGCCGCATCCAGCAGCATCCGGTAAGTCGGCGCACCAAGTAGTCCACGTCCTCCCCGGTTTTCGTAACTCAACCGGATCGCCTCGTAACAGAGAGCCTTGCTCTTGCCCGAGCCCACCGGCCCTGAAAATCCCTTGAACCGGGTCTTGAGGCCATGAAACGACGCCTGCGATTCCAGCGGCGTGTACCGGATCACCCTCCGGCTCTTCACTCCTCTTCCTCACGCCATTCAAGCTCCACCTCGCGCGGCATATCCTCCGGCAGGCTCCGCCACATATTCAGTAGCGTCATCAACTCCCGCAGCGTAGGGTTCATCGTCGCGCTCCCCTTCTGCCGCAGCGCTTGCTCAACCAGCATGCGCACCGCGGCATCGGGTCCACCCGCCCCTCCGCCCACACCCTCATCCGGCTTGGCCCGAGTTCGTTGCTTCGTCGATTCACGTCTCACTCTTCAACCCTCCGGACACCCCCAGCCTAAACGCCCACCTACTTCCGGCTCTCTTTCAATCGCCGTAACTTTCCAAAAACAAAGACACAATTTTCCTCTACTCACGGTGAACACGCCGTCAGTACGCCAACCCTAACTCCTGGAGAATGGACTGAAGGAAAGATGGAAAGTACGAGCGAGACTGAATGCGGAAATTCGCCGGAATCGCCGATTCTCTCCGCCGCCCTAAACTTACGCCCGCAACAGCGGTTGCCCCGCAAACGCCTGCCGCAAAGTGAAAACGAGCACACCCAGATAGCCGAGTGACACCACCAGCAGCGCCGCCGCCTGCGCCGTGCGGCTACTGCCTCTCATGCGCGTCGATATCCACCATGCCGCCAGTGGAATCACCTGCAATCCGTGTAACCCCACCGCATGGGCTATCCGCAAGTCGCCATGCATCGCGGACCAGCCCACAAAGGGCAGACCCGGCCCACCATCGCCTGCTCCAATCGTGTGGCCCTGCAGCACCACCATGATCACGCCCGCCAAGCTGCCCATCATGAATAGAACCAGCCCTGTGCGAATCCCCGCCACCAGCACGGCATCTAACCCTGACTCACGCCACACATAGCCAAGGAACACCCCAAATACCAGCAGCGCGTTCAACAGCATCATCAGGCCCATCACCGCGAAGATCGTGGCGTCCTGCGGCGTCTTGTTGTTGAAGTGCGACGGCATCCCACGCGCCGACTGCAACGCGATCAGCAGAATCTCCGTGAACATGGTGAGCGCAATACCCCTTGCCAGCCACGCCGACACACTCCAGCCGCGCAGTGGCCGCAGCAACAGCGCCATCGTCCACACATACAACGCAATCGACACACTGTACCGGATGGGTTTCAGCCACACACTCTCGCCGTATACCCGCGTCTCATCAAACGCGCCGCAGAACAGAAACACAATCGCCAGCCCAATCTGAATCCAGCCCGTCCAGTGCAACAGCCGGCTTCCCTGCCCCATGTTGGTGAACACCCCGCTCATCGTCTAGTCCCGCAGGTTCGCATACGCGCTGTTGAAATACAGCAGAGGAATGCCGCCATGCACCGCCGCCGAACTCACTCGCGCAATCAGCACGTCGTGATCGCCCGCCCTCACCGCCTGCTCAACCTCACACTCCATATCCGCCAGCGATGCATCCAGCAGCGGAACTCCTCCATCCCCCTCGTGCCAGTCCACCCCCTGAAACCGGTCCTGCCCCCGCATCGCAAAACGGTTCGAAAGGTCGCGCTGCTCCGCGCGCAGAAAACTCAAACCGAATCGGCCTCGCGTATGGAACAACTCCAAGATGGTTGAGTCGTGTCCAACACAAATCAGAATCAGGGGCGGCTCAAGCGACACCGAAGTGAAACTGTTCACCGTAAGCCCGTGCGGCGCGCCATCCAAGCCAATTACACAGGCCACCGCCACACCCGTGGCAAACTGCCCGCAGCAGCGGCGGAATTCACGTCCGTCCAATGGCTTGGCCTCTCCTTCCATCCGGCGATTTGACAAATGATTAAAGCCAATCATATCATCTGGTTGTGGGCAGCGCGCGACCTTGGGCGCGACGGCGCAGGGGAGGAAGACTTGATTAAACTCGATATCATCAACGAAGTCGTCAATAAAACCGGCATCACCAAGACGAAAGCCGAGATGGCCGTCGAGACGGTCTTCGAAAGCATGAAACGGGCGCTCAGCTCCGGCGAACGCATCGAACTCCGCGGCTTCGGCATCTTCAACGTTCGCCCCCGCAAAACGGGCATCGGACGGAACCCGCGCACCGGCGCCGAGGTGGCCATCCCCCCCGGCAAAGCCGTCCGCTTCAAGCCTGGCAAAGAATTGCAGGCTCTCTAATAACGGCTCACCGTGTCTTCTTTCAGTCCGGCCGGATTGGCGCACGGAACCTCCCGGCGCTTGCCCGGCCGGGTCTGGATCCACGTCCTCCTGCTCGCCCTCACCCTGCTCACCACCACGGTCATGGGCGCGCGCCTCGTCGATAATTTCGCTCACAACATCCCCCCGTTCTCCGACGACGACCTCGACGCCTTCGCCCGCCTCTTCACCGATCCCTCCCTCCTGGCTGCCGGCCTGCCCTTCAGCCTCACTCTGCTCACCATCCTCATGGCTCATGAAATGGGCCACTACCTCGCCTGCGTCTACTACCGCATCGACGCCTCGCTTCCCTACTTCCTGCCCTCACCCACCATCATCGGCACCCTCGGCGCCTTCATCCGCATCCGCTCTCCCATCCCCACACGCCGCCAGTTGTTCGATGTCGGCGTCGCCGGCCCCCTCGCCGGTTTCATCTTCCTCGTGCCCGCCTTGTTCATCGGCGTAGCCTATTCGAAGGTGATCCCGGAAATCAATGTGCGCGGCGACATCGCCTTCGGCGTCCCGCCCCTTCTCGCCTTAGCGCAGTCGCTTCTCTTCCCCGGCGCCGCCCCCGCTGACATCTACCTCCACCCCATCGGCCGCGCCGCCTGGGTCGGCCTGCTCGCCACCGCGTTGAACCTCCTACCCATCGGTCAACTCGACGGCGGCCACATCCTCTACTCCTTTGCCGGACGCTGGCACCGCACCCTCACCCACATCTTCATCGCCCTCCTACTCCCACTCGGCTTCCTGTACTCGAAAAGCTGGATCGTGTGGGCCGTCATCCTCTTCCTGTTCGCGCGCAAGCATCCGCGCATCCACGACCGCTTGCCCATGGGCGCCGGCCGGGCGGCGTTGGCCCTCCTCAGCCTCGCCATCTTTCTCTCCGCCTTCAGCCTCATCCCCATCCGGCTGTTGGAGCCGGCCACCGGACAGTGAGCGGACCATGAAGATCTCGGCCACCATCATCACCCTCAACGAAGAGCGCAACATCGCACGCGCCATCGAAAGCCTACGCTGCTGCGACGAAATCGTCGTCATCGATTCGAAGTCCACAGACCGCACCGCCGAAATCGCCGCCAATCTCGGCGCGCGCGTCATCGAAAACCCCGTCCCCGGCTTCGCCAAACAAAAAAACTTCGCCTCCCGCCAGGCCGCTCACGACTGGATCCTCTCCATCGACGCCGACGAAGCCCTCAGCGAAACTCTCGAAGGCGAAATCTGGCAGATCAAGAAACACGGCCCCCGCTTCGATGGCTACACCTTCCCCCGCCTGGCTCAGTATCTCGGCCGCTGGATCCTACACGGCGGCTGGCACCCTGACCGCAAAGTCCGCCTCTTTAACCGCACCAAGGCCGAATGGGTCGGCGACTACGTTCACGAATCCGTACGCGTCCGCGGCCGCGTCGGCCACCTCGAAGGCAACCTCCTCCACTTCACCTGCGACTCCCTCAGCCAGCATCTCCGCACCCTGGACAGCTACACCACACTGGCCGCCCAGCAGATGATCGACCAGGGCCGCCGCGTCGGCTGGCCACAACTCCTCCTCGATCCCCCCTGGACCTTCTTCCGCACCTACTTCCTCCAGCGCGGCTTCCTCGACGGCCCCGAGGGCCTGGCCATCGCCTACATGGCCGCTTACTATAACTTCCTGAAGTTCGCCAAGGCGCGCTTCCTCACAGGACGTTGACCGTGCGCGTCCTTCACATGGATACCGGGCGCGAAATGCGCGGCGGCCAGCACCAGGTCCTCTTCCTTCTGCGTGCCCTCCGCAGCCTCGGCGTCGAGCAGGCCCTCTGCGCACCCCCGCACGCACCCCTGCGCCAACTCGCCGCCGCCGAAGGGTTCTCCGTCACCAGCACCGCCCTCCGTGGCGCGTGGGACATCTACCACGCGCACGACGCCCGCTCGCATACTCGCGCCGTCATGCGGCGCCTCCATCCCCTCACCGTTTCGCGCCGCGTCGCCTTCCCGATCAAAACCGGCCTGCTCTCACGCTGGAAGTACGCCCGCGCCGATGCCTTCCTCGCCGTGTCGAAATTTGTCGAGGCGCGCCTCCGCGCCGCCGGCATCCCCGCAGCAAAAATTCACCTCGTCTACGACGCCTCGCCTCCCCTGCCCCTTGCTTCCGGCCAGCGCGTCATCGCTCCGGCGACGGACGATCCCCGCAAAGGATCGGCCATCGCCCGCGAAGCGGCCGCGCTTGCCGGCATCGACCTCCACTTTTCCCGCGACCTACCCGCTGACCTCTCCTCGGCGCGTCTCCTCGTCTACCTCAGCTATGAGGAAGGTCTCGGCTCCGCAGCTCTGCTGGCCCACGCCGCCGGCGTGCCCGTTCTCGCCTCCCGCGTCGGCGGCCTCCAGGAGATCGTCGAACACGGCGTCTCCGGCGCCCTGGTGGCCAATGACGCCTCAGCCGTCGCCGAAGCCATGCTCGCACTCTTGCATCGCGACTCCGCCTCTCTCGCTCAAATGCGCGCCGCTGCCCGCCGGAACTGGGAATCCCGCTTCACCATCGAGCGCATGGCCGCCGGCACGCTTAAGGCGTACGCCTCCCTCCTCCCCCAGAAAACACCTTAAAACATACTGAGTCCAACTTGTTTTGTAATATTATTGAAAAGCTGTTTCATCTTGATTTCAGAGACTCATGGAGAATCCTACGCAATGAGACTTGTTCCTTTGTTCGCGCTGGCTTTGGCCCTGTCCGCCACCGCTCCCGCTGCCACCATCGGTGTCGCGGTCGGCGGTTCCGGCTTCGAATGCCAACAAACCTTGTTCCCTGGCGCCTGCTCCGGCTCACCCACATACCAATGGGTCAACGGCGACTATATCGGCCAAACGGTAACAGGTACGCCGCTTGGCTTGGCTAATCAGATCAGCCTCTCCCTCGATTACATCGATAAGCTCGCTATCGGCCAATCCCAGACCTACAGCGTGGTCGTGAATGGCACGACGGTCGGCAGCTTCACCATCCCCGGCTTGAACGACAGTCAACAATACACGGTGACCGATTCCTTCATCTTCGCCCCCATCGCAGGCCCCGATTTCACCGTCCTGTTCCAGATCTCCTCCCCCACCACGCCAGGTGGCATGGGTTCGCTCGGTTGGGAGCATGGCGTTGAATCTTCCTTCTTCACCCTCTCCGACGAAGGTGGCGCCCAAACCCCCGAGCCCGGAACCTTCGCCCTCATGCTCGCCCCGGCTCTGGCCGGCGTCTGGGCCATCCGCCGCCGGAAACGTTAATCTCGCGCGAAAATAGGGCGGTAGGCACTCATGCTGGAAGCAGCGCTGGCCGCCCTGTTCGGTCTCTTAATCGGAAGTTTCCTCAACGTCTGCATCCACCGGATGCCGCGCGACGAATCCATCGTCTGGCCCGGCTCCCGCTGCCCCTCCTGCCGCCACCCCATCGCGCACTATGACAACATCCCCGTTGTAAGCTGGCTGCTGCTCCGCGCCCGCTGCCGCCACTGCTTCACCCTCATCCACTGGCGATATCCCCTCATGGAGGCGCTCACCGCCGCTCTCTTCGCCCTCGCCGTGCTCACCTGGGGACCTACCGCCGAAGCGCTGAAGTACATGATCTTCTCCGCTCTCTGCGCGGCCATGTTTTTCACCGACCTCGAAACCCGCATACTCCCGGACGAGTTCACTCTTGGTGGCCTGTATGCCGGACTGGCCCTCAGCGCCACCATTCCCCGTAAAGGTTTGCTCCTGTCCATCCTCGCCCCGTCGATATCGCCCCCTCTGGCCACTCTGCTCGACTCAGCCCTCGGAGCCGCCTTCGGCGCCGGTCTCCTCTGGCTCATCGCCAAACTCTACTCCGAGGTGCGCGGCCGCGAAGGTCTCGGCTTCGGCGACATCAAACTGGTGGCCATGCTCGGAGCCTTCCTCGGACTGGCCGGCGCCATGGCCGCCATCCTCGTGGGATGCGTACTGGGCAGCGTGCTCGGACTCGCTTGGATCTGGCTCCGCCAGCACACCGCCCGCAACTACGAACTGCCCCTCGGCAGTTTCCTCGCCATGGCCGCCGTGCTGATCGCCTTCCAGGGCGAAGGCCTGCTCCGCTGGTATCTGCGCTTCGCTCCCTGACGCCTACTCGACTCCGTAGTTGATCTCCAGCCGGCGCACCGCGCGAGCGGAGAGCCACAACACCACGGCCGTCACGGCCACCACGCCCAGCACCGAAACAGCGGCCGGCGGCGGCTCCGCCGGCGCCGAAAGCAGCCGCACCAGCAGCGGCGCGTTGGCGTCCACTGGCGGCGGCGTCGGACACAACGCCTGCACATAGTAGAGTACGCTCAATTTCTGCAGCAACGTGGGCAGAATGCCGTTGATGCTCTCCCACGCCAGAATAACCACCGCTGGAATAATCGGATTTCTCAGCAATAGTCCCGACGCCAGGAAGACGCTGCCATAGCCGGCGCACGCCAGCCCCGCCGCCGCCGCGTACCAGAACAGATGCGCCGCCCCCTCCGCCTGCCAGAATGCGCTCAGTTGCGCCGCATCCTGCGGCCACAGCATCAGCACAAAACTCAGCACCGCTCCCATTCCAAAAATCAGCACCGACGCCATCAGCCCGGCCAGATATTTGCCCGCCAGCAACACCTCGCGCCGCACCGGAATCAGAAACCAGTAATGCAGCGTCTTGTCCAGCATCTCGCCCCGGAACAGGTTCATGAAGATGCCGAGACACCCAAAGAATATCGCCAGCCGCAGATAAAAATACTGGAAGACGCCGGCATAGATCTGCCGGTCATCATCGAAATCGTTCAACGGCCGCGATCGCTTGTTCTGCAGAATCCCGTTCTCAAATCGCAGATCCCAGCGGTTCGCACCATCAAAAAACATCATGTACCGCCGCTCGGGCTCGCTCCCCCCGCCTTCATCCATGTGCGCGCGATGCCGCCGGAAGGATTCCGAACGAAAGTCGGTAACCGGCGTCCCCGCCTTCCGCAGCACCTCCTCATCGCTATCCCCGCGCCGGATACTCTGCAAAGCCGCCTCCGAAGTCTTCTGCGCCCCCCAACGCTCCCGCTTCCACTTCACCTCCACGCCATGCCCAAGGAAGATCACCGCCGGAAAAAGCGCCAGCAGGTATACCCAGAAGCTGCGCTTGGAAAAGAAAACGCGCATCAGTTGGAGACGCGCAATCATCCACACCTGGCGCAGCCGCGCGGCATCGCTCATCGCTCGCCTCCAATCAGGTACTCGTACAGCGCGCCCATATTTTCATCGGCCGGCACAACGCTTTCCACCAGGTGGCCTGCCAGCGAAATCCGCGTCAGCGCCCGCGAAAACTCGCGCCGGTTCCGCGTCATCACCAGCAGTCCCAGCCGGTCGTCCTGAATCTGCACCTGCGTGATGTGCTCCATCTCAAACAACAGCGACGCCACCCGCGATGCCTCCCGGCAACGAATCATGTACTGGCTCGGATGCTCGTGAATCTCCTCGCGCACGCTGCGAATCTGGCCTTCCGCGATGATCATGCCGTTGGCGATCAGAATCACCTGGTCGGAGATGATGTCCACCTCCTGCAGCACATGGCTCGAAAGAATCACATGCCGCCCCATCGCCGCGAACTCCCGGAACAGCGCGATCGTTTCCGCCCGCACCAGCGGATCCAGACCATTCAACGGCTCGTCCAGCACAAGCACCTCGGGATCATGCGCAATGGCCTGCGCCAGCCGGACACGCTGCCGCATCCCCTTCGAATAGGAGGCCACCTTGCGCGGGGCCGCCTCCTGCATCCGCACACGCTCCAGCGCCCGCCCGGCGCGCGCCCGAGCCTCACCGGCCGGGAATCCGGCCAGTAGCAATCCCGTGGTCACAAAATCCATCCCCGTCGCCCCGCGCGGCGCGGCATCGTACTGCGTCGCGTAGCCCAACACGCGCATCAGTTGCTCCGGCGCCCGCGGCGATAGCCCTCTCACCGTCAACACGCCCCGGTCGGCATGGATCAGCCCCGCCATCAGGTTCATCAGCGTCGTCTTGCCAGAACCGTTCGGGCCCACCAGACTCGTAATGCCAGGCGGTATCCGCAGCGTCACCCGGTTGACGCCGAGTACCTCCCCATAGAACTTCGACACATCGTCAAATACAACCTCCGGCGCGGGCCCGCTCACGACACCACCTCCACCGGACGCAGCTTGCGGCTCAGAACCACCGCCAGCACCGCCACCATCACGCCAAGGCAGACCGCGCACTGCCAGGCGTCCGGACCAGGCAGCGGCCGCAGCCCCAACATCGCGCGCCACACCTGCTCCATCGAACGCGCCGGGTTCAACGCCGAGGCCCAGTCCACGCGCAGAACCGCATTGGCCAGCTCCGCCGCCCCTCCCAGAATGAAGAACAGCCCCAGCACCAGCGCCCCGGCCACCACACGCCATCTCACATACGCCGAACAAGCCATCGCCAGCAAACTCACCAGCAGTATCCACAGAAAGAACCCGCCCACCACCGCCAGCCCGAACCGGTAGTTCTCCGCGAACCAACCCCATCCCGCCATCCCCGACTGCATCGCGAACAATACCAGGCCCGGTATCCAGGTAACCGGCGACAGCACGCCCACCAGCACCAGCATCCGCGACAACACATACGTCGTGCGCGTCAGCGGACGGCTGAAATACAGCGGCAGCGCTCCGTTGGCCAGGTCCGGCGCAATCAAACTCGGCCCGGCAAACGCCGACAGGATGATCGCGGCAAACGACTGCACGTTCATGAAGACGAAGAAAAACTCCCCGTTCACCTGAAAGAAGTTGCCCGCCGCTCCGCCAAAGCCCTGCAGCAGATCGAGGTGATGCGAAAGATAAATGAACAACGCGCACCCCACCGGCCAAAACAGCGCCAGCACAAAAAGTATGGCGATCAGCCGCTGCTGCAGCAGCCCCTCCCATGCAAAGCGCGGCAGCACCATCAGACGCTCCCACTCTCCCGTCAGCCGCCCTTGATAGCGCCGGTACCCGCGCCTATAAACGGCCATTCGACGCCACCTCCTCCGGCAACGTCTCTCCCGCCGTCCGAGGCATGTGGCCCACAGCTTTCAAGAAAATCTCCTCCAGCGAATCGCGCCGGTGCGTCAGCCGCCGCACGTCCAGGCCCTCCCGCGCGGCTATCCGCCACAACACGTCCAGCCCCACCCCGGGTGGCAGCACAATCCGCCACCGCCCGCCCCCTTCGTTCACGCCCTCCGCGCCATGCTCGCTCAGCGCCGCGGCCAGCTTACCGTCATCGCCCGCCACCTCAAGCTCCACAAAACGCCGGTTGGCGCGGCGCTCCTCTTCCAGGTTGGCGTGGTGTGCAATCGCCCCGTCTTTGAGGATCACCACCTCATCGCACACCTCCTCCACATCGCGCAACAGGTGCGAGCACAGAACCACGTTCATGCCATGCTCGCTCTTCATCTCCGCCACCAGTTTCAACATCCGCGCCCGCGCCGCCGGATCAAGACCATTGGTTGGCTCATCCAGAATCACCAGCTCCGGGCCATGGATGATCGCCTGCGCCAGCTTCGCCATCTGTTTCATGCCCAGTGAGTAGGTGCCCAGCGGACGGTAACGCGCCTCCCCCAGACCAACGTGAAACAGCACCTCATGCGCCTTCTCCAACGCCACGCGCGGCGGCAGCCCCGACAACTCGCCCATGATCCGCAGCATCCGCACCGCGCTCATCCCGGCAATCAACGCCTCGTTCTCCGGCATGTAGCCCACGCGCGCCTTCACCTGCCTCGGCTGTTTGTGGCAGTCAAATCCCAACACCCGCGCCTCGCCGCCCGACGGCCTGTGAAAGCCCAGCAGCGTCAGAATCAACGTCGACTTCCCGGCGCCGTTCGGCCCCAGCAATCCAATCGCCTTGCCGGAGCCTGCTGCGCCAAGCCGGCAGGTAACCCCTTTCAGGATCTCCCGCCGGCCAAGCTTCACTCGCAGGTTGTTCAGTTCAATAACGGGGGTCATAGCCTCGATTTCAGCTTCTTCGTCACACCGCGCCCTTCGCCGCCCCGGCCCGCTTCCCCGGCGCCCTGCATCAGCAGGGCGTCCAGAACGAGGCTCGTAAATCGACTACGGCTCGCCGCCCGGATTCGTTCCCTCTCTCCGTCAAGAATAATCAACAACGGGTCCCGGTTCTCCATCAGCGCCTTCAGACGCGGGTTCGCTGCCAGGCTGCTCAAATCAGCCACCACATCGTTCGCGTTCAGCCACAGAAAGCCGGAATGATGCAGACTGCCCGTGTTGGGATAACGCTCCGTGAACTTCAGCGAACGCGTCAACGATCCGCTCGTGCCGCGCGTCGAGATCGCGCGCGCCGCCAGCGCCCGGTCCGTCGAGGCGATCAGATACCCCCGGTCGTAAGTCCAATACAGCGCCGCCGGAACCGCCCCCGCCTCCAGCACCGTCCACCTGCGCCCGTTCACCTCCTCCTGCTTCAGCATCATGCGCGGCGCGCCCGGCGCCCCCGTAAGCCGCGCGTTGTAGGCATCCACAATCCGGCCAAGCGCCCCATCGAGCACCGCCGGATGCACCACCTCGATGGCCGCAATCCACCCGGGTATGGGCAGCGACGGCCTCTCGATCGCCAGCGTGAAATCGGCGCCCAGCGACCCGGCGATCTCCGTGCTCACATTCACGCCCGTCTCGGCCTCGAACCGCGCTAAATCGGCCGGAATTCCCGTCACCGACGAGAATATCTCCTCGATCGTCTGCCTCGGATCACGCACCGAAAGAGCCAGCGCCGCAACCGCTCCCGAGCTCACATACTCCGCCGACGCCTCCGCGCCCGGCGCCGCCAGCCACGAGGCCAGTCCCCGCCGCGGCCCCGCGAACGAAAACGTGGCCGAGTTCTCATCCTGTCCCTTCTCCGCACGCTGCTCAAAGAACACATAGCGCAGGTTCTCCATCCCCAGCGCGCCCGCCTCAGGCTTTCCAGCGCCCCGCGCAAACACCGCAACGTCCATCCCCAACAACCATCCCGCGCCTTCCCGGTAGTGCCCGGCAATCTCGGCGGCGAACGGCGAACCGGCGCCCGCGCCCAGCACCGAACGAAAGTGCCGCAACCGTTCCACGGTCTCCGCCATCAACAGCAGCCCGTTCTCGATGCGATAGGACAGCTTCCCTGCAAACTCCGGCCCCAGGCGGTCCAGCGCCTCGCCCAGGCGTCCTTCGCGGCCCGGCTGCACCTCGGCCAGCAACAGTGGCGCCACCGCATCGTCCCCACCCCCACCTCCACCCCCACCCCCGGCCCCGGCCCGCGACAGCGTGATCAGCACCTCATCCCCCAACAGCGGCGTTACGCTTTGTAATTGGTCCACCACCGCGCGCAACCTCCTCCCCTGCTCCGACCTCCACCACTCCGCCAGCGCCTCGTTCTCCTCCGCCCGGTTCCCGATCAGCCGCATCGCCTCGCGCAGCGTCCCCCCCGCATTGGGAATCGCAAAATACACACCGGCGTCCGGCGGCAGGTACCGCAGCAGCCGCGCCTCGGTGCGCAACCCCGGCCCCGGCAGCGCCGCAAGCTGCTTCTCAATCCCCGCAAACTCGGCCAGTAAGCCAAAGTACCTCTCCGCCTCCTGGCTCCATGCGAACGTGGCCTGCACCGGAACCCCGCTCAACGCCTGCGTCGAGGCCGCCTGCTGGCCCGCCGTCAGTTGCGCCCGCCTGCCCGGCTGCGTCACATCCACCGCGCCTTCCACCACCGACACGAGCGACCCAGCCGCCCCCGCCGACACCGCGAAGATCGTGCCCTTCACCGAAGCCACCGAATCCCTCGTCACCACACGCAGATGGCCGCGCCTCTGCTTGGCCGCCTGCACAATCACATCCCCATGGTGAAGCTGAATTGTGGAACCGCTCCATGCGCCCCGCAGCACAAGCTCGGTCCGCTGGTTCAACTCCACACGCGTCCCATCGGCCAGCCGCAGCACGGCGCGCGATCCCGCCGCCGTCCGCACAATTTCGGCCTCCCTCAGCCCATCGCCCACCCGCACACTCTCGCCAGTCACCCGCTGCAAAACACCCGACACCGAAGCCACCCATGCCCGCGGCCCCTCCGGCGCCAGCGCCGAATCAATCCTGTCCCGGCCCACATAAAGCCCGGCGGCGGCCACACAGGCCGCGGCCGCGTATCTCATCCACCGCGAAGCTCCCCTCCGCGCCCCTGGCGTCATCGCCACCACGCGGCTCTCTCTCACCGGCTCTTCAAACACCCGCCGGCACTCCGCGCAACGCCCCAGGTGATCTTCCATCAACGTCTTGCGCGCCGCCGTCAACTCACCAGCGCGATACGCGCCGAACTCCGGCCGGAATTCGGCGCACGCCAGCGATGTGGACCGGAGAATCTGCCCCCACGCCCTCGCCTTGGCCTCGGCGGCCTGCCCGGCAGGGGCGCGCTCGGCGCGCATCTCTTCCAGTACTTCGTCAAATCGTTCGTCCGTCATGCCCTGCCTCCTTTACCTGCTCATCTCTTTCTTCAGAACCGCCCGGATCCGGTGCAGCCGGCTGCCAATCGTGCCGCGCTCCACGCCCATCTGCATGGCCAGTTCGTCGTAGCTGTGGCCTTCCAGGTAACACAGCACGAACAACTCGGCATCCTCCGGCGGCACCTTCGCCAGCGAACGCCGAATGCGCTCCTTCAGCAATGCGGTACTCTCCTTCGCCGTGTACTCTCGCGCCGGATCCAGTTCCACCTCCGCCTGCCACTTCTTCCGCCGCAAAATGTCGATGGCGGCGTTCACCGCGGCGCGCCGGAAATACTTGTCCAGAGCCTCCCCGGGCGTCTCCAGCCTGTGATTCACCAGCCGCAGAAACACCACCTGCAGCGCATCCTCGGCATCGGAAGAGTTGCCCGTCACGCGCAGCGCCGATTGATACACGGTCTCCGCGTACCGCTCGTAGAGTTGTTCCAAATCAGGTGGTGGCTTCACAAAACCAGGTATCGCGGCGGCCTGAATCGCAGTGCCCATGTTCGGTCCTCAACTCTCTGTACGAGGGCCGCCGTGGGTTTATTGCGAACAGAATGAAAAATACGGACGCGCGGCTCTCCTCAGGGCTTCACCACGCTGCCATCCATGGCGCGGTCCAACCGGTACACCCCGCCACCGGTGACCGGCTTCAGCGGATACCGGGCCGCCACGGCTTCCACCAGGTCCAGGCCCAGTCCCGGCCTGCCGCTGCCATACAGATACCCCCGCCGGATCTCGCCCAGGCCAGGAAACAACTCCCGCACCGCCTCCGGAAAGTGGTTCTCCTCCTGAATGCCGAATCCCGGACTGCTCATGTCGACATGGTAGGCCGCGATCTGGTTGACGGGATCGTTTTCTCCGCCCTCCTGAAACGCCGTCCGCGCACCGTTGATCTCGCACATCACCGCCACCTTCTTGGCCGGCGTGATGCCGCCAATCGACGAAACACGGCACCGCGCAAAATCGATCAGCCTCTCCGCCAGAAACGGCATGTACTCGAACGGGTGAGTGAACAGCTCGCCAACCGCCTGCGGCGTCGTGGACAGCTTGCGCAACTCCCGGTACCAGGCGAGTTGCTCCGGCGGCAGGACATCCTCGACAAAGAACATCTGCAGTGCCTGCATCCGCCGCGAAAACTCCGCAGCGTTCATCCCCGTCAGGTGCGAATGCACGTCATGGCACAGCTTCGGCGCCATGCCCACCTTGGCGCGGATCTGCTCAAACAGCCTCGGCACCGTATCGACATAAAGCTCCTCATCGAATGCCGCACCGCTCCAGCCCCCCTCCGGCCGGCTCCCCTTCCCCGCCTCGATGAACCCTCCACCCCCATAGCCGCCAAACTGCACGCGGATGTGCCGGTAGCCGCTCTCTTGTGAGCGCACCACCGCCTCGCTCGCCTCGGCCGCATCGCGTCCGCCCACATGGTCGTAGCAAGGCACGGCGTCACGCACCTTGCCGCCCAGCAGGTCATACACCGGCATGCCCGCGCGCTTGCCCTTGATGTCCCACAACGCCATATCCATCGCGCTCAGCACGTTGTTGTTCACTGGACCGTTGCGCCAGTACGTCCGCACATGCGAGCTCTGCCACAGGTCCTCAATCTGATCAGCGTCCTTCCCGATCAGCCACGGAATCAGATGACGTTCCAGCGCGGCAATCACCGCGTGCGTCTGGTAATGATTCGACGCCGAGCCAATCCCATACAGCCCAGGCTCCGACGTAATCAGCTTGAGAAAGATCCAGCGGTACTCCGAACCACCGCTGGTGGCAATCACCTTGGCGTCCTTGATCGTCAGCTTGGGCAGCCCGGCCGTGCGGCGCCCGGCCTCCTGCGCCATCGCGGCGGGCATCACGGGAAGTGCGGCGAACAGACGGGCGAAGTGGCGTCGTGTGTGCATGGCGTTTCCTTATGCCGTCATCGTACGCTTTCTGCCATAGAGAAAGTACACCGCCAGCCCCAGGGCAAGCCAAACCAGAAAACGAAGCCAGGTTTCCAGCGGTAAACTCATCATCAACAGCAAACACATGCCGATCGAAACAAGTGGCAGCAAGGGCACCAGCGGGACTCGAAACGCCCGCTTGCGCTCCGGTTCCGTCCGGCGCAACACGATCACGCCGGCGCTCACCACGATGAACGCAAATAAGGTACCGATATTGGTGAGATCGGCCAGCGTTCCAATGTCCAGAATGCCGGCCGGAACCGCCACCAGCAGCCCCGCGACAATGGTGCTGATGTAGGGCGTCTTCAGCCTCGGATGGACCCGCGAAAAGGCGTCCGGCAGCAGCCGGTCGCGCGACATGGCGAACCACACGCGCGCCTGGCCAAACTGAAACACAAGCAGCACGCTCAACATCCCCGCCACCGCTCCCACGCTCACAATCCGCCGCAGCCCCTCCATCCCCGCGCTCTTCAGCGCCTCGGCCACCGGAGCCGCAACCGCCAGCGTCTGGTAGTGCGCGATCCCTGTGAGCACCACCGCCACGGCGACATACAGCAGCGTGCACACAAACAGCGAGGCGATGATGCCCACCGGCAAATCACGCTGCGGATTCCTGCACTCCTCGGCCGCCGTCGAAACCGAATCGAAACCGATGTAACTGAAAAACACGATCGCCGCCCCCGTCATGACGCCCGAAAATCCGTTGGGCAGAAACGGGTGGTAGTTCTCAACCCGGATCGCGCTCGACGCCCCAAACACGAATATCAGTATGGCCGCCACCTTGATGGCGACCATCAAATTATTCGCGCCGGCCGATTCGCTCACGCCGCGAACCAGCAGCACCGTCAGCGCCATGATGATTAGAAACGCCGGCAGATTGAACCACGCGCCCGTCGCCACGCCGCCGGCAAACATCGGCCCGGACAGATGCGGAGGCAGTTGGACGCCGAACAGAGAATCGAGAATTTGATTGAAATACGCGGAAAACCCGACGGCGACCGCCATGTTGCCGACCGCGTATTCGAGGATCAGATCCCATCCGATGATCCAGGCGAACAGCTCGCCCAGTGTCGCGTAAGCATACGTGTACGCCGAGCCGGCTATCGGTATCATCGACGCAAGCTCGGCATAGCACAGCGCCGCGAAGCTGCACGCAAAAGCGACCAGCAGGAAGGACAGCGCAATGCCCGGACCGGCGCCCGGACGCCCTATCGTCGATGCCGCCCCCATCCCGTGACGCAACAGGTCAAGCACGGGCGCGTGCAGTATCGAATGGTACGTGAGCGTCTCGCCCGCCGCCGCGGTCCCGGTCAGTATGAAGATCCCGGAACCGATGACGGCGCCTACCCCAAGCGCCGTGAGGCTCCACGGCCCCAGCGTCTTGTTCAACCGGCGGTCCGGACGCTCGCTGTCGGCAATTAACTCATCGATGTTCTTCCTGCGGAAGAGCCGGTCCATCGAACGAGCATACACGGGTCAGGTCCGGCTGGGACACACCCCCCACACCGGACCTCGCAGCCGCGAAACTCTACCGCTTCCTCTGACCCTTCACCACCTGCTTAACTTTCCGTTTCGTCGACCCGCGGGCCACGTTGTCCGGCCGCGGCGCCAGCGGAGTTGCCTTCTTGCGCGCGGTGCGCTTTGCCTTCTTGCGTTCAGTCCTATCGGCGATATGCTTCGTATTCATTCTTCGATCTTCAATCCTGCGAATTTTTCAATAATCTTTTTCATGCCGTAGCCGGGAAACAGAATCGTGAGCTTGGCGTCCTCGCCATCGCCCTCGCGGCGCAGCACCTTGCCACGGCCATACTTCGGATGCTCCACCTCCGAGCCCGCACCAAACTTTCGCTTCGGGCTCGCGGGCCTGGCGGCGATCATGGGTTGCGCCGGCGTCACGGCCGGAGCCGGCGCCGCAGCCGGCACATGCGCCGTGGGCCGCATGCCGCGCGACTGGAAAAACTCAGAGATGTTCTCTATGGAATTATAAGTCTTTCCCGTGTACAAATTCCGGCGGGCCGATTCGCGCGCCTCGTGGCGCTCCAATCCCAGGTTCACCTCGCCTGCGCCCGTACTGAAGTCCGCACGGTCGGCGGCGCCCTTCTTCTCCATCACCTCGGGCGGAATCTCGGAGAGAAACCGCGAACGAATCGCCGGCTCCAGCGGACCGCCCCCAAACTTGCGGCGCGCCCGCGCCCAGGACAACGTCAGCTTCTTCTGCGCCCGCGTCATGCCGACATAACACAGCCGCCGCTCCTCTTCCATCGCCGATTCGCTCTCACGAGAGCGCGCATGCGGAAACAGACCCTCCTCCAGACCCGCCAGAAACACCACCGGCCACTCCAGCCCCTTGGCGTTGTGCACCGTCAGCAGCGAAACTCGCGCGCCCTCGTCCAGTTGATCCGAATCGGCCACCAACGCCGCATGGTCGAGAAACTCGGCCACCCCTTCACCACGCTCGGCGGCTTCGGCGGCGGCATTCAACAACTCGTTCAGGTTCTCCAGACGCGACTCGTTCTCCACCGCCTTGTCCTGTTCCAACATGCGCCGGTACCCCGTGCGTTCCAGGATCGCCTCCATCACCTCGCTCACCGGACGCGTCAGCGCCATCTCGTGCAACTCGGTCATCAAGCGCCGGAAGGCGGCCAGCGCCGCTTCGGCGCGCGAGGCCAGCGTCTTTTTCTCCAGCAGATCGCCAATCGCGTCCCATGTGCTCATCCGCTGCTGCGCCGCGTGCTGCTCGACATAGTCCATCGTCGTCTTGCCAATGCCGCGCGCGGGCGTGTTCACAACCCGGTTCAAACTGATCGAATCCTGTAACAGCAGACTCAGCTTCAAATAGGACATGGCGTCCTTGATCTCGGCCCGCTGATAAAAGCTCGTCCCCCCCACCACCACATACGGCACGTTGTACCGCCTCAGCGCCTCTTCCATCTGCCGCGACTGCGCATTCGTCCGGTACAGTATGGCCACCCGCTCGCCCGGCGCGTTCGCCAGCGACTTGCGGATCTCATCGGCGATGTACAACGCCTCTCCCTCCGCGTCGAATGCCTGGTAGACGGTGAGCTTCTCGCCACTGGCCCCCTCGGTCCACAGCGTCTTGCCCTTGCGCTCCCGGTTGTTGGCGATCACCGTTGAGGCCGCCTCCAGAATCCGCTTCGTCGAACGGTAGTTCTGCTCCAGCCGGATCGTCACGGCCTCCGGATAGTCCTTCTCGAAATCGAGAATGTTCCGGATATCGGCCCCGCGCCAGGAGTAAATCGACTGGTCCTCGTCGCCCACCACGCAGACGTTGGAATGGTGCGTCGTCAGCAGCCGCATCAGCTCATACTGGCTGCGGTTGGTGTCCTGATACTCATCGATCATCAGGAACTCGTAGCGGGCATTGTAGGCGTCCCTCGTGGCCTCGTCCGCCCGCAGCAGACGCACCGTTTCCAGCAGCAGATCGTCGAAATCAAGCGCGTTGGCCTGCCGCAGCTTCGCCTCGTAGAGCTCATACACCTGCGCCAGCTTCTTGCCATTCGGATCCCGCGCCTGGCGCAGCAGCTCCTCCGGCCCATCATGACGGTTCTTGGCGTTCGAAATCCGGCTCAACGCCTGCCGCGCCGGCAGCGCCTTGTCGTCCACCCCGGCGTGCTTGTAGATCTGCTTGATCAGCGCAAGCTGGTCGTCATCGTCGTAGATCACGAACTGCGGCGTGAACCCCGGCCGCAACCTGTCCAGCGGCGCGCCGTCACGGCGCAACGCGCGCACACAGAAGCTGTGGAACGTGGACACTTGCGGCGTCCGGAACACGCCCGTCCCGGCCAGTAACTGGTGCACCCGCTCCCTCATCTCGCCGGCCGCCTTGTTCGTGAAGGTAACCGCCAGCACCGCCTCGGGCGGCACGCCATGCTCCTGAATCAGATGGCAAATGCGGTGCGTCACCACGCGCGTCTTGCCGCTGCCCGCGCCCGCCAGGATCAACAGCGGACCCCGAACATGACGCACGGCCTGTTGTTGCTGCGGATTAAGTCCGGCGAGAAAGTCCATGAGGAATGTGAGCTTCAGCTAGCGGGGGGAGGTCTTCATTCTATCACGCCAGTCCTTCGGCGGCCCTGCGCGGAGATGCGGCGGTGGATCAACCGTTATTGGGCGAATAAAACGGAAATACATTTCGCCACTAACTAGCTAAATAAGTATTGCGTAGTACCTATAGTACTGATATCATCGCGGTTAGGATGTCCAAACTGCCCTCCCTCCCCTCCGAATCTCTCCCAAAAATCCAAACCACGCTTGGCCAGCTGTACCGGCGCCACCAAGTGCTCACCCGACTGATCCGCGCCCTCGAAAGCTGCGCGCCGATGAGCCGGCCCCCCTGCCTGGCAGTCGTCTCCCCCCACGGACACACCGCCAGCCAGCATGTGAACTGAGCCCGCCTTCCGCGACTGGCCTCTCGGGCCGGGCTTTACCTAAGCAACCCGTGCTAGTAACCTAACAGGTTGCCGGTGCGCCTACTCGTTTGGCCGCTTCAAGAGGAAGTCCGCCCCTGTGGCGCATCCAATAGTCGATGCTGATCGAATTCGGACTGATCGAGAGGGCCAGTCAGGGAGACGATGCTGCATTCAACCAGATCGTGCTGGCATACCGGAAACGGATTATGGGTACGATCTCGCGGCTCATCGGCCGGCCCGAAGACGTGGAGGATGTGGCCCAGGAGGTCTTCATGAGGTTGTACTACTCGTTGGACCAACTGCGTTCGCTGAACGTCTTCGAACCCTGGCTCTACCGCCTGACGGTCAATACCTGTTACGACTACCTGCGCCGCCAGAAGCGGCGGCAGGAATCGCGCATGGCCGACCTGAGCGAACAGCAGGTGGTAATGGCCGACGCCGCCGCGGCGGGCGGCCAGCGCACCGAAGAGGTGCGGCGGGCCGGTATCCGCGAGTTTGTACAGGGACTGCTCAGCGAGGTCAGCGAAGAGGACCGCCTGCTGCTCACGCTGAAAGAGGTGGAAGGTCTCTCGCTCAAGGAGTTGGAGAGCATCTACGGCGTCAACGAAAATGCCCTCAAGGTGCGCCTATACCGCGCCCGGCAGCGTGTTCTGAAGGCGTATGAGAAGTCCGGCGGCGAACCCCGCGCCCGCGCTGCCGCAGCGGAAGAGGTAGCTGAAAACCTGCCGGACACCAGCCAGGAAGATGTGATGTGATAGGAGAGGTGGTGGAATGACGGATCCATTTCGGAGGTTGAACGATCTCTGGGCGCGCTACGCCGATGCGTGCGAGCCGCCTCAGCCCTCGGCTGACTTCATGCCCGGCGTGTGGCGCAAAATCGAGGCCCGGCGCGGCTTCCTCTATCACCTCAAGTTCTATTCGCGCCGCCTGGCCGCCACGGCCGCCGCTTTCAGCCTCTTCCTGATTGCCCTGCACTACGTCCCCTCATCCGCGCCCCCGCGTGATGTTTACTCCATGACCTACATGGACACGCTCGAAGCCGACTCCTCCCCCGAAGTAATGGCTTACGCCGTTTCTTCCTCTTCGCTCGATCCCTTCAATGCCCAACAGGGGGACAGCCGGTGAAGCGTTCCACCTTTCAGGCGGCTTTGTACGTCGCCCTGGTCTTCGTCAGCGGCGTCGCCGTTGGCGGCTTCGGCCATTGGATGTACGCTTCCCGCATCGTGAACGCCACCTCCGGCCGGCCCTCTCCAGAGGAGTTCCGCCGCCGCTATGTGGCCGAACTCGGCGGCCGCCTGAAACTGAACGAAGAGCAGGTTACGCAGTTGCAGTCCATCCTCGAACAAACCCGCGTGCTCTACAAACAGGTCTACGACAAGCACCGCCCCGAATACACAGCCATCCACGAAGCCCAGATCAACCAGATCCGCCAGCTGCTCAGCCCCTGGCAGTTGGCCGAATATGAGCAGTACCGCATCGAACGCGACGCCAAAATGAAGAAGAAAGACAAAACTCCCAATTTTTGAACCGCTTGCCCGTCCACTCCGCTGTTCCCCTGAGTTCTTCCCGCAGTACCCCTTAACAGTCCTTACCCCATCGGTACCCGCGACCGCCCGGTACCGGTTCAGTAAATTGTTGCAACGCGTACTATTTACGGATCAGCCTCGCTCTGCAAACATGTTGTGAGACGGGTGTTTACCCTAGACCACTCATTCTGCGGAGACCGATTCGTGACCTCACTCCTTTGGCAGTTCTCCTACCTCCAGGTGCTGGACTACCTGACTACCATCGCTTTCCTCCTCACGGGCGTGCAAGAGGGGAATCCCTTTGTTCGCTGGAGCATGCAACTGGCGCCCTCGCCATTCCTCGGGCTGGCCTTTGTCAAACTGGCGGCCCTCATGCTCGGCTTCTACTGCCTGCGGATGGGCAAAGAACGGTTGCTGTCGCGAATCAACGTCATGTTCGCGCTTCTGGTGGCTTGGAACCTGGTGGCGCTCATCCTGGGCTCCGCCCACCTGCCCTCCTAATGCGCCCTGATGGCCGTCAAATTCTTCAAACGGTGAAAAATTTCTCCCAACACAAGAATTTTGCTTGTCACACCCGCCGCTGTGTGGCATACTGGAATCACTTACTAGTTAGTCCTCCAAGACTAACCTGCATTCCTAGTAGCGAGTCCTAGCTCGCTGCTACCCCCTCTCAACGCGAGGCCCCGGGGTACCCCCCCGGGGCTTAATATTTGTAGGCCTACCTCCCCGGAAAACCCGCTCCCCACTCAGGTGAAGTCAATCACCGGTTTTACAATCCCCTGCTCCGGGTCAAGCCACACGGGAAACTCCGCCGCCACATCCTCCGGGGCCGTCAGCGGTGCGAACCAGGGCGTCGAATCAATCACTCCCTGCCGCAGGCGCGAGATCACCCATCCGAAATCCGATTCGTCCGCGTTCCGGCTGAACAGCACCGTCACCTCGCGCGCGTGCAACAGCGGGTTGTGCAGGCTGATGTCTCCCGGATGATGGCCCACGAACACCAGCCGCCCGCCATGCGCCACATGCTCCGGAGCGGCATTCATGGCCGCCGGCGAACCTGTCGCGTCGATCACCAGTTCGGCCAGCAACCCCTCGGTGGAGTGGGCCACCCGTGCGCCGCCCAGCCTGTCTCCCAGCGTCTCCGAGAGAAACCGCCTCCGCGCCAGACTCCGCTCGGCGATCGTCACCTGAGCGCCCGACCCGCGCAGTCCTTCCACCACCGCCAGCCCAATCGGACCGGCGCCGGTCACCAGCACACGCTCGCCCGGCCGCGGCGCCCCGCGGCGCACCGCGTGATGGCCGATGCACAGTGGCTCCACGGTCGCTAGTTGCTCCAACGTGAGGCCCTCGCCGCGATGCAGCTTCGCCACCGGCAGTGTGAACCGCTCGCACATCCCGCCGTCGATGTGCACGCCCAGCGTCCGCAGCCGCGTGCAACAGTTGGTCCGGCCCACCCGGCACGTGGGGCACTCCCCACACGACAAAAATGGATTCACGCAGCCAATATCGCCCGGCTTCCACTCCGCCTCCCCGTTCACCGCCAGAACCTCCACGGCCAGCTCATGGCCCAGGATGCGCGGATACTCGACAAACATCTGCCGGCCGTTGTAGGCATGCAGATCGCTGCCGCAGACGCCCACGCGCAGCGTGCGCACCAGGGCGTGGCCGGGAGCCGGAGCGGCGGGTTCGGGCACGTCGGCAAGCGCGATCGTGCGCAGGGCGGAGAGTTGAAGCGCCTTCACCCGGGCTAGCGTATCATGGGATTCCCTCATGGCCCAGCGTGTCGATGCCCATCACCACTTCTGGAACTACTCGCCCAAAGAGTACGGCTGGATCGGTGATTCCATGGCCGCCTTGCGGCGCGACTTCACACCGGACGATCTCCTCGCCGCCACCGCTCCGGTCGGCATCGGCGGCGTGGTTAGCGTCCAGGCGCGCCAGACCGTCGAGGAGACCGACTTTCTGCTTGCCCACGCCTCCCGGCACGGCTTCATCCGTGGCGTCGTCGGCTGGGCACCCCTCATGGCGCCCGGCGTCGAAAACCGGCTGGAACACTTCGCCGCGCACCCCAAGTTCAAAGGCGTCCGCCACGTCGTGCAAGACGAGCCCGACGACAACTTCATCCTCCGCGACGACCTCAGCCGCGGCGTCTCCCTGTTGAAGCCGCTCGGGCTCGCCTACGACATCCTCATCTTTGAACGTCACCTGAAACCATCCATCCAGTTCGTGGACCGCCATCCCGGTCAGGTCTTCATACTGGACCACATCGCCAAGCCCGGCATCAAAGCGGGCCATCGCGAACCCTGGGCCACGGACATCCGCGAAATGGCCCGGCGGCCGAACGTCTATTGCAAGATCAGCGGCATGGTCACCGAAGCCAACTGGGAAACCTGGACGCCGGACCAGTTGCGTCCCTACATCGACACCGTGCTGGAGGCGTTCGGACCCAAGCGCCTGATGTTCGGCTCCGACTGGCCCGTGATGCTGGTGGCCTGCCCCTATGCGCACTGGTGGCAGGTGGTGAACACCGCCATCGCCAGCCTCAGCGTGGACGAACGCGACCGCATCCTCGGGCTCACCGCCATCGAAGCGTATAAACTGTAGATAAGGATTCTGTCCGGTTTCATGGGGCCCTGGAGCAACCTGGGATCGCGCCACACCAGCGCGAATCTTATCTAGGGAGGCTTCATGAGCACCTTCAGCAGACGTCAGGCGCTGACCGGCGCCGCCAGCGGACTTCTTCTCGTTAAACCAGAAACCGCCTTCGGCACACCCGCCAACTCCGCCATCAGTTTCGGCGTCATCGGAACCGGAGGCCGCGGCCGCTATGTCGGCGCCTTCATGGCGCAGGACAAAAACGCCCGCCTGGCCGCCATTTGCGACAAGTTCCCCGACCGCATCGACCAGGGCAAAACCGAGATTCCCGGCGCGGCCAGCGTGCCTGCCTACCGCGACCTCAACGATCTGCTCGGAAACCCCGGCATCGACGCCGTTCTCATCGCCACGCCCGTTTATCTTCACCCCGAGCACTTCGAACTCGCCGTCCAAAGCGGCAAGCACATCTATTGCGAAAAACCCGGCGGCGCCGATGTGGCCGGCTGCAAACGCCTGCTCGCCGCCGGCGCCAAAGCCCGCCAGGACCGCACCATTCAATTCGGCTACCAGCAGCGCTTCAGCCCGGAATATCTCACCGCCATGGGCCACCTCAAGTCGGGCCGCATCGGCGAGATGAAACTCATGATGAGCTACTGGGTGCTCGGCGGCCCGCCCCCCACCAGCTACCGCAACCGCTACGACGGGCCCGACGAAAAGCTACGCAACTGGGGCCGCTGGGAGGAGACCTCCGGCGGACCCATCGTTGAACAGGATTGCCACGGCGTGGATACCCTGAACTGGTTCGCCATGGACGCCCATCCGCTCCGCGCCAGCGGCACGGCCGGACTGCGCTATCCCGTGCCCTACGGCGACTGGAAAACCGACTACCACAACATCGCCTTCCACTATCCCGGCAACATCGAAGGCTGGCTCATCAGCATCAAACACACGGCCGGATACCGCGACGTGAAGGAGCAGCTCTACGGCTCGAAGGGAATGCTGGAAACCTCGCGCAAATACTACAAGCTCCATGGCCCGGAAGGAAACTGGAGCTATCCCAACGCCGACGACCTGCGCGACCGCAGCCTGATCGAAAAACGCGACTCGCCGCGCGAAATCACCATCGACGCCGTCGAGGCTTTCTTCCGCGGCATCGTGGAGAAAAAACCCATCCACATGTGGAAGAGCGCCGGCGAAAGCACGCTCACCGCCATCATGGGCCGCATGGCCGTACACCAGAAGCGCGAAGTCACCTGGGATGAAATGATGCGCTCGGCCTGATTCCTTCGGGGGCCGCCGCGAGTGGCCCCCGTTCCGGTTCTCAGCCCAGCTTGCGCAGGTACTGGTAGCTCTGCCGTATGCTGGCCAGCGGATCGCCCGGCGTCGCGTCCTGCTCGACGAAGAAGTGCCGCACGCCGGCCTTCCTGGCCGCCGCCAGAACCTTCTTGAAATCCACCGTGCCGCTGCCGCATTCCTTGAACGCGCTCCGCGGCACCTCACGCTCCTGGTGGTACACCTTCGTGCCCTTCTCCACGTCCTTCAGATGCAAACTCAACACGCGTTTGCCAAGCTGCGCGATGATGGCCGCCGGGTCCTGCCCGCCCACGGTGAGCCAGAACACGTCGCACTCCAGCATCACCTTGGGCGAGCACTCTTTGAGAATCCGGTCCCACACGCGCGCCCCCGGCGCGCCGCCGAACTCGAAACAGTGGTTGTGATAGTAGAAGTTCATGCCCGCTTTCGCGGCCAGCTCCGCGGCGCGGTTCATGGCCGCCAGCGCGGCCCCAATGCCGCTCCGTTCCTGCTCGTTCAAGTAGGAGAGCCCGATGCTCTTGAGGCCCAACTGATGCGCGCCGGCGATCGTGGCCTCGCCCTTATCTCCGGCCAGCGCCGGCAGGTTCACCATGGCGCACGGCATGCTCATGCCCACATCGGTGATCAGTTTGCCGTGCTGCGCCAGAAACTCGGGCGCCCCCTCCACCTCCTTGTACCCGATCAGCGCCATCGCTTTCAGCACGCCCGCCGGGTCCTTGGGCAGGATGTTCCGCACCGTGTAGAGTTGCGCGCCGAGCAGCTTCGGATACAAGCTGGCGGCGGGCGTGGTCCGGGCCAGAACCGTGGCCATTGACGTGGCAAGCAGAGAACGGCGGGTAAGGTGGGTCGCATGCATGGCGACTTGATTGTATCCCTCCGCGAGCGCTACCGGCGCCACTCGACGCGCAATGTGCATTCGCGCGGCATCCGCGCCGGCGTCAGCATCACCACGGCCGTATACCCGTTTTCCTCTTCGGGCTGCTCGATCACCTTCGACCTGCAGCCCGCCGCGGACGCCTTGAACCGGGCCAGCGCGCGGCCGGGCAGCGGCTGCGAAAGCGCAAGTTTCGCGTTGGGCAGAGGCGGCGTCGCCTGCACGGCGGGGCCTCGTATGTATACAGTCGTCGCCGCCTTCACCACTGCGGTCAACGTGGCGCTGCCCGACAGTTTATTGTCGAAAACTGTCGAACCCTGCCGGATGCGATGGCCGGGAAGCACGGAGTCCGGCCGCGGCGATCGGTACAAGGCGTGCTCGTTCGTCCACTCGAACCATACCTCGTAGGGCCCTTCCGCATTCTCGAAACGAATCCGCTCGCCCGCCACCTTGGGCTTGCGCGCGCCCTCCAAAAGACGCGCCTGGATGCTGGCCGCCGGGGGCACGCGCTGCGTGTAGACACAGGCCACCGAAGCCGGGCCCCCTCCTTCGAAAACCTCCAGCTCCAGGCGGCCGTTGCGCAGCGTGAACTCAAAGTCGCCATGCGCGGTGAACTTCAACTCGTAGCGGCCCGTGGTGGCCGCCTCGTCAAAGTCCGGCGCCCGGCCGCAGGCCACCAGTGCCACGGCTGCGGCAAGCAGTAACATCAGTTCACCGGAGGCATCGTCACGTCTTCCCAATCATCGCTGCGGAACAGCGACGCGGGAAGACCATCGGCATTGAACAGGTTGCCGTTGGGAAACGGCGCCCAGTTGTAGCGGACGGCAACGGGGTTGGCCACTTCCGGGCAGGAAACCACGACGGTCTTGCCGTCGATACGGGCCGTGGCGCGGAAGAAGGCGCGGTCTGCGCCCGCCACGAAGAAGCCCTTCAACTCGCCGCCTCCCTTGGCCACAAGACCGCGTCCGGAGTGGTTCAGCCACACGCGCAGGCTCGCCCCTTCCCGCGTGATCTGCCGGTAGCGCGGCCCCGAGTAAACAATGTCCTCGCCATGAGCCACGTGCCGCGCCGCCAGCGCCAGACGCGCACCCACGTCCTGCTTGTTCTTCGGGTGAATGTCCTTTTCATCGCCAATGTCGGTGATTACGGCCATGCCGGTTCCACGCAAATCGAGAGTCTTGTCCTGCGCCTCCTGCACCAGAGGCCAGCCGTTCGCGTTGCCGGGCGCCCAGTTGGCCAGTTGCACGTACAGGAACGGAAAATCGCCCACACCCCAGTGCGCGCGCCAGTCGCGGATCATCTCCACGAACTGGTGTCTGTACTGGCTGGCCGTCTTGCCGCCCGCGTTGCTCTCCCCTTGATACCAGATGGCGCCCTTGATCGCGTACGGCAGCAGCGGCACGATCATGGCGTTGTAGAGCCCGCCAGGCGTGTGCGAATGCCCCGGGCCCATCGGAGCCGCCGGCCGGCCGCCCTGCTTGCCCTTGGCCTCCCATTCGGCCACAGCCCTGTCATGGCGCACCTTGGCCGCCGGATAGCGCCCCAGCGCCTCGCGCCAGTTGGCCAGCACCCAGTTCATCGAAAGATCGGACTCAATCAGGCTCAAACGCGTCCATGCCTGCACCGGAGTCCCTCCCCAGGCCGACTGTATGAAGCCGACCGGCGTCTTGAGATGCTTGTGCAACTCGCGCGAAAAGAAATAACCGACCGCGGAAAAGTTGGGAATCGACTCCGGCGTAACCAGGGCCCACTTTCCCGTTACGTCGTCCAGAGGCGTCTCGGAGGTCTTCAGCGCCACCTGGAAGATCCGGATCTGCGGATACTGCGCGGCGGCAATTTCAGCCTCCGGGTTGTTCGAGTTCTTCACCGTCCACTGCATGTTGGACTGGCCCGAGCCTACCCAGACATCGCCCACCAGCACGTCCTGAACCGTGATCTGGTTATTCCCCTTGACGGTGATCGTCGTGGGCGTGGACTGCGCGTGGATGGGCGTGAAGTACACCTCCCATTTGCCGTCCGGCGTAGCCGCCGCCGTGCTGGTTTGGCCCAGCAGCGTCACGCTGACCTGTTCACCGGGCGTGGCCCAGCCCCACAAGCGGAGCGGTGCATCGCGCTGCAGCAGCATGTGGTCGGAAATGAGAGCGGGCAGCCGCACATCGGCGGCCAGGCCGCCAGCCAGTGCGAGCATCAACAGTATGGTTCGTTTCATTAAATTCACTCCGAAAGATCGGCCGCGCCGGGCTCGGGCAGCCAGTAACTGGCGATGAAGCCAACCAGGTATACCAAAAAACCGACAATGGCCGCCGCCGTGGCCAGTTTGACCGGCGGCGAGGCGCCGGGAACCGCCGTGGCCAGTTGCGCCGTGACGGCGGCAAACGACGTGCCGAGCATCCGCCCGCCCACGTTGGCCGCGAAGCTTTCGCCCGTCCCTCGCAAATGCACCGGATACATGCGAGGCAGATAGTTCCCCCAGAAACTGAACTGCGCCACCGTCAGAAAGCCACAGACAAAAATGCCGTACTTGGTCATCTCCAGGTTCGACGTGGCGAAGAAGTAGAACACCACGGGGAGCGCAATCAGTCCGGGCGCCTGAAACAGGCGGATCAGCCGGCGGCGCGAAACGATGCGCACGGCGAGAAACGCCAGCACGATGCGCCCCGCCAAGCCTCCCATCTCCTGCCATGCCTGTACGGAGCTGACCACCTTTTGCTGCAGCGGACGCGCCAGCTCGGACACCTCCGGCAACCCGGGTACAATCCGCGGAATGTGCTGGATGGCCCCGAACGCCGCGCCATAGCTCATCGCGAACATGAGCATGGTGACCCATGTCGTGCGCGAGAAACGCGGCGCGAAGATCGCCGCAATCGAGGGGCGCTGCAACGTGCCCTCGGCTTTCCTGCGCGCCCATTCGGCCGACTCCGGCAGGAACGGCCGGATGAGCATCAACGGAATGGCTGGAATCACGCCGCTGATCAGCGTGTACCGCCACGCCGCGTGCGAGCCGTGCAGCGCGGGCAGCGCGTCGGCGTAATGCACGGACAGATAATAGGCGCCGGTCACCATGATGCCGCCAATGGAGGAGAAGGCCTGCGTATACCCGAGCACGGCTTCCCGCTGCTTCGGATCCGGAAACAGTTCGGCGAGCCATGCCACGGCGGCGACAAACTCCACGCAGACGCCAATGAACGTGGTGACGCGGAAAAACAGCAGCATGGGCAGCGACGTGGAATAACCGGCCAGCACGGCAGAAATGGCATACAGCAGAATGCTGAATACCAGTACGCGGCGCCGCCCTAACAGGTCCGTCAGGTAGCCTCCCACCAGGCCGAACACGCCACCGGCAATGGCCGGAACGTAAAAGAGCAGCGAAATCCAGTTGGCGTACTCCGGCGTGCCCGGTTTCAAGCCGCCCAGATCGGCCAGCGCCGGACCGGCAATCAGCGGCAGCACGAGGATCTCGTAAATGTCGAAGGCAAACCCGATGGCGGCCACAACGCAGATGAGCCATTGCGTGAGCGTGAGCGGACGGCGGGGTTCCGGCATGGAAAAGGAGAGTGTATCGCGAAACGTGCGGCGCGGCTTGGCCGCCGCCCCGCTGGTGTTGCGCCAGCCGCCACCTCGCGCCTGCTCCCGCGGTCCCCCCGGCAAGAAATATTTTGAAGCAGACGGAAACCCGATTACGCTGTTTTAGTATCGGACGTGTTGGAGAGTGTGCCCGAATGAGGAGGACCTGATGGGTTTAATGGGATCGCTGATTTCGTCGGACATGTCCGACGTACTAAAGGGCGTCTTGAAGGCTACGCCCGCGGGGGCCGCGGCCGAGGCCATGGCCTCTCTGGTCAAGGATACGGGCATGATGGACCAGATGTCCAAACTGCTGGACGGGGCGGTGAAAAAGCCGAAGCCCGGCGGCATCGGCGGCCTTGCCGACACGGTTAAGAAGATGACCGATGGAATTCTGAAGCAGAACGGCCTGCCGACCGGCCTGTTGCCTCAGGAATTTTTCGACAAGATGGGCGGAAGCAAATCCGCCGCGGCGGGGCAGGGCGGGATGTTTTCGTCCATCAACAAGATGGTCGAGCAGGCCGTGGCCGCCACGGGCAAAATGGGTGGGGCCAAGATGGGCGGCGCCAAGATGGCGGGCGCTGCTGTCGGCGCCGCGGGCATGGCCGGAGCCAAGATGGGCGGCGCGGGCATGAACCCGCAGGCCGCGGCCATGGTCGCGGGCATGCAAACCATGATGCAGAAAACCATATTCATCGCGGCGTTGCAACAAATCATTCAGGAAACCGCGAGCAAGCAGGAGTTCAACCTGGAAAGCTCGATCTCCAAGGTGTGGATAAAGATGAATGCGCTGCGCCCGCAGGGACGCCAGGATATTCAGCAGATCAACGAACTCTTCGGCGCTCTGGGCGGCATCATGCAAAAGATGAACGAGATGCAGAAGGGCGTCATTCAGAACCTGAGGTAAATGAAACTTCGCTCCGGAACCGGGCGCCGTGTCAGCCTCATCCTGGTTGCGGCATGATGGTGAAGTGACCGAGGAGCAGAAGCGCGCCTTCGAGGCGCTGGAACTGGAACCGGGCGCCAGCCCCGGCCAGGTGCGCGAAGCTTATCTCGACCTGGTGAAGGTGTGGCACCCCGACCGTCACCAGCAGGAATCCCAGCGTCTGCGCAAACGCGCCGAACAGAAGCTGAAGGAGATCACGGCGGCCTACGAGAAGCTGGCTGGCCTGATCGCGCCGGCCGCCACCGAACCCGATCTGATCCCCATGGACTTCGGCGGCTCTTGGGGCTACGTCGACGCCCGAGGGCGCACGGTGATCCACCCGCTCTTCTCCCAAGTCCGGCCATTCCGCGAAAGCTTGGCCGCCGTGGTGATGGTGGAGAAGTGGGGTTTCATCGACAAGGCCGGCGGCTTCCGCGTCACCCCCCTGTACGAGGAATGCGGCGACTTTCACGAGGGCCTGGCCGCCGTCAAATGGTACGGGCGCTGGGGCTACATCGACACCGCTGGGTTATTCGTCATTCAACCCCGGTTCCAGGAGGCGGGCCCTTTTCGCGACGGACGGGCCGAGGTGCGTTTGGGTCCCCGTCACGGGCTGCTGGAAAAATCTGGCGACGTGGAGTTCCACCACCACCGGCTCGATGGCGCGTAAATCCGCCGCGATCCGCCCGCTATTTTTCCGAGCCCTCCGTGGGCGCCACGCCCCGCTTCTCACCGGACGCCACGGCCCCATTCAGCGCCAGACTGGCGCCGCTGCGAATCAGCGTCGTTTCGCCCGGCCCTTGAAAGAAGCGATAGCCCTCCCGCGTCCCTTTCCAGGCGAGCGGTCCGGCAAGCACCTTGCCATGCTTAAGCACGGCCGCCTTGATCCGGTCCACCAGCGCCTCATAGCGCGGATCGCCCTGTTTCAACCCGGAGAAGCTGCCAAGGTCGGTGGAAGCCACAAACACAACGTCCACTTCGGGAATCGCGGCGATCTGTTCGGCGAGTTCAACGCCGGCCGGCGACTCGATCATGGCGACAATCATCATGTTGTCGTTGGCAATGCCGCGGTAGTCCCGGCCATACAGAGCGCCGTAGTAGCCGCCTCCCTGGCTGCGCTTGCCCTTCGGCGGATAGTTGGCGAACTTAACGGCATTCCTCACCTTCTCGATGTTTTCCACCATCGGAATGATGATGCCCAGCGCGCCCATGTCGGTGGCTTTCTGCACGTCGCCTTCGGTGGCGTCGGGCACGCGCACGAACGGTATGCCAGGCGCTCCTTTGCAGGCCATGATCATGTGCGCCACATCCTGATAGGTGAGCGGACTGTGCTGCATCTCGATCCAGAGAAAATCGAAGCCGGAGTTGGCCATGGCGCAGTAGGTGTCCGGGTCGGGCACGGAAACCGTGCCTCCCACCACCTGTTTGCCCTGGGCGAGCTTCTGCTTCACGGTGTTGAGCACCCTTGCCGGGGGAGCTTGAGCGAAGAGGTTCGGGCAGGCCAACGCGAGTGCCGCCATTCCCACGAGTGTTCTGTTCATAGCCGGATGGGCTCCTTTAGGTTGTCAGGAATTATAAAGCGCCCGGACGCCGGATGTGTGGGCGCCCCCCGCCGGCTGTATACTGCCCGCATGAGTTCTCTCACCCGCCGTGCTCTTCTGTCCGCCGCGGCCGCCGCGGCGCTGCCGTTGCCGGCCGCCAGGCGCAAACCGAACGTCATCTGGATGATGGCCGACGACCTCGGCTATGGCGACCTCGGCTGCTACGGCCAGAAGACGATCCAAACGCCGAACATCGATAAGCTGGCGGCGCAGGGCCTGCGTTTCACCGGCGCCTACGCCGGCTGCACGGTGTGCGCGCCGTCGCGCAGTTGCCTGATGACGGGTCTGAACACGGGACACACGCCGATCCGTTGCAACGTGGGCGGCGCGCCTCTGCTGCCCGAAGAGCGCACGGTGGCCAACCTCTTCAAGGATGCGGGCTACAACACCGCGCTCTGCGGCAAGTGGGGCCTCGGCGACATCGGCACCACCGGCGTCCCGTGGAAGCACGGTTTCGATGAGTTCACCGGCTTCCTGCACCAGGCGCACGCACACTTTCAATATCCGCGTTACCTCTACAGCAACGACAAGGAACTCCCGCTGAAAGGCAACGACAAGCCGGGACGGCAAACCTATGCCAACGACGTGATGAATGAACGGGCGCTGGACTTCATCCGCCGCAACAAGGCCAATCCGTTCTACCTCTATCTCTCCTGGACGCTGCCCCACTTCGAACCGCATGTCCCGGAGGATTCCATGGCCCCTTACCGCGGCAAGGTGCCCAACGGCGAGCCCTACTCCACCAAGAACGACAGGCTGAAAGCACAGAACGAGGTGGGACCCGCCTACGCCGGCATGGTGTCGCGCGTGGACCGCTATGTGGGCACAGTGGCCGCGCTGCTGCGGGAGCTGAACCTGGAGGAGGACACACTGCTGTTTTTCACCTCCGACAACGGTGGCATCATGGGCCGTTTCCAACACGACTACTTCCACAACACCGCCGGCCTGCGAGGACAAAAAACAACCATGTACGAAGGTGGCATCCGCGTGCCGATGATCGCCCGCTGGCCGGGGCGCATCGCGGCGGGCAAGACAAGCGGCTTTGTCTGGTACTTCCCCGACTTCCTGCCCACCGCCGCCGAGGTGGCGCAAACAGCCGCGCCCAAGGGCCTGGATGGCTTCTCCGTGCTGCCCACGCTCACCGGAAAGAGGCAAAAACCGCACGAATCACTCTACTGGGAGCTGCCGCGCTATGACCAGAAGACCAAGAGCTTTCTGAAGGAGAAGCCCATGGCGGCGCTGCGGCGCGGAACCATGAAGCTGGTGCGCCCAAAGGCCGGCGCGCAGGTGGAGCTATACGACCTGGCGGCGGACCGCGGCGAAACCACCAACCTCGCCTTAAAAAAGCCGGACGTGGCCTCGCGCATGGAAACTGAGATGAACGCCTCGCGCACCGAACCGAGACCGCAGAGCGAGCCGCCGCACCCGTGGTGGGACGTGCGCAGCTAACCGGCGCATCAGAACTCGAACTGGGCGGTGTTGCTCGCGGCCTGGTCCTGAAACAGACGCACCGGCTGAAGTCCGGCCGTGGCTTCCGGAATGCGGACGTTCACTTGATAGAGTCCCGTGAAGCCCGGCGCGAGCCCGCTGAACAACACCTCCGCCTCGCGGCCACCAATGCTGACGCGCGGCCGGACGGCGGTCTCTTCCAGAAAAATGTTGGCCATGCTGGGCTGTGTCGCGCCTAAGCCCGTGCAGTAGATCTCCAGATACTCGCCGCGCCGTATGGCGGCCGCTCGCGAGCCCTGCACGAAGATGCCCGGCTGGCGGGCCAGTATGGGCGCTTCGACAGAATTCGACACCTCGGCGGGAGTGCCGGCCGTCACCGTAACGGTGGCCACGCCCGGCGTAAGCCCGGCGGGAGCGACGAAGTTCACCTGGCGGTCGGTCACATAAAGGAGCGAGGCGGGCAGACCGTTGATCCGGACCTGTACGCCCGCCAGCGAGTCGGAAAAGGGCGGCGTCCCCGAGGCGGTCTCGCCGGCCGCGAGCGATGCTCCGAAGATCGTTCCAATGCCTCCACTGACAATGCCCGGCTCGAAGGAGGCTGCATTGACCACGCCTCCGGAGGCGATAAACGGGCGCGCCAGCGCCGTGGCCGCGGCCGTGGCCGGCGTGCCATCCATGCCGAAATTGAGCTGATAGACCGGCCCCGGACCGGGCGTCCACTGGAAACGCGCCAGGCCGGAGGCGTCGCTCACCGCGCTGGCCGGCGACACGCTGCCGCCGGAAAAGGGCGCGGCATTTACGCGGTAGCCCGCATAGGGCACAAGGTTCGAGTCGGCCACCTGCACGACCACCGGCGCGGGCAGCGCGGCCGCTCCCGTGGCCCGCTGCTTGTCTCCCGAAAGCACGCGCAGCCCCAGTACGGAGGCCGCCGCGGCCACCTGGAGCCTGGCCGATTCGGTGGCGTAGGCCGGGTCGGAAGGCGTAGCGATGATCTCATCCACGCCCGGCGCGTCTGCTTTCCATTCGAAATTGACAGTGGCTGAACCGGCCGGGATGGTGAGGGTGGAGGGAAGCGCAACCAGCCCGTTCACCGCGCGCAGTTGAAACGTGAGGGCCTGCGCCGCCGGTTCGTCCAGCGTGAGGGAAGCCCGCGCCGTCGAGCCCGCCACGGCGCCGGAGGCCGGCCACAGCGACAATTGCACGGCGCGCCGCAGCGACGCCTCGGCCTCGGCACGGTTCGACGTGGCCGTGCGGTAGAAGCTTTCGAAGGACTGCCGGAACGCTTCCAACTTGTCGAGATCAGCCGCCGGCGGCTCCTGGCCCGCGGCCGTGATCAGGACGAAGCCAAACCGGAACCGCCGCTGCGACATGGTGGGGTCCGGGCGGCGCGGACCGTAACGGTCCACGATGTCCTGCACGGTGACGTCGTGGCGCACACCGTTAAAGCTCACGCCCGTTTGCGGCGTGCGGCTCGAGTTGGTGATGATCGAGTCGCTGACATAGAACGAAGGCGGAACCTCGCCGGCCGCGCGAAAGCCCATTAAATATTGGTCCAGCGGCGAGTACGCCTCCACGGTTCCCGTCGTGGTGAACCGTGGATTGGCCCCGTCGCCGTTGTCGCGGATCCGGTTGCCTTCCAGCAGCGACGCCTCCGAATTGAACAGAAAGCTCCAGTGGGCCAGCGAGCGGCCGAGCATCGGTTCGGCCGACGGATCACCAGGGTTACGCGCGCTGACAAAGGCGAGAAACAGATGGCCGGCCTCGTGCGCCAGCACGGTGGTGGGCGTGTCGCGGCTGATGGACCGGCCGGGGACGATGGCGTTGGGGTCGCGCGGGTACTGATTCAGCGGCCCCATCTGCATCACGCCCTGCAGGCGGCGCGGCGAGCCGAACAGCGCGCCCGCGTCGACGGGTATGTCGCCGTAGCCCTCGCGCGTGTTGCTGCGCGTGGTGATCAGATAGGCGATGGCGTCTGGCACCGCGATGCCGAGGTTGTTGAAAATCACCAGGTAGTCGTAGGCGTCGTCGTGCGTCTCGTAGAATTTCTGCGCCGCAAACACCTCGTCGACGCGCTCGGCGCCGGAAAAACGTTCGGCAAGCGTGCCGTTGTAGGTTTGGGCGCTGGCCGCCGTGAAGGTCACGATGGCGCTTTCGGCCGGAAGATTGCCCGGCGTAATACCGGTAACCGCCTCGGCCGTGGTGATCGAGGAGTACGCGGCTTCAATCCGGCCATCGGGAAACAGACGCACCTGAAAGGTCTGTCGCGGACCGTTGCCGCTGGCGGCGTATTCCGGCACGTTGACCCAGGAGACAACCAGCACGTTGGCCGTCGCCAGCACTCGGACCGCCGCTCCCGTGATCGAGGGGTCCAGATCACGGAACAGCGGCGCGATGCGCGGAACACCGGCGTTGAACCGGCCCAGCGAACGGTCCGATGTGGAAACGTCGGGCGCGGTGAAGGTGAGGTTGCCGTCGGAGTTGACGGAAACCGAACGGTAGGTTTGGCCGAAGAAGGGGAAGTCGAACGGCAGCACGGCGAGGCGGCTGTCGTCATCGTCGAATCCGGTGAGCAGGCTGCCGGCGGTGGCCTGGCCGGCGTCATAAGAGGACCCGGCCAGTTCGTACTTGTAGCCGGAGGCCTGCGGCAGAAAGCGAAGTGTGCCCGCGCCGAGGTTGAAAGGATTGCGGCGCGCCACCACGCCGCCCGTATCCTCAAGAATCGCGATGTTGCCGATGTCACGGGCCACGGAGGCGCCGCCCGCGGCCAGTGATCGAAGGGTGGCCTGCTTTCCCCGGCCCACGCTTGAACGGTGCAGCGCGATGGCCTCCCGCGTGGTCAGCGCGTGCGTGCCGCAGGAGAGCCAATCCTGGCGCGCCTGCATGGCCGGCGAGGCGGCGAAAATCAGACCCAGCAGAGGGAACAAAAGGCGGGCAGGCCGCGTATCAACCGGGGAGTGGTGATTCATTCGAGGACTACACCCTCATTGTAAGATACGGGCTTGGAGGAAGAACGGTTATGCCATTCTGCACGGGCTGCGGCGCCCAGATCAACGACATCGCGCGATTTTGTCCGGCATGCGGACGTCCCAACGCGGGAGCGCAGGCCGGACAGGGCGCGGGCATGGCGCAGGGCTACACGTCGGACGAACCGCTGGACTACGAGGTGTTCGGCGACAACCTGCAGGTGGCGCGGCTGAAGCTGAAGCCCGGCCAGGAGCTCTACGCCGAGGCGGGCAAGATGGTGTACAAAACGCCGAGCGTCTCCTGGGAAACGCGGATGAGCGGCAATTCCATCGGCGAAAAAATATGGGGCGCGTTGAAGCGGAAGGTCATGGGCGAGTCGCTGTTTCTCACCTATTTCCGTTCGAACGGCTCGGGCGAGGTGGGCTTCGCGGGCGACTATCCCGGCCGCATCCAGGTGTTCACGCTCGAAACCGGCCGGTCGATTCTGGTGCAGCGCGACAGCTTCCTGTGCGCGCAATCGACGGTGCAGTTGAACATCGCCTTCACGAAGAAACTGGGCGCCGGGTTTCTCGGCGGCGAGGGGTTCATCCTGGAGAAGTTGACCGGCCCTGGCACGGCCTTCATTCACGCCGGCGGCGACCACCTGGAGTTTGAGTTGAAGCCGGGCGAAATGCTGCAGGTGGACACCGGCTGCATTGTGGCGTTCGAGGAATCCGTGACCTACGACATCCAATTCGTGGGCGGCATCAAGACGGCGATCTTCGGCGGCGAGGGCCTGTTTCTGGCCACGCTCACCGGCCCGGGCAAGGTGATCATCCAGTCGATGACGCTCGAAAAACTGCGGCGGCAGTTCGTTTCGCCCACCACGGGCGGCGATGAGCGGTCCGGCCTCGGCTCGCTCACCGGATTGCTCGGCAGCGAAGATTAGGCCGCGCCGGCAGCGCCGGAACGGGCCCGAGGGTTTCGAAAGAGACCTCCGGGCTCTTTTTCTTTGCAAACATTTTGCGTAAAATATGTTTCAATCATAATGTGTGAGCGTTCGCGTCCGGCGCTCGCTGAGCGGTAACCGATCGAGTGCGTTGGTTTAGCGAGGAAGAAGAACGGAGACCCGACCATGAAGGCACGTACGCAGTGGTTCCATTTCGCCGCACCGGCCATGCTGTTGCTCGCCGGCGCGCAGGCCGTATCGGCGCAGAATTTGACGGCGGCGCCGGCGGCGCTGTCGTTCGCCTACCAGATCGGAAGCGTGAATCCGACGGCTCAAACCGTGCAAGTCACCGGAACGGCCGGCCAGACGGTGACCGTAACCAAGCAGGCCACCCCGATTGGCGCGAGCGACTGGCTCTACTTCTCCTCATCGAGCTCCCTGCCCTTCACCATGACCGTGTTCGTGCTGGCGAACTCGTCGTTCCCGGCTGGCGTCTACACGGCCACCATCACGGTTACGCCGGCGGGCAGCCAGGCCACGCCGTTGATCATCCCGGTGACCTTCACGGTGAGCGCCAATCCTCTCTTTACGGCGGCGCCCGCCTCGCTCGTGTTCCAGTACGCCTTGAATGGCGCGTCCCCTCCCAACCAAACCATCTCGCTCGGCTCGTCCAGCGTCGCGTCGCTGAACTTCACAGCGACGCCCGCGACGAGCAGCGGCGGTAGCTGGCTTGCCATCACGCCTCCGGCCACCGGGGCCACGCCGGCCACCATCACGGCCGGCGTCGTGGTGAACAACACCTTCGCCATCGGCACCTACACGGGCAAGATCACACTGACATCCACCAGCACGGGGAACCCCACTCTGGACATCCCCGTGACTCTGATTGTGGCGCCGGAGACCAACCTGACCGCCGCGCCGTCCACGGTCTCCTTCACCTATCAGCAAGGCGCACCGGCGCCCATGCCCGTGGCCTTGACCGTAGGCAGCACGGGCGTCGCGGCGGGCATCAGCGTCACCACCGAGGCGCAGGGCGGCGGCGCGGGCCCATCCTGGCTGACCGTCGCGCCCACCTCCGGCGCGACTCCACTCAATCTCTCTGTGACGGCGAACCCGCAGGGCCTGGCGCTGGGCGACTACACGGCAAAAATCGTACTCACATCGCCCGGCGCTTCGAACAGCCCGGTGAAGGTGCCCGTTACGTTCAAGATCACCGATAAGCCCGTGGTCACCATGTCGGCCACCTCGCTCACCTTCCACCATCAACTCGGCGGCGGCGCGCCCGCCGGCGAAGTGGTGCTGCTGACCAGCTCCGGCACGGCCCTGCCGGCTGCCTTCACGGTCACCACGGCCAGCGGAGGCGATTGGCTCTCCGTGAAGCCCGCCGCATCGCAAACACCGGCGGCTTTCCTGGTTTCAGCCGAGCCGGGCACGCTCGCCGCGGGCGAATATAACGGCAGCGTCAGCGTGGCTGTTCCAGGAGCGGCAGCTACGCCTCTCACCCTTCCCGTTACGCTGCGCGTATCGGGGGCATCCAGCCCGTTGATGCGCCTCAGCCGGCGGCGCGTGAACTTCGTGTACCAAACCGGGCAGGGCGTTCCCGCGGCCAAAACCATCGGCGTCAGCTCCACGGGCGCCGCGGTGGCGTACGCGGTCTCCACCAACGTCGGCACGGGCGGCGCCTGGTTAAGCGTCGGCTCGGCGGCAGGCTCCACGCCGTCCGACATTACGGTCAGCGTGAATCCGTCATCCCTGGTGGCCGGCGTCTATTCGGGAACCGTCACGGTAACCCCGAACGGCGCGGGCGGACCGGCCCAATCGGTGGAAGTGAATCTGCTCGTCAGCGACTACCCCGTGCTGGACATTCCCAGCGAAGCGCTGCGCTTCTCCTACTCGACGGGCGGCGGGGCAATCCCCGACCAGTCCATTCCCGTGACGGCCACCTCGGGCGCCGTTCCCTTCACCGTGGGCACAACGTTGATGAACGGGACCGGCTGGCTGTTCGTCGGACCGCTAAGCGGCAGCGCCACCACGACGGCGCAAGCGCTGACCGTGCGCGCCAGTAACACAGCAGCCAGCGGAACCTACCTGGGGCTGGTGACGGTGTCGGCCACCAACGCCTCCGGCCCGTTGACCTATCACGTGCCGGTTCTCTACACGGCCAGCAGCAGCAGCGCGCTGCAGGTGTCGCCGCAGTCCCTGCGCTTCACGCAACTGGCCGGCGGCCAGCCCCCGGCGGCTAAGACCCTGACGGTCACCTCGACGGGAAATCCGCTGGACTTCACCACCTCCATCGAGACCTTCAGCAACTCGGGCGACTGGCTCTCGGTGTCGCCCGTGGGCGGCCTGACGCCCCGCGAACTGTCCGTGTCCATCAAGGCCAACACACTGCCCCCTGGCGACTACACCGGCACCATCCGCGTTACCTCGGCGGCCACCGGCGCGACGCAAATCGTGCCCGTCATTTTGGAGGTTCCCCCGGCCGTCAGCCAGTTGTCCACCACGCCGGCCAGCCTGAGCTTCACGCACACGGCGGGCGGCGCGGCGCCGCAGGCGCAAGTGCTCACCGTGAAATCGGCCGTTTCGGTGAACTTCACGATTTCCACCACGACGACCAGCGGCGGCGCCTGGCTGTCGGCCACGCCCTCCAGCGGCTCCGGCGAATCCGCGGTCACGGTGAACGTCAGCGTTACGGGCCTCGCGCCGGGCGCCTACTCGGGCGCGGTGGTGGTCACGGCGCCGGGCGTGAACAATTCACCGCTGCAGATTCCCGTCACACTTGCGGTGAGCGGGCCTCCGGCGGGCAACCTGACGGTGTTCCAGAACGGCGCCAGCTTCCTGGCCTCGCCCGCGGTGCCCGGCCTCATCGTCACGCTGCGCGGTTCCGGTCTGGGTCCCTCGCCGGGCGTAAGCTTCAACCTGACGCCGCAGGGCTCGGTGCCCACCACCGTGGCCGAAACGCGCGTCTGGTTCGATGGCGTCGCGGCGCCGGTTCTATACGCCTCTTCGGGACAGATCAATGCCGTTGTTCCCTATGAAGTCTTCGGGCGCTTTTCGACGAAGGTGGAGGTGGAGTACAAGGGCGTGCGGTCGAACCAGATCGATGTGCGCGTGGCCGACTCGGCGCCCGGCATCTTCAGCCTGAACTCGTCGGGCAGCGGCCAGGGCGCGGCGCTGAATCAGAACGGCACCGTGAACAACGCGGGCAATCCGGCGGCGCGGGGCGAGGTGATCGTTCTTTACGCCACGGGCGAGGGCCAGACAACGCCGGCCGGCGTCAGCGGCTCCGTGCCGCGCGCCACGCAGGAGTTGCGCAAGCCGCTCAGCCAGGTGAAGGTGCGCATCGGCGGCGTCGAAGTAACGCCGCTCTACGCGGGCTCGGCGCCCGGTTTTGTGGCCGGGTTGATGCAGATCAACGCCACGGTGCCGGAGAACATCACGCCGGGCTCGAGTGTTCCTGTCGAGGTGATCGTCGGCAACACCACCTCGGCGGCGCAATCGGTCTCGGTGGCCATCCGGTAATCGCCGGCCAACCAGCCTGGCGGGGGCGAATGTGCGAACGTACACATTCGCCCCTTTTTGTTTCAATCGCGGGACGGACGGGCGGCGGGGGCGCGTTACACTGGACGAATGAGTCCGCGCGACGCCAAGTCCGGGGATGCCGCTCCTGTGCGCGTCCTGATCGCCGACGATGAGGAAAACCAGCGCAATGGCCTGAGGAGCATGATCTCGGGCTGGGGGTTCACCACGCAGGTGGCCGCCGATGGCCAGGATGCCCTGGAACAGATTCCGGCATTCGATCCGCAGATCATCCTCACGGATCTGATGATGCCGCGCCTGGACGGCTATGAGCTGTTGCGCCAGTTGCAGAGCCGCGGTTCGGCCGTCCCGGCGATTGTTCTGACGGCCTTCGGCAATATCGAAACGGCGTTGAACACGATGCTCGACCTGGGCGCCTTCTGGTTCCTGGAAAAGCCGATTCAGCCGCGCGTGCTGCGCATGCTGCTGGACCGGGCCGCCACGCAGGCGCGGTTAAGCGACGAGGCCGAACTGCTCAAACGGCAGTTGAGCTACCAGGGCGTCATGGGCGACCTGGTGGGCGTGAGCGAACCGATGCGGGAGATCTTCTCGCTGGTGCAACAGGTGGCCCCCACCAAGGCGCAGGTGTTGATTACGGGCGAATCGGGCACGGGCAAGGAACTGGTGGCGCGGGCCATTCACCAGCATTCGCCCAGGTCCGGCGGCCCCTTCGTGGCGATCAACTGCGCGGCCCTGCCTGAAACGCTGATGGAAAGCGAGCTGTTCGGCCACGAGAAGGGCGCCTTCACGGGCGCGCTCGAACGCCGTGCGGGCTGCTTTGAGCTGGCGCAGGGCGGAACGCTGCTGCTGGACGAACTGGCCGAGATGCCCATCGGCACCCAGGCGAAGCTGCTGCGCGTGCTCGAGGATTCCAAAGTGCGGCGTCTGGGCGGGAAGACCGAAACCACCGTTGACGTGCGCGTGCTGGCGGCCACGAACCGGCCACCGGAGGAGGCCGTGCGGAAGGGCATGCTGCGCGAGGACCTGTACTACCGGCTGAACGTGTTCGAGTTGAAGCTGCCTCCGCTGCGGCACCGTCTCGAGGACCTGCCCGTGCTGTGCGACGCGATTCTGCGCGATGTGAACGAGAGGAATGGCACGCGCGTCACGGGTATGGACGCCGACGTTCTGGTGCGGCTGACGCGGCATTCCTGGCCCGGCAATGTGCGTGAGTTGCGCAACGCAATGGAGCGGGCGGCGATTCTGGCCGGCCAGGGTCCGGTGCAGACGGGCCATCTGCCCTCGGCCTTGGGGGCCACGGTGATGCCGCCGGCGCCGGACGCCGAACCGGGATCGCCGGCTCCCGCGGCCGCCACGGGCGAGTTCATCACGCTGCCTGTGGGAACCACGGTGCACGAGGCCGAGAAGGCCATGATCTTTTTGACGCTGGCCCACACCAAGAACAACAAGACGCGCGCCGCCGAGATTCTGGGCATCAGCTTGAAGACGCTCTTTAACAAGTTGAAGGAGTACGGACCGGCCGCGCCGCCGGCCACCGAGGGAAACTAGGGGTTCGGAGGCCCTCAGGGGAACATGTCGCTGAAACGGCGGCTCCGCATTTCGATTGTGCTGCTGGTCACGCTGCTGGTGTTCGCACAGTGCGTGGTCAGCTTGAGTATCGCCGCCCAGGCCAACTTCAATGAAGCGTTCGAACGCGCGCAGGCGATCGCCCAGCAGGTGCGGCACCTCGTGGAGCAGCGCGTAAACGAGAAGGTGAGCACGGTTCAGCCGCCGCCGCCAAACGACGAGGCCACGATGCGGCTTTGGGAGCGCATTGTCGACGAGGACCTGGCGCTGCCGGAACTGCTGGAAAAGACGATGGCCAGCACGAGCTCAGTGATCGAAATCGTCATCTGCGATGAGAAGTCGGTGGTGCTGGCGGCATCCACCCCCTCCCGCGTGCATCTGCCCTTCGACCCCCTGCCTTCCTTTGCGGACTGGAAGGAGCGCTCGCTGGCCGACCGCCTGGGCGAGGTGCTGGGCGGACGCCGCGATTACGCGATCGTGGTGCCGATGGGGCTCAAGGACAAGCAGAAGCCGGTGCTCACCATCCATGTTGTCGTCAGCACGGTGCTGCTGCGCAGCGCCATCATGCCACAGGTGAGGAGTCTCGTGGTGGTGTCGGCGCTGTCTCTGCTGGTCTCCATCGCCGTGGCGGCCGTCTTTTCGAATCTGATATCGGCCTCGGTGGCCCGGCTGGGAAAACGCATCGACAGCATTGCTACAGGCGACTTCAAAGAGGACGGCAAGACGCAGGAGGGCAAGCGGGAAAGCAAGGAGTTCGCCGACGTTCAGTCGAAACTCGATCTGCTCAGCCGGCAGTTCCGGGGCGCCAAGGAGGACGTCCTGCAGTTGCGTGGCAACATCGAGCGCATGCTGGACCGGCTCGAAGAGTCGGTACTGCTGTTTGATTCGACCGGAAGGTTGCTGCGCGCCAGCCGCACGGCCGCCCGCATGCTGCCAGAGGTGCCGCGGGCCGAGGAGCGGACGCTGGACGAAGTGTTTCCACCGGGAACGCAGCTCGGCGACCTGGTGCGCCAGGTGATGCGAGACGGGCACGGCGTGCGTGACGCGGTCACCGAGTTGCCGCGCGAGAACGCCTCCCCGCTACGCCTGCTCGCCAACGTGGAGTTTCTGGAGAACTTCCCACACGCAGGCAAAAGCGGCGTGCTGCTGACTCTGCGCGATGTTGAAACCCGGAAGCAGTTGCGGAGCCAGTTGGACGTGTCCACGCGGCTGGCCGCCATCAGCCGCCTAACCGGAGGCGTGGCGCATGAGATCAAGAACCCGCTGAATGCCATCGCGCTGCACCTGGAGGTGCTGCGGTCAAAGCTGAGCGAGCATCCCGAGGTGCAGCCCGAGGTGACGGTTATCGGCAGTGAGATCGCGCGGCTGGATCGCGTGGTGAAGACGTTCCTGGACTTTCAGCGGCCGATGGACCTGGTGATGAAGCCGGTGAACGTGGTGGATGTGGCGCGCCAGGTGTCGGCCCTACTGTGGCCGGAGGCCGAACGCGCCGGCGTCAGCATCGAATTGGAATCGTCGAAGGCCGTGGTGAAGCTGCGTGCGGATGAAGATTTACTCAAGCAAGCGCTCCTCAATGTGGTCAACAATGGCATTGAGGCCATGCAGCAGGGCGGCCGTCTGAAGGTAGGGGTGGAAAAGACCGGCGAAGAGATCACGATTACCGTATCGGATCAGGGACCCGGCATTCCGCCGCAGATGCAGGAGCGTATCTTCAACCTCTACTTCACCACCAAGGCGAAAGGATCGGGAATAGGTCTGGCCATGACGTTCCGGATTGTGCAGTTGCACAACGGCTCGATCGACTTTGTCACCCAGCCTGGCGCCGGGACGACGTTCCGCCTGCGATTTCCTCTGCCCGAAGAGGACACGGTGGTTCCAGGCCCTGACGGGAACCCCTTGCTGGCGGCCAGCGCCGAAGCCGCGGCGGCCAGCAAGATGCAACGTCCGGAGGGCCGGGCATGACGCCCCGCGGAGCACTCCTGTGGCTGTTGTTGGGCGGGAGCCTGGCCATGCACACCGGATGCCTCTTTCCGAAGAAGAAACCCACGCCGGCCCCGGCCCCTCTGCCGCCGCCCAAGCCTACGCGCGCGCCGAAGCCGGAACCTTTGCCGCCGCCGCCGAAGGTGGAAGCGCAGGCGCCTCCTTTGTCCACCGTGCCCGCGCCGCCGGAAGGAATCGACACGCCCGAACCGCCGCCGCAGCATCCCCGGCGTCCCAGAAGGCCCACCGCCACCCCGTCGGCGCAGACGGCGCCCGAGCCGCCTCCGCAGCAGCCGGCGCCGGAACCGCCGAAACTGGTCCAACTGCTTACGCCCGACGAACAGCGGCGTTATCAGGGCGAGTTGGATGCTTATCTGCGCAGCGCGGACGCGATTCTGGCGAGCGCGGCGATGCGCTCACTGGACACGCAGCAGGCCGACCTGGTAGTGCGCATCCGTGCGTTCGCGCAGCAGGCCAGGGATGCGCGGGACACCGATCTGATGACGGCGCGGAATCTGGCGCAGCGGGCCGACATTCTGGCGCGAGACTTGCAGCGAACCCTGCGATAATCCCGCGCCGCGTGGACGCAAAAATGCCGGGCGTGGACTCTCCCACACGCCCGGCATGGCCCAGTTCGGCCTCCGAACCTCACTGGGCGGCTTTACCGGTCCCAGACAACCGGCAAAGCAAGTTGGAACCAACCGTCTGTCTTAGCGTGCGCCGGGCGTGGCGGAGGAGGCCGACTGGCGAGCCTCGCTGTCGGAGGAGAACACCCGGACCTCGACGCGGCGGTTCTGTTTCCGTCCCTTGCTGGACTTGTTGTCGGCGAGCGGCGTCTCCTGGCCCAGACCGATGACCGTGATGCGGTGCAGCGGCACCTTGTGCTGCAGCGTGAGGTAACGGACGACGGCGTCGGCGCGGCGGCGGCTCAGCGCCAAATTGGCGGCCTGCGAGCCGGAGTTGTCCGTGAAGCCCTGGACCTCGATCAGATAGCGGTGGTGCTGTCCCATGCGCTCGGCCAGGCCGTCCAGCAATTCCGAAGCTTCCTTCGAAAGGACATCCCTGCCCAGGTTGAAGTACACCGTCTCGTCGGCGACGACAGAGTAGCTATCGAGGCCTAAAATCCGCTTCTCGACGGTGTCCAGCCGCGAGATGCCTTGTTCGGCCAGCTTCTTGCCGGCGTTGGCCGCCAGCATGGCGTCTTCGGCCTTGCGCTGGCCAACCTTGGCCTGCTCATCGGCGTCCTTGGCCGCCTTGATGGCGTCCTGGGCGCGCTGATCGGCCGTCTTGGCCAGTTCGTCGATCTTGGAGGCTTTCGCTTCCAATTCCTCGATGGCCTTTTCGTTTTCTGTGTTCTTCTGCTCTAAAGAGCCCACCCGCTGCTCAACTGGCTGGACCACCGACTTCACATGCTTCTTGGTGGCGCAACCGGTGGCGGCCAAGAGAAGGCAGCCAAGGCCGATCAGAGGGAGTTTCACGGTACTGCGGATCATGTCTGGATACATCTTAAGTCTCCTACGTGCACAAGTTCAGAATCTGGTCCGCCCTACTTGGGAGCGGATCGTGTGATCGCTGTCACGGGAACCAATTTCGCTGGAAATTCGCCCAATTTCCAGAACCGGTCCCAACAGCTCAGGATCAAACAACGGAAAAAGCCGGAACCCGCGCCGCAGAGAGGGAGGCTGCGGCGCGAGTACCGTCGGAGGGGTCTTGGAGGAGTGCGACCCACGTTCGCTTTGAGAACACCTGGTGACTCTCTTGGCGAATCCGATTTTGTTCGGTGGCCCAGACCTGGAGGGAACATGGGACCACCCGGAAAGCCGTTGCAGGGAGATACGGACTGGAGTCAGCTTGTAAAAATTTCCTACCCGCGTCCAGTATTATTTTCACAACCTAACCCATTCCTACCTTCATTTACCGGCTTTCCAACCAGTTATTCTTATCCGAGCAACTGGGTGGCCAAACCCCGACCGGACCGGCCTCCCTGCCGCTGCCCACCCGAGCGCCTACGCCCGGCCACACACCGGAACCGTGCCCCCGGCAGTACTGGGAACAGACGCCGCGGCGTCCCTTGGACGCTGTGCTACAGTGTCTGTTTCATGAGCCCAACGCAGGAGTTGCGAAAGACTCCTCTCAACGCCGTTCACCGCGCCTTGAGCGCACGCATGGTCGATTTCGGCGGCTGGGACATGCCGGTGCAATATGCGGGCATTATAGAGGAGCACCATGCCGTGCGGCGGGGCGTGGGATTGTTCGACGTCAGCCACATGGGCGAGGTGGAGGTAACCGGCCGGCAGGCCTTCGATCTGGTGAACTACGCGGCCACCAGCGCGGTCAGCAAGATGGCCGAGGGGCAGGCGCAGTATGCCGGCCTGCTGTACGAGCACGGCGGCTTCGTCGACGACATCCTCATATACAAGGTGTCGCCGGAGCATTATTTCTTATGCGTGAATGCTTCGAATCAAGACAAGGATTTTGAGCATATCGCGGCCCTCCAACAGAAGCTGGGATTCGATTGCCGCGTGGAATTCACCAGTCCCCGCTATGCGCAGTTGGCCGTGCAGGGGCCGCTGGCGGCGGCCGTGGTGCAGCAACTGACGCGGGTAGATTTGAAAGGGATCCGCTACTACCGGTTCGCCGATGGCGAGGTGATGGGCGTGGCGGCGCGCATCGCCCGCACCGGCTACACCGGTGAGGACTGTTTCGAACTCTTCGTCGCGCCCGAGCACGCCTGCGCGCTTTGGGCCAAGGTTCTGGAAGCAGGCGCGGCGCACGGCATCAAGCCCTGCGGGCTCGGCGCACGGAACACATTGCGGCTGGAAGCGGGCATGGCGCTCTACGGCCACGAAATCGGGCCGGACATCAACCCGGTGGAGGCCGGTCTGCTGCGGAACATCGACTTGAACAAGGAGTTCAACGGGCGAGCGGCCGTGGTGAAATGCGCAGAAACGGGGCCATCGCGGAAGTTGTGCGGCATCGAGATGACCGGCCGGGGGATTGCGCGCGACGGCTACGAGATTCATGTGGACGGCGCCCCGGCGGGCTGGGTAACCAGTGGCAGCCCCTCGCCGACATTGAACAAGAACATCGCGTTGTGTTATTTGCCGGCGGAGGCGGCCGCGCCTGGCCGCACGGTGCAGGTGATCATTCGGGGCCAGCCGGTGGACGCCGTTACGGTGAATCCGCCATTTTATAAGCGAGCAAAATAAGTCATGGCATATCCAGAAAATTTGCGGTACACGAAAGAGCACGAGTGGGTGCTGGTGGAAGGCGATACCGGAACCATCGGCATCACCGACCACGCGCAGAGCGAGCTGGGCGACATTGTGTATGTCGATCTGCCATCGGCGGGCACGAAAATCGCGCAGGGCGCCTCGCTCGGCTCGGTCGAGTCGGTGAAAGCGGTGAGCGATATCTTCGCGCCGGTAACGGGCGAGGTGACAGCGGTGAACGAGGCCCTGACGTCGAATCCCGAGAAGTTGAACCAGGAGCCGCACGGAGGCGGCTGGCTGGTGAAGGTGAAGCTGGGGGCGCCGGACGAGCTGAGCAAGCTGATGAGCGCGGCCGAATATCAGGCGTACATCGGCGGCTAGGCCCGGCTGTCCGCGCCGGAGCGGCGGAGGGGAGCAGGGCGCGCATAACGCCAGGGCGAACAGGAGCGGGACCAAACCCGCGGAAGGTCTGAACGAGAGCTTTGCGATACCTACCTAAATCAGAATCGGAGAGGCAGGAGATGCTGGCCTCCCTCGGCTTGTCCAGCACGGCCAGCTTGTATGCGCACCTGCCCGGGGAGGCCTTGCTCGGCCGCGAACTGGCGATAGAACCTGGATGGTCCGAGTATGAGATCGTCGACTGGTTCCGCGCGCGCGGCGAGGCGAACACGCATTTCAAGGCGAGCTTTCTCGGCGCGGGCGTCTATGCCCACTACCGTCCCGTGCTGGTCGATACGGTGGTTTCACGGGGCGAATTCCTGACCTCCTACACGCCCTATCAGGCCGAGATCGCGCAGGGAACGCTGACCACCATCTTCGAGTTCCAGACCATGGTGTGCCAGCTTACGGGCATGGACGTGGCCAACGCGTCGATGTATGACGGCTCGACGGCCGTTCCCGAAGCGGCGCTGATGGCCATGCGGATCACCGGGCGTGACCATGTGTTGGTGGCGCGGAGCGTGCATCCGGAGTACCGGCAGGTGCTGGCCACCAATGCGCGCAACCAGGAGATGACGGTGGATGAGTTCGGCTACGGCCCGGCGTCGGGCCTGGTGGACCTGGCCGGATTGGAAGCCAAGCTGAGCGCGAAGACCGCGGCGGTGATTGTCCAGTCGCCGAATTTTTTCGGTTGCGTGGAGCAGGTGAGAGCGCTCGCCGAACTGGCCCACAAGCACGGTGCGCTGCTGGTGGTCTGCTTCGCCGAGGCCGTTTCGCTGGGGCTGCTGAGGCCGCCGTCGGAAGCCGACATCGTCTGCGGAGAGTTGCAGAGCTTCGCCATCTCGCCCAGCTTCGGTGGACCCTTCGCGGGCGTCATGGCGTGCAAGGAGAAGTACCTGCGGCAGATGCCGGGCCGGCTGGTGGGGCAGACGGTGGACGCCAATGGAAACCGGGCGTTCTGCCTGACGCTTTCGACGCGCGAACAGCACATCCGCCGCGAGAGGGCGACCTCGAACATCTGTACGAACCAGGCGCTGGTTGCCCTGATGGCCACGGTATTCATGACCGTGTACGGCAAGGAAGGGCTTCGGGAACTGGCTCTGCAGAATCTTTCCAAGGCGCGCTACCTGGGCGGCAAACTGCGGCGGCGTTTCACCGGCGCCTATTTCAACGAAGTCGCCGCCACGCCCGCCAAAGGCACGGTGGCCGAGGCCAACGCGAAGCTGGCCGCGCGCGGCATTCTGGGCGGACTGGATCTGGGACGGTTTTATCCGGAGTTGAGCGGCAACATGCTCCTGTGCGCCACCGAGATGAACAAGCGCGAACAGATGGACATCGTCGCGGAGGTGATGGGCGCATGATCCGCAAGACACGGCTGCACCTGGTGCAGAATGAGGGACTGCTGTTCGAGGAGAGTTCGCCGGGCAAGAAGGCCTACCAGTTGCCCGGGCTGGATGTGCCGGCCGTGGACCCGGCCGCAGTCCTGGACGGCCAGGCGCGGGAGGAGATCGAAGGCTTCCCCGAGGTGAGCGAGGTGGAAGCCATCCGCCACTTCACGCGGCTGTCGACGTACAACTTCGCGATTGATCTGGGCATGTATCCGCTGGGCTCGTGCACGATGAAGTACAACCCGCGCGTGAACGAGGCCGTGGCCCGCACAGAGGGTCTCGCCTGGGCTCATCCGTACGCGCCTGTGGAACACGTGCAGGGCTGCCTCGAAGTGATCCACCGCCTGGAGGCCAACCTGGCCGAGATCACCGGCATGGACGCGGTGACGCTGCAACCGGCGGCGGGCGCGCATGGCGAGTGGACCGGCATCATGCTCGTGCGGGCGCTGCTGGAGTCGCGCGGCAACCCGCGCAAGAAGATCCTGGTGCCGGACTCGGCGCACGGCACCAACCCGGCGACGGCGGCCATGTGCGGCTACTCGGTGGCCAACATTCCATCCAACGCGAAGGGCATGGTGGACGTGGCCGCGCTGGCCGCGGCCGTCGACGAAGACACCGCCGCGATGATGGTGACCAACCCCAACACGCTGGGCGTATTCGAAGAACAGATTCACGAGGTGGCGCGCCTGCTGCATGCCAAGGGCGCGCTGCTCTACATGGATGGCGCGAACATGAACGCGCTGGTGGGGCTGTCACGTCCGGGCGATTTCGGCGTGGACGTGATGCACCTGAACCTGCATAAAACATTTTCGACGCCGCATGGAGGAGGCGGTCCGGGCGCGGGTCCGGTGGCAGTGAAGAAACACCTGGAGCCATTTCTGCCCACGCCGCGCGTGATCCGGGGCAAAGAAGGCTTCGAGGTGGTGGAGAACCTGCCCCAGTCGATCGGCAAGGTGCGGGCGTTCCACGGCAACTTCGGCGTGCTGGTGCGCGCCCTGGCCTACATCATGGCCCATGGCGGCGCGGGGCTGCGGCGCGCCACCGCGGACGCCATTCTGAACGCGAACTATATCCGCAAGCACCTGGCCGGACACTACGAGCTGCACACCGAGGCGCCTTCGATGCACGAATGCGTCTTCAGCGACGACAAGCAGTCGCCCCAGGGCGTGCGCACGGGCGACATCGCCAAGCGTCTCATCGACTACGGCTTCCACCCCTACACGGTGAGCTTCCCGCTGATCGTGCACGGAGCGCTGATGATCGAGCCGACCGAAACGGAAAGCAAGCAGGAGCTGGACCTGTTCATCGACGCGATGAAAAGCATCGCCCGCGAGGTGGAAGAGGACCCGCAGCTGGTGAAGTCGGCGCCGCACCGCACGCGCACGCCGCGCGTGGACGAGGTTCTGGCCGCGCGTAAGCCCATTTTGCGCTGGAGGCCGTAGCGCCCATGCGCGGATGGCTGGCCATTGCCGCGCTGCTCGCGTTGATCCGGCTTCCGTTCCTGTGGACGCCGGTGCAGGGCGACGACCCCTACTATCTCTACGGCGCCGAACGGGCATTGATCGGCCCGCTGCATCCTTCGCACGCGCGGTATCTGTTCCAAGGCAAGGAAGTGGACATGCGGGGGCACCCGCATCCGCCGGGCAACGCGTGGTATCTGGGGGCCGTGCTGGCGCTGGCCGGCGACGTTTCCGAGGCGCCGTTTCACGCCGCCTATCTGCCTTGGAGCGTGCTGGCCGCGGCCGCGGCCTATTCTCTGGCGCGCCGCTTCACCAGCCGTCCCGTGTGGGCGGCGCTGTTGTTTCTGGCAACACCGGCCTTCGTCATCAATGGAAATTCGCTGGAGTCGGACCTGCCGTTCGTGGCCTGCTGGCTGGCCGCCTTCGCTCTGTTCGTGAAGGCCGTGGACAGCGGCCGCGCGGCGTGGCTGGCCGGCGCGGCAGTGGCCTTGGCGGCGGCGGCGATGATCGCCTATCAGGCGCTGGCCGCCATTCCGATCCTCCTGTTTTATCTCTGGCAAAGGCGGCGCGGTTGGCTAGCGGCCTGGGGCGTGGCGTTCACGCCCGCGCTGGCCATCGGCGCGTATCAGGTCTTCGAGCGGCTCTCCAGCGGCACGCTGCCCGCGCAGGTGCTGAGCGGCTATTTCACGCAGTACGGCCTGCAAAGATTCGTGAACAAGCTGAGCAACGCGGCCATGCTGACGATTCATCTCGCCTGGATGCTCTTCCCCGCCCTGCCTCTGCTGGCCTGGCGCAAAGGCGCGCCCGTGCGGCATCCGCGCGACCGGACCTTCCTCTGGGTGTGGACCGGCGGCTTCTTCGTCTTCGCCTTGGCCGTGTTCTTCGCCGGTTCGATGCGGTATCTGCTGCCCGTGGTTCTGCCCGCGGCCATGCTGGTGACGGAAAAATTGCGGGACAGGCCGCGCTGGCTGGCGGCCGGCTTTGCGGCGCAACTGGCCTTGTCGCTCGCCTTGTGCGTGGCCAACTACGATCATTGGGCCGGGTACCGTGACTTCGTCGCCGCGATGAAGCCGCAGATGAACAACCGCCGCGTTTGGGTGAACGGCGAACTGGGGCTGCGCTACTACGCCGAAACCGAGGGCGCGATGCCGATGGCCGCCGGACAGGCCGTGCGGCCGGGCGATCTGGTGCTGACCAGCGAACTGGCGTTCTCCACGAAGTTCACGACGGGAGGCGGCGTGCTGGCCCCGCTGGCCGAACGCGAGATCCGGCCCCGCCTTCCTCTGCGCCTGATCGGGCTGGGGGCGCACTCGGGCTATTCGGCCGTGGCGATGGGATTCCTGCCGTTCGGCGTCACCGGCGCACCGGCCGACGTCGTGAGGGCCGAACTGGTGCTGGAACGAAAACCGGTGGAAATGTTTTTGCCCATGAACTCGCCGGACGCCGGGCGGCACATCGTCAGCGGCGTCTATTCGCTGGAGGACAACGCCTGGCGCTGGACCTCGGGGCGGGCCGTGTTCCTGCTGAATTCGCCCCCGGCCGCACTGCCGCTGCGGGCGAGCCTGCGCGTGTATGAGCAGTCGCGTGTGGGACGCGTGAAGCTGCAATTGGACGGCGAAACGCTGTTGGACATGGCCGTGAAGCCGGGTCCGGTGGAACTGGTTACCGCGCCGGTGAAGCCCGCTCACGAAAGCGCCACCGTCACGCTGACCGTGGATCACACGTTCACGGTGGGTGGCGATCAGCGCGATTTGGGCGTGATTCTGACCGGGGTGGGATTTCGTTGATAGAATTCGGTGTGAGATTGATGCGACTTCGCCTCGTGGTGGTACTGGCAGCCGCCGCCGGGCTGGTTTGTTCCGGACCGGCCGCGGCGCAGCGAAAACGAAAGCCACCGAAAGAAGAGATCACCCAGACCCTGGAGTTGCTGCCTGACCCGCCCAGCGCGGTGAAGGTGGAAACGGCGCGCCTGTCGTTTGATGTGGCGCCGCTGTCGAACAAGGGGTTGCTGTCGCAGCAGGTGCGCGACGGCATCAAGGCGCTGTGGAGGAGCGGTCGCGGCGGACAGATTGTGCGTCTGCGCGCCTGGGTGGCGGGCACCGGCGACATGCGGCGCGTGGCCGGGATCGTCAGTGAGATGTTCACGGACAAACATCAGCCGCTGCCGGTGGTGAACGTGATTCAGGTGGGGCTGCTGCCGCTGGATGGCGCGCAGGTGATGCTGGAAGCCACCAGCGTCATGAAGAAGGCGGAGAATCCCCACGGGCTGGCGTTTCTGAGCGGACAGGCCGGCTCGGCGCCGATCGACCCGGCGAATCCTTCGATGAAGGTGGCGCACCTGGCCGAAAAGGCCGCCGCGGACCTGAAAACAGCTCTCTCCGGCGTGGCCTTGGAGCCCACAGACGTGTTGCGCGTCAGTTGCCTGTCCACCTCGCTCGAAGATTACGCCACCGCGCGGCAGGCCGTGGCGCGGGAGTTTCCGCGGTCTGCGCTCGCCTTCGTGCAAACGGTGCGGTCGCCTTCGTCCCATGTTGTGGAATGCGAGGCCGTGGCGCGGATGCGGTCGCCCGCGGGCGCGCCCGTGAAGTTCGTGCAGCCCGCCGGCTTGCGCGCCTCGCCGAACTTCACCCATGTCGTGCTGGTGAGTGCGCCGCGCCTGGTGTTCACGACGACGCAACTGGCGTTTCGCGGCCAGGACAGCGATGTCCGCCTGGCCTTCACGCGGCTGCAGGGAATTCTGGAAGGCGCGGGCAGTTCCACGCGGCAGGTCGTGTTCTCAAGTTTGTATCCGTTGACGGAGGCCATCACGGCCAAAGTCCGGGCTCTGCGGTTCGAATTTTATGATGCGAGCAAGCCCCCGGCCAGCACCATGCTGCTGTTTGAAGGTCTGCCCTCACTGGACGCCAGCTTTGGCGTCGACGTGGTGGCGGCGCCGGAATAGCGGCGGAAGGCAAAGGCGGGCGGAACGCAAGAAAGGCATTCATTCATGTCGAAGCTGGTGGTGAGTTTTGGCGAGATTATGTTACGGCTGGCCCCTCCGGGCATGGAGCGTTTTCTCCAGTCGCCGCAGTTCCTGGCGACGTTTGGAGGCGGCGAGGCCAACGTCGCCGTCGCGGTGGCGGGCTTTGGCGGCTCGTCACGCTATGTGACGCTGCTGCCCCCGGCCAATCCGATTGTGGACGCCTTCATCGGCGAGATGCGGCGGTTCGGCGTGGACGCGAGCCATATCGTGCGCGCGCCCGGACGCTTCGGCATCTATTTCGTCGAGCCCGGCGCCAACCAGCGAGGCTCGAAGGTGGTGTACGACCGCGCGGGAAGCTCGATCGCGCTGGCCAAGCCCGGCGACGTGGACTGGAAGAAATGTTTGGACGGCGGCGCCTGGTTCCACATCACCGGCATCACGCCCGCGCTCAGCCAGTCGGCCGCCGGTCTGTCCATCGAAGGCGTCAAGGCGGCTCGCGAGGCCGGACTGACCGTCAGCGTGGACCTGAACTTCCGCAAGAACCTGTGGAAGTACGGCAAGACGGCTTCCCAGGTGATGCCGGAACTGCTGCAGCATGCCCACGTCTGCATTGCCAACGAGGAAGACTGCCAGATGTCGCTGGGCATCGAAAGCAAAGCCGACGTGCACTCGGGAGAACTGGACAAGTCGCACTACGAAGCCCTGTCCAACCAGGTGCTGGCCGCGTATCCCAATCTGACGGCGATCGCCATCACGTTGCGCGAGTCGCACAGCGCCTCCCACAACGGCTGGAGCGCCTGCCTGAACGACCGGAAGAAGTTCTACCTGAGCCGCCATTACAACATCACCCACATCGTGGACCGCGTGGGCGGTGGCGACTGCTTCGGCGGCGGCCTGATCTACGGCATGCAGTACCTGCAAGGGCCACAGGAGGCTTTGGAGTTCGCCGTGGCGGCATCGTGTCTGAAGCACTCGATTCCAGGCGACTTCAACCGCTTCACGGCCGACGAGGTGCACGCGCTCATCAAGGGCGGCGGTTCGGGCCGCGTGCAGCGGTAACTGTCAGGCAAGAAAACCGCGCCGGGCGCGGCGGCGAAAACTGGGGCGGACACCCCCCCGTGTGTTTGCCCCTTCTTTGCTGTACCATGGTCCGATACCGAACACTTTGGGGAAAGGGTCCGGTTGCCGGTAGATCGTTCTTTGGATGGTGAACTGGGGAAGGAACCGTATTGCCAAAGGAGGTCGTAGTATGCGTGAGTGCTCCCTGACGCGGTCCATCGCGTTGGCCGTCCTGGTCCTGGGTTTTCTGACGCCGGCGCTGGCCCGGCGCATTAACGAGACACCCTACGAATTCCGCTATGAGGCGCGCATCAGCGCCGGACTCTCGATCGAGGTAAAGGGCGTCAATGGCGACCTCCTGGTGGAGGAGTCCGACGGCGGCCAGGTGGAGGTTGTGGCCCGGAAATCAGCCGGCCTCGACGACCCGGCGGAGGTCCGCATGACGGTGGTTGAGCATGACCACGGCGCCACCATCTGCGCCGTGTATCCGGGAGACGCGGCCGCGCGCGCAAGCGAGTGCGCCGAAGACGTCCCGGCCAAACCTGCCGGAAGCGACGTCAAGGTGGACTTCCTGGTGCGCGTGCCCAAGGGCGTGAAGTTCGTGGGACGCACCTCGCACGGCCAGGTGCGCGCGCATGGCGTTTCCGGCGGCGTGGAGGCCCACACTGTGAACGGAAACATTGAAATCGACGGTTCGGGCGCCGTGCACGCCACCTCTGTGAACGGCTCGATCACCGCCATGATGGAGCCAGGCGCGCAGGGGGAGAGCCGCTTGCAAACGGTGAACGGCAACCTGACCCTGACGCTCGCCTCGCTCGACCCGGCCCGCTTGTTCGCTCAGACGATGAACGGCGGCATCGACCTTGCCCTGCCCATGGCGCACACTCTCGAAGAGAGCGCCCACCACCTGGTGGCGCAACTGGGCCGGAGCGGCTCCCACTGTTCACCCGAGATCAGGATGCGAACGGTGAATGGAAATATCCGGCTGGAGTACCGGCGCTAGCGGCGTCTGGAGTGGCTCAGGTAATCCGCAAAAAAAGGGCGGCCTGATGAGGGCCGCCCATAGCATTCGGAAACACGAGCTGAGTCAAACTCTAAAACTTCACCAAGACACCGCGAGGAGGGCGGCGGTTGTTGCTTCGCCGCCTGGAGCCTGCCCGGAGGAGAGTGCCGGGGACTCGCTGCCTCTGTCTTTACTCTAGGCGCGCGAAGCCGTCTGAACCATAGGAAGAAGATCACATTTCAGACTGGGCCCGTGGGACCAGTCTGAGGGTACGGATGGTCCCAGGGGTTCGGGGAAAAACATTACTTTACATGGCAAAGTAGTTGGCGCATACTGATCCCATGGCGCGCAAACTTCATGTAGCGATCATCATGGATGGCAACGGCAGGTGGGCCAGCGAGCGCGGCTGGCCCCGTCTGGAGGGGCACCGGCGCGGCGCCGCCACGCTGCGGGCCATCGCGGAGGCGGCTCCGGGCCTCGGCGTGGGTGAACTCACCGTCTATGCATTTTCAAGCGACAACTGGAAACGGCCCGCCGAGGAGGTGTCCGGCCTGATGCGTCTGTTTGCCGGGTATCTGGAGAGCGAAACGCGCAGGTGCGTGGAACACGGCATCCGGCTGCGCGTGGAAGGACGGCGCGACAGGCTGGAGGCGCCCCTGGCCGCGGCCATCGGGAGAAGTGAAGACAGCACCGCGGGCGGCAAGCGAATGACGCTGCGTCTGGCCGTGGACTACTCTTCGCGCCACGCCATCGCCGAGGCGGCGCGGCGGGGCAAGACTCCCGGCGCCGTGCCCGACGTGGATCTGATGATCCGTACGGCGGGCGAGCAACGGCTGAGCGACTTTCTGCTCTGGGAGAGCGCTTATGCCGAATTCTGGTTCACCCGGAAGACCTGGCCCGAATTTTCTGTGCCGGACCTGGAGTTGGCTATTTCGGAGTTCCGGCTCCGTGTGCGAAAATTCGGAGCAATACCGGCTCCCCATGAGACCCGCGCGCTTGATTTGGACCCCCGGCGAGACCCGCTTGCTGCGATCGCTGCGGACTCCTGATGCGATCCAGCAGTTCCTGGACGAGAACCTGGACTATAACCGCGAACTCCGCGGACCATCGCTGCGCTCCCCGCGCCTGGTGATGCGCGACCGCACGGCGCAATGCCTGGAAGGCGCGATGTTTGCCGCCGCAGCTCTCAGTTTTCACGGCCATCCGCCACTGCTGCTGGATTTTGAAGCCCGGCGCGACTGGGACCACGTTGTGGCCATCTACAAGGTTCGCGGCGCCTGGGGGGCGATCGGCAAATCGAATTACTCCGGACTGGCCGGACGGGCTCCCGTCTACAGGACTCTCCGCGAACTGGCAATGTCCTATTTCGAACACTATTTCAACCGCCGGCGCGAGCGCACGCTACGCCGCTATTCCCGGCCGGTCAACCTGGAAAGGTTCGACCACTTGGAGTGGCGAACCTGTGAAAAACCGGCGTGGGAGATTCCGGAGTACCTGGCCACGGCGCCGCACCACAGTCTGCTGACAATCGCGCAGGAGCGCCGCCTGACGCCGGTGACGCGGCGGGTCTACACGGCGGGCAAGGTGGGCCTGGCTGGGTAAGCGGGGTGGTGGATCCCTGGCTCCTCAGCACGCGGCAACCGTAGGGACAACCGGAGAGCCACGCCGTTCCAGGACGCCTGCCGGGAGGATGCCCCGGAGGCCCAGGTACTATACACCAGTACGAAGTGTGATGTGCGCTTGCAAACGCGATGCCAAATCGTGTTGCAATCGTTTGCACCAACGGTTCGGAGTAGGAAACACTCCGTTCAGCTCGGAAAATGCCCCATTTGACTGGAGTCTCGAGTTGACTTTCGGATGAAAGGAGGTTTACTCTGGGGATTCAGCAGCGGTAGCTCGAAAGACAACTTCAGCGAGGTGTATAGTGGGCCCGTGCCTGACCTTTCAAATTGGGGAACGAGTCGTATACCCGAACCAGGGCGTTGGAACGATTGAGAACATCAGCACCCGGTTCTTCGGTTCGCAGATGGAGCGCTTTTACCTGCTCCGCCTTGCTTCCAACAGCATGACCATCATGGTGCCTTTTTCGCACGTTGGTGACGTGGGATTGAGAAAGGTAACGCGCAGCAGCGAGATCAAGAAGGTGCTTGAGTATCTGGCCACCGGCAAGGTCCGCAAGATGGCCGATTGGAAGAACCGCTTCAAAGAGAACTCCGAGAAGATGCGCTGCGGCAGCGTCTTCGAAGTGGCCGAGGTATTCAAGATTCTGTTGCTGCAGCAGATGGAGAAGACCCTGTCGTTCCGGGAGAAGAAGATGCTCGACCGGGCGCGCCAGATGATGATCTCCGAGGTGTCCACCTCAATGGCGGTTCCGCAGCCGCAGGCAATCGAGGTGATCGCCAAATCGTTGCAGCGCTCCGGACTGACCATGCCGGAGCCGATGTAGGTTCTCAGAACAGGAGTGCAACCGTACGCCTCATCTTGCCCGCGCAAGGTGGGGCGTATTTGCGTGGGGGGTGGCCCTGCGCGGCTAAGGTTTTCCCCCGGTCTGAGAACTCGGTGAGATGCCCATTCACCTTAGAACCATCGTAGGCAAACCTAAATACCAATAGGGGTTTCGCCGCCTAGTAATAGTGACAGTCCTTCCCTAACATAGCCAATGAGGGAGGCGGACTTGGCGAATCGTTGCCTACAATGCGGAACAAGGCTTCCACTTTTCCGGAAGGTGACCGGCGGCGAATTCTGCTGCGAGGAGCATCGCCTCGCCTACACGCACGAGCAATCGAACCTGGCGCTGTCCCGGCTGATCGATGAGCAGCCGAGCGCGCAGGCGGCGCGGAAGCCGAGGCGGCGCGGCATCGCCTTACCCTTACCGCGAACGGCCAACGGCAATGGCGCAAACGGCAATGCCTCGCACGGCAAGGGCGCGCAGGCCAGTGGTCAGGACCCGGCCTTCTGCCAGTGGCTGTACGCCACGCCGCCTCGGACGCAGAACTACCGGTCGCGCCTGCGGGCGGGCCATTCCTGGCTGTCGTGGAGCAGCGAAGTGTCACTGCCCGCGGCCAACTGGCGCATTCTGCGAAAACGATTAATGTTGGGCGCGTCCCTGGATGCCGCCACGTGGCTGGCGGCGCTGGGAGGAGCGGGAGCGTTGTGGGAAGGCGAGGGCGCCGGATCGAATGAACCAATGGCCGCGCCCGTGCTGCCCGGCATGGGGCGGCTGGACAGCGCCGATTGGAGCGCGGGAGCGCCGGCGGCGGCGCCGGAATGCGAGCAAGCCCCGGCCGGGCAGGCCCCGCCCGAACCGGCCTCGATGGCGGCGCTGATGCGCGCCGTGCATCCGGTGGCGTTGCGGGACTGGACGGCCCCGATGCGTTCGTCGCTACCCAAGCCATGGAAGCCCGAGCCTTGGACGCCGGCCCTGCCCGTACACGCCGAGGCGCGGGTGCGGTTCACGCTGAACGGCGAACTGGACATGGTGCGGACGGCGCCACTGATCCGCAACAGCCGCATCCTGGGCAAAGGGGTGGTTTTGTCGAACGGCCACCGGCCGGTTTCTCCCGAACACCGCGTGTGGGAGAGCAACGGCGCGCTGCCGCAGGGCCCACAGAGCCTGCGGGGCGAGCACGAGAACATTCACTCGCTCAGTTCGCTGCCGGTTCTGGCCGCGAGAGGTTCACGGGCGGCGCTGCCACTGCTGGAGGGTGATCCGGTGGTGAACAGCCGTCCGGTGCTGCCCCTGCCTCCGCAGGCCGCTCTGGGCATGCGTTTGACGCGGGCGCGGCGCGTGGCGATCCCCACGATCTACTCCGAGGCGGGACGGAAGCCGCTGCCGGGACGGTTGGCGAACATCTTCCCGCTGCCGTTTCTGGTTCCGCCGCTGCCGCCTCGCATTGGCGAAGCCTCCGTGCGGACGCCCGTTCAGGGACTGAGGGCTTTGACGCTGGCGCCCCGGCGCGGCGTGGAGAGCTACCAGGTTTCCGTGCCGGTTCCGGCCCCCGTGGCGCCGCGGGAGGTTCCCGCCCAGAGGCCCGTGGCGGATTTGAAACCGGTGTTGGATTGGATTACGGCGTTTGGCCGTCCCGTGGCCCCGTCCTGGGAGTTCGCGCCTCATACCCAGGAGTCCCGGCGCGCGGCGGGCGAAGTGCAACTGGCGATGGCGGCGCCGCCGGTTCCGGCCGTGGCCGTTCTTTCGCCCGAGCCGCCCCGCATGCCGCAGCCGCCGGTCAAGTTGATGCGGCTCACGCTGCACCGTGTGGAGATGCAGAGGTGGAAGCCGGGTCCGATGGCCTTCACCACGCCGCACACCCCGGAGCGTGAGGCGATCAAGCCGCGCGCCAAACTGGAGCCCCGGACGCTGGCGCTGCATGCCCAGGGGGCCGGCGATGCGGCATCGCCGGTCTGGCGGCGCAAACTGGACGAGGCGTCCGAGGCATGGCGGAGGATTCCAGCGGCGCCCAAATGGGGCGGCATGCTGGTGGCCGCGCTCGCGCTGGCCGTGGGGCTGGGCACCAGCGGCAGCTACACGACTGAGGCGCGGGCCCCGCGCACCAGCGCTCCCGAAATGATGCCGGGGGAGAGCCATGAAGGCGGGCTGGCGGGACTGCATAAGACGATTCTGAACCGGGCGGCGATTGCTCTCACCGACGACTTCCGCGCCGGGCTGGCCGATTGGGAAGGCCAGGGGGATTGGGCTCGTTCCTGGTCCTACGATTCGGTGGGCTTTGTGCGGACCGGATCGCTGGCTTTTTACTCGCCGACGATGCGGCTCACCGATTACCGGCTGGAATTTTTGGGCCAGATCGAGAAGCGTAGCCTCTCTTGGGTGGTGCGGGCCAAGGATAGCCGTAATTTTTATGCGATCAAGATCACGCTGCGCGATGACGGACCGGTGCCGTCGGCCTATCTCCAGCGTTATGCGGTAATTGACGGCCATCCAACCGAGGCCGTACAGAAGCGCTTGCCCATGCAAGTGACGCCGGATACCCTCTACCGGGTCCTGATGGAGACAAGAGGACCAAATTATGTCCTAACGGTTCAGGGGCAAATTGTCGATTCATGGACTGAGCACCGGTTGCAGTCGGGCGGCGTCGGGTTCTTCAGCGCGAAAGGAGAACTGGCGCGGCTGCGCTGGGTGGGCGTGTGGCATCAATATGACGCGCTCGGCCGGCTATGTGCATTTCTGGCGCCTTATAGCATTTCGGATCGAGAGAGGAGTGGAGGGCAATGAACCCGAAGAAGAGGCAACCGGATACCAAGCCGGTGTTCAACGAACGGGCGGGTGCAACCAGCGCGCTTGGCCGCGCGGTGGCGCTCCACCTGGAAGGAAAACTCAAGGAAGCTTTGAAGGAGCTGGACGGCGCCATCGAGCGCGGGGAAAGCTCGGCCGAAGTGCATTCGGCGCGCGGACACATTCAGTTTGAACTGGAGCAGTTCGAAGAGGCCGCCACCAGCTATCAGAAGCTGATCGAACTGAGCCCGCGGCACCCTTCGGCTACCTTCAACCTGGCCGTGTGTCTGGAAAAGCTGGGCCGCTGGGGACAGGCCTGCGAGCAGTTCCAGAAGGCATTCGAAAGCGATGGCAAGCGGCTGGACGCCCTGGTGGGCTGGGGCGTGTGCCTGCTGCACCTGGACCGTCCGCAGAACGCGCTGGACGCCTTTGAACGGTGCCTGGAGCAGGAACCGGGGCAGGAAACGGCGCTATTCGGCAAGGCCGTGGCGTTGCAGTTGACAGGCCGCGCCGACGAGGCGGCCGATGTCTACAAGTCGGGGCTCGACCGGAATCCGAACTCCGAAGACGCGCTGGTGAATCTGATCAGCATCGGCATCGCCCGCAAGGACCTGGACATGATCCGGGAGTACAGCGAGCGGCTGCTGACCCTGCGTCCTTATTCACAGGCGGCCATCGAGGGCCTGGCCACGGTGGCGTTCTCGACGGGCGACTTCGAGGCGGCCTCGAAGTTTTGCGCCAAGCTGGTGGAGTTTACGCCGGAGAACTATGAGCGCTGGTTCAACCTGGGCGTGGCCTATCAACGGACCAACCGCCTGGAACAGGCCGCCAAGGCCTACACCGAAGCGGTGAAGTACCGCTCCGACGCCAAGAACGCCTTCGTGAACCTGGGCGTGGTGCTGCACGAGCTGGGCGACTTCAAGGGCGCACGCGACAGCTATGAGCGGGCGCTGAAGATCTCGCCGGACATCCCGGCCGTGCTCTACAACCTGGCGCTGCTGCACGAACAGCAGGATTCCAGCTACGAGGCCGAAAAACTCTACGAGCGCGTGCTGCAGGCCAACCCGGATTGGGAGGACGCCTGGTTCCGTTTGGGCTATCTGCGTCTGCAGCGTTCCGAGTTCCGGGGCAGCATTGAAGCCTTCGAGAACTGTCTGCGCAAACGCAATCCGTGGCCCGAGGCGCAGGTGAACCTGGGCCTGGCCTACTGGAAGATGGGTGATCGCGATTCGGCGGGCATCACCTTCCAGGGCGCGCTCGAAGCCGATCCGCAATCGGTGGACGCCCTGCGCGGGCTGGCCGCGCTGGCGATCGAACGCGAGGACTTCGAAGTGGCGCTCGATTGCCAGGCCAAGCTGATCGACCGCGGCGAACGCTCGCCCGAACTGTTCTACAACACCGGCCTGCTGCTGCAGAAATCCGGTCAACTGGACGACGCCATCCGGCTCTACCGGGAGGCGCTGGCCGAAAAGCCCGACTTTCCCGAGGCGCTGCTCAATCTCGGCCACGCGCTGAAGGCCCAGGGCCATGCCGAAGAGGCGCGGCTCTACTGGTCGCAGGCCCTGGCCTCGAAGCCCGAGCTTGCCGCCGGATACTTCGAAGTCGGCCAATAAAAGTTTTTACCTCCGAAGAGACTTACCGGGCGTACCTTTCCTACGGGGTACGCCCGATTTTTTTGCTCCGGAAGCGGCGCCCCTCAGCGCAGGTGCTTGTAAATGAGGTCCAGTAGTTCGCCCGACATGGCCTCGGTAGCGGCTTCCCCGTTGTGGAAGGCATGGGCGGCGCAGTGGCGCAGATGGTTGCGCATCAGCTCGCGCGCCACGCCGCGAAGAGCCTCCTGAACGCTGGCGACCTGGACAATGATGTCGGCGCAGTAGCGGTCCTCCTCCACCATTCGGGCGATGCCTCGCACCTGGCCTTCGATGCGGCGAAGACGTTTCAGATTGGCCGTCTTGATGGATGCCTCGACGGCGTGTGCTTTTTTAGCTGGTTTGGGGCTGGGCATGGCTGGGCTTCTCTGGCTGGCCTCTCAAGTAAGCTTTGCGCCGCGTAGACGCAAGCTGTTGGTGACGACGCTCACCGAGCTGAGCGCCATGGCGGCGCTGGCGAAGACGGGTGTCAGCAGGATGCCGAAAGCCGGGTACAGCGCGCCCGCTGCGATCGGGATGCCCAGGACGTTGTAGAGGAAGGCCCAGCCAAGATTCTGGCGCATGGTGCGCATGGTGAGGCGCGACAAACGGATGGCGGCGAGGATGGCCGTCAGTTCGCCCCGCATCAGCGTGACGTCGGCCGAATCATAGGCGACGTCTGACCCGGAGGCGAGTGCGAAACCGACATCTGCCTGGGCCAGCGCGGGAGCATCGTTGATTCCATCGCCCGCCATGGCCACCACACGGCCCTCGGCCTGCAGCTTGCGAACCGCCTCGATCTTGCCTTCGGGGGTAACCTGGGCGACGACCTCGTCCAGCGCTCCTCCCGCGGCCGCCAGTTGAGCGGCAATGGACTGCGCCGTGCGCGCATGATCGCCCGTGAGCATGAGAACGCGCAGGCCGATGGCGCGCAGTCCGGCGATGGCCGCGGCGGACGAAGGTTTGATCTGGTCCGCCAGAGCGAGCGCGCCGGCCGCGTGGCCGTCGATGGCGGCATAGATGAGCGTGTGGCCCTCCAGCGAGCCTTCGAAGCCGGGCGCGGGTGGCTCGATGCCGTGAGAGCGAAGATAGGCTTCGTTACCGGCCAGAATGCTGTGTCCGTCCACCGTGCCGGAGGCGCCAAAGCCAGGGCGGGCCTCAAAGTGGCTGGCGGCGGAGAGCGCCAGGCCGCGGGAGCGGGCGAACTCGACCACGGCGCGGGCGAGCGGGTGCTCACTGGAACCCTCAAGCGAGGCGAGCAGGGCGAGCGAGGCGTCGTCAAGCGTTGTGGCTGCCACGGCCGGACGGCCTTCGGTGATCGTGCCGGTCTTGTCGAGCGCAATGGTGTCGAGCGACTCCAAACGTTGCAGCGCCTGGCCGCCCTTGATGAGAATGCCTGCCGTGGCGGCGCGGCCCGTGGCCACCATGACGGCCGTCGGCACGGCCAGACCCATGGCGCAGGGGCAGGCGATGATGAGCACGGTGACGGCGGCGGCCAGCGCGCGGCCAAACGCCGGCGTGGGGGCCAGCGCGAGCCATAGGGCAAAGGTGAGCAGCGCGATGGAGACAACCACGGGGACAAAGATGCGGCTGATGCGGTCGGCCAGGTCCTGGATGGGCGCGCGCGAGGACTGCGCGTCGCGGAGAAGGCGGACGATCTGCGCGAGGCGCGAGGAAGCGCCCAGCGTGGTGGCGCGGATGCGCAGCGCGCCGCTTGTGTTCAGCGTGCCGCCGGTCACAAGCGAGCCTGCCGACTTGTCGACGGGCAGGCTTTCGCCGGTGAGCATGGACTCGTCCACGGGGCTGTTGCCGCTGATGACGGCGCCGTCGGCGGGGATGCGCTCGCCGGGCCGCACCAGGATCTCGTCGCCCGCGACAAGCTGCTCGATGGGGAGATCGGCTTCCCCGCCCTGACGCACAACGCGCGCGGTTTTCGGCTGCAGACTGCCCAAACTGCGAAGGGCGGCGGCTGTTTGGCGCTTGGCGCGGGCTTCCAGCGTATTCCCGGTGAGGATGAGCGCGATGATGAAGAGCACGGCCTCGTAGTAATGGCCGTGGCCCAACCCGTGCGCGTGGAACCACTGGGGGGCGAGCGTGGAGGCGGCCGAGTAGAGGAAGGCCGAGCCGGTGCCGAGAGACACCAGCGTGTTCATGTCCGAGGAGCCGTGGCGCAGGGCGGACCATGCTTTGACGTAGAAGTGCCTCCCGGCCCAGGCCATGATGAACACGGTGAGGGGCAGCAGGAAGAGGCCGCTGATGACGGGGAGGAACATGGCCGCCATGGCCAGCGCGCCCGCGGCCAGGCTGACGGCGGCCTTCCATTGCAACGTCCGGTATTCGGCGTCCAGCCGCCGGTCGAGTTCCTCCTGCTCGGCGAGGACATCGGCGGCCTGCCGCGGCAGCTCCGCGCCGTAGCCGGTGGAGCGCACGGCCTCGACAAGCGCCTCGGGCGTCAAGGCGCCCGCTCGGTAGGAGACCGTGGCGTTATGAAGGAGGAGATTCACGGTGGCCGATTCCACGCCGGGCTGTTCCTCCAGCGTTTTTTGCACGAAGGACTGGCAGGCGGCGCACGTCATGCCCGAAACGGGAAAGGTGACGCGCGCCGTCTCCGGCTGGGCGGTGGGGGCTGGCATCTCAGGACTCCGGCGTGGCATGGAACCCGATGCTGGCGACCGCGGCGGCAATGGCCTCCGGAGCGGACTGTCCGGGATCGAAGCCAACTTCGGCACGGCCCACCTGCACGTCCTTCACAACTACGCCGGGCACCTTCGACAGGGCGGCGGTGACGCGGCGGACACAGGCGCCGCAGTGCATGCCATCGATTTTCAGAGTAAGGGGAGTAGACACAAGCGCTCCTTTCACCACCACTATACATACCCCCCTCCCCTATGTCAATAGATAGGGGGAGGGGGTATACAGCGGATCCGTTGGCCGCCGTGCTACCGCACGGTGATGGTCACCGTGTTGGCGGCCAGTCCATCGGCGGTGAGCACAAGCGGGAGCTCGCCGCGGGGCGCAAACGAGGCGGGCAAAGGACCGATGTTCACCTGGTCGAGCCCGGCGAACTGCCCCTGCGCGACGGCTCCCAATACGGGGATGGAAACTCCGCCCAAAGTGGCGGTAACCTCCTGGTTGTATCCGCGGATGCCCGTGCCGAACAGCAGCAGGTAGACCTGCTCGCCGGGGCGCACATCGACGGGCACCGGAGTCAGCGCCACCGGGTCGAAGACGAGGCTCTGCGTTTGCGCGCCCGAGGGGCCGGCGGTGAGCGAGAAGGCGCTGGCGACGCCGGTGCCGCGCAGGTTGGCGGTATAGAGGCCCGGGCTGACCGGCGCGATGTCGGCGGCGCCGGTAATGGTGGCGCCCGCGCCCGTGGTGACGGTGATGCGCGCCTTGCCCAGAGCGGCGGCCGCCGGAACAAGGTAGTTGATCTGCGTGGGCGAGACGGCGAACAGCGGCGCGGGATGCGTGACGCCGGCCGAATCGGTGATGGCTACGCTTGTGCCGAGCAGCGTGGTGGGTAACGTGGCCTGCGTGTTGGCGGCAACGCCGGTGGCGAGCCCCACGCCGAACCCGGAAGCGATGATGCCGGGCGACAGTGGACGCGCGGCGGCGAAACTGGCCGAGGAGACGCTGACAAAGCCGGAAGACGCGGCGCCGGTTTCAAAGGCGCGGCGCGTGAGATCGCCGGCGGGGTTGTAGGTATAGCCGATGGCCCGGCCGGAGCCGTACTCGGCGCGGACCAGACGGCCGGCGCCGTCGTAGCTATACCGGATCTCCTGAGCGGGGGCGCTGGCAAGCAGGAGAGCGGTGAGTGCGAGGAAGAGCGTGGAAGTTAGCTTCGTGCGCATGGTGTTCTCCTGAGCTAGCGAATAGACGGCGCGCCGCCGCCGGGCAGGATGGCATTGAGATCGTCCCAGACGGCGGACTCGGGCTCCGTGGGAAGCGGCGGCAGATAGGGCTGCGAGAGGAACGCCGTGGGCGTGACCGTGGTGGCAAGGGGCGGCAAGGCGGCCAGGCGGCGCAACTCGGGCGTGAAGGAAGCTTCTTCCTCAAGCCAGCCGCTCCAGCGCACAGCGCTCAGCAACTCCGCGGGCACAGGCCCCGCGCCTCGCAAGAACGGGTGCGGCGCGATGGCGATGGGGATGATCGTTTGAAACGGAAGCGAGCCGGGCGCCCAGCTCAAGGTGGCCCGCGAGGCTGCGCTCGCGTAAGGAAGCACGCCCGGCGCGGCGGGCGGGGCGGGCGGCGACGATCCAAGACGCGCGTTTAGATCGAACGCGGGCGTGGGCGGTTGGGGCGCGATGATGGAGGGCGCAAGTCCGGTGGGGTCGCTGAAGGCGAGCGGGTTGCCGGCGGCATAGGCGTACGGATTGGCGCGAGCCGCGGCCGTGGAGACGAGCGGGTCGGGCGAGAGAAAGCGTGAACTGACGCCGTCGTAGAAGCGGGCGCGCATGAAATAGAGACCGGCCTGGGGCAGCGCAATCACGCCTTCGGAGGCGCGGAAGATGAACGGATTCGCCGTGCCGCCCGAACGGGAGACGGACTCGCCGTACGGGGTGACGTGATAGGTTTCGGCGATGGCGCCGAGGCGGTCCGCCACGGCGAGCGCGTTGCCGGAGTCATCCAGCAAGCCGTAGAGCGCGCCTCCTTGCGCGTCGATCGAGTAGAGCCATTCGCCGGCGGGCGTGAACACATGGTAAACGGCGTCGGCCGAGCCGGTGCGTTCGATGGCGGGCGAGGGCAGAGTGGTCGCGTAGTTCCAAACCCAGCGGCGTCCGGCGCTCACGATGTTGCCGAACGCGTCGTAGTCAAAGCTGAGCGTGCCGGTGGCGCCGGTGGCCTCGCGAAGGCGGGAAGCGCCATCCCACCGGAAGGTGCGCTGGCTGTCGGATACGAGACGTCCGGCGGCGTCATAGCGGAACAGAGACACCTGACGCGCGGCGTTGACGGCGAACTCCTGCACGCCTTCGGTGAGCGAGGGGGCCAGGGCGGGCGTGCGCGAGACGCTGGTGAGGCGTCCGGCGGCGTCGCGCGTGAAGGTGAGGACGATGTTGACGCCGGCCCCGCCGGTGTGGGCGATGCGGGCCAGCAGTCCGCCGGAGCCATAGGTGTAATCGGTGGTCACGCCGTTGGGACGGTTGACGCGGGTCAACCGGCGCGCGCCGTCGTAGGCGAACGAGGTGGCGCCGCCGAGCCAGTCGGTGAGGCCGGCGAGGAGCCCGCGGTCATTGTAGGTGTAGCGAACGACGCGGTCCTGCGTGTAAGCCACCGAGGCGATGCGCCCGGCGTCGTCGCGTCCTATGTTGATGCCGTTCGAGGAGGCGAGGCGTCCGGCGGGGTCGTAGCTGAAGGCGAAGTTTGTGCCGCGCACGGGCATGCCGCGATCCTCGCGGACAATCTCCACCTCGGAGCCGTCGCTGAACTGGAGACGTGTGAGCGCGCCCGCGGGATCGTAGGTGAAGCTGCCCGTGGCGCCGGCGGAATCGCGGGTGGACAGAAGGCGGCGGCGCGCGCCCCAGGTGAAGGTTGTCCGCTGGCCAAGAGGATTTTCGAACGCCTCGATCAACCCGGACGCATTGCGCTGCCACTTCCACACCGACTGCGCGGCGTCGGTGAAGGTGGCAACGTTGGAATCGGCGTCATAGGCGAGCGCCGTGGCGTCGCCCGATGGCAGTGTCTCCTTCTGCAGCAGAGCGCCCCGGAGCCAGGAGAACTGCGTGCGTTCGTCCATTGGATTCCGGAACGCGGCGAGCCGGCCCGATGCATCGTACTCGAAGCGCCACACCGCGCCGCCGGGACCGGTGGCCGAGGCGAGGCGGCCGCGGCTGTTGCGCGTAAACGAGAGCGTCTGGTTGGCGCCGTTGGTAAGGGACCGGACGCGATCGCCATCGTAGGCGATGGTGAGCAGCGAACCGGCCGAATCGGAGAGCCCCACGAGACGCCCGGCTTTGTCATAGCGGTAGCGGGCGGCGGAGCCAGCGGGATCGGTGATGGTATCCAAACGGCCCAACGCATCGTAGGTGTACCGCCAGGCCTTGCCGCCCGGTTCGGTGTGCACGAGCAGCCGGTTGCTGGAGTCGTAGCTGTAGAGGCGGCGCTGGCCCGCCGTGTCGATCCAGGAGGAGAGACGTCCATTGCGGTCATATTCGAGCGTGTGGCGGCGGGCGCGCTCGTCGGTGACTCCGGTCAAGCGGTCGCGGGCGTCATAGGAAAAGCTGCGCGAGTTGCCATCGGGCCATACAATACGGGACCGGCGGCGCGCCGTGTCGTACTCGAATCGCGTGAGGTCGCCGGACTCTTCGCGCATGTTGGCGCGCGTGCCGTCGGGGTTGTAAGTGAATTCGACCACGCCGTTGGTGGGCCGTTTCACAGCGGTGAGCCAGCCATGGGAATCGTAGGTGAAGCTGGTGGTTTGGCCGGCGCGGCTGACCCACGCGGTGAGGTTCGCGTTCGCGTCGTAGCGGTAGATTTCGCCTGAACCGTCCGGATAAAGCATGCTGGTGCGCTTGTACACAGTGAAGCCGGCGATCTTGAATTCACCGTAGGTGTACTGCACGGTCTCGCCCGTGGACAGGGTGTCGCGCAGAAGGTTGCCCGCCGTGTCGAAGGTGGATGTGAAGAGGGGGCCGCCGGACTGCTGGCGCGTGCGCGGCATATTGAAGGCGTTGTATTCGTAGCGCGTGCGGCCGCCTTCGGGATCGGTGAATTCGACAAGATTGTTCTGGCCTTCGTGGCGGTGAATGGAGACGCCGCCGGCGGCATCCACCACGCGTGTCATGCCGGGCGAGGGCGTATCGTAGGCGATGGTCATGGCGTTGCCACGGCTGTCGCGCTGGCGGATGACGCGGGCGTAGTTGTCGTATTCCTGCGCGAATGGCGCATTGCCTTCGGGTTCTGTCTTGAAGAGCATGATGGCCGAACGGGGTCCGGCCGTGGTGTAGGTGTAGCTGGTGGAGCCGCCTCCGGGCAGCGTCACGGCGCGCAGCGTATCGCCAGAGTATTCGTAGTCGAAGCCGCGTCCGTTGGTGTCCTCGACGCGCGCCAGACGGCCTGAATCGTACACAAAGCGGAGCGACCGGCCCAGGCCATCGCTGATCTCGACGGGGCCGTTGGGGGTCTGCGTGAGCGTCAGCGCACCGCCCGCCAGATCTTCGATTTTGACCACCAGGCCGGTGGGAGTGAAGGTGAGAATCCGCTGTTCCAGGGCGTCGAAGAAACGGTATGAGGTGGTCTCCGAGATGAGTTGATAGGGGAACTGTTCGGCATTGACGGGGAACCAGTCGTTGCCCTGCTTCTGGAATTCGACGCGGCGGCCGGGGTAGAGACGCACGGTGGCGCGGGCGTCGCGGACGCTGATGCGCGCGTCGTAGTTGTGCATCCAGTTGGGGCCGAGAGCGCTGGTGATGCCGGAGGATTTGAGCAGCGTGCCGTAGTGGCGTTCGAAGCGCAGGCGCATGGGGCCGCCGAGATCGAGGTCGAGTTCGAAATCGTAGAGTTCTCCGGAGGCCGTGTTGATGGGGTCGCCCGCGACGCCGTGGTTGGTGGCGCGTTCGCCGGTGGTCAACAGGAAGCTTTCGCGCAGCAGCGGATCGGGCTCGACGGCGGAGTAGGAGATGATGACGCCCTCCTCCTTGCCGTTGTAGCCCTGGCCGCCGCCGGCGATTTCCAGCACCGGTCCGCCGGTCCATCCGGCAAAGACAACCGCCTGCGTATCGAGCAGGACGCCGTCCTGCGGCGTGCCGGGAGCGATGCAAAGCTGCACGGGATTCTGCAGGTCGGCGCCATATTGGAAGGTGACCAGTCCGAAGTTGCTCTGGCCGCCGCCGCAGGTGCCCGCGCTGTTGGCGATGGGCGTAACGAACTGCGTGCCGCCAAACCGGGCGACAATACGAAGCTGGCCACCGCCGATGCCCAGGCGCAGAACGGCGTCCTCGCCATCGCTGCCGAGCAATTGGGAATAGACAGGCGCGCGGACGCCCGAAACCGGCGGCAGCGGAGTGCCGGTGGGAAGCGGCGGCTGGTTCACGGGCGTGACCGGCTCGGGGTAGATGCCGCGCAGCAGCGAGGGCTGGGCGAGCACCGGCGCGGCGGCCGTGGCGGCCATGGCGAAGTTGAACTGCGTAAGCCAGATGTCGGTGGCGCCGCCCCGGTAGAGGCTGGGGCGCGGCGTGACGGTGGGAAAATCCGTGGACGAAGTGATGCCGGCCACGAGCACGGTTCCGGCGCTGTCCACGGCGATGTCGATGCCGGAGTCGAGATTCCGGCCGCCCATCAGAGTGGCGTACTCGATGGCCGAACGCTCCACGTTCAGCCGCACCAGGTAGGCGTCGACGCCGCCGGTGATGGAGGAAAACCAGGCATCGGCGGTGGTGGGGAAGTTGGGCGAGTCGGTCTGGCCGGTGAAATAGAGGTTGCCGCCGGGCCCGAGCGCCGCGCCGTTCAAGGTGTCGTTGCCGGTGGCGCCGAAGTAGGAAAGGTAGGCGGTGCCCGTGCCGGAGGGATTCACAATGGCGAACCAGCCTTCGCTGCCGCCGCGCGTGGTGCGCTGCAATGCGTCGGGCGTGGTGGGCAGGTCGTTCGAGTTGGTGGCGCCCGCGGCGAGAGCCGCCCCGTTGCCATCCACCAGCAAGGTGGAGACGGATTCGTCCAACGTGCCGCCTAGGAATGTGGAATAGAGCAGCCGGTCGCCTTGCTGCCCGAGCTTGCACACAAAAATGTCCTGGCCACCCTTCAACTCACGCTGCGGCGCGCCTCCCGTTGTGGGAAAGTCGCGCGAGCGTGTGTGTCCGGTGACGTAGACGTTTCCAGCCGGATCGGTGGCCACGCGCAGCGCCGCGTCGGCCGCGTTGCCGCCGAGATACGTCGAGAAGATGCGCTGGGTCCCGGTGGAGTTCAGCTTCACGAGGAAAGCGTCACTGCCGCCCCCGGCGAAGGTCTGGTCGTAACTGGCCGTCGAGGGAAAATTGACAGACGCCGTGGCCCCGGCAATGAAGATGTTGCCCGCCGTGTCGGTGGCGATCGAGTAGGCGCGGTCGTCCTCGGTGCCGCCGAGATAGGTGGAGAACAGAACGGGATCAATCACGAGCGGACGGGAGCGGTCAAAGCGTCCAATCCGGAAGCCCGCGCGGTTGCCGGCGAGCAGGCGGAAGCCGGCTTCGATGTACTCCGCGCCGTGCGGACCTTCCTGATACACAAGGGGCCGCTTCTGGCGGATGACGCCGCCGGGCGTGGAGAGCAGCAGGTCGCCTGAGTCATCCACGCGGAGCGCTCCGCCACCCTCGATGCGCAAAGCCAGTGTGGCAGGGTCGGCGCCGGGAGCGAGGACAAAGTCGTATTCGAGCGAATCTCCAGCCCCATACAAAAGAAGGTCCACGCCGGGGCGGACGCGCGCCAGCCGGACACGCTCAAACTGGCGCGCCGGGTGAGAGGACGCGCCCCGGAAGTAGTGAACACTGCCAGCCGCGGGACGCTCGCCGGAGGCTGCGGGAAGCGCCTGGGCGCCATCGATCGAAAAGGCGAGGTCGTGGGGCTGTCCGTTCGGAGCGGCCAGGCGCAGCCGGATGGCGTCGCGTCCCACCAGGACGGAATAGTAGCGGCTCCGGGCGGCAAACTGGATGGATTCCGGAAACTGGCCCCGGTTCTCCTCGAAGGCCAGTGGCAGAGCCGACCAGGCGCGCAAGGCACGCGCCCGGTGCGCGGACTCGGAGGTCTGCGGCGCGGGCTTGGAGGCGAAAAGAGCGGTTGGAATTAGAAGAAGGGCCAGGAATGAAGAACGGTGCAACGCACTACCTCCCCAAGGTGAGAGCAGACCGCTGCCACGAGGCGTGGCGGCCCTGCTTGGAAGCTAGAGCGTAACACAGGGCGTCTCCCTCAGCGCACCGCCACAGTAACGCCTGACTGGCTGCGGGTGTTCCCGATGGAAACCACCACCTCCTGCGCGCCCGAGGCAACCGCGGCGGGCACCTCGACGTTCATCTGAAACAGACCCGCCACCTGGCCCGGCGCCGCGCCCTTGTAGAGCACTTTCGCGTTCTGTCCGCCGATGGTGACCACAACGGGCAGAACGATGCTCGGAACTACCGTGTTGGAGACGCCGCCGGTGACTCCGGGCGGGTCAATCGGGCCCTCGCCCGTGCCGTACAACAGGACGATGCCGCCCTTGTCCACCGGGTTCGCGGCGGAGTTGTAGCTGTAGTCGGCGTTCAGGATGGCGCCCTGGCCGCGTCCGCTGGCGTTGGCGGTGAACAGCGCGGGCTTGGTTTGCAGCACGGGAACGGTTACAGGCAGGGAGCGCACGCCGCGGTATTCCGCCACCATTTGCGTGCTCTGTTTGCCGGCGAGTTCGTAGGGAACAATGACGCTGGTTTGCCCCGACAAGACATACACGATGGGCGCGGCGATGTTGTCGAAGGTGACGCGCGTTTCCGCTAGCAGCGTGCTCACCGTGCCCGAGGGCGTCAGGGCGAGCGTGGTTATCCTGGGCGGACCAATGCCGCCGCCCGTGAGGACAACAATCTCGCCTGGCGCCACGCCGCCGCCTGCATAGCTGGCCGCGCTGGCCACCGAGGAGATGAAGGTGCCCGTGCCTCCGCCGCCGTACTTCGTGATGAAGGCATCGCCCAGCGGCAGATAACTGGGCTGCCAACCTCCATACCCCTTTTGCATGGCGCCCGGTGTTACCGGGAAGTTGGATGAGAGAGTGGAACCGGTGACGTAGACGCCGCCCGAGGCTCCCGAGGCGACGCCGAAGACGAACTCGTCGCCGCTGCCGCCGAGATAGGTGGAGTAGACCAGCGCCGTGCCGTTGCCGTTCAACTGCGTAACGAAACCATCTCCCAGGGGGAACTTCGTGGCCGGATCGGCGCCGCCGAAGGTGCGCTGGCCGGCGTCGGCAGTGGTGGGAAAGTCCGTGGACAGCGTGGCCCCGCCCACCCAGGCATTGCCACTGGCATCGACGGCGATGGCCGCGCCCCAATCGTCGCGCGCGCCTCCCAGGTAGGTCGAATAGACCAGCGCGGAGCCGGTGGGATTCAACTTGGCGGCAAACGCATCGCCGCCTGGCAGAAAGATATTGCCGCCGCTGCCGGAGTAGGCGGTGCGGAAGGCGCCGGACGTGGTGGGGAAATTCGGCGAACGGGTGAAGCCGGTGACGTAGGCGTTGCCCGAGGCGTCCACGGCGGCATTCATCACAATGTCCTCGTGGGAGCCGCCGAGGAAGGTCACATACTGGAACGCGGAACCGGCGGGGTTGAGTTTGGCGACAAAGCCATCGCCAAAGCGCATCGGCACGCCCGCCGAGAGGCCGCCGAAGCGTGTTTGTGCCGCGCCGGAGGTAACCGGAAAGTTGCTCGCGCTCGTGGTGTTGCCGGTGACGTAAGCGGCGCCCTGCGCGTCCAGCGCGATGGAGGTGGCCAGATCAGTGTCCTGGCCGCCCAGCAGAGTGCTGTACAGCAGGCTCGTCCCGGAGGCGTTCAACTTCGCGATGAAGACATCGGAGCGGCCCGCCAGGTTCCGCTGCGGGGCCGAGGCGGTGACGGGAAAGTCGGCCGAACTCGTGGTGTACCCGGTTACAGCGGCGTTGCCTTGCGCATCCACGGCGATGCCCGCGCAGCCGTCTTCCCCCGTGCCGCCCAGGTAGGTGGAATAAACGATCTCGTCACCCGATGGATTCAGCTTGGTAACAATACAATCTATCGGATCGGGCTGTGTCAGGCCGGGCGGGTTGAAGCGTGACTTCAGCACGCCGGTTGTCACGGGATAGTCGGTGCTGCGCGTGCCCCCGGTGAGATAAATATTGTTCTGGGAGTCGAGTGCGATGCCTGTGGCGCCGTCCGTGTCCAGTCCTCCAATGTAGGTTTGGAAAACTGGAGCCGATCCGTTGGCGGCGACCTTGCTGACGAAAATGGTAGGGGTGCCGCGCGTAAAGCCGCCGAACCGCTTGGCGGTGGGAAAGTTGAACTCGAAGGTCAGGCCGGCCGTGTAGACGTTGCCCTGCGAGTCGGTGGCGATCCGGGAGCCGGCGTCGCTCTGCGCCCCGCCAAAGAACGTGGTGAACTCGACGACGGGATCGATGATCAGAGACCGGCCTGAGTCGTAGCGGCCAATCTCGAAGGCGAGCACATCCGCCTCCCTGCGATACCGCCCTTCTATTGGGATCTGGCGGCCATGGATGGTCTGGTACAGGACCGGCTTACGCCAGACAACCTCGCGGCCGTCCAACGAGATGCGGGCGTTTCCCTCCGCGTCGATGCCAATGGCGTCCGCGCCGTTGAACTTCATGCGGATGCGGCGGGGGTCGGCGCCTGGGTGAACGACGAAATCGTGTTCCAGGCGGCTGTCCGTACCGTAGTAGTCGACATCGATGCCCGGATAGACGTTCCTGTAGCGGACACGCGAGGAGGAGGGTATGTTCGTGATCCAGTGGGCCGGATCGTTCCCATAGAAGTAGTTCGAGCGGCTGGGCAGCACCTCTTCAGGAACGGCCTCGGCTTGGAGAGCCGCACCCTCCAGGATCGCTTCCAGGTAGGCAGGTGCCTGTTTGCTGCCGCGGTCCAGCGCGAGAACCGCGTTACCGCCGGCCAGCAGCACGCCCATCGAGCGGGCACGGGCGACGAACTGGTACAGCGGGCCGGCCTGGCCGAGATTCGGTTCAAACACAAGCGGTAGGGCGGAGGCGCGGAGCGGCTCCAAGCCCATCGACTCGCTGCCTTCATCGGGGATCAGGCTGCCGGGGTTCGTGCCGAAAAAGTAGGCTAGACAGACATATGCTTCCAGGGGAATATGCACAGATTTACCTTTATAATCTGGGCCATAGCAACCGTCCATCTCATTATCTTTATCACCGGTACGACCCCCCGCCCACAGAAGGGTGGCCATCAGCAACATCAGCGCCATCGTGGCTCGCATGCGCCACAAGTAATAGAACGGAGACTTCATGCGAACACCTCCTTTCTGAATGGGCGCAGAACGGTTGTCAGCAGCAGGCCGGCCAGAAACATCGAACCATAGGCCCACTGATCCACCGTGATGCCCGCGTAACGCGGCGGGTCGACGTGCAACGTGTCGAGCCACAGCCGGAACGCACCGTACAGGACGAAGAACGAGGAAAGGAAGAGTCCGCGCGGCTGCGGACGGCGAGCCAGCCAGACAAAGAGCGGGATGAGAAACGCAGCCAGGAAAAGGACCTCGATCACGGCGAGGTCGAAACGCGGCATGTCCGGATAGGCGACGGCGAGCGGACTTGTGGAGGCCAGTCCCGGATGGTCATGTACCAGGGCGCACCCGGTGCGGCCGAGGATCCAACCCATGGGAAAAACGGCGGCGAGCGCATCGAGATAGTTCAGCGCCTGGAAGGCCGGAATGCGGCGGGCGGCAAAGTAGAGCGCCGCGCCGGCAAGTCCCCCCGCCAGTCCGCCAAACGAGGCCATGCCGCCCACGAGCAACACCGACGGCCAGTCGATGTTTGCCAGTACCGCAGGCATGTAGACCAGTTTGAACAGGCGCGCGCCGGCGGCACCGGCCAACACCATGCTGAGCGACATGGCGGCGGCGGTGGGCACGTCGAGGCCCGTGCGGCGGGCGCGGCGCAGCAGCAGAAAATGAGCTACCAGCACGCCCAGAACGGCGAGGAGCACGGACCAGTGGAACCACAGTCCGGCCAGGTTGACGGGTGGAGGGGTTAGATAGGGCAGCATCCGGTTCACCTTTCCATGCGGGAGTGAGGACTCCTGCTTGAAGTGAGAACCGGAGGCCGAATATCACGGCGCCGGCGGTGGCAAAACTCGCGCCGCGCGAGGGGGAAAGTACCAGAGGTCCGGCCGGGGCCCGCACGTGGAGCGGCGCATGCGGCACAATCGAGTCAGCAACCATGAGCCAGGCGCATCGTGTATCCTTCATCGATTCCCACACCGGCGGCGAGTCCACGCGCGTTGTGGTGGACGGCGGGCCCGAGCTGGGCGGCGGCGCCATGGCCGGCCGCCTCGAACGTCTCCGTTCCGAGCATGACCTGTTCCGTTCGGCGGTGGTGAATGAACCACGCGGTTCCGCCGTGATGACGGGAGCACTGCTGTGCCCGCCGGTGAATCCCCAGGCCGCGGCCGGCGTCCTCTTTTTTGACGGCGCGGGTTACCCCGCCACAAGCATCCACGGAGCGATGAGCGTGACGGCCACGCTCGCGCACATGGGCCGGATCACGCCCGGCAGGCATCTCATCGAAACCCCGGCGGGCGATGTGCCGGTGGTTTTGCAGGAGAGCGGCGCGGTAACGCTGCGCAACACACCGGGCTACCGCGGCCAGGCCGAGGTTTCGGTGCACCTGGAGGGCTACGGTCCGGTGATCGGGGACGTTGCGTACGGCGGCGTCTGGTTCTTCCTGGTTTCAGGCCACGGCGAGGATCTGGCTTTGAGCAATGTGGAGCAGTTGACGCTGTTCGCCTCGCGCATCCGGCAGGCGCTGGCGCAACAGGGCATCACGGGCGCGGCAGAGGCCGCGATCGATCACATTGAGCTGTTTGGGCCAGCGCAGAACGAAGCGGCCAACGTGCGGAGTTTCGTTCTGTGTCCGGGAAGGACGTATGACCGCTCGCCCAGCGCCGCGGGCGTCAGCGCGAAACTGGCGTGCCTGGCCGCCGACGGCGTACTGGCCGAAGGCGCCGTGTGGCGGCAGGAGTCGGTTACCGGCGGCGTGTTCGAGGGCGTTTATGAACGCACGGGCGCGGTAAACGGCTTCGATGCGGTCATTCCGGTCATCACAGGTTCGCCGTTCGTGAATGCCGAGGGGGTGCTGCTGTTGTCTCCCGATGATCCGCTCTGTTACGGGATCAGGGGGTGACGGGCCGCGCGCCACGCCAGCGGACGCCGAGGCCGAGCACGTTGCGGCAATAGTCCAGCGAGCGTTTCATATGCTCCATTTGTTGCAGCTTCAGCGCGTCCATATAGCGCTCGCGGTCTCCGGTAACATCGGCCACCAGGTGCGGCTTGTCATAAGGGCGGCCGCGCCGCGCCAGCGCGAGGAAACGCGCCAGGTCGCGTGACCGGGCGCGCGGGAACCACTGGCTCCAGAACGCGGAATCGTACACGGGGATGAGCACCGGCGGCCGCGCGGTGATGGGCTTGCAGTAGATGCGCACGCTGGCGGGCATCAGCCCGGCGGCGCGCGCCACGATGGCCTTGAAATCGTTTGTGCCCTCGCCCAGCGGCACCCACTGCACGGCGATGCCCTCGGGAAGCTCGTACACAACCGAGTCACGCAGATGGAAAGTGACGGCGAGCGGCCCCAACTCCTCCACCGTGGTCATCGGATCTTCGGCGACAAACACCGGGTTGCCCGTGTCCAGATAGGAGCCGACGAACTCCCTGCCCGCGCCCTCGATGAGCGCGCGCGTCTCCCACGCCTGTAGCTCCTTGTGGTTCTCGATGCCAATTTTCAGATTGGCGTCCATGGCCTGGGAACGCACCTCGCGCAGGATGCCGATGGTGGTTTCCATGTGCTGTTCGACGGGGCCGGGCGGCATGGAATAACGGTCACCCGCCAGCAGAGCGCGCACGATGGGCGAACCCATGGCGCGGGCGCGCTCGATGTTCTGGCGCAGGGCGGCCACCACGCGCGGACGCTCGGCGGAGGTCTTCGGCAGAATGGGGCCGCCGCCGGTTTCCACGGGCATGTCCATTTCGCGCGACCAGGCGCGCACCTCGGCCCAGTGTTTTGGATCCTGCGCGGCGGGGTCCAACGAGTCCTGCAGGAAGATGCTGTCGAGTTTTTCCGCGGCGCAGTAATCAAACAGGCGCCGGTCGTTCCAGCGCTGGAACCGGAGGCAGTAGGTGTTGATGCCAAGCGGCCAGCCCTGAACGGGGCGTTCGGCGAAGGCAGGAGCGGCGGCGAGCGAAAGCGCCGTGCGCAGCAGTGTGCGGCGGGTCACGGTTATGAGTATAAGGCCAAGCCGGACGGTTGGACAGGCGCGCAGAAAACCACGCAAAAACCTTTTTAGTTAACGCTCAAGCCAGCGGACGCGCCAGTGTGATAGGATGCCGCCCATGAGAGCTTTGGTACTTTTGCTTCTGGTTTCCGCCTGTGCCTGGGCACAGTCGATTACGGGCGCTCTTTCTGGAACCGTCACCGATCCCTCCGGCGCCGCCATCCTGAAAGCCTCGGTTCTGCTGCGTCATGCGGCCACTGGAGCAGAACGGTCATCGGAGAGCAACGAGGCCGGACGGTTCTTTTTCGGCTCGCTGCAACCGGGCGCCTACACGCTGGCCATCGAGGCTCCCGGCTTCCGCCGCCTGGAGCGGACCAACGTGAATGTTCCGGCCGCCGAAACCGTGAGCTTGAACGATCTGACGCTCAGCGTCGGCCAGGTGACCGACTCGGTGCAGGTGGAGGCGCAAGCCGCCGTGGTGCAGTCGCAAACCGCCGAGCGGGCGGGCGTGCTCACCGGCTCGCAGGTGGAGAACCTGGCCATCCGAGGACGTAACGTCACCTCGCTCGTCTCTCTGCTACCCGGCGTGGTGGATCTGGATGAATCCGAGAACCTCTCGGTGAACTGGAATTTCAACGTCCAGGGCAACCGGCGCAACACGAACAACATCACGATCGATGGCGCGACGGTGAACGCCGCGGGCAACAACTTCAACTCCGTCGTCGCCGTGTCCATGGACGCCGTGGCCGAGGTGAAGGTGCTGCTGTCCAACTACCAGGCCGAGTACGGCCGCATGTCCGGCGCCAACGTCTCCATCGTCACCAAGTCCGGCACGAAGGACTTTCACGGCCTGGCCAGCTACTTCAAGCGCAACGAGGCGCTGAATGCCAACGATTTTTTCAACAACCGCCTGGGCCGCGTCCGTCCGCGCTACCGTTTCGACACCTGGAACTACAACATCGGCGGTCCCGTCATGCTGCCCGGCAGCCTGAAACGTTTACGGGACAAGATGTTTTTCTTCTGGAGCCAGGAGTTCTGGCCTCTGTCGGTGCCCACCGCCCTTACCCAGCGCACCACGGCCACCGCGCTGGAGCGCGCGGGCGATTTTTCGCAAACCCTTGACGTGAACAACGCCCTGATCGTGGTGCGCGACCCGTTCAACAACCGCCAGCCATTCGCCGGCAACATCGTACCGGCCAGCCGCATCGACGCCAACGGGCGGGCTCTGCTGAACTTCCTGCCTCTGCCCAATTTCACCGACCGCGGCATCTCGCGCGGCAACTACAACTACCTGTTCCAGGACATCGTCGACCAGCCCAAGCGCACCGACACGCTGAAGCTCGACTACAACGCCACGGCCTCGGACATGTTCACGTTCTCCTACAGCGCGCGCAACGACATCAACGACGGCAAGGTGGGCATTCCGGCCGGCACCGGCAACTATGATGTCTACCGGCAGCGCTCGGAGAACCTGGGAAAACTCTTTCTGGGCCGCTACCAGAAGATCTTCTCGCCCACGCTGATCAACGAGTTCAACGGCGCCTATTCCACGCGCCCGCTGAACAACACGATCTCCAGCGAGGCCCTGGCTTCCATTCAACGCGACAAAATCGGCTTCAACCTTGGCCAGCTCAACCCGGCCAGCAACCCCCTGAACCTGATCCCCAACATGTCTTTCGGCGGCGTTCCGAACGCCGTGGCCGTGAGCATGGATGGCCGCACGCCGCTGACCACCACGCACGAGATCATCTCCATCTCGGACAACCTGACGAAAACCTTCACCACGCACACGGTGAAACTGGGCGTCTACTATGACCGTCTGTGGGCCGAGAACCAGCCCACCGGCGGCGCCTTCAACGGATCGTTCAACTTCGGCCGCAACGTGAACAACCCGCTGGAAAGCGACTACGCCTTTGCCAATGCCGCTCTGGGCGTGTTCAACCAGTACGACGAGCCCACCGGACGCGTGTTCCCGCTCACCTACGCCACCAACATCGAATGGTTCGCGCAGGACAACTGGAAGGTGACCCGCAAACTGACGCTCGATTACGGCATGCGGTTCCAGCTTCTGCCGCAGTCCTGGATTGACGGCGACGCCATGTCCGGCTTCCGCGCGGCGGCGTTTGATCCGGCCCAGGCCGTGCGGCTGATTGAACCCTTCCGCAATGGCACGGCACGCGTCGGCCGCAACCCCAACACGGGCGAGTTGACCACGGCCACGCTGATCGGCTCCATAGCACCGGGCCATGGCAACGCCGCCAACGGCATGGTGTCCCCCCTCTCCGGCACAGGCATTCCACGCTCCCTCATGAAGGAGCAGCGCGTGCAACTGGCCCCTCGCATCGGCTTCGCCTATGACGTGTCGGGCAACGGCAAGACGGCCGTGCGCGGAGGCTTCGGCATGTTCTACAACCGCATGTCGCACGGTGTGGTGCTCACCGATTTTTCCGCGCAGCCGCCGCTGATCAACCTTCCCTCGCTGTTTTTCGGCACGATGACCGGACTGAAAAGCGCCACCGGAACGCTATTCCCGGCCAACGTGCTCGGTCTCGATCCCAACGGAAAGATACCGCGCGTGATGAACTTCTCGCTCTCCGTGCAGCGCGACATCGGCCTGGGAACCATCGTCGACGCCGGCTATTCCGGCTCGCTCGGCCGCAATCTGCTGTGGCAGCGCAACCTGAACGCACAGCAGCTTGGAACCAACTTCCTGGCCTCATCGAAGGACCCCACGAACAACGCTGTCCTGCCCGTGAACTTCCTGCGCTCCTATATGGGCTACGGCAACATCAACGTGCGCGAACCGGGAGCGTCGTCCAACTACCACTCTCTGCAGGTATCGGCGAACCGCCGCTTCGCCTCGCGCCTGCAATACGGCGTGAGCTACACCTGGTCGAAGTCGCTCGACTACAACTCCGACGACGCCGCCACGGTGTCCAACGTCATTCCCGTCCGCATTTGGAACTATGGCCTGTCCTCGTTCGACCGCGCGCACATTTTGAAGGTGAACTGGCTGCTCGATCTGCCCGACCCGGTGGAGCGCAACCACCCGCTGCGGTGGGCCGTGAACGGCTGGCAGTTGAGCGGCATCTACTCGGCCAGCACGGGCGCGCCGGCGGCCATCGGTTTCAGCACCGTGAACGCCGTCGATATCACAGGCTCATCCACCGAAGGCCCGCGCATCGTGCTCAACGGCGAGCCCTCGCTTTCGCGCGGCCAGCGCTCCTTTGAGCGCTGGTTCGACACAAGCGTCGCCGCCCTTCCGGCCACCGGTACCATCGGCAACGCCGCCCGTACGAACATTCGGCTGCCCGGCATCAATAACTGGGATCTGACGGCGTACAAGAACTTCCGCTTCAAGGAGCGCGTGAATGCCCAGCTCCGCGGTGAGTTCTACAACGCCTTCAACCACACCCAGTATTCCAACACCGACACCACGGCCCGCTTCGATTCGCAGGGCCGCCAGGTGAACACGCAGTTCGGCCAGGTGACAGCCGCGCGCACCGCCCGGCGCATCCAGTTGGCCATCCGCATCACCTTCTGACCGGGACACTTACGGCCTGCAAAAGCGCGGGACGACACTTAGGGCTCAGGTGTCGGTATAGAACCATTTGCGTTGTTTATGTTAAACGCTAATTGCATTTGATTTGTTTTTACGGTAGCCTTATAGAACCGGGCTCCACCATAAGGTGAGAGCTTCTCCGGTGATCAGGAGCCACCCTTTCCATGTCTAATTTGATAAGCGGAGCCAAGATCCTTTTGGAGTGTCTGGTCCGAGAAGGAGTCGAGTGCATCTTCGGGTATCCCGGCGGTGTGACACTTCCCTTCTATGATGCTTTGTACGATCATCCGATCCGGCATGTACTGGTCCGCCATGAGGAGAATGCCGCATTCGCGGCGGAGGGCTATGCGCGCACCACGGGCAAGGTGGGGGTATGCTGCGCAACCTCCGGCCCTGGCGCCACGAACCTGACCACGGGGCTGGTGGACGCGATGATGGACTCCATTCCCATCGTCGCCCTGACCGGGCAGGTCAGCTCGAAGCTGATCGGCAGCGACGCGTTTCAGGAAGCCGACACGTTTGGCATCACGCGCCCGTGCACAAAGCACAACTATCTGGTGAAGAACCTGGCGGAGCTTCCGCAGATCATTCACGAAGCGTTCTACCTGGCCGGCTCCGGCCGTCCCGGACCGGTTCTGGTGGACATTCCGAAGGATGTCTTCCAGGGCCACTATCAGTATCAGCCGGTGAACTCGATCCACCTGCCCGGCTACAAGATTCATCTCGACGGCCACGCTGGCCAGATTCGCCGCGCGGCGCAGATGATGTGGGAAGCCAAGCGCCCGTATGTGTATGGCGGCGGCGGCGTGCTCGCCTCGGGCGCGACAAAGGAACTTCGGGAACTGGTGGAGACGCTCGACGCCCCGTGCGTGCTTACGCTGATGGGCCTGGGCTCCCTGCCCTCGTCGCATCCGAATTTCATCTCGATGCCGGGCATGCATGGCAGCTACGCCTCGAATATGGGCATGACCGAGTGCGACCTGCTGATCGCCCTCGGCGTGAGATTCGACGACCGGGTCACGGGCCGTCTGGCCGCCTTCGCGCCGCACGCCAAGGTGATTCACGTCGATATCGATCCGGCGGAAATCGGCAAGAACCGCGCCGCCGATCTGCCCATCGTTGGCGACGTCAAACGCGTGCTGACGAAGCTGAACAAGAACCTGCAGGAACTGGCGCCTACGATGCAGGAGGCCAACTCGGGCTCGCGCCGCGAATGGTGGTCGCAGATGCGCGCCTGGCAGACTGAGCACCCGCTTCGGATTGAGACCTCCACCGAGGAGATCAAGCCGCAACACCTCATCAGCGAAATCGACCGCATGAGCGGCGGCAACGCCGTGGTGGCCGTCGACGTGGGCCAGCACCAGATGTGGTCGGCCCAGTTCATCCGCTTCAACGAGCCTCGTTTGTGGCTCAGCTCGAGCGGTCTGGGATCGATGGGCTTCGGCTTGCCGGCCGCCATTGGCGCCGCCTTTGCCCGCCCGGAGAAGACGGTGATCGCCATCATGGGCGACGGCGGGTTCCAGATGTCGGTGCCCGAGCTGGGCACCATCGCCTCGCACGGACTGCCCGTGAAGATGATCATCATGAACAACGGGTATCTCGGCATGGTGCGCCAGTGGCAGGAGCTGTTCTACAACAACCGTCTCAGCTCGGTGACGCTCGACAGCTTCCCCGACGCCGAGAAGCTCGCCGGGGCCTACGGCTTCAAGGGACGCACAATCGAGAAGCCGCAGGAGCTGCGCGCCGCGCTGGAGGAGTGCTTTGCCGAGCCTGGCCCCTACCTGCTGAACGTCAAGGTGACGCCGTTTGAAAACGTCTTCCCGATGGTGCCCGCCGGCGGCGCGATCAACGAGATGGTGCTGTCGCAACCCAAGCCGGTGACGGTGTAGGCGCGTGCGCAGGAAAGAGAGCAACTCAACATGCTGCAAGTAATTTCGTTGTTATTGGAGAACAAACCGGGCGCGCTCATGCGCGTCACCGGACTTCTCTCGGCGCGCGGATACAACATCGAAAGCCTGACCGTGGCCCGCACCACCGACCCGACGCTGTCGCGCATGACCATCGTCGTGGAGGTCGACTCGACGCTGCGCAAGCAGGTGATCAAGCAGATGAACCGGCTGATCAACGTGCTGCAGGCGGCCGATCTGTCCGAAGGCCCGGCCGTTGCGCGCGAACTGGTTCTGATGCGCGTGCGGGCGGCCATGGAGTCGCGCGGCGCGATTCTGAAGGAAGCCGAGATTTTCGGCGCGCGGGTGATCGATTCCACGCTCGAAGGTTTCGCGCTGGAAGCCACGGGCGAGGCCGAAAAGCTCGACGAATTCATCGACGTGATGCGCAGCTACGGCGAAATAGAAGTGACGCGCTCGGGCGCCGTCGCCGTGTCGCTCGAACCCCGCAAACTGCGCCTGTCTTCTCCCGTGGCCACCGGCGCGGGAACCAAGTCTCAATCCACCACTGGAGTGCTCAATGGCTAAACGCTTCTACGAAAAAGATGGCAACCTCTCCCTGTTGAAAGGCAAGATGGTCGCCATCGTCGGCTACGGCTCGCAGGGCCACGCTCACGCGCTGAACCTGCGCGATTCCGGCGCCGACGTGATTGTGGGCCTGTATGAAGGCTCGAAGAGCTGGGAAAAAGCCCAGCAGGCTGGCCTGCGCGTGATGAGCGTCAAGGACGCCGCCGCGGCCGCCGATATGATCATGATCCTGGTCAGCGATCACATCCAGGCCGACCTCTACAACAAAGAGATCGCTCCTTCCATGAAGAAGGGCAAGACGCTGATGTTCGCCCACGGATTCAACATCCACTTCGGCTTCATCAAGCCGCCGGCGGATGTGGACGTGTCCATGGTGGCCCCCAAGGCGCCCGGCCATCGCGTGCGGGAACTGTACACCGAAGGCGTCGGCGTGCCGGCTCTGGTGGCCGTGCATCAGAACGCGTCGGGACAGGCTCTCGAAAACGCCCTGGCCTACGCCCAGGCGCTGGGCAGCCTGAAGGCCGGCGTCATCGAGACGAACTTCCGGGAAGAGACCGAAAGCGATCTGTTCGGCGAGCAGGTGGTTCTATGCGGCGGCACGGCCGAACTGATCCGCGCGGGTTTTGAGACGCTGGTGGAAGCGGGTTACGCGCCCGAGATCGCCTATTTCGAGTGCCTGCACGAGCTGAAGCTGATCGTCGACCTCATTTACGAGGGCGGCCTCGCCTACATGCGCTACTCGGTTTCCGACACGGCCGAGTACGGCGACTACTCGCGGGGCCCGCGCGTGGTGACCGATGCGACGCGCGCCGAGATGAAGAAGATCCTCTCCGAGATTCAGCAGGGCAAGTTCGCCGAGGAGTGGATGGGCGAGAACAAAGCAGGCCGCGCCAAATTCCTCGCCATGCGCGAAGCGCAGCGCGGGCAGAAGATCGAGGTTGTGGGCCGCGAGCTGCGCGAAATGATGACCTTCCTCAAAAAGAAGAAGGAAATCGGCATTCCGCAGGATGCGCCGGCGGCCGCGGGCAACTAAGCGCGGTCTCAGCCGCGCCGGGAGTGATTCAATAGAGGGGCGGCCCCGGGCGGGCCGCCTCACTGCGTTTGGAAACGAACTGACATGAAGATCCACACCTTCGATACGACACTCCGCGACGGCACGCAGGGCGAGGCCGTCAGCTACTCCGTCGAGGACAAGCTGAGCATCGCGCAGAAGCTGGACGAGTTGGGCATTGACTACATCGAAGGCGGATGGCCGGGTTCGAATCCCAAGGACAAGGAGTTTTTCGCGCGCGCCCGCGAACTGAAGCTCACGCACGCCAAGCTCTGCGCGTTCGGCGCCACGCACTTCGCCAAGTACGCGGTGGACAAGGATCCCAGCGTGCTGGAACTGGCTTCGGCGGCCACGCCCGCCGTCTCCATCTTCGGCAAGACCTGGGATCTGCATGTGGAACGCGCCCTCGGCATCCCGCTGGAGCGCAATCTCGAACTCATCCGCGACACGGTGCGGTTTCTGAAGTCGCACGGCAAGGAGTTGATCTATGACGCCGAGCACTTTTTCGACGGCTACGCCGCGAATCCCGGCTATGCGCTGAAGACGCTGGAAGCGGCGGCCGAAGGCGGCGCCGACGTCTTGTGCCTGTGCGATACCAACGGCGGGCGGCTGCCGCACGAAGTGGGTGAACTCGTGGCCGCCGTGCGCGCGCGCTTTGGAGGCGTCATCGGCATCCACACGCACAACGACTCCGGCGTCGCCGTGGCCAACACGCTGGCCGCCGTCGCTTCCGGCGCCACGCACGTGCAGGGCTGCTTGAACGGCTACGGTGAGCGTTGCGGGAATGCCAACCTCGCCTCGGTGATTTCGAACCTCGAATTGAAGCTCGGCCATGAGACCATCGGCGCTGTGAAGTTGAAGTCGCTGGCCGGTGTCTGCCGGTATATCGCCGACCTCGCCAATTTGCCTCTGTCCAACGACCAGCCCTTCGTTGGCCACTCCGCGTTTGCCCACAAGGGCGGAGTGCACGTTTCGGCCGTGCTGAAGGACAGCCGGACTTACGAACACATCAACCCGGAACTGGTCGGAAACCGCCAGCGCGTGCTCCTGAGCGACATGTCCGGACGGGGCAACGTCATTTACAAACTCAAGGAAAAGGGCCTTGCAGACCGTCTCAGCGAGGACGCGCGCCGCGAATTGCTGGAACGGATCAAGCACCTGGAGTACCTCGGCTACGAGTTGGAAGCCGCCGAGGGCACGTTCGAGCTGCTCGTGCGGGAAGCGCTGCATCCCAACGTGCATTTCTTCGAGGTCATCGACCTCGAGGTGAACAACAAGATCAGCCAGGGCCGGCATGCGCTGACCACGGCGAGCGTCAACATCAAGGCGCAGGATGGCGTTCATTCGGCCACGGCGTCGGGCCACGGACCCGTGCATGCCCTCGACGTGTGCCTGCGCCAGTGCCTGTCCACGCTCTATCCGCCCATCATCAACGTTCGTCTCACCGACTACAAGGTGCGCGTGCTCGATTCGAAGAAGGGTACGGCCGCCAAGGTCCGCGTGCTCATCGAGTGGAGCGACCACAAGCGTTCCTGGGCCACCGTCGGCGTGTCGGACAACGTGATTGAAGCCTCCTGGCTGGCCATGCTCGATGCGATCCGCCTGGAGCTGATGCGCATCACCGAACAGGACCAGACGCTGGACAAGGCCGTCGAGGACTACTGCTGGGGCGTGTAGCCGTCCGCCGTCATGGCAGTCCGAACGCCACGATCGTGTTCCCGGCGGCGATGGCCACGTACTGTTTACCATCCAGCAGATAGGTCATCGGCCCGGCCTTCCACATCTGCGACGTATTGAAGTGCCATAGCACGCGGCCATTGGATGCATCGGCGGCCACGAACGCGCCATGGCCATCGCCGTAAAAGAGCAGATTGCCCGCCGTCGCCATCAAGCCGCTGGCCAGGATACCGCCGCCCACATTCGGGATCGCAAACACGGACTTCCCGTTCCGGACGTCGATCACCTTCAAATACTTCTCCCCGTTATCACCAGGCGAACGCCGCGTGGATCCGCCATAGTACGACTTTCCCGCCTGCCACGACTCGCTCCGCAGGGAATAGATGCTGCACGACTCCTCGGCGAACAGGTAGTACCATCCGCGCCTCGCATCGAAGGCCGTTGAGGTCCAGTTTGTCGCGCCTTCCACCGCCGGGCATGTGCGCTGGCCTTCGGCCGCCGGCACATTGTTGGGCAGCAGCACAGGTCTTCCTTTCTCGTCGATGCGGCTGGCCCAGGTGATGTTGCCAACGAAAGGCGTGGCCTGCAGGAACTCGCCCGTGGCGCGGTCCAGCACATAGAAGAAGCCGTTCCGGTTGCCCTGCAGTAGTAGTTTGCGGGGCTGCCCCTTCCATTCGAAATCGGCGAGCACCGGAGGCTCCGTCGCATCCCAGTCATGCACGTCGTGCGGCGTGAATTGGTAGTGCCAACGCAGTTTGCCTGTCGCCGGTTCCAGCGCCACCACCGACGACGTGTAGAGGTTGTCGCCGCGCCGCGCCTCGCCATCGTAATCGGGGCACGGATTGCCCGTCGGCCAGTAAAGCAGCTTCAGTTCGGGATCGTAGGAGCCCGTCAACCACGTCGTGCCACAGCCATGCTTCCAGGAATCGCCCGCCCATGTCTCGCCGCCCGGCGCCTCCGGCGAGGGCACGGTCCAGAACCGCCAGACATGCTCTCCCGTCGCGGCGCGATAGGCATCCAGGAACCCGCGCGCGCCCTCGTCGCCGCCCGAGATGCCCGCGATCACCAGATCGTTCACCACCAGCGGCGCGCCCGTCGAGCCATAGTTCTGGCGGTGGTCGGCCATCTCCACCTCCCACATCAACTGCCCCGTCAGACGGTGCAGCGAGAGCAGGTGCGCGTTGTCCGTGGTCATGAACACGCGGTCGCCCAGGACGGCGGCACCGCGGTTGATGCCGCTGGCCGTGTCTCCCACCAAGCCCTTCGTTCGCGGCCGGCCATAGTGCCAGATCTCGCGTCCGGTGCGCGCATCGAGCGCATAAGCCTCGTTCACCGAAGTCACATACATGATTCCGTCCACCACCAGCGGCGTCACCTGCAACGAGCGCGGCGCGCCCACCAGCGGGAACATCCACTTCGGGGCCAGTTGCGCCACGTTACCCGCGTGGATCTGATCGAGCGGGCTGAATCGGTTCGCATCCATCGTGCCGTTGTAGCTGGGCCACTCGCCCGGTGCGGGCTTGGCCACGCGCGCAAACGGTATGCCATCGCCCATGGGCGACGCCATCACGCGGCTCGCCAGAGAGGTGTCCAGGCGCAGCCGCGTCAGATAAGCGAGCAGATCGCGCCGCTCCGCGGCCGTGGCTTGCAACGCGGGGATGAAGGCCGCATCGCGCTCGATGCGCGCCACGTGCAACTTGTCGAGGATGTGCAGTTTCTGGTCCGGCGTAAGCAGTTGGATGTCGAAGTTCGACTCGTTCCGCGAGATGCCGCGCAACGTCTGGCCCGATGTGAGCGTGATGGCCACCGGCCGGAAGAAAGGCCCGGCCCAACGCCGCCTGCGTGGCGGATTCGCGGAGGGCTCGCCATGCAGCGAGGCCGCAATCTCCGAGGGAGAGCGGTTCGAGGCAAGCTCCGTCAGGTCTGGCCCGAGGATGCCTCCCACACCGCGCACCATGTGGCACGAGGTACAACGGCCAGCCCCGGCAAAGTAGCGCTGGCCCGCGCTCACGTCGCCCGCCGGCGCGGCCGGCGCGGGAGCCGGGGACTTCAGGAACATGACATAGTCCGCAAGCAGGTTCAACTCGGACGGTGGCAATGAAAAGGCCGGCATTGCCGCCTCCGGGATTCCGTTGCGAATCAGACTCACCACCGCTTCGCGCGAGGTTGCCCGCGTGCGCCGGACGTTCAGGATGCCCGGACCATGTCCGCCGCCATTGCCATCTTCGCCGTGGCACCCCGCGCAGCGCGATACATAGGCTCGTTTGGCGGCGTCCGGCGGTTGCGCGGCGGCCGCCATCGCCGCTGCCGCAATGAGGATGAGCGTGCGCATCTACTTGGCGAACTTTTGCACGCGCCAGTTCTTGATTTCGGCCACGTAGAGCGAGCCATCCGAATCGACCGCGATGTGATGCGCGAAGTCGAGCTTGCCCGGCGTCTTGCCGAAGGACGACAGTACGCCCAGCACCTGGCCGTCCAGGCTCAGCTTGACGAGGCGGTTGTTCTCTCCATCGGCCATGTAGAGGGCATCCTCCTTCGCGGCATAGGCGAGTCCCCAGGGCTGGCCGATGCTGGTCCACTTGGCCAGCAGCTTGCCGTTCAGATCGAACACCTGGATGCGGTTGTTCGTGCGGTCGGCCACATAGACGCGCCCCTGCTTGTCGAGCGCCACGTCGTGCGCGATGTCGAATTGGCCGTCGCCCGTTCCCTTGGAGCCCCACTTGCGCAGAAACACGCCCTCGCGCGTATAAGAGACGACACGCGAATTCACATAGCCGTCCGAAACAAGGAAGTCACCATTTGATTGAAACGCGATCCCGGTCGGACGGTTGAACGCGTAGGGTGAGTTGTCGTCACCCGGCCCGCGCCCGGCATTGGCGATCACCATGAGCAGCCGGCCCGCCGGCGTGAACTTCAACACGGCGTTGCCGGCCACGTCCACCGTCCAGATGTTCCCCTCCGGATCCGCTTTGATTCCGTGCGCCGACATCACGGGCACATCCTCCCACGCCTGGATGAACTGTCCGGACTTGCCGAACTCCATCACGGGATGCTTGCCGCGATTGAACACCCAGACATGATCGCGCCCGTCCACCGAGACGCCCGAGGTTTCCCCGAAGTTCCAGCCCGCCGGCAGTTGCGCCCACCCCGGCACAACCTTGTGAGGCAGTTTGGGCGCCGTGCTCCAATCCACGGCGAAGGCCTGCGCGAAGGCGGCCAGAAGGAGCAAGCAGGATCGAAGGTTCATGGGAACCCAGACTACGCGAGTGTACGGTACGGGTCAAGATGCGCGCGCGGCGTTTGGCGGCCGGATCCTTGCGCCGGAACCGCGCCTGTGTAATTATGCATATGAGTGAATAATCATGCAGAGACCTCCTCTGCGCTGGAGGATCTCGTGGCCATGCCCGCACGCACCTTGCCGGCCAGTGAGCCGCTTCCCCATATCTGGAGCGGACAGTGCCGCCGGGATCAGGATCTGACCACCGGCGAACTGCGCCGTCTGCTGGCGCTCGCCGCCGACGTGAAGCGTACGCCTCAGCGCTATCAGAGCGCGCTGGCCGGCCGCTATCTGACGCTGCTGTTCGAGAAGCCCTCGCTGCGCACGCGTCTCACGTTCGAGCTGGCCGTGAAGCAACTCGGGGCCGACTGCGTGGTGTCCATCGGGCCCATCGCCGAGCGCGAACCGGTGATGGACGTGGCGCGCAATCTCGCCCGCTGGACGCACGCCATCGTGGCGCGCGTCTTCCTGCAGCAGACCGTCGATGACCTGGCGCATTTCGGCGCGGTTCCGGTGGTGAACGCGCTGAGCGACCTGTATCATCCCTGCCAATCGTTCGCCGACCTGCAAACGCTCACCGAGCGCTTCGGCGATCCCGCCGGACGCACGCTCGCCTATGTAGGCGACGGCAACAACGTGGCTCATTCGCTGCTGCTGAATTGCGCCCGGCTGGGAGTGCACGTGAGGGTGGCCACGCCGGAGGGCTTTGAGCCGAACCAGAACATTTTCGAGGAAGCGCGCATCGAGGGCGAACGCGCCGGAGCGCGCGTTGTGCACACCTACGACCCGGCCGAAGCCGTCACCGGCGCCGACGCCGTCTACACCGATGTCTGGGCAAGCATGGGCCAGGAACAAGAGGCCGCCCGCCGCCAGGCCATCTTCGCGCCGTATCAGGTAAACGAGGCGCTTATGGCGCGCGCGGCCGCCGGCGCCCTGTTCATGCACTGCCTGCCCGCCAAGCGTGGACAGGAAACCACGCACGAGGTGATGGAATCGGCCGGTTCGGTTGTGTACGACCAGGCCGAGAACCGCCTCCATGCGCAGAAGGCTCTCTTATTGATGTTGCTGGGTGGCTGAGCGGCTGGACGCCGCCCGCCTCCCCCACCCCGCCACCGCGTGGCGGGCCCGTTAGCGAAAGGATTCGTATGGCTCAATACAAGAAGGTTGCGCTCGCCTACTCGGGCGGTTTGGACACGTCGATCATCATCCCGTGGCTGAAGGAAAACTATGATTGCCGCGTGGTGGCCGTGTGCGGCGACATCGGCCAGGGACCGGACGAGTTGAAAGGCTTGAAGGCGAAAGCCAAGGCCACCGGCGCCGACGAGGTCTACGTCGAGGACATGCGCGAGGAGTTCGTGACGGGCTACCTGTGGCCCATGCTCCGCTCCGGCGCGGTGTACGAGCACAAGTATCTGCTCGGCACCTCCATTGCGCGGCCGCTGCTGGCCAAGAAACAGGCCGAGGTGGCTTTGCAAACCGGGTGCGACGCGCTGTCGCACGGCTGCACGGGCAAGGGCAATGACCAGGTGCGCTTCGAGCTCACCTACATGGCGATCGCACCCGACCTTCCGGTGATCGCGCCGTGGCGCGAATGGGACATCAAGTCCCGCGAGGACGCCATCGCCTACGCCGCCGCTCATAACGTGCCCATCGCGCAAACCACCAAGAAGATCTATTCGCGCGACCGCAATATCTGGCACATCTCGCACGAGGGCGGCAAGCTCGAGGACCCCGTCAACGCGGTGCCCGACGACGTGTGGATGTTAACGGCGCATCCGTGGGAGGCGCCGGCCAAACCGGGCTACGTCACCATCGGTTTTGAGAAAGGCCGTCCGGTTGCGCTCAACGGCAAGCCCGTGCCGCCGGTGAAACTGCTGGAGACGCTGAACAAGCTCGCCGGCCAGCACGGCGTCGGACGCATCGATTTGGTGGAAAACCGCTTCGTCGGCATGAAGTCGCGGGGCGCCTATGAAACGCCCGGCGGGACGATTCTGATGACGGCGTACCGGGAACTGGAATCGCTCGTGCTCGACAAGAACACCCAGCATTACAAGCAGAAGCTTTCGCTCGACTACGCAGAGCTCGTCTACAACGGCTTCTGGTTCACGCCGCTGCGCGAGGCCCTGGACGCTTTCTTTGAAACGACGGCCAAGGACATGACCGGCGAGATCAAGATGAAGCTCTTCAAGGGCCATTGCGATGCCGTCAGCCGCGTGTCGCCGAATTCGCTCTACTCCCTCGACATCGCCAGTTTCACCATGGGCGCCGAGTATGACCAGAAGGATTCGCGCGGCTTCATCAAGCTGAACGGCCTGCCGATCGCGGTGAAGGCTGGCCTCAAGAAGAAGAAGAAGAGCAAGAATCGCTAAGGAGTCCCATGAGCGGGATGAAGCTGTGGGGGGGCCGTTTTGAAAGCGGCCCCTCCGAAGTGTTCGAGCGTTACTCGTGGTCGCTCGATTTCGACAAGCGTCTGGTGGATGCCGACACGCGCGGTTCTCAGGCCTTCGCGCGCGCGTTGGAACGCGTGGGCATTCTGACGGCGGCAGAGGCAGGGCGGCTGGCCGCGGCGTTCGAAGAGATTCGCAAGGAGGCGGAAAACCCGTCCTACTTCGATGGCGCTCCGGACGAAGATGTGCACACCTTTGTCATCCGCAAGCTGAAGGAAAAGGTGGCGGGCCTCGCCGACAAGATCCACACCGGCCGCAGCCGCAACGAACAGGTGTCACTCGACACGCGCCTGTGGTTGCGGGAGGCCAGCGCGCTCACGCAGAGCAAGCTGGCGGATCTGATGGCGGCGCTGCTGGCTTTCGCCGCGCGCCATCCCAGCGCCGTCGTGCCCGGCTACACGCACTTGCGCCGCGCCCAGGCCGTCCTATGGCCGCACTATCTGCTCGCCTACTTTGAAATGTTCGCGCGCGACTGGCAGCGCTTCGATCATGCCCGCCGCGCCGCCAACGTGATGCCTCTCGGTTCCGGCGCGCTGGCCGGCAGCGGGTTTCCGTTTGACCGCGAGGCGATTGCCGCCGAGCTTGGTTTTGAAGCCGTCACGCGAAACTCGATGGACGTCTCGGCGGACCGCGACTTCGTGCTCGACTATCTCTATGCGGCCTCGGTCTGCATGATTCACCTGTCGCGGCTGGCCGAGGACTGGATCCTCTATTCGAGTGAGGAGTTCGGCTGGCTGGAGCTGAGCGACGGCGTCACCAGCGGTTCCTCGCTGATGCCGCAGAAGAAGAACCCCGATTCCCTCGAACTGCTGCGCGGCAAGTCGGGCCGCGTGCTGGGCGGGTTAAACGCGATGCTGTTTATCCTGAAGGGCCTGCCTACCACGTACAACCGCGACATGCAGGAAGACAAGGAGCAGTTGTTCGACGCCGCCGATACGATGCTCGCCTCGCTCGATATGGCGCGCACGGTGGCCGAATCGGCCGTGTTGAAAGAAGAACCGCCACTGGCCGCGGCCGAACAGAGCTGGGTGGTGGCCACCGATCTGGCCGAGGCGCTTTCGCGCCATGGACTGCCGTTCCACGCGGCTCATCAGGTGGTGGGCCGCCTTGTGCTGGAAAGCGTGCGCGCCGGCAAGACGCCCTCGCAATGGGACGCCGCGTCCCTGGCCGCCTTCGCGCCGGAGTTCGCCCATCCGGGCGTAAGCGAAGACCTCGCCCGCCTGCTTGATCCTCGCGAGGGCATGAAGACGCGCGTGGTGAAGGGCGGCACGGCGCCGTCTTCGGTGGACTCGGCGCTGGACGAAGCCGCCGCGCGTCTGCGCGCGTTCCGGAGCTGAACATGACGAAAGCCTTCCGCCATGGGCAGATCCTGAAGCTCATTCTGCGCGGCCGGATCTTCACGCAGGAGGAACTGGCGCGCGGGCTGGCGGAGTTGGGCATTCAAGCCACACAGGCCACGCTGTCCCGTGACATTCAGGAACTGGGCATCGTGAAGAGCGCCGAAGGATACACGCAGTTGGGACCGGCCTCGCGCGGACCCGACATCGCCACGGCCGCCTCGGAGTTTCTGCTGGACGCGCGAGTGGCGCAGAATCTCATGGTGCTGAAGACTTCGCCCGGCAACGCCAACGCGCTCGCCGTGGCGCTGGACCGCGCCGACTGGTCCGAGGTGGTGGGCACCATCGCTGGCGATGACACGATTCTGGTGGTGGCGCCCGATCACACGACGGCCGTGAGATTGCGCGGCCGCATGCTGGAGTATCTCGCGTGAGCTACGATCCCCTGGAGTCTCACGCCACGCTGCACCGCTTCATCGGCGAGTTCGAGTCGGGCGCCTATCCGCTGGCGCAGTGGACGCATCGCGAGCACGTCATTATGGCTTCGTGGTACCTGTTGCATCTGACGCGGTTCGAGGCCACGCCCACCATCCGCGCGGGCATTCAGCGCTACAACCTGGCGCAGGGCGGCCAGAACACCGCCACCAGCGGTTACCACGAAACACTCACCCTGTTCTGGATTCACGTGCTGTCGCATGCGCTCGATGAGGCCAGGGGCGACGCGCTGACGCGGATTCGCGCCATGGCGGCCGAGTTTGGCGGACGCGCCGGGCTGTACAAGGACTACTACAGCCACGACGTGGCGCAGAGCGTCGAGGCGCGCTACGAGTGGATGGAGCCCGACATGAAGCCGCTGCCTGGAACGCCGTAGCCGTCAGCGAGCCCCGAAATAGGGATCGGGTTCCGGTATGGCCGCGCCGTCCTTGCGCGGGGAGCTGGCGCCGTAGTTCACCTTCGACGCCGAGTCGTGAATCACCACCTGTCCACCTCCCATGGCGGAAGCAAAGCTGGGCTCGAGTTGCACGATGTGGCCTCGCCGCAGAAGCTCGTCCAGAACAGGCTCCGGCAGCCGCCGCTCAATTTTCACATCGCACCCGGAAAAGTTCAGCTTGGTGAATCGTGGCGCTTCCAGCGCCGCCTGAATGTTCATGCCGTGATCGGCCACGTTCGATACGAACTGGGCGTGCGCCTGCGCCTGATTCAGGCCGCCCATGATACCGAAGCCCACGTGCTGGGTCCCCTTCTCCATGTAGCCGGGAATGATCGTGTGGAAGGGGCGCTTCCGGGGAGCAAGCTCGTTCGGATGGCCCCGTTCGAGCGTGAACAGGGCGGCGCGGTTATGCAGGTGGAACCCGTAACCGTCCACCACCACGCCTGAGCCGAAGCTGAGATAGATGCTCTGGATTAACGACACCACCATGCCGTCGCGGTCCACGGTCGAAAGATAGATTGTGTCGCCGGCCGGGGGCAACTCCACCTTGCCGGCTTCGTATTCGCAAGCCGCGCGGGCCGGGTCGATGCTGCGCGCGCGTTCCGCCGCGTAGTCCTTCGCGATCAGGCGCTCCACAGGGATGCGCGAGGAGCGCGGATCGCCCACATAGCGGTTCAGGTCGGCATAGGCGAGCTTCTGCGCCTCGATTTTCAGGTGGAAGGCATCCGCCGACAGCGGTTCATACGAACCCAGCGGAAAGCGCTCCATCAGATTCAGCATCGACAGCGCCGCCAGCCCCTGGCTGTTCGGAGGAAGCTCAAACACGCGCCAGCCGCGATAGCCGGTGGAGACAGGCGTCACCCATTCGGCCCGGAACGCGGCCAGGTCCTCCGCGTTCATCGGACCGCCATGCCGTCTGCTGGTCTGCACAATCGCCTTGGCGATGCCGTCCTTGTAAAAGGCGGCCGGGCCCTGCCGTGCAATCAGCTCCAGCGCGGAGGCCAATTGCGGATTGCGGAAAACCTCGCCCACCTTTGGCGCCTCGCCCTCGCGCAGAAACACGCGCCGGGCATTTTCGTCCCGCAGCAACTTCGCCTGTCCGTCCCGCCACGCCTGGCCGATCCACTCGGTCACCGGAAATCCGTTGCGGGCATAGTAGACCGCCGGCGCGAACAGATCCGCCCACGGCAGCTTCCCGTACTTGCCATGCAACTTCGCCCAGCCTTCCACGCAACCAGGAACGGTGACGCTCCAGATGCCCTCCTCGGGCACGATGTTGTGGCCTTGTGCCCGAAGCGCTTCTGGCGTCATGCCGGCCGGCGCTGGTCCGCTGGCGTTCAAGCCCGCCAGTTTGCCAGAGCCCGGCTCGCGCACAATCGCGAACAGGTCGCCGCCGATGCCGTTCATCATCGGCTCCACCACACCCAGCGCCGCATTGGCGGCGATGGCGGCGTCCACGGCGCTTCCGCCACGGGCGAGAATCATCGCGCCCGCCTGAGAAGCCAGCGTCTGGCTGGTGGCCGCGATTCCACGCCGCGTAATCACCATCGACCGCGCCTGCGTGCGGTCCTGGGCTGTGGCGAAGGGCGGCATGGTCATGAGAAGAAGTCCGGCGAGCGCGTGAAATCGCATCGGTGTGATTGTACCGGCTATTGACGGAGCGACGCGAGAATCCTGCGCTGGTACTCGCGCGCTCCGGAGAGGACGGCCGCGGTATTCAGCGTCCGCGGCGTGCGCGCCCGCACCAGCCAGCGGCCATTCACCATTACGTCGGAAACGTCACTCGCCTTCAACGCGTACACGAGCTGCGAGTAGACGTTGTACACCGGTACGGCATGCGGCGCGCTGGTTTGAACAAAGATCAGGTCGGCGCGCTTCCCCGCTTCGAGCGATCCGATCAGCCGCTCCATACCGAGAGCGCGCGCCCCGCCGATGGTGGCCATCTCGACGGCGGTCCTCGCCGGTAGCGCCCGGGGATCGCCATTGGTCACCTTGGCCAATTTCGCCGCCAGGTCCATCTCCTCGAACATGTTGAAGTCGTTGTTGGACCCCGCCGGGCCATCGGGACCAAGCCCCACTGGAATGCCCGCTGCCAGCAGTTTCAGCACCGGCGCCACGCCCGAGGCGAGCTTCATGTTCGACGACGGACAGTGGGCAATGCCCGCGCCGCGGCGTTTCAGTATGGCGATGTCGCCATCGTCGAGCCACACGCCGTGCGCGCCCAGCGTACGCCCCTCGAACAGCCCCAGCTCATCCAACACGGCCGCCGGCGACTTGCCCCTCCGCGCCTGGATGTCCTCGTTCTCGCGCCTGGTTTCCGACAGGTGGATCAGCAGCGGTGCTTTGTAGCGGTTGGCCAAAGCCCGGCAACTCCGCAGCGTTTCATCCGAATTCGTGTAGAGCGCATGGGGAGCGACGGCGGGCACGATCAGCGGATCGCCGGCATAACGCTTCAGGAAAGCCTCCGCCCGGAGAAGCGCATCAGCCGGCGTCTTGGCGTCGGACACGGGAAAGCCGATGACCGTCTGGCCCAGTACGCCCCGCAGCCCGGCGGCCTTGGTGACGGCGGCGATCTCCTCCTCGAAGTAGTACATGTCGGTGAAGGTCGTGGTGCCGCCCAGCATCATTTCGAGAGCGGCCAGCCGCGCGCCCGCGCGCACGAATCCGGGCGTCACGTTGCGCGCCTCGGCAGGGAAGATAAACTTTTCCAGCCACTCCTGCAGGCGCATGTCGTCGGCGATGCCGCGAAACAGCGACATCGGCGCGTGCGTGTGCGTGTTGACGAGTCCGGGCATCAGAATCGCATCGGGGCGATGCAACGTATGCTTCGGCGCGAACCGGCGCGACAACCCGGCGCGCGATCCCGTGGCGAGAATCGAATCTCCCCGGATGGCGACGGCGCCGTTTTCGATGAGGCCGCCCGAGGCGTCCATCGGCGCCAGCCAGCGGGCCGAGAGCAGCCAGTCGGCAGGTTCGGCGGCAAACGCGGCGCAGGCGAGCAGCGGCAGGAGGAGACTACGAAAGCATCTGATCATGGAAGGGATGCGGAAACAGTTCGGATAGCTGATAGACCTTGGACTCGCCGCGCGGGTTGCAGAGAATCACCTCCAACTCCGCGCAATGATCGCGCAGCACCTGGCGGCAGGCGCCGCACGGAGGCGTCAGCGCCGATGCATCGGCCGCGACGGCGATCCGCACGAAGCCGCGCGCACCCTCGCTGACCGCCTTGAACAGCGCCGTCCGCTCGGCGCACACCGTCAGGCCGTAAGAGGAACTCTCCACGTTGCAGCCTGTGAACACACGGCCATCGCTCGCCTCCAACGCCGCGCCCACCAGGAAATGCGAATAGGGCGCATGCGCCCGCAACCGGGCTTCCAGCGCGGCAGCCATCAAAGCGGACCGGCCAGTCATGCGGCTGCCTCGGGCAGGATGGCTTTCAGCAGACGCACGAAGGTGGCGCGGACGCGGACTCCGGTTTCGAGCACCTCGTCGTGAGAGAGCTTCTCGCCCGAGATGCCGGCGGCGAGGTTCGTGACGCAAGAGATGGCGGCGCATCGCATTCCCATGTGCGTGGCGGCCAGCACCTCCGGCACCGTGGACATGCCCACCAGATCGGCTCCAATGCGGCCAAAAAAACGAATCTCAGCGGGCGTCTCAAAGTTAGGCCCCTTCAAGCCGAGATAGACGCCTTCGTGCAGAGGGATCTCCAACTCGCGCGCCTTCGCCAGAATGCGGGAGCGCAGCTCCGCCGAATAAGCGTCGGTCATGTCGAAGAACCGGGGGCCGAGCGAATCGTCGTTCGGCCCAAGACAGGGATTCTCGCCCATCAGGTTGATGTGGTCGCGGATCAGCACAAGCGAACCCTGAGCGTAGGAGAGATTCAATCCGCCCGCCGCGTTGGTGAACAGCATTGTCCGCACTCCCAGCTTGCCCATGACGCGCGTGGCGAAGGCCACCTCCCGCGCCGTGTATCCCTCGTAGAGATGCACGCGTCCGCTGAGTACCGCCACCGGTACGCCGGAAACCGTGCCCAGCACAAGTTCACCCGCATGGCCCACGGCCGTGGAACGCGGCCAGCCGGGGATGTCCACGTAGGGAATTCTGCGCGCACCTTCCACTTCGGAGGCGAATCCGCCAAGTCCGGAACCCAGCACCAGCGCGACGCGGGGCGCCGCGGCCGGGATCCGTTGTATCGTTTCAACCGCTGCTTGCAGCATAAAGGTTCGGGGCGAAGAACCAGTGTAGTGCCTGCCGGGACGCCGTGGAGGCGGTAGAATAGACAACAGGCCCAGGCAAGGGAGAAGAAACCCGGAAGCCTGCCGCGCCGTCTGAGATTCTTACGTTGTGCCAGTTCAGGGAGTTTGGTTTCCGATGCAATTGTTGCGTGCTTGCGTGATCGCCGGAGTGATGCCGTTGATGGTGTGGGGCGCGGCCGTGATGCCGCACACGGCGCCACGGTGGTTTGAGCCGAACCGCGGGCAGTTCGCGGGCGACTCTCAATTTGTCGCGCGAACGGCCGAGGCGACCGTGGAGGTGGTGCGGGATGGCGTGCGGTACCGCAAGGGCGGAGAGCGTCTGGACCTGCGCTGGGCCGGTTCTTCCGGCGCCAGGGCCGAGGGCCTCGACGCGCTGGGCTCTCATTCGCAGTACTTCCGCGGGCCGCGTGAACAGTGGCGCGCCGGCGTGCCGCATTTCGCCCGCGTGCGCGCCAAGCAGGTGTACAAGGGCATCGATGCGGTTTACTACTGGCGCGATGGCCAGTTTGAGTTTGACTTCGTCGTAGCTCCGGGCGCCGATACGCGCCAGGTGCGTCTGCGAGTGGATGGCGCTCGCGAACTGCGCGTGCAAGGCGGCGAACTGGTGGCCCGTTTGGCCGAAGGCGAGGTGCGCATGAAGCGCCCTCTGGCTTACCAAACCATCGCCGGCGTTCACCAGCCCGTGCGCGCGCGCTACGAACTGCTGGGCAAGGAGGCGCGCCTCGTGTTGGGCCGCTACGACGCCCGCTATGAACTGGTGGTGGATCCCGTTGTCTACGGCGGCTACTTTGGTGGTGACATTCTGGACGGCGCCACGGCCACGGCGGTGGATGAGCGCGGCGACATCTGGGTGGCCGGCTACGCGAACACGACCATTGCCGTCACTCCGCCGCTGACACCGGTACAGGACATCTCCAACGGCCAGCGCGACGGCTTCCTGGCGAAGTTTGAGCCACAGGCCGACGGCTCGATGAAGCTGGCTTACTACTCTTACTTCGGCGGCACGCTGAATGACGAAGTGACGGCGATGACGCTCGGCAAGAATGGCTTCGTCTACCTGGCGGGCACCACCGAATCAGCCGATTTTCCGGGCGCGGGCAACGCGCTGCCGAAGATCGAAACCACCGACGCCACCACGGTCGTCTCCGCGGTGAACGCGTTTCTGGTGGCGCTGCGGCCGCAGGATCCCAACGGCGAATATGTCTGGTACAGCCAGACCTACGGCGGACTGGCCAAGGACGTCGCCAGCGCCGTGGCGGTGGATGATGCGGGTGTGATGTACATGGCCGGCTATACGACGTCGGAGAAGCTGCCGGGCATCACGGCGGAGTCGGCCAGCAACCTGCAAGGCTCCGTGCGGGGCGGCTGGGAGGGCTGGCTGATCAAGGTGAGCATGACGGAGTCCTCACCGCTGCGCTATGCAACCTTCCTTGGCGGCAACAGCACGGACGTGATTACGGGCCTGGCCATCTCTCCCGAACAGACACTATATGTAACCGGCTACACGGCTTCAACGGATTTTCCGATCACCGTGGATCAGGGCGAAAAACCGGCCTACACGATCGACGCATTTCTGGTGAACCTGGACACGAATCGCAGCGGTCTCGATGCGCTGCGGTTTGGACGCCTGGCTGGAGGCGGTGGGTTGGACGTTCCCGTGGCGGTCAAAGTGGACGCGCAGGGCGGAGTCTGGCTGGCGGGCTACACCACGTCGCAGGACTTTCCCGCGACGGCCACGGCGCACAGGCGCGCTCCGGCTGGCGAGTCCGATGTGTTTCTCACGCGCTTCGATCTTGGAAAATCATGGAACGAACAGATCACCTATTCCACCTATCTGGGCGGCAACGGCACCGATGTCGCCTATGGTATGGCGCTGCTGCCGGACGGCCATGTGGCCGTGACAGGCTATACGCTGTCGGCCGACTACCCATATCTGGATAACGCGCCGGGCCGGCCTGTGGAGGCCGTCGATGCGTTCCTCACCGTGCTCGATCCCACGCTCAGCGAAGGCGCGGCGCTGGTTGTGTCGCGGTCCATCGGCGGCGGCTCGATTGACGTGGCCACCAGCGTGGCCGTGGGTCCCGACGGCGGTTTGTACGTGGCCGGACTGAGCAACTCCTCGGATCTCCCGGTGACAAACGGGTCGGCCAAGATTTCGGCGCAGGGCGCCGAGCAGAGCTTCCTGTTCAAGCTGATGCCTCCGCCGGCTGCCAAACGGCCGTCGAACTAACCCGCGCGCAGCGGCCTCCGCGAAGCTGCTACAGCGGGTAGCTTAACGTCTCCCGCAGCCATTCGCCGTTGGTCCGCAGGGCCTCTTTCAATTGCCCCAATAGCCGTCCGCGCTGCTCATACAGCCGGTAGCCAGTGCGTGGACGCAGGTACCCGCGCGCCTTGGGCTCCCCGGCGAAGAGCGCCTCTTCCCCCACCTCCGCGGCGCGCCGCTCGTAGCGCTCACGGTTCTCCAGCAGCGCCTTTACGACGAATGGCATCAGCATCGAGTAGTCGGCCTGCACGCTTTCGGTGGCTTCCAGATAGGTGTCCTTGTCCACTTTGCCCCAGGTGACGGCCTCAGCCGGAAAGCAGGAGCTGAGCGAGCCATCGGTGACCGGCGAGGAGACGATTTGCACGTCGAAATTGTAGCCGCGCACGCCCGGAAGGCCGAGAATCTGGCCAAGCGCGGGCTCGGGTTGCAGGTTGAAGTTCTTCGGAACGCCGCCGCCGAGAATCAGCGTGCCGAGCGCGCGCGCCGGGCTTTCGAAGAGGCCCCAGTAGTGATACGCGCAGGACTCAAAAACCTCGAGGTGCAGATCGAGATCGAAAGCGTAGCCGGGCAGCAAACCCGCTTCCCGCATGGCCCACAGCTTCATCGAATTCAGAAAGACGCTGCCGTCGCCGGGAGCGCCCACGAAAACGGGAATGGCCAGGCGGTGGCATGTGGCGAGCAAGCCAGCCTCCACGCCGGACCGCGATTCCTGCGCGGCGTAGCGCGCCCCCAAGCGGTTGCGAAACTCGGTGCCTGACATCCTGGTTTGAAACTCGGGGAGTTGGAGCAGCGCGCTGATGTAGCGGTCCTGGTCGAACAGCACGTCCTCGTCAAAGGCCATGTCCGTAACGCGGATGGTCTTCTCGTCGCGCAGTGCGGCGTCATCGCCCCAGATGGGCACCTCATGAACCGGGTTGCCGTGGCCTGTGAGGGCGCGGTGGCCGTCGTGATAGCAGACCGCGTCGGTGGTGGAGAGATAGGCGACGTAGCCGGCTTCGAGCAAGGGGATGAGCCACGTCTGGTGCTGGCCGCTGACGGTGACGGGTCCGGCGACGGCGATGGTCAGCGGGCAGCCGTGTCCGATGGCCGTGTCGAGAATCGTGTAGACACGCCGCAGGAAGCCGCCGCCGAACGCGGGCAGACAGTGGCGGAAGAGTTCGTCCAGGGAGCGGACCTGGTCCACGCGGCGCGTGAGGACAGTCCTTCGGGAATGCTCGTGCATGGGGTTCACGTAACAGGGTAGCAAGCCGCCCGGTTCGCGCCGCGCATGAGAGGCGTTACAGCAGCATGCCGGCGATGCAGGCCGACATCACGTTGGCCAGAGTTCCGGCCATCACCGCGCGCAGGCCCAGGCGCGCCAGGTCGGATTTGCGCGTGGGCGCCAGCGCGCCAATGCCGCCAATCTGAATGGCGATGGAACTCAGGTTGGCGAAGCCGCACAAGGCGTATGTGGCGATGGTGAAGCTTTTCGGATCGAGCGCGGACTTCAGCTTGCCCAGTTCAATGAAGGCCACGAACTCATTCAGCACAAGCCGCGTGCCCAGCAGTTGGCCGATGTGTGAACAGTCCTTCCAGGACACGCCCATCAGCCATGCGGCAGGCGAAAAGATCCAACCCATCAACTGTTCGAGCGAAGCGGGCAGCCACGCCGCGCCCGTGGCGCCCTGCACCCATCCGAAGATGCCGTTCACCAACGCGATCAGAGCAAGGAAGGCGATCAACATGCCGCCGATATTGAGCGCGAGAAACAACCCGTCGTGCGCGCCCGTCGCGGCGGCGTCGATGACGTTCACGCCGGGCTTCGGTATCTCCACATTCACGCCGCCCGCCGTCTCCGGCGAGCCCGTCTCGGGAATCAGCATTTTGGCCAGCACAAGCGTGGCCGGAGCCGTCATGATGACGGCCGTGAGCAGATGTTCGATGGAGACGCCCGCCATGCTCACGTAGGCGGCCATCACGGCGCCGGAGACGTGCGCCATGCCGGAAACCATGATGGTGAACAGCTCACTCTCGGTCAGATTGGGGAGGAACGGTTTGATGGTGAGCGGCGCCTCGGTCTGTCCCATGAAAATGCTAGCGGCCACGTTGGTGGACTCCGCGCCGCTGACGCCGAGAAAGCGCTGCATAAAGACGGCCATGGCGCGCACAACCACCTGCATCACGCCGAAGTAATACAGGATGGAAAACAGCGAGCTAATGAAGATGACGATCGGCAGCACCTGAAACGCGAAGACTACGCCGAAGCCGCCGTCGCGCCCGCCCAACGGGCCGAATAGGAACTTGCTGCCCACGGCCGCATACTCCAGCAGCGCATTCACGGCGGTGGAGGCGGCCTGGAAGGCCCGGCCGAACGGCGTGTTCAACACCAGAAACGCGAAGGCCAACTGCAGCGCCATCCCGATGGCGACGGAACGCCACCGGATCGCGCGGCGGTTGGCCGACGAAACATAGCAGAGCGCCAGGACCGCGGCCAGACCCAGAAGCCCGGTGAATCGGTCCATGCGCCGCTCCGGCTAGCCGACGACTTCGAGAATGAGCTCGCGCTCCTCGGGGGCTTCCTTGGACAGGCGGAAGGAATCCTCGATCAGCTCCGCGGCCTCTTCCAGCCGGTCCTCGGAGGTGTGATAGATGCGGCACAGCACGGAGCCCGCATCCACCTTCATGCCGGTCTTCACTTCTAGAATCACGCCCACGGCGGGGTCGATCGTATCTTCCTTCGTGTCGCGTCCGGCGCCGATCAGCGCCGCGGCCTTGCCGATCAACTCGGCGTCGATGGCGCTGATGTAGCCCGCGCGCGGCGAGGCGATTTCGCGCACGCCCGTCGCGTTGGGCAGCAGGTCGAAGCGGTCCAGCACATTCGGATCGCCGCCCTGCGCCTTGATCACTTCCTTGAACTTGCGATAGCCGGATCCGTCCAACAGCATCTTCTGCGCCACTTCGCGCGCCTCGTCCAGCGTCATTGTGATGCGGCCCAGGAAGATCATGCGCGCGGCCAACTCCAGCGAGAGCCGCGTCAGGTCCGTGGGACCGGCGTTCTGTAGCGTCTGCGACACCTCCATCACTTCCAGGGCGTTACCCACCGCGAAACCCAGCGGCTGGTTCATGTCCGTGATGAGCGCCACCACGCGTTTATCGGCCCGGCGGCCGATGCTGACCATCATCTGCGCCAAACGGCGCGCATCCACCTGGCGCTTCATGAACGCGCCGGCGCCCACCTTCACGTCGAGCACCAGCGAGTCCACGCCCTCGGCGATCTTCTTCGACATGATGCTGGAAGCCACCAGCGGAATGGATTCCACCGTGGCCGTGGCGTCGCGCAACGCGTACAGCTTCGCATCGGCCGGCGCCACTTCCGGCGTGGCGCCCATGAAGGCGAGGTTGTACATGCGCAACTGCTCTCGGAACTCGTCGACCGAAAGCGTCGTGCGGAAGCCGGGGATCGACTCCAGCTTGTCGAGCGTGCCGCCCGTATGGCCCAGCGCGCGGCCGCTGATCATCGGCACCATCGCGCCCGCCGCGGCGGCCAGCGGAGCCGCGATCAAACTCGTCTTGTCGCCTACGCCGCCCGTGGAATGCTTATCGACTTTCACGCCAGACACCGAGCTGAGATCGATGACCGCGCCCGAGCCGAGCATCGTGTTGCACAGGGCCGTAACTTCGTTGTCGGTCATCCCCGAAAAGAAGGTGGCCATGAGAAAGGCCGACATCTGATAGTCGGGAATCTGGTCCTGCGTATACGCGTTGATCAGAAACTGAATCTCTTCGGTCGAGAGCTCCTCGCCGTCGCGCTTGCGCTGAATGATGTCAACTGTACGCATGAATTTCGTAGGGTATCACGTTATCTGGTTGAAAGTAAAGGCGAGTTTCTCAGGCCCTTCACTCTGCCAAGAAATGCCTCGCTTGCGGCCTCGCCGCCGGGCGCACGGTGGGCTGGAGAGACGGCAAAGAAGAAAGTTAGAGGATTTGTTGCCGTCTGTAACAGAACTGTAACAGAATAGGGGACTGACCATGCGTACTCCCCACCCCCTCCCCCCTCCGAGGGGCCGCGTTCCACAACCCGGTCCCGGCAGGCGGCTCAAGACCATTCAGTTCCTGGGCGCGGCTTTGGCCATGACGGCCGCGGCAGGATGCGGCGGCTCCGGCATGGCTGAACCCGCCCGGAAGGCGCCGGCGGACACGCCTGCGGCGGCCACCGTGGTCGGGGTCACCAAGCCGAAGTACGAGGCACTCTCTAAAGAGATCGTGCTCTCCGGCGAATTCCGGCCCTACCAGGTGGTTGATTTGCACGCCAAGGTGGCCGGCTATGTGAAGACGATCACTGTGGACGTTGGCTCGCTCGTGCGGACCAATCAGGAGATCGCCTCGCTGGAGATTCCCGAACTGGAGGCGGACCTGGCCATGGCGACCGCGGAGCGCAGGCGCCGTGAAGCCGAAGTGAACCACGCCCAGGCGGAGTTGGAGCGCGCGGCGGCGCAGAGGGAACTGGCGCAAGTCTCACTGGAACGGTTGCAGTCGGCATCGAAGGCCGAACCGGGGATCGTGGCGCAGCAGGAAATTGACGAGGCGCGAGCGCGGATGCGCGCGACGCAAGCCCAATGGACGGCGTCCAAGGCGGCGGCCGAGGTGAGCGAGCGTCAGGTGAGCACGGCGAAAGCGGCCGAGCACCGCGCCGACACGATGTGGCGCTACCGGACCATCACCGCTCCGTTCGACGGCGTGGTGACCAAGCGGTTCGCCGATCCCGGCGCGATGATTCAAGCGGGCACAGCTTCGCAAACCCAGGCCATGCCGCTCGTGCGCCTGGCCGAAATCCGGCGCCTGCGTCTGGCCGTAAGCGTGCCCGAATCGGTGGTGCCCATGGTGGGCGCGGGCACCGCGGTGGAGGTGCGCGTCGGCGCGTTGAACCGGACGTTTTCCGGCAGAGTGGCGCGGTGGACGCGCGAGGTGGCCTCCAACAGCCGGACCATGGAGGCGGAGATCGACGTGATGAACCCCGATTTGAAATTCGCGCCGGGCATGTTCGCCGACGTGGTTTTGCAGGTGTCGCGGAAGGACCGCGGATTGACCGTGCCGGTGACGGCCGTGTCCAACTCCGGCGGCAACCGCAGCGTGATGGTGGTGGAAGGCGGAAGAATCGCCGAGCGCGCCATTACCACGGGCATCGAGTCGGCGGCCAGTCTGGAAGTGCTTTCCGGCGTGAACGAGGGCGATCTCGTGGTGGTTTCCAATCGAGGCATGCTTAAAACCGGCCAGCATGTCGAAGCGCGGGCGGTGGCGGGCGAATAGATGCCGGGCTTCTCGATCCGCAATCCCTACTTCATCATCGTGTGCGCGCTGATTGTGTGCCTGGTCGGGGTCACCATTCTGCTGCGCATGCCGGTGGACATGTTTCCCAAGCTCGATTTGACGGCGGTGGTCACGGCAACGCTGTATCCAGGCATGCCGCCCGAGCAGGTGGAAAAGAACATCACCGAGCGCCAGGAGCGCTTCTTCACTCTGGCGCCGCGCATTGAACACATCGAATCGCGCTCCATGACGGGCGCGGGCATCATCAAGTTGTTTTTCCAGCCGGGCTCGGACCCCAACGCAGCCACCTCGACTGTGGCCAACCTCGCCTTGGCGGAGATGCGCCGCATGCCGCCCGGCACGCTGCCTCCTTACGTGTTGCAGTTTGACGCCTCCAGCCTTCCCATCTGCCTGGTCGCCCTGCGCGGCGAGGGCATGACCGAGGCGGCGCTGCGCGACGTGGGCCACTACCGCGTGCGCACGCAGGTGGCCAAGGTGGCGGGCGCGGCCGTGCCTCCGCCCTTCGGCGGACGCTACCGCCAGATCATGGTGTACGTCGATCCGCAAAAGCTCGAGGCCCACCAGTTGTCCGCCATGGATGTCGTCCGCGCCGTGAACGAGTCCAACGTGATTCTGCCGTCGGGCAACATCCGCATCGGTCCGGTGGACTACCCCATCTTCACGAACTCGCAGTTCACCGATCTGGACGGCATCCGGACGTTGCCGCTGCGCACGGTCAACTCGGCGCAGTTCACCGTGGGCGACGTGGCCAACGTGCGCGACGCGGCGCAGATTCAATACAACATCGTGCGCGTGGACGGCCAGCCTTCCGTGTATCAACCCGTGCTCCGGCAGGGTGGCGACACGAACACGATCTCGGTGGTGAACGCGATCCGCCGCGAGGTGGCCAACCTTCTGGACGTGCCCGACAACCTGGTGGCGCGCGTCGTCTTCGACCAGTCGAAGTTCATCAAGAACGCCATCGAGACGCTGGTGCACGAAGGCGCCATCGGCCTGGTGCTCACTTCGTTGATGGTGCTGTTGTTCCTGGGCAGCCTGCGCGCGACCCTCGGCGTCTTCTTCTCCATTCCGCTCTCGGCGCTGGCGGCGTTCATCTGCCTGTACGCCGCGGGCGGTTCGGTCAACACGATGACGCTGGGCGGCCTGGCGCTGGCCTTCTCGCGCCTCATCGACGACTCCGTGGTGGTGCTCGAAAACATCTACCGCCATCTGGACATGGGCAAGAGCGTAGTCGACGCCGCGCGCGACGGCTCAAACGAAGTGGCTCTTCCGGTGCTCGCCTCCACGCTCACCACCGCCGTCGTGTTCTTCCCCGTCGTCTTCCTGTTCGGCGTCAGCCGCGACCTCTTCTCCGCCCTGGCGCTTACCGTCGTGCTGGCGCTGATGGCCTCTTACTTCGTGGCCATGACCGTCGTGCCGCTGTTCTGCTCGCGCTTTTTGAAGGAGCAGGTTCACGACGCCGCGCACGGCCATCCGCACGGCTCGGCCGGACCGAAGTGGTTCTTTTATTTCAACCGTCTGTTCCTGTGGGTGATGGAGATCTATGACGTTCTGCTGGCCAGGCTTCTCTCGCGCCCGGCCTTCACCGTGCTGACGCTGATGGCGCTGTTTGCCGCCAGCCTGCTGTTGTATCCGCGCCTTGGCATGTCCTTCTTCCCCCGCACGGACCCTGCCCAGTTCGTCGTCAACATGAAGGCGCCGCTGGGCACGAGCCTGGAGGAGACGGAGAAGAAGGTGCAGCGCGCCGAGGCCATCGCGCGCGAAGTGGTGCTGCCGGAAGACTTCGAAATGATGGTCTCCAACATCGGCGTGGTGCCCGACTTCTCGGCCATCTTCACATCGAACTCCGGCCCGCACACGGCGTTTCTCCAGGTGAGTTTGCAGGAGAAGCACAAGATTGGCAGCTACGAGTACATGGAGCGCATGCGCCGCAAACTGCGCGAGCAGATGCCCGAACTGACGGTCTATCTGCAAACGGGCGGTTTCGTGGATGCCGTGCTCAACTTCGGCATGCCGGCGCCCATCAATGTGCAGGTGAGCGGCCCCGACCTTCCCACCATCTTCCAGACGGCCACGGGACTGGCGCGCGAGATCCGCGGCCTAAAGGGCGTCTCCGACGTTTATATTCCGCAGGACCTCGACATGCCGGCGCTCCGCATCGACGTGGACCGCCGCCGCGCGGCGCTGCTCGGGCTATCGCAGCGAGAGATCGCAAGCAACCTGATCACCTCGGTGGCGTCCAACTCCATGATCGCTCCCACCTTCTGGACCGATCCCAAAAGCGGCAACGATTACTTCCTCACGGTGCAATATCCTGAGCGCATCGTGCCCACCGTGGCTGCGCTGGACGACATTCCCTTGAAGGCCCCAGGCTCGGATATCACCAGCCTGGACGCCGTGGCCCGGATCACGCGCTCCACCTCGCCCACCGAGGTGGCTCACTATGGACTGCGCAAGGTTGTGGACGTCTACGTGAACATGGAGGACGAGGATCTAGGCGCGCTGGGGAACCGCATTGAAGGCGTTCTCGCGCGCACCAGGATGCCCAAGGGCGTGCTGGTGAATTTGCGCGGCTCGCTCGAAGGCATGCGGGCCTCGTTCCATAGCTTCGCCGTGGGCCTCGGACTCGCGGTGGCGCTGCTCTACCTGATTCTGGTGGCGCAGTTCCGCTCCTTCCTCGACCCGCTGCTGATTCTTCTCGCCGTGCCCATGGGACTGATGGGGACGCTTGGCCTGCTCTATGTGACCAACACGACGATCAACGTGCAGTCGCTGATGGGCGTCATCATGATGGCCGGCATCGTGGTGTCGAACTCCATTCTGCTGGTTGAGTTCATGCGGCGGCTGCGCGAAGAGGGCATGCCGCTGGAGGACGCCGTGCCCATGGCGGGACGCGTGCGGCTGCGGCCCATTCTGATGACCTCGCTGGCGACCATCATCGGCCTCACGCCGATGGCTCTGAAACTGGGCACGGGGAGCGAAGCGTATGCGCCGCTGGCGCGTTCCATTATTGGCGGCATGACGGTATCGCTGGTGCTGACCGTGTTTCTGGTGCCCGCTGCCTACAAAGCCGTGTACGGAAGGATCAAGGCGTGAAGACGCTGATATTGACAATTGCCGCCGGCGCCGTGCTGGCGGCCCAAACGGCCCCTACGTTGACACTCGAGGAGGCCGAACAGATTGCTCTGCAAAACCACCCGCGCGTGACGGCCGCCAAGCTGCGGACAGCCGCGGCGCAGGAGGCCGTGAAGCAGACCCGGGCCGCCTATCAGCCGCAGGTGAGCGCCTTGATGAGCGCCTCGGCGGCCGAGCATGGCACGTTGAATGGCGCAGGGCAGTTGCAGCCGCAGAGCCTGTACTCGCGCACGGCGGCCGGCTTTGCCGTGAATCAACTGGCTTATGACTTCGGCCGTACGCGCTCGCTCACGCAGGCGGCCGAGTCGCGCGTGGCGGCGCAAAACGAGCGCGGCAACGCCGTGCGTCTGGAGGTGCGCCTGCGCCTGCGCGACGCCTTCTTCCGGACGCTTCAGGCGCAGACGCAGTTAAAGGCGCTCAACGAGAACGTGGCCATGCGGAGGCTCACGCTGAAGCAGGTGGCGGCCCTGGCCAAAAGCAACCTGCGTTCGACGCTCGACGTGAGCTTCGCGGAGTTGAACGTGGCCGAGGCCGAACTGGCGCTGACGCGCGCGGAAAACGAAGTCCGCGCGAGCGAGGTGGACCTTGTCGCGGCCATGGGCTTCAGCGATGCCCGCCGCTACTCGCTCGCCTCACCACTCGACCCGCCGCCGCTGGCCGCATCGCCCGACGGCATCGTGGCCACGGCGCTGGCCAACCGTCCGGAACTGGCGGCGTCCAAAATGGACATCCAGGCGCTGCGCCGGACCGCCGACAATGAGCGCCGTCAACTGCTGCCGAACATTTCGCTGATCGGCGTCGGAGGCTACTTCGGCCCGCGCGCAAAGGGCATTCACCCCAGCTATGGCGCGGCCGGCGTGAACGTAAGCATCCCCGTTTTGACGGGCGGCTTGTTCACGTCCCGCCGCGACGAGGCCACCTTGAAGGCAGAGGCCGAGACGCAGCAACTGCGCGAGTTGGAAATCAGCGTATCGCGCGATGTGCGTCTGGCCTGGGTGGAGGCCAACAACGCATGGCAGCGGCTGGAGCTGACCGCCAAGGTGTTGGAACAGGCCCTGCGAACATTGAAACTGGCACAGGCTCGGTATGACCTTGGCCTCGCGTCCATTGTCGAACTCAGCCAGGCGCAGTTAAGCCGGACCAATGGCGAAGTGGAAGCGGCGGCCGCCCGGTATGCGTACCTGCGCGCGCGCAACGTCCTGGACTTTCAGACCGGCGTGATGCCGTAAACGCTACCGCGGCCCGACCTGTGGCAGCGGCACGCGGTACCGGCCCTGCCACACCTCATCGAACAAGCCGATCAGAGCGGCGTGAATGCCGCCGTTGGTGGCCGCCAGGTGCGCGCCGCCGACGGTGAACGCGCCGCCATGCATGTCGGTCACCTGGCCGCCCGCCTCCAGAATCATGAGCGTGCCCGCGGCCATATCCCAGGGGTTCAGTCCGAACTCCCAGAAGCCATCCAGCCGCCCGCAGGCGACATAGGCCAGATCCAGCGCGGCGGCTCCGGCGCGGCGTACTCCATGGCTGATCATCGCCGCCTGGTGAAAGAAGTGGACGTTTACGTTCTCGTGGCGGCGGCGGCTGGGAAAGCCCGTGGCCAGCAACGCCTCCTCGACCTTCGCCGCTTTGGACACGTGGATGCGCCGGCCATTCAAATACGCTCCCGCGCCGCGTTCGGCGGTGAACATCTCGTCGCGCAACGGATCATAGACCACGCCCGCGATGAGCTGCCCGGCCTGTTCGAGAGCCAGCGTCACGTTCCACATGGGGAAGCTGTGCGCGAAATTCGTCGTGCCATCCAGCGGATCGACGTACCACCGGAAATCGCTCGCGGCGGCGTGCGCGCCGGTCTCTTCGGCCAAGATGGCGTGTGACGGAAAATGCGAGCGCAGACGGTCCAGTATCAGTTGTTCGCTGGCGCGGTCGGCGGCCGTCACCAGGTCGAATTCACCCTTCAGTTCAAAAGCCGGCCGGCGCTCGGCATACTGAAGCAGCAGCGAACCGGCTTCGCGCGCGATGGAGGTGGCGGTTTCCAGATACGAAGCCATCTACTGGGCCTCGTAGAGATACAGGATGTCGTGTTTGAAGATGAACAGATTCGGGTCGCCCGTGCGGGTGAGGCGAATGAAGTTGGCGTCGTAGTATTCGATGATGCCGGTGTACTGTTCGCCTTCGATCAGCTTCACCGTTACGCTGGCGCCGGATTCGATCAGGTGGCGCAGATAGCGGATCTCTTCGAAGGTTTGCTCGGCCGGACGCGCCTTCGCCTTGGCGGACGCGTTCTTTTGAGGGGGCTTTGTGATCAAGGACGGCTCTCCAGAGAGGTTATTCCTCATAATAGCCGCCACGGGAGACCGCCCGCAAACCAGGCTGCTGCACCTGCACCCGCACGGTCCGGAACCCGCCCTCCGGCGCGGCGGGCAACGTCTTGGGGTAGTAGGCGAGCAGGTACTGCGTGCGCAGGTCGCGCAGAATTTCGGAAAAGACGCCGTCCAGCTTCTCGACACCGGGAAAGAAGGCCCGGCCGCCGGTGGAACGCGCCAGTTGCGTCAACGCGTTTTCGCCGCCGATGTTGCGTCCGGCATCGCTCGTGATGGGCATCACAACGACGGGATACAGCACGGCGTCGGCGCGATGCAGCGCCCGCAGCGCGGCATGATAGTCCGTGCGGCTGGTAGTGTCTCCTCCATCGCTGATGACGATGATCACGTGGCGGCCATCGCGGATTTCCAGACGTTCGCTCGAAAGCATCAGCGCGTCATACAGCGACGTGCCGGCGCTGGCGTTCAGCGTCTTCAGGCCACGCTCGATGCGCCGGGCGTCGCGCGTGAAGTTCACCACCTGCGTCACCTCGTCGTTGAAGGCGTACAGGGCCAGCGAATCGCGTTCGTTGCCCTCGCGCGTGATGGCGCGCAGAAAACGGGCCGCGGCGCCGGTCTCGAATTTTAGATCCTTAGCCGTGGAGCCGCTCACGTCGATCAGCAGCGAGATGGACAGCGGCTGCGCGGTGGTGCGTTCGAAGATGGAAACCGTTTGCTCGACGCCCGAGTCGGTTACGGTGAAGTCGTCCTGGCCCAGTGTGCCCACCAGGGCGCCGGAGCCGTCCTTCACCGTCACCAGCAGGCGCACCAGGCGAACGTCGGCGCGGAAGGTGGGCGTGGGTTGCGGCTGCTGCTTCGTCTGCGCAGGCGCCGCACAGGCCAGCGCCAGGGCGGCCATCAGCGCCCGGGCAGACTCTCGTCCCATGCTCCCTCCACCCACACTTCGCCATCGGCGAAATACTCTTTCTTCCAAATGGGGACGGTAGTCTTCAGCCTGTTGATGCCTTCCAGAGCGGCGTCGAAGGCGGCCCGGCGGTGCGGCGAGGCAACCACCACGGCCACGCTGGTCTCGCCAATCTCCAGACGTCCCAGCCGGTGCACCAGGGCGATGCGGCCGATGGCGTGGGCGGCGGCGATCTCCACGCCGATCCGGGCCATCACCTGAATGGCCATGGCTTCATAGCCTTCATAGTCGAGGAAGCGCGTCGCGCGGCCCTTGGAATTGTTGCGCACCACGCCTTCGAAATTGACAAACGCGCCGTCGGTGGCAGCCAGCAGTTGCCGGGCCACGGCCCCTCCTTCCAAGGGGTCGCGTGTCAGCCCGAAAAAATGGCCCTCGGGCGTCGACAGGCTGTGCGTCCACACGGGAGAGCCATCCACGCCACCGCTCACTGGCGGCAGGAAAGCGATCTCGTCTCCTTCGTTCAGAAGCGTGGCGCGCGCCGTGAACTCCTGGTTGCGAGCCATCAGGATGCTGGTCTCCATCTGGCGGAGCAGCGGCGCAGGCCCGGCGTAGTGGTCGAAAACCGACTGCACCGTGGCGCCCGGAGGGAGTTCCAACTCATCCGAGGCGCGGCCGGTGAAGTCTTTCACTTGGCCGAAAAATAGGACCTTAACGCGCACGTCCGGTATGGTAACAGATGCATGGGAGCCGCCTCCGGTTTCGGCAACGGCGCTATACTCATGGCCTTATGGAAGCGCCACGGGAACGGGTGAATGAAACGCGCCTCCGCGTGCGTTACGCCGAAACCGACCAGATGGGCGTGGTCTACCACGCGAACTACATCATTTGGATGGAGGTGGGCCGTGTGGAGCTGTGCCGCTCACTCGGACTGCGCTACCGCGACCTCGAACGCAACGAGGGCGTGCTGCTGGCCGTTGTCGAGGCGGACTGCCGCTTCGCCCAGCCCGCCCTTTACGATGACGAAGTGATTGTGAAGGCCTGGGTGGATGAAGCCAACCCGAGGCTGGTGCGCTTCGGCTACGAGATTCGCAACGCGGAAACCAACGTGGTGCTGGCCACCGGCCACACGCGCCACGTCTTTCTGGGCCCGGACAGAAAGCCGCGGAAGCTGCCCGTCGAGCATCGGGCCACGTTCGGAATTTCGGAGGAGTAGACGATGCGAAGGAGAGCCTTTGCCGCCGGTCTGGCCCCGGCGATCCTATGCGGCCAGGCTTCGCGCCGGCCGAACATTCTCGTCGCCATGGCCGACGATCTGAGTTACCCGCATACCTCGGCGATGGGCGGCTCCGAGGTGAACACGCCCGCGTTTGACCGCGTGGCCGAGGGCGGCGTGCTGTTCCGCAACGCGTTTGCCGCCTCGCCGGGCTGTGCCCCGTCACGAGCCGCGCTGCTGACCGGGCGTCACACCTGGACGCTGGAGGAGGCGGGCACGCACGCCAGCCTGTTCCCCCGGAAGTTCGCCGTCTACCCGGAGCTGCTCGGCAAGGCGGGCTACCACGTGGGCCTGACCGGCAAGGGCGCGGGGCCCTGCAACTACAAGGATGCCGGCTGGCCGCACAACCCGGCGGGCGCCTCCTACGACACGGTGAAGGAGACGCCGCCGCGCCCGGGCATGCACGCGCTCGATTACGCCGCCAACTTCGGGCGCTTCCTCGACAAGCGGCCCAAGGGCGCGCCGTTCTGTTTCTGGTTCGGATGCCACGAGCCGCATCGCGTATACAAGAAGGGCATCGGCGCGGCCAGCGGCAAGCGGCTCGACAGAATCGTTGTGCCGCCCTTCCTGCCCGATACGATCGAGGTGCGCAGCGACCTGGCCGACTATCTCACCGAGATCGAGCACTTCGACCTGCATCTGGGGCGCATGCTCGATCTGCTTTCGAGAACCGGTGAACTGGACAACACCATCGTTGTGGCCACCGGCGACAACGGCATGTCTTTTCCAGGCGCCAAGGCCACCATGAAGGACTTTGGCTGGCACGTCCCGATGGCCGTGATGGCGAAAGGCCACTTCCGTGGCGGGCGCGTCTCAGACGACCTGGTGAGTTTCACCGGGCTGGCCCCGGCCTTCCTGGAAGCAGCCGGCGCGCCGCGTCCGGCGGGTCAAACCGGCCGCAGCGTGCTGCCACTGCTTCGCTCGGCTCGAAGCGGCGTGATCGATGGGGGCTTCAACGCCGTGTACGCCGGGCGCGAGCGCCACTCCCACTCGCGGCGCGACAACCTCGGCTATCCGGCGCGCGCCATCCGCACTCGCGAGTATCTCTACATCCGCAACTTTCAGCCCAGCCGCTGGATGGCGGGTGATCCGCCCTCCTTCCACGACATCGACGACGGGCCCACGAAGCAATGGATGATGGCGCACCGGGACGCTTCCGCCGTGAAGCCGCTGTTCGACGCGGCGTTCGGAAAAATGCCGGCCGAGGAGTTGTACAACGTGCGCCTCGATCCCGGGTGTCTGCGCAGTCTCGCTGGCGAACAGCCACGCGTGGCCGGGGAACTCTCGGCGCGCCTGATGGGCGAGTTGCGGCGTACGGGCGACCCGCGCGTCACAGGCCGCGGAGATGTATGGGAAAGCTACCCGCGCTTTTCCCCCATGCGGCCCGAACTGGGCGGCTTCGCCGAACAGGGCAAGTACAATCCGGCGTTTCAGAAATAGAGCAGACCGCCGTTACAGCTCCGCCGCCTTCGGATCCTCGGAGAACCGGCCCTTGTCATCCATCTCCACCAGCCAGCGGTCGAGCTTCGCGCCCAGCTCGGCCTGCGTCTTGCCGTGCGCCGCACTGCCCGCAAGATTCTTCACCTCGAACGGATCCTCGCGCAGGTCGTACAACTCCACATCGGGTTTGCGCTTGGCCATGAAAAGCGATTGCACGGCGTTCAATTTGCCCGCCGCGTACAACTCCTTCATCACGCCCAGCGTGGGGTAGCTGGTTTCAATGTAGCGGTTGTACTGCGTGTAGGGCCGTTCCGGCATGAAGTTCCGGATGTACTTGTAGCGCGAGGTGCGCACGCAGCGGATGCGGTCCACCGTCATGTCGCAGCGGTCGCGCGCGGCGTAGATTTCCGGACGCGGCTGCGCGCCCTTGCCGAACAGCGGCCGCCCATGGAAGAGCTTGGGCGTTTCGATGCCGGCCGCGGCCAGCGAGGTGGCCGTGATGTCGAGAGACACACAGAGATCCTGGCGCACAGAACCCGCGCGCAGTCCCAGTGCCTTGCCTGCGTCACCGGAGGCCCAGGCCAGCAAGGGCACGCTGATGCCTGCGTCGTAGAGCCACTGCTTACCGCGAATCAGGCAGCGGCCATTGTCCCCGAAGAAGAAGACCAGGGCGTTGTCGAGAAGGCCGTCCTTCTTCATCTCCGCCCACAGCACTCCCACGTCGGAATCCAGAAGATTCACGGCGTCCAGGAAGTTGGCGTATTCGTCGCGCACCACCGGATGATCGGGCCAGTAGGGCGGCAGTTCGAGCTTGGCCGGATCCACCAGCACCTTGTTCTCGCGCCGCGCACGCGGAAACTGAGGCCCCTTGTGCGGCGCCGTGAAATTGATCTGCGCATAGACGGGCTGTCCGGGTTTGCGCCCGCTCCAGTGCGGGCCATCGAAGGCGTGTTCGGTGGTGAAGTTGAAGTCGGTCTTACCGGACCCGGCCACGTTTCCGCGGATCTGGCGCACGTTCGTCGTGTAGTAGCCGGCCTTCTGCATGCGGTGCGAGATGAGATCGGCGCCGTTGGGCAAACGGTAGCCATCCTTGCGGTGCGAGCGGTGGTTCTGCGTGCCCGTGGTGATCTGGTAGACGCCCGTGTTGAACGCGCTGCGCGAGGCCGAGCATACCGGCGCGGTGGAAAAGCAGTGATCGAAGCGAACCCCTTCGGAGGCCATGCGGTCCAGGTTCGGCGTGCGCGCCTGCGGCATGCCATAACAGCCGAGCTGTTTTCCCATGTCCTCGCCGAGAATCCAGATGATGTTCGGTTTGGAGGCGGCCGCCGCGCGCAACGAGTGCGCGGAAACCAGCGCGGGCGCCGAGGCGAGAAATGACCGTCTGTTCACGGTAGAAGCATAACAGGAACCATCCACGGAAGCGGGCGTCCAGTTTGTTAGCATGAGGAATCCCCTCAATGCAGCAAACCGTTCCGGGAATTTTGTCGCGAATCGCTGACCACAAACGCGCCGAGTTGAACGCGCGGGCGTGGGACCGCGCGGCATTGGAGCGCGAAGCCGGAGCGTGCGTTGCTGCACGGCGCGGCTTCCGGAAAGCCTTGGAATCCATCTCGCCGGCCATCATCGCCGAGGCCAAGAAAGCCTCTCCGAGCAAGGGTGTGCTGCACGCGGATTATGACGCCGGGGCCATCGCGGCCCAGTATGCCGCGGGCGGCGCGGCGGCCATGTCCGTGCTCACCGACGAGCGCTTCTTCCAGGGTTCACTCGACGACCTGCGCCAGGCGCGCGCGCGGACGCCCATACCGGTGCTGCGCAAGGATTTCACCATCGACGAGCGGCATGTGCTGGAAGCCGCGGCGGCGGGCGCCGATGCCATCCTGTTGATCGCGGCCCTTCTCACCACGGAACAGATGCGGCGGTTCCGTGAACTGGCCGCGCTCTTTGCGATGGACTCGCTTGTTGAGGTGCATGATGGCGAGGAACTGGAACGCGCCATTGATTCCGGCGCCGGCATTGTCGGCGTGAACAACCGCGACCTGAACACCTTCGAGGTGCGCCTGGAAACCTCGCTCGACCTGGCCGCGCGAATGCCTTCCGGCGTGGTGCGCGTCAGTGAAAGCGGCATTCACTCGGCGGCGGACGTGCGCCTGTTGCGCACGGCCGGCTACCAGGCCTTCCTGGTGGGCGAACATCTCATGAAGGCGCCGGACCCGGCGGCGGCTGTGCGGGCGTTGTTATGCTGACGCCGCCGTTCGTTATTAAGGTGTGCGGCATCACGGCGCCCGGCGACGCGCGCGCCGCCGTGGAGGCCGGAGCAACGGCCCTGGGCTTCAATTTCTACCCGGACAGCCCGCGCTACGTCGAACCCTCGAAGCTGGCCGAATGGGCCGGCGAAGTGCCTGAGGGGGTGCTGCGCGTGGGCGTCTTCGTGGATGCGCCGGTCGAAGTGGTGATGCACACCGTGGCCCTGTGCCGGTTGCATGTGGCGCAGTTGCACGGAGCGCCGGTGGACGCGGGCGTCCGGACGTGGCTGGCCCGGCATGTGGACGAAAATTTCCATGCGTCCGCGCTCGGCGCGGAAGCCGAGGCCTGGCTGTTGGACGCGCCCGCGGGCGCGCTGCCCGGCGGCACCGGCCGCGTGTTCGACTGGAATCTGGCCCGTGGGCTGCGCGCGCCCATTGTGCTGGCGGGCGGTTTGGACGCCTCGAACGTGGCGCGGGCGATCGAACTGGTGCGGCCCTGGGGCGTGGATGCCTGCTCCCGCCTGGAATCGAGCCCCGGCCGCAAGGACCGTGCGCGCGTGGAGGCCTTTGTGGCCGCGGCGCGGGAGGCGGAACAGGCGCTGGCCCTATCAACGCCGCCCGGAGCCGTGAACGGATAACGAAGGACATGAGTGTGACCAAGCTCGAACCGGATGCACAGGGACATTTCGGTCCCTATGGCGGGCGCTATGTGCCCGAGACGTTGATGGCCCCGCTGGAGGATGTCGAACGCGCCTGGATGCAGTCGCGCGAAGACTCGTCGTTCCAGGCCGAGTTGAGCGATCTGCTCAAGAACTTCGCCGGACGCCCGACGGCCCTCTACGAGGCCAAACGCCTGGCCGAGGCGCTGGGTGGCGCGCGCATCTTCCTGAAGCGGGAAGATCTGCTGCACACCGGCGCGCACAAGATCAACAACTGCCTTGGCCAGGTGCTGCTGGCCAAACGCATGGGCAAGCGGCGTGTGATCGCCGAAACCGGCGCGGGCCAGCACGGCGTGGCCACGGCGACGGTGTGCGCGCTGTTCGGCATGGAGTGCGTGGTCTACATGGGCGAGGAGGATATGGCGCGTCAGCGTCTGAACGTCTTCCGCATGCGGCTGCTGGGCGCGCGCGTGGTGGGCGTGGGGTATGGCTCGAAAACGCTCAAGGACGCCATCAGCGAGGCCATGCGCGACTGGGTTACCAACATCGCCACCACGCATTACCTGCTGGGCTCGGCTCTCGGCGCGCACCCCTACCCGGTGATGGTGCGCGACTTCCACCGCTGCATCGGCGAGGAGGCTCGCGCGCAGATGCTGGAGCGCACGGGCCGGCTGCCCGATACCGTATTTGCCTGCGTTGGCGGCGGCAGCAACGCCATTGGCGCCTTCCATGCGTTCCTTCCTGATGCACAGGTGGAACTGGTGGGCGTCGAGGCCGGAGGCCACGGCATACGGCCCGGCGAGCACGCGGCGCGCTTCCACGGCGGAGCTCCCGGCGTGCTGCAAGGCTCGCGCAGCTATCTGTTGCAGGACGGCGATGGCCAGGTGCTGCTGACTCATTCGGTGTCGGCCGGGCTCGACTACGCCATGGTGGGCCCCGAACATGCCTGGCTGCACGACCAGGGCCGGGCGTCCTACACCTACTGCGAGGATGGCGCGGCGCTCCGGGCGGCGCTTCAGCTATCCCGCACCGAGGGCATCATTCCCGCGCTGGAAAGTGCGCACGGATTGGCCGAGGCCATTCGCCGCGCGCCCGGCGAGCCGGGCAAAGTGTTTCTGGTGAACCTCTCCGGGCGTGGCGACAAGGATATCGACATCTACCGTGCGGTCTTCCCCGAACTGGATGGGGACGAACCGGCCGGGGACACGCCGCAAGGAGGCACTGCATGAGCCGCATCGGCGAGTTGTTCACCAGAAAACGCGCGGAGAAAAAGCCCGTTCTGATCGGATACATCACCGCGGGCGACCCATCCCCCGAGCGCATGCCGTCCCTCATCGCGGCGTTGGAACGCGGCGGCGTGGACCTGATCGAGTTGGGCGTTCCGTTCTCCGACCCTGTCGCCGACGGCCCCGTCATTATGAAGGCCAGCGAGCGGGCTCTGGCGGCCGGCATGACGCTGGCCAAGGTGCTGGATTTGGCGCGCGCCGTCCGCTTGCAATCCGAGATTCCCCTGCTGCTGTTCAGCTACCTGAACCCGGTGATGCGGTATGGCTTCTCCAAGCTGGCCGCGGACGCCAAAGCCGCCGGCGCCGATGGCTGCCTTCTGACGGACCTGAGCGTGGAGGAGGCCGATGAGTTCGTGGCGCCGTTGCGCGAGGCCGGTTTGGACACCGTATTTCTGGCCGCGCCCACCTCACCGCCGGAACGCCTGCGGCGCGTGGCGGATCACTCCTCCGGTTTCGTGTATCTGGTTTCGCGAACGGGCGTGACGGGCGAGCAGTCCAGGCTCTCGGCCTCCGTGGGCCCACTGGTGGAATCGCTGCGCGCGCGGACTGCCCTGCCCCTGGCGGTGGGCTTCGGCATCTCCACGCCGGAACAGGCGCGCGAAACCGCCCGCCTGGCCGACGGCGTGGTGGTGGGCAGCGCGTTCGTCCGGATCGTGGAGGCGCAAGGGGCGGGCCCTGGACTGGAGCCCGCTCTGGAAGCCTTCGCACGAGCATTGAAAACCGGCATGGAGGGCTGATGGACCACCAGGGATTGGAACTGCCCGCGTGGGCGGACCTGTCGTCGCCGGATGCGGCGCAGGAGACGCTCAACCAGGCGCGGCAACAGATAGACGTGATCGATGCGGGCATCACCCGCCTGCTGAACGACCGCGCCCGCGTGGTGGAAGTGATCGGACAGGCGAAACAGCGGTTGGCGATGCGCGTCTATGAGCCCAGGCGTGAACAGGACGTGATGGCCAACGTGGCGCGCAGCAACACCGGGCCGCTCTCGGACGCAGCGTTGAGCCGTGTCTACGAACGGATCATGGACGAGATGCGCAACCTGCAACGGGGCCGGGTACGGGCGAAAGAGGAGTCCGAACAATGATTGTCGTGATGGAGGAAAACGCCGGCGAAGCGCTCGTGCAGCGGGTCATCGACCGGATGGTGGACCTGGAGTTCACCGTGCACCGCTCCACGGGGCTGGTTCACACCGTGCTGGGCGGCGTGGGTCCCGAGGACCGCATCGACCCGAAAGAGTTCGAGGTGATGGAGGGCGTGAAGGAGGCCCACCGCATCATTTCGCCCTACAAACTGGCCAACCGGCACTTCCGCCCCGGCGGCACGGTGGTGAAGGTGGGCAAGGTGGAGATCGGCGGCAGCGAAATGGTATTGATGGCCGGACCGTGCAGCGTGGAAAGCCGGGAACAGATCCGCCGCTGCGCCTCCATCGTCGCCGAAGCCGGCGGCAGGGTGATTCGCGGAGGCGCGTTCAAGCCCCGCTCGTCGCCTTACAGCTTCCAGGGACTCGGCGAAGAGGGCTTGCAAATGATGCGCGAGGCGGCCGATGAGTTCGGTCTGCTGGTCATCAGCGAGGTGATGGACTCCACCCAGATTCCGCTCATGGTGCGCTACGCCGACATCCTACAGGTGGGCGCGCGGAACATGCAGAATTTCAACCTGCTCCGGGAACTGAGTAAGATCCGCAAACCGGTTCTGCTGAAAAGAGGCATCGCGGCCACGATTGAGGAGCTACTGCTGTCGGCCGAATACCTGCTTTCCGGTGGCAACTATGAAGTGATCTTATGTGAACGGGGGATCCGGACCTTTGAAACATACACCCGCAACACGATGGACATATCGGCCATTCCCGTTGTGCATAAGTTATCCCATCTGCCGATTGTCGCCGACCCTTCGCACGGCACAGGGAGGCGCGACCAGGTAATTCCCATGGCGCGCGCGGCGGTTGCCGCTGGCGCCGACGGTCTGCTTGTCGAGATGCACCCCGATCCGGACCGTGCGCGCAGTGACGGGGCACAGTCGTTGCGTCCGGAGCAGTTGACGGAACTGGCGCAGCAGTTACGCGTGATCGCCTCCGCTGTAGGCCGTACTCTGTAAGCGCAAGCCCATGGAGAGTATCGCCATTGTCGGGGTCGGTCTGATTGGGGGCAGTTTTGGGCTTGCCCTGCGTGAGGCGGGATTCCAGGGCGCGATCCTGGGCGTGAGCTCGCCGGGCGCCGTGGCCGAAGGCAT
>JADLCT010000057.1 GCA_020847045.1 Bryobacterales bacterium | reverse complement strand
CCTCGCTCGCCAGCCTGCTCGGCGTGTCGATGTACTACCTGCTGTTCAAGGGCATCGGCGTCTGGGGGCCCAACGTTCCGGTGGGCTGGGGTTTCGACATCATCAACTTCGTCTGGTGGATCGGCATTGGCCACGCGGGCACGCTGATTTCGGCCATTCTGCTCCTGCTGAAGCAGGAATGGCGCACCTCGATCAACCGCTTCGCCGAGGCCATGACGCTGTTCGCCGTGGCCTGCGCGGGCATGTATCCTCTGATGCACACCGGGCGGCCGTGGCTGGCGTACTGGATGCTGCCTTATCCGAACACGATGGGCATGTGGCCGCAACCGCGCAGTCCGCTGTTGTGGGACGTGTTTGCCGTGTCCACCTACGCCTCGGTGTCGGCCATGTTCTGGTTCGTCGGCCTCATTCCTGACCTGGCCACATTGCGCGACAGGGCCACCAGCAAGGTGACACGCTACCTGTTTGGCATCCTCTCGCTCGGCTGGCGCGGTTCCGCCGCTCACTGGCAGCGGTACGAGATGAGTTACCTGCTGCTGGCCGGCCTTTCCACGCCGCTGGTGGTGAGCGTCCACACCATCGTCTCCTTCGACTTCGCCATCGGCATCATCCCCGGCTGGCACACCACGGTGTTTCCGCCCTACTTCGTAGCCGGCGCCATCTTCGCCGGGTTCGCCATGGTGCTCACCCTGGCCATTCCGATGCGGGCCTTCTATCATCTGGAAGACTTCATCACGATGCGCCACATCGAAAACATGTGCAAAGTGATGCTGGCCACGGGCATCATCGTCATCTACGGCTATTTCCTCGAAGTCTTCTTCGGCTGGTACAGCGCCAATGAGTTCGAAAAGTCGATGATCCTGAATCGCATGACCGGACCGTACGCCTGGAGCTACTGGGCGCTGATCTTCTGCAACGGTTTGGCGCCGCAAATTCTGTGGTGGAAGAAGTACCGCAGGAACCTGATGCTGGTCTGGGTGGTGTCCAATATCGTCAGCGTGGGCATGTGGCTGGAGCGCTGGGTGATTATCGTCGTCAGCCTGCACCGGGACTTCATTCCGGCCAGTTGGGGCTACTACACGCCGACCATCTTCGACGAGGCGTTCTTCGCCGGAACCATCGGCCTGTTCCTCACTCTGATGTTCCTGTTCGTCCGCGTGCTGCCCGCGATCGCCATGTTTGAAATGAAGCTGCTGGTGCCGGCCGCCAAGGCCCAACCGGAAGCCGAAGGAGGCCACTAAGCTCATGTCGCACGCCCCCGTGGTAGCTTCCAAGAACTTCGGCATGATGGCCGAATTCGACGATCATCAGTTGCTCATTAAGGCGGCCGGCGCCGCGCATGCGGCCGGCTACCGCAAGATGGACGCCTACTCGCCCTATCCCATTCACGGTTTGAGCGAAGCCCTGGGACAGGCGCCAACCAAAATTTCGGCGCTTGTGCTGCTGGGCGGATTCCTCGGCTGCATCGGCGGTTTCGCCCTGATGTGCTGGATCGCGATGGTGGCCTATCCGATGAACGTCGCCGGCAAACCGCTCTACTCCTGGCCCGCCTTCATCCCGATCACGTTCGAAACCACGGTGCTGTGCGCCGCCATTACCGCGGTCGCCGGCATGATCGCGCTGAACGGCCTGCCGCAACCCTATCACCCGGTGTTCAACGTCGAACGTTTCAAACGCGCCTCGCAGGACCGCTTCTTCCTCTGCATCGAAGCCGCCGATCCGAAGTATGACGCGGCCATGACCCGCGAGTTCCTCGCGCAGCACTCCCCGGAGGTAAGCGAAGTCGATGCGTAAGACGATCACCTTCGCCCTGATTCTGGGCGCCGCCGCGCTGGCCACGGGCTGCCGGCAGGACATGCACGACCAGCCCCGCTACCGTCCCCTGGCGGCCAGCAGTTTCTTCCCAGACGGCCGCTCCGCGCGTCCGGCCGTGGAGGGCACGGTGGCTCGCGGATACCTGAAAAACAACATCCCGCTCTACTACGGCAAGGTGGCGCGCAACAGCCCCGAGTTCGTCACCGAGCTTCCGGTGAAGCTCGACAAGGCGCTCCTCGAACGCGGGCAGCAACGCTTCAATATCTACTGCGCGCCATGCCACGGCCAGACTGGCGACGGCGAAGGCATGGTGGTGCAACGCGGCCTGAAACATCCGCCTACCTATCACTCCGACAAGATGCACAAGCAACCCGCCGGATACTTTTTTGACGTCATCACGAACGGCTTCGGCGTCATGCCGAGCTACGCGTCGCGCATTCCCGTCGAGGACCGCTGGGCCATCGTCGCCTACGTGAGGGCGCTGCAGCTCAGCCGCGCCGCGACGCTTGACGACGTTCCGCCCGCCGAGCGGGCGCGCCTGGAGGCTGCCGGACAATGAGTTCTCACGCTGCGACACAACCTAATCTCGATCGCGTTCAGCAGATCGGTCTTGGCGCCTTCGGCGTGGGACTGGCCCTGTGCCTGTTCGGCATGATGTCGAATCCCGAGCAGGTGATGCGAAGCTACCTGACCGGCTATCTCCTCACCGTGGGTCTGCCGCTGGGCTCCCTGGCGCTGTTGATGGTGCACCATCTGGTCGGCGGCCAGTGGGGCATGGTGATGCGGCGCCTTCTGGAAGCCTCCACGCGCACGCTGCCGCTGGTGGCCCTGATGCTGGTGCCCGTGCTGCTCTCCATGCCGACGCTGTACAAATGGGCGCGGCCCGAAGTCGTGGCGCACGACAAGATTCTTCAGGCCAAGGCGCTCTATCTGAACGTGCCCTTCTTTATCGGCCGCTCGATCTTTTACTTCGCCGTGTGGGGCCTGTTCGTGTACGCCCTGAACCGGTTGACCGCCAAGCAGGACGCAGGCGACGCCGACGCCAAGCGCCGCTTGAACAACATCAGCGGACCCGGCGTGGTGGTGTTTTCGCTTACGGTGACCTTTGCCGTCATCGACTGGGCGATGTCGCTGGACCCGCACTGGTTCTCCACCATCTTCGGCATCATCTTCATGGTGGGCCAGGCGCTCTCCACGCTCTCGCTCGCCGTCATCTGTCTGGCCATCCTCATGGAGTACGCGCCCATGAAGGGACTGCTCGGCCCCAACCACTTCCTCGACATCGGCAACCTGATGCTCGCCTTCACGATGTTGTGGGCCTACGCCAGCTTCTCTCAGTTCCTCATCATCTGGTCCGGCAACCTGCCGGAGGAAATCCCCTGGTACATTCACCGCCTGCACGGCGGCTGGGGCGCGATCGCCACGGGACTTGTCATATTCCACTGGGCGCTGCCCTTCCTGCTGCTGCTGATGCGCTTCAACAAGCGCAAGGAGGGCATGTTGTCCAAGATCGCTATCCTGGTCCTGGTGGCCCGTTTCCTCGATCTCACCTGGATTGTCCAGCCGAATTTCAGCCCCGATCATTTCTCGATCCACTGGCTGGACCTGGCGGCTCCCATGGCGTTGATCGGCCTCTGGCTCGCCTTCTTCGCGCGGCAGTTGAAAGCCCGCCCGCTGGAGCCCACTGAAATCCACCGGCTCGCCGCCGCGGCGGGACATCACTAAAGAGGGAATGAACATGAGCGAACAACTTCCTCCCGTCAATCCCGGCTACGAGTCATCCGATGTCCCCACGCCTCCCGTGTGGAGGTTCCTGGGCTACCTGGTGATCATCACCTTCGCGGCCATCGGCTTGATGTATGGCATGTTTCAGGTGATGAAGAGCTACAACGAGGCTCGCGACGCCGAACCCACCGTCATGGAGCAGCAGCGCATCCTGCCTAGCGGCGCCCGCCTGCAGGTGAACGAGCCTTGGGACTTGAAACAATTCAGGGCCAAGGAAGAGCAGATCCTGACCAGCTACGGCTGGGAGGACAAAAGCGTGAACGCGGTCCGCATTCCGGTAGCGCGAGCCATGGAAATCGTGGCCGGAAAGGGATTGCCGAAGTTTGAAGTGCCGCCGGTGAAAGCCGCAGCCGCAAAGGAAGGAAAGCAGTAGTCATGAAGTGCAACACCCTCATCGCGATCACCTTGCTTGCCGCAGCCACCGCCGCGGCGCAGCCGGGCAATCCCGCCGCCATGCGGCCGATGACGGGCGGCATGACCGGACTTCCCACCGCCGAGGGCAAGCTGCCCGGAGCGCTGCAGGAGGTCGGCATCAAGCAGAACCTCGACGCGCAGCTTCCGCTCGACGTTTCGCTCGTGGACATGACCGGACAAAGCCGTCCGTTCCGCAGCTACCTGCGGGGCAAGCCGGTGGTGCTCGCGTTTGTCTATTACGAGTGCCGCATGCTGTGCAACCTCACCGTCAACGGCCTCATCCGCGCCCTGAACGCCATTCCGAACCTGACCCCGGGCGACGATTTCGACATTGTCGCCGTCAGCTTCGATCCCGCCGAAACGCCGGCCATGGCCAGGCGGAAGCTGGAGGAGTTTCAGACGCGTTACCGCCGGGGCGGCATCGAGCGCGGAACTCAACTGCTGACCGGCACGGCGCAGGACGTAAAGCGCCTGGCCGATGCGGCCGGCTTCCACTACCAGTGGGATGACAACACCAAACAATGGGCGCATTCGAGCGGTCTCATCCTGCTGACTCCCGAGGGCAAGGTTTCCAAATACTATTACGGTGTCGAGTTTTCGGCGCGCGACCTGCGGCTGGGCCTTGTCGAGGCCTCCCAGGGACGCATCGGTTCTCCCGTCGACCAGCTCCTGCTGTTTTGCTATCACTATGACCCGGCCACAGGCAAGTACGGCGCAACCGTAATGACCGTGTTGCGCATCGCCGGGGGAATCACCGTCGCATCGATCATTGCCTTCTGGATCATCTGCTATTTCCAGAACAAGCGCAGAAAGAATCAACATGGCGAAAGACTTGCAACTGTTTCCCGATAGCGCCTCGATTGGCGCTGCCGGGGTAGACGCGAATTACCTCTATATTCTCGGGGTGTCGGTGTTCTTCGCCGTCGGCATCTCGCTGGCGATCCTTTACTTCGCCCTCCGGTACAGGCGCAAGAGCCAGGACGAGATACCGAAGCCGATACATGGGTCGCTTGTGCTGGAACTGACCTGGACCATCATCCCCTTCCTGCTCGCCATGTCGATGTTCGTCGGCGGCACGGTGGTCTTCTTCCGCAACTACCACGCCCCGGCCAACGCGATGGAGGTCTTCATCGTGGGCAAACAATGGATGTGGAAGATTCAGCACCCCAATGGCGTACGCGAGATCAACGAAATGCATGTGCCGCTCAACCGGCCCGTGAAGCTGATCATGACCACCGAGGACGTCATCCACAGCTATTTCATTCCCGCCTTCCGCTTGAAGCGGGACGTTGTGCCCGGCCAGTACACCACCATGTGGTTTCAAGCGAACAAGGTGGGCAAGTATCATCTCTTTTGCGCCGAATACTGCGGTACGCAACACTCCGGCATGATCGGCTGGGTCCATGTGATGGAAGAGGCCGACTACGAAGCGTGGTTAAGCGGCTCCATCCGCGGCGAAACCATGCAGCAGGCCGGCGAACGGCTGTTTAACCGCCTCGGCTGCGCCACCTGCCACAAGGCGGACAATACCGGACGCGGCCCCACGCTGGTTGATGTCTTCGGCAAAGCCGTCAAGTTGCAGAATGGAACCACAACGCTCGCCGACGAGGCCTACATCCGCGAATCCGTGCTGAAGCCCGCCAGCAAAATCGTCTCCGGCTATGCCGTCGAGATGCCGACCTTCCAAGGGCAAATCTCCGAGGAGGGGCTGCTGCAAGTGATCAGCTACATCAAATCGCTATCCAAATCCGCTCCAGCCGGAGGCGCTGCCGCGTCCGAAGCTCCGGCGGGTAAGAAGGGAGGGAACTAAGTATGAGCGCCACCCTGACTCATCCGGTCGATCAGGTTCCCATGCCTGAGAACCAGGGCGAAAGCTATCTGACCAAAGGCAAGGGCGTGATGTCCTGGCTCCTCACGAAGGACCACAAGCGCATCGGTCTGCTCTACCTGATGTCGATCACGGCGATGTCCCTTTTGGGGGGCTTCTTCGCCGCTTTGATCCGCCTGGAACTGATCACGCCCGGCGGCGACCTGCTGTCGGCGGAATCCTACAACAAGGCTTTCACCATGCATGGCGTCATCATGGTGTTCTTCGTCCTGATCCCCGCCACGCCGGCGGTACTCGGTAATTTCATGCTGCCCATCATGATCGGCGCGCGCGACCTGGCGCTACCCCGCATCAACCTGTTGAGCTGGTACATCTTCATCATCGGCGCGTGCTTCACGCTCTACTCCATGATCTCGGGCGGTGTCGATACCGGCTGGACCTTCTATACGCCCTATTCGAGCACGTACGCGAATTCCGCCGTCATCACGGCCGCACTCGGCGCCTTCATCAGCGGTTTCTCGTCCATCCTCACCGGACTGAACTTCATCGTCACCGTCCACAAGATGCGCGCGCCGGGACTCACCTGGTTCCGCCTGCCGCTGTTCGTCTGGGGCAACTACGCCACGGCGCTGGTACAGATTCTCGGCACCCCCGTTGTCGCCATGACCATCCTTCTGGTGGCCATGGAACGCCTGTTCGGCTTCAGCTTCTTCAACCCGAACACGGGCGGCGATCCGATTCTCTTCCAACACATGTTCTGGTTCTATTCGCACCCGGCCGTCTATCTCATGATTCTGCCCGCCATGGGCGTCATCTCCGAACTGGTTACGTGTTTCAGCCGCAAAAGGGTCTTCGGCTATAGCTTCATCGCCCTGTCCAGCGTGGCCATCGCCGTCTTCGGCTTCCTCGTCTGGGGCCACCACCTGTTTGTCAGCGGACAGTCGGTGTACGGCGGCATGGTCTTTTCGGTTCTCACCTTCATCGTGGCCATCCCCTCGGCCATCAAGGTGTTCAACTGGACCGCGACACTCTACAAAGGATCCATCAGCTACGAAGCTCCGATGTTGTACGCCTTCGGTTTCTTCGGCCTCTTTCTCATCGGCGGCCTCACCGGCCTCTTCTGCGCCAACGTCGCCGTTGACGTGCACATTCACGACACCTACTTCATCGTGGCCCACTTTCACTACATCATGGTGGGAGGGGCGATCATGGGATACCTCGGCGGTTTGCACTTCTGGTGGCCCAAGATCACAGGCCGCATGTACCCGGAGACGGCCGGCCGCATTTCAGCCATCCTCGTCTTTCTGGGATTCAATTTGACCTTCTTCCCGCAGTTCCTGGCCGGCTACCTGGGTATGCCGCGGCGCTATCACGCCTACCCGGAGGAGTTCCAATTCTGGAACATCATGTCGTCGGCGGGAGCCACCGTGCTGGCCCTCGGCTATACGCTGCCCATGATCTACTTCACATGGTCGCTCTTCGCCGGAAAGAAGGCTCCGGCCAATCCATGGGGCGCCAAAGGGCTGGAATGGACCATACCGTCCCCGCCGCCGTTGGAAAACTTTGAAACCATCCCCATCGTGACGGAAGAAGCCTACGCGTACGCTCCCGAGGAAGATGAGGGGGACGAGGTGAAACATCATGTCTAGCCAGGCGATGGAACAAACCGCTGCTCATCCCGCCAACCCGAACTTTCAGCACCAGTATGAGGACCTGCAGCAGCAGTACTCCTCCACCACGTTCGGAATGTGGGTCTTTCTGGTGCAGGAGATTCTCTTCTTCGGCTCGCTCTTTTGCGCCTACGCGGTCTACCGGTCCATGTATCCAGAGGCGTATTCCGCGGCAAGCCATCATCTGAATGTCGCCCTGGGAACCTTCAACACCGTCGTGCTGATCGGCTCCTCGCTCACCATGGCCCTGGCCGTACGCTGCGCCCAGCTGGGCCGCAACAAGGGCGTGTTTGGCTATCTCCTGGCCACATTCATGCTGGGCAACGTCTTCCTCGCCGTGAAAGTCGTGGAGTACTCCGACAAGTTCAAGCATCATCTTGTGCCCGGACCCCATTTCGCCATGGGCGGACCCTACAACGAACAGGCGCAAATCTACTTCTCGATGTATTTCGCCATGACGGGGCTGCACGCTCTGCACATGATCATCGGCGCCGGCCTGCTGATCTTCTTCATGTGGAAGGCTTATAACAATACCTACTCGACCGACTTTTACGGGCCGATCGAAAACATGGGCCTCTACTGGCACTTCGTCGACATCGTCTGGATTTTCCTGTTCCCGATGCTGTACCTGATTCACTAACCACCATGAGCGAACACCCGACCTCCCACATTGCTCCCAAGAGCCTCTATTTCACGATCTTCGGCGCCCTCATGGTGCTGACGTTCCTGACCGTGGCGGCCGCCAAGGTCGATCTGGGACGCGCCAACATCCTGATTGCCCTCGCCGTGGCCGGCGTGAAAGCGACGCTGGTCATCCTGTGGTTCATGCACGTCAAACACAACACGCCACTGGTGAAGCTCACCGTTGGCGTTGGAATCGTTTGGCTGGTGTTCATGTTCGCCATCATGTTCAGCGATTACATGTCGCGTGGCATGTTCGGCTGGCCTCAATCCTGGGGCGCCACGGGACTGGTTGTGAACGATGCGCCGCCCGCCGCGGGACACGGCGAAGCGCCAGGCCACTAGCCGCTGCCATCCCTCTTGCTTTAGCTTAACTTTTGCGATAAAACTATCCCCAGTTCTGGCGCCTCACACACACCACGCGCACCAGAACTCAAAGGGGGGTAGTCATGAGGACCTGCTGGCTCAATACCGTGTCGGCGCTTGTCTGCGCGGCTACGATTGCACATGCGCAAAGTACCGGCACCGCCACCATCGTCGGCACGGTAACCGACACCAGCGGGGCGCTGATCCCCGCGGCGAAGGTCACGGCGCGCAACACTGACACATCCTTCCTGTACGAGTCCACCACCTCGCCGGAAGGCGCCTACTATCTTCCAAATCTTCGTTCAGGCAACTACGAACTGCGCGTGGAGGCCACAGGATTCAAAGCCGCCGTGCGTTCCGGCATCCTGCTGCGCATCAATGAGTCTCCCCGTTTCGACATTCAGCTCGAGGTCGGCAATGTCAGTGAATCGATCAAGGTGGAAGGCACGCCACCGCTGCTCGAAACTGAAACGGCCGGATCGGGACAGGTGCTCGACGGTGAAGTGGTCGAAAAGCTCCCGGTGATGCAGAAGTTCGTTCACCGCGTGCTGCTCTACATGCCCGGCATGACGAACATCAACGGCCAGCACGCCGTGGGCCAGCGGCAACGCGCCATCGGATATTCGATGGATGGTGTGGGCGGCAAGGAACCCGCCGTAGGACAGGTGGGCGACTATCAACGCACGATGATCGCCTCGCTGGACTCGATCCAGGAGTTCAAAATGTGGACCACCGGAACGCCGGCCGAGTTCGGCCACTCCGCCGGCGGCCAGCTCAGCCTCGTGTTCAAAGGTGGAGGCAATCAGTTCCATGGATCCATTGAGGACCGCTACACCAACGGCAAACTGATCCATCGCGCCTTCTTGGAACAACTGCCCCGCACCGGCGCGTTCACCTATCACGAATGGGGCGCCACCGCCTCCGGACCCATCATCAAGAACAAGACCTTCTGGTTCGCCGGGTTTCAGCAGCACTTTGAGAAGGTGAGCGAAACGGTGGTTGTCACGGTTCCCAGCCCGGAGATGTATGCCGGAAACTTCTCCTTTGGCGGCCGTGGATTGCCCATCTACAACCCGTTCACGACGGCCCAGAACGGAACCACGTGGACCCGCCAGCCCTTCGCGAACAATCAGATTCCCGCCTCCCTGTTCGACACCGTTTCGAAGAATGTACTGGCGCTGAAACCATGGCGGGAACAGAGCGACCCCGGCACCATGCAGGCCACCGGACCTGTGAACAATCTCACCTATAACGCCGGCGGTGCGTACAACTTCCAGCGTTATGACGCGAAGATCGATCACTCCTTCAGCATCAATCACAAGATCTTCGGCCGGTACTCGCAGGTGCGGCATCGCAGCGAGGAGCGCCCCGTGCGCGAGTTGAACGAGCTCACCTTTGGCAGCGTGTACGTGAAGCCGCTCGATCAGCGGAACGTGGTGATATCCGATACCTACACGTTCAACCCGACCATGATCAGCGAAGCCCGCCTGGGCTTCAACCGCCGCACCTTCTCGGCCGTGCCGGAAACGTTCGGCGCCGGCTGGGCGAGCAAGTTGGGCATTCCAGGCGTCTCGGCCGAGACCTTCCCCGCCTTTCAGAACTCGGGCGGAGCTCTGTTCTATGGCTTTGGTCCGGGCGGCCGCTCGCGCGACATTGCCGAGGATTTCACCTTCCAGGAGAATCTCACCAAGGTGGCGGGAAAACACACCCTGAAGTTTGGCTATGAGGTGATTCGCACCCGGTACAACTCGCTCACGCAGACGCTGCCTTCGGGGCAGTACCGCATGGGCGGCACCGAGCTTCCCTTCACGCCGAACACGGGCAATGCGTTCGCCAGTTTCCTGCTGGGAACCGTGGGGCAGGCCGTCTTTCAGCAGAACCAGGCGACTTGGCTGCCGCGCTGGTGGTCGCATGCCTTCTATGGTCAAACCACCTGGCGGCCGCGACGGAATCTGACGCTGGAACTCGGCTTGCGCTGGAGCTACGAATCGCCCTTCTCCACAAAATATGGACAGCAGTCTCAGTTCGACCCCAATGCCACGGATCCATTGAGCGGTATGCGCGGAGCCCTGGTGCATGGCGCGGGGCTGCTCTCCAAGCGCGACCTGAACAACTTCCAACCCCGCTTTGGCCTCGCCTGGAATCTGCGCCCGCGCGTGGTCTTCCGGTCCAGCTTTGGCACATACTCTGTGGACCTGTTCACCAACGGCGCCGGCCAGAACTTCGAAGAGTATGTGGCCACGGCCAACGTGCAGGCGCTGCCGGGAGACCCGCGTCATGCCTTCCTGCTGTCGCAAGGGCCGGGAGCGATCCGGTTCAATACGGCCGCCGACGGCAGCGTACCCTTTCAGGGCACCAACTACGGCGGCCGCGGCGCATCCTGGTACGACCCAAACATGCGGCTCCCTTACGTCGCCATGTGGTCGGCAGGGTTCCAGGTGCAGTTGAGTGGAAGCTGGCTGATGGACGCGCAGTATCAGGGCTCCTCCGGCGTGGGTCTTCTGAACAACTGGGACATGAATGCCGTGCCGCTCAACATCTCGACGGATACGGGCGTGCTGAACCAGGTGTTCGCGGCCACGCAGAACTATAAGCCCTACCGCCAGTTCGGCTCCATCCAACACTACTCGAACTACGGCCACAACTCACATCACAGCGGCACGCTGCGCTTTGAGCGCCGTTATGCGCAGGGGATGACGCTGAACGCCTTCTATCAACTGGGAAAGACCTTGAACGACGGCGACGACGATGGCGGACGCAGCGGCATCACCTTTTACAACCGTTCTCTCGAAAAGGCACGCGCCATTTATGACATCCGCCACCGCTTCGTGAGCGTCTTCACCTACGAACTGCCGTTCGGCAAGGGCCGGAAGATGATGAACGGCGGCGGCATCACGAACTACTTCCTCGGAAATTGGGACTTTGCCTGGACTCAAACCTTCCAGAGCGGACCTCCCGTGACCATCACCGCCGCGGGCGGTCCGCGCTACCTGCCCGGTCAGGTGCGTCCCGTCGCTCTGCTGCCGGCCGAACAGATGCTGTCCAACAAGAGCGGCTACGAAGTCGGAAACCGCTTTCCGCTGGCCGCTCAGAACAACTATTTCAACAACGCCGCGTTCGGCTACGCACCGCAGTTCACCGCCGCCGGCATGATTGGACGCAACATCCTGGAATCGCCCGGAATGCGCTGGACACAGCTCTCGCTCTCCAAGGTGATCCCCATTAAGGAGCGCTTCCGTTTCAGCATCCGGTGGGACGTCAACAACCCGACGAAACAGCCGCAACTGGGCGATCCGGGCGGCGTCTACAATGTGAATTCGCTGGCGCAGTTCGGCCGGTTCAACGGCATTGGGCGAGGCAGCTTCTCCGATATCGGCACGGCGCGCATGCATCACATCATCGTCGGCCGCTTCGAGTGGTAACCGCCCGGCGGTGGGCGATATAATATTGCCCAACCGCCACGTTGAAGAGGAGTATCGCCCGCATGCGCAGAATTGTCTGCCCGGTAGCGGCCATCGCGCTTGCCGCAATGGGATTCGCGGCCAACAGCATCACCCAGGAGAAGTACACGGCTACCGAGCGCCGCCATTGGGCTTTCCGCCCGCGCACGCAACCGCAACCGCCCGGCTTCACCACGCCGGCCGGCAAGGCCTGGACCAGCAATCCAGTAGATGCCTTCGTCCTGGCCCGTCTTCAGAAGGAAGAGCTGCCTCATGCGCCGCCCGCCAGCAGGCAGACGCTCATTCGCCGCGCCTACTACGATCTCACGGGGCTGCCGCCCACTCCGGCCGAGGTGGCCGCCTTCGCCGCCGACAAGAGACCGGATGCGTATGAAAAGCTCATCGACAGGCTGCTCGCTTCGCCGCGTTACGGGGAACGTTGGGGCCAGCACTGGCTGGACCTGGTGCGCTTTGCGGAAACCGACGGCTTCGAGTACGACACGCACCGCCCGGACGCCTGGCGGTACCGCGACTATGTGATCGCCTCGTTCAACGCGGACAAGCCCTTCGACCAGTTCGTTCGCGAACAACTGGCGGGCGACGAGATGGACCCGGCCAACCACGAGTACATCGTGGCGTCCGGCTTCAACCGGCTGGCCGCGCTGCGCAAGAACGCCGGGAACCAGGAGGTGGCCAGTTCCCGCAACGAGGTGCTCACCGAGATGACGAACATCGTCGGCTCGGCGCTGCTCGGCGTTACGCTCGGCTGCGCCCGCTGCCACGACCACAAATTCGATCCTCTCCGCCAGAAGGATTACTACCGCATGCAGGCCTTCTTCGCGCCGGTGCACGAAAACGATTTCGTAACCGCGACGCCCAGTGAGAAGCTGGCCTGGGAGGCGAAGAACAAGGAACTCGACACCGAGATCAGCCACTTGCGCCAGGCGATGAAAGGACTCAAGGGCGAAGAGCGCGGCCGGATGATGCAGCGGATTCGCGACACCGAGGTGCTGAAACCAGGCCCACTGCCCGGCCTCTACGGCGTGAAGGACGACATGGAGAAGCGGTCGCCCATTCACGTCCTGGCGCGTGGCGATTACCAAAGCAAGGGCGACGCCGTGGGCATGCGCACGCTCGGTGTCCTGCTGCCGGACGGCTCGCCGGAACTGGACCCTGCGACGGCGAAACCGCGCATGGAACTGGCCGCCTGGATCACGAGCCCGGAGAACCCTCTCACGGCGCGTGTTCTGGTGAACCGTCTCTGGGCTTATCACTTCGGCCGCGGCATCGTGGCCACGCCGAACGATTTTGGCCGCATGGGCGCGCGCCCGTCGAACCCCGAACTGTTGGATTGGCTGGCCAACCGTCTGGTGGAGGGCGGCTGGAAACTGAAGCCGCTGCACAAGGCGATCATGATGAGCAATGCCTACCGCCAGGCATCCACCTCGCCCGCCTCGGCGCTGGGCATGGAGAAGGATCCGGGCAACGAGTACTTGTGGAAGTTCTCCCGGCGGCGTCTGACGGCCGAGGAGGTGCGCGACTCGATGCTCAGCGCTTCGGGACGCTTGAATCTCAAAGCGGGCGGACCGAGCATCATGGTCCCCGTCGACGAGGAGTTAACCAAGCTCCTCTACAAGCCCGCCCAATGGCAGGTGGACCAGGACCCGAACCAACAACATCGCCGCAGCATCTACCTCATCTATAAACGAAACCTCCGTCTGCCCATCATGGAGGCGTTCGACGCTCCCGACATGCTCATCTCCTGTCCACGCCGCGAGCAGTCCACTCACGCGCCACAAGCGCTGGAGCTGATGAACGGGCCGTTCGCCAACGACACCGCCCGCGCCTTTGCCGCCCGCCTGGACCGCGAAGCCAAGACGCCCGAGGCGCAGGTGGCTCTGGCCTACCGGCTCACGGCCGGACGCGCGCCATCGCCCCGGGAACTGAAGCTCGGCTTGGAGTTTCTCAAGGCCAATCCGATGAGCGAGTTCGCGCTCGCCATTTTGAATTTGAACGCATTCCTTTACGTGGACTAGGAGAGCCGCATGTCCGAACACATCCGCTGGTGCCGTTCCCGCCGGGAATTCCTCACGGACGCCTTCTGTGGCATGGGCTCGCTCGCCTTCACGCAGATGCTGTTTGAAGAGAGGGCACGCGCGGCCACGGCGAACGCGAATCCGCTCGCGCCCCGCCCGCCGCACTTCGCCGCCAAGGCAAAATCGGTCATCTTCCTCTTCATGGCGGGCGGCCCCTCACACCTGGAAACCTTCGATCCCAAACCGCTGTTGAACAAACTCAACGGGCAGACGCGTCCCAAGGAGTTCGGCGAGGTCAAGTACCAGTTTGTCGCCAACAACGCGAGGATTCTCGGCACCAAGCGCACATTCAAAAGGTATGGCAAGTCGGGAATCGAGGTCAGCGATCTGTTTCCGCACCAGGCCGGGATCGTGGACGATCTGGCCATCATCCGCTCCTGCCACGGCGACATGGTGGTTCATTCGGCGGCGCAGTATCAACTCTTTTCCGGCCGCATCATTCCCGGCTTTCCCAGCATGGGCTCGTGGGCCGTGTATGGTCTGGGCTCGGAGAGCAATTCCTTGCCGGCCTACGTGGTCAGCCCGGATCCGGATGGAGCGCTGGAGGGCGGCCAGCCCATGTACATGCACGGCTTCCTGCCGGCCGTGTTCCAGCCCACCATGCTGCGCGCGGGAAAGAAGCCGATCCTCAACCTGGATCTGCCCCCGGGGGTAGAACTCGATACGCGGCGCAACACCGTCGAGTTGATTCGCAAGCTGAACGAGGCCAACCTCAAAGCAACCGTGGAAGCCGAGGACGACGAGTTCCGCGCGCGCATGAACGCCTACGATCTCGCCTTCCGCATGCAGACCGAAGCGCCCGAGGTGTTCGATATATCGAGAGAGTCCCAGGAGACGCTGGAGTTATACGGAGTCGGAAAAGAGCCCACCGACGACTATGGCCGCCGCTGCCTGCTCGCCCGGCGGCTGGTGGAAAAGGGCGTACGCTTTGTTACGGTCGTACATGGCGGCGGTCCAGGCAATCTGCAATGGGACGCGCATGAGGACATCGAGGAAAATCACATCCGCATGGCCGCGCAATCCGATCAGCCCGCCGCGGCGTTGATCCAGGACCTGAAGCGGCGCGGCATGCTCGATTCGACGCTGGTGATCTGGGGCGGCGAGTTTGGACGTTCACCCGAGGCGCAGGGCGGCAAGGGACGTGACCATCACAACTACGGCTTCACCATGTGGATGGCCGGCGGCGGCATCAAGGGCGGCCAGGTGGTGGGCGCCACCGACGACATCGGCTTGAAGGCCGTCGACAAGCCATATCACTTCCGCGACATCCACACGACCATCCTCAACCAGCTCGGGCTGAACCAGGACGCGCTCAGCTTCATGCATCAAGGCCGCAAGGAACGGCTCACCGAAGTCCATGGCTCGGTGATCAAGGAGATTGTGTAAAGGCCCGCCCGGGCGGCTCTCAGAAGTAGACCTTGACGCCCAGCACCATGCGCCGGGCGTCCAGCGTGGCCGTGTACTGGCCGAAGCGCGCGTTCACCTGATTTCCGGCGGCGTCGAAACGTCCGGTGGTATCCACCGCGCTGAAGTTGGCATGGTTGAACGTATTGTAGGTTTCAAAGCGCAGTTGCAGCCTCCGCGCTTCGTTCGAACCCAGTGGGAAGTTCTTGAACACCGAGACGTCCCACATGTTCACGCCCGGCAGCCGGATGAGGTCCTTGGCCGCGGTGCCGATGCCCAACTCGGCGCGCGTGGGCGGCGTGACAGCGCCGGTATTGAAGTGGCGCAGCACCGTGCGGTCGCCTTTGGGCAGAACGGGATTGCCCGTCAGGTTGACGCGCGAATCCACGCCCGCTCCCGAGGCGCCCGTCAGATCGGCGCCGCTCACCAGGCTGTAGCCGATTCCCGATGGCGCTCCGGACAGGAACGAGGTGATGCCGGATAACTGCCAGCCGTCCAGCACCCAGCGCGAAAACGCGTTGTTCCAGGTCTGGCTGGCCTTCGGTAAATCGTAGCTGTAGTTCAAGACGAAGTTGTGCGTGCGGTCGATGTTGGAGCGGCCGTAGTTGCGCATGCGGAAGTCGAGGAAGGGGTTGACGGCGTCGTTGTTGCCGTTGACGAAGTTCATCGACTTGGACCACGTCCAGGAGACGCCGAACGTCAGCCCGCGGCCAAACCGCTTGTTCAACTGCGTCTGCATCGAATGGTAGTTGGAATTCGAAGCGAACTCGGCGTACTGGATGTCGCCAAATCCGCGTGTTGGACGCAGGAAGTTCACCGGCAGCGGGCTCCCCGTGGTGGGGTCCAGCGAGGAAGGCTGGAAATTCGTGCCGTAGCGCGTGGCGTTCAAACTGCGGCGATGCAACAGGTGCCGGCCGACGTTGCCCACATAAGCGACGTCGAGCACGATGCCCGAGCCCATGTCGCGCTGCACGCCGAAGCTCCAGTTGTACACCGTGGGAGGATTGTAGTCGCGTTGGATCGAGTTCACGTTCGCCGGGCTCTGGTTCAACGGAGAACGGAGCAGGTCGTTGATCGAGCTGAAGACGACCGAGTTGGTGAGCACGTTCGGCGGTTGCTCAACGAAGATGATCACCTGGTCGTCGTTGAACCGGTCGAAGAAGATGCCGAACCCGCCGCGCAGGGCGAGCTTGCCGTTGCCGAAGACGTCATAGGCAAAGCCCAGCCGCGGCGCCACTTTCACGGAGGGCGTGTTCAGGACGCGCTCCTGGTACGGCCGCATGCCCTGGTGGAAGGTGCCGCTCCCCGCCGCCAGTGTGCCGATCAGCGGCGCGGGCAGCAGTTCGCCCGTGGCCGGATTGCGGCCGACGCGCGGCGCGCTGGCCGTCTCCTTGTAAGGCTGCACAAGTTGCGCCGCCTTGCTGGGATCGTACAGCGAGGAGTCAAAGACGCTCAGCGTATCGCCGTGGCTGAAGGAGGGCTCCACCCAATAGAAGCGAACGCCGTAGTCGAGCGTGAAGCGGCGGTTCACCTTCCAGTTGTCCTGCGCGAACCATTCGAGGTTCTTAAAACGGCCATGGCCGCTCGGGTGGCGGTTCGATTCGGTGTAGCTGTTGAAATAGCCCAGCAGAGTGTTCGAATAGGCGTAGTTGGTGTCGAGCGGGTTGTTCACGTTGCGGCCGAAATCGAAGGTGCCGTTGAAGGCCGTGGAGCGGGCCGCGTTGCGCGAGGTGCGCTCGAAGTAGAAGCCGAATTTCAGGTTGTGCGAGCCGCGGATCCAGCTCAGGTTGTCGGACCAGTTCCAAATGTTATTCGTGCCGAAGAAGGGGAAGCGCTGCTCGATGTTCAGTTGCGGCGCTCCGGTCACCCCGCCGAAGGTGGCATTCGGAATCAGGTTCAGGGGATTCGATTGCGGGAAGAACTGCGGCAAACCAAGCCCCAGCTTGTTGCGGTCGTTCTTGTCAATGGCGCCCTGATTCAGCGGAGACACCAGTTGCAGCGCGCGGTTCACGCCGAAGGTGAATTCGTTTACCAGATTCGGCCGGAAGGTGTGGATCAACGTGCTCACCAGGCCCGCGCTCTGAATGGTGTAGGCGATGCCGAACTGCGGCCAGATACTGGAGGCGAGCACGAAATTGTAGTCCCCCTTGAACGCTTCATAGTCACGGATGGCGCGGGCGTAGAACACGGTCTTGGGACTGATATTCCAATCGATGCGCAATAGATCCTCGTCGCGTGGTTGGTCCACCTGGCTTTGAAATACGTTGTTGAACGAACGCGCCGGATCAACGGCGTTGGGCAGCGGGAAAACGCCGAGCAGTTTCTGTCCCGGAGCGCTGATGCGCGAAGACGGAATCATGTTGCCGGGAAACTGCGCCTTGTTGTTGAGAGGGTCGTTCACGGGAATCAGGCGGCCGTTCTGATCGAACGTCTCCGAGAAATTACCCGCCCGTTCGAGCGCCGTCGGAAACGTGAGCCGGCCCACCTGCGTGGGGTATTTTCGTGGCAGAAACTCCTGCGACCAGAAGAAGAACAGCTTGTTGCGGTCGCGGTTGAACTTTCCGGGAATGTAGAGAGGGCCGCCCACGTTGTAGCCGGGATAGTCGAAACGGTAGGCCGGACGGGCCAGTCCATCGCGGTTGCGGAAGAACTCGTTGGCATTGAAGGCTTCGTTGCGCTTGAAGTAGTAGCCGGTGCCATGGAAATCCCGTGTCCCGCTCTTGATGACGGCGTTGATGGTACCGCCCGACGAGCGGCCGTACTCCGCCTGGTAGTTGGTGAGCAGCACCTTCAACTCGCCCACCGCGTCCACGCTCGGCGCAAGGTAGGGTCCGGTCATCGAGCCCGTGTCCAGGCTCGACACTCCATCCAGCGTCAGGTTGATCGTGCCGCTGCGATTGCCGTTGATCGAGATCCCGCCGATGTTGTTCCAGCCGGGAGCATTGCGGTTGGCCGTGTCGATTACGCCGGGCAAAAGCTTCACAAGCCCCAGATAGTCGCGGCCCTTCAGCGAAAGCGACTCGTATTGCTTGGTCGAGATCAACCCGCTACGCTCCGCGCTCTGCGTCTGCAAGCGCGCCGCCTCGGCCTCCACCGAAATGGTCTGCGAAACCTCTCCCAGTTCCAGACGAATCTCGCGGACCGCGACGCGCTCGGTCGCCGTCAATTGAATGTCGCGTTGTTCGTACTTCTTGAATCCCGCTTGGACAACCGAGATCGTGTAATTGCCGGGCAAGAGCTGCGTGAAGACATAGGCGCCTGTGGAGTCGCTTGCCGTCTCGCGTTGTTGTGAGGTGTTCGCATTCACCAGCGTGATCTTCGCGCCGCTGATCATCGTGCCGCTCGGATCGGCTACCGAGCCTGAAATCTGGCCTGTCAGACCCTGCGCCCAGACGGGCGAGGAGAGGAGGAGAGCCGCAAACAATTTCGCAAGAGTGTGTTTCATTGCGCCTTCCTTTTTTGTTGCCCGGAATTGGTCCGGTGTTCTCCAGGGAAGGACAGGACCCAGGCAATGACTGGCGGGAAATTTTATCATTGGAAATTGCCGGCGGCCAGGAGGCGTCTCGATTAAAATTAATGAAGATTCAGGTGGCCGTCATCGCCTTCCTCGGAGGATTGCCGCTGGTAGCCGCCGCGGCTCCACCGGAACCGGCAGCGCTCATCCGCGAGGCATTCGCCAACCAGGACGGCTTTTTCATCCAGGCGCGCGACTACACGTATCTGCGCCACCAGGAGGTCCGCCGGCTTGACGCGCAAGGCAGAACGGTCAGCACAGGATCCACGGACCACGAAATCACCATCCTCTACGGTGAGCCCTACCATAAACTGGTCCGCAGGGATGGCAAGCCGCTGAACGCGGACGAAGCCCGCAAGGAGCAGAAAAAGCTCGACAAAGAACTGGACAAGCGCGCCACTCATCAGGACCAGCGCCGCCGCGAGGCCGATAAGGAGCGCGGCGAACAGCGGAAAGCCCTCGCCGAGGTGGCCGAGGCGTTCGATTGGAAAATCGAAGGGGAGGAAGCGATCACCGGCCGCCCGGCGTGGGTGCTACGAGGTAAACCGCGCGCCGGATACAAGCCACGATCCCGCCAGGCGCGAGTCTTTACGAAGATGAGTGGCCGGCTGTGGATCGACCAGGCGGACAGGCGCATGGCGAAGGCGGAGGCCGTAGTGGACGACATCATCAGCTTCGGTCTCTTCCTGCTGCGCATTCAGCCTGGCTTCCGTTTCACGTTCGAGATGGCCCGCATGGAGACCAGTGCCTGGCTGCCCAGGCAGGGTTGGCTAAAAGGCGAGGCCAAGGTGGGCGGACTGAAGACTATCCGCCTGGAGATGGAGAATCGGTACAGCGGCTACCGGCGGTTTCAAAGTGAGTCGCGCATCATATCTGCTACGCCACCGAAAGATTAATTCGTCACAAGTGAGCGGCTGCTCAATTTCGCCGCTTATTCACTGCCGGCTCGCTTATGGTACTACTCGTACCCGGAAAAAGCGCACGTCCGGAAATGGACACGCAGTATAGTGGATATCGTTGGCCCCAGATTGAGTCTCAGGCCGTGGCCACGGCGAGGGCGGAGGTTCTCGCGTGTGCATGAAGGCCCCCGCAAGGGCTAAAGCTAAACTCCTACCTGGCCGATCACTTGGCCAATGAGAGGAATTCGCCTCTCTTGCAACAGGGACTCATGAGGACGAAAACGGGCACGGGAAGGGTTGCCACGGCCTTCGTGCATCGGGAAGGGAGTCATGGAGCACGTTCAACGGTGGGTGTTTCGCCTTCGCGTGCCTTGGATCACGTGGCGGGCCAGGCGTCTGCCCGATCCCGTGGAGCGTCTGCGCTACCTGCGGCGCGCCACCACGGTCCGCATCATTCCCGAACGGGCCCCCCGCTTGCTGCTCGCCTTTGGCGCGACGGCGGCCGGCGCGGCGTTGCTCATTCCCGGACATCCTGGACTGTTGACGCGCGATGTGGCCCCGCCTCCGGCTTCCGGCGTGGTGCTCCGGCAGGCCAAACTTGCTCCGGACGAAGTCTGGATGGTCGATTCGCGTGAAGGCCAGTATGAGGTGTACTCGAACGGCCTGCGCGTGGAAACGGCGGGCACGGTTTCGTATCATCCCCGTTCATGGAGGCGCATGATCCGGCCCAGCCTCGACCCGGGGGAGTTGCGGCGCGACCCCGCCGGCATCGTCTTCCACACCACGGAAAGCCATATCGCACCGTTTGAACCGGGCCAGACCGACCGTTTGAAGCGGGTGGGCCGTTGGCTCATCGACTATTTGCGCAAGGAGCGCAGCTATCATTACCTGATCGACCGTTTCGGACGCGTCCACCGGATCGTCCGCGAAGCCGACGCGGCGGGCCACGCCGGACGCAGCGTATGGGCCGATGGCGGCACGGTGTACATGAATTTGAACCACGAGTTTCTGGGCATCGCCTTTGAGTCGGCCACGCAATCAGGCGACGGGCCGGCCGGATCGGTGACGCCCGCCCAGGTGCGCTCGGCGCGAGCCCTGACCGAGATGCTTCGCGCGCGCTACCGCATTCCCACGGTCAACTGCGTCACGCACGCCCAGGTGTCCGTGAACCCGCTGAATCACCGCATCGGCAACCACACCGACTGGGCTTCGAACTTTCCGTTTCTGGAGTTGGGCCTTCCGGATAACTACGAGCTTCCGGTCGCCGCCATGGAGATTTTCGGTTTCGGCTACGACCAGGATTTCGTCACCTCAACCGGCGGCCGTCTGTGGAAGGGACTGCTGCTGACCGAAGAACGCGTCCGCCAGGCGGCGAGCGCGGAAGGCGTGAGCGTGCTGCCCTACCGGGCCCGGCTCAAAGAGAAGTACCGCAAGCAACTGGCCGAATTGCCGGCCTCGGGCGAGAGCAAGGAGAAAGCCATATGAAGAAGGACAATCAGATTCCCATGGTCCTCGGACTGGACGTTGGCACAAGCCGCATCGTCGCCGCGCGCCGCACCGGCGAGGACACCTCGACGGCCAGCCAGTTGAATGCCTTCGTCAACGTGCCCTATGCGCCGATGACCGAGAAGGCTCTCACGCGCGAGGAGATTCCGTATGAGCGGCGTGGTTCGGAACTCCTGGTCCATGGCAACGAAGCGCCGCGTTTCGCCGATTTTCTCAACGTGGAATCGCGCCGTCCGATGACGCTCGGCGTATTGAATTCGGGCGAGCGTGAGGCGCTGGCCGTCGTGCGGACGATCATCTCGAATCTCATCGGAGACCTGCCTAAGGGCGACACGCGCCCCCGCGTCGCCTACAGCGTGCCGGCCGTGCCTCTTACGGGCGGCGTCGTCACCGAGGAGGGCCTCACCTATCACGAGGCGACGCTCAAGAACCTGCTGGAAGACCTCGGCTTTGAAACACGCAGCATCACCGAGGGCCTGGCCGTCATCTATTCCGAGCTCGAAGACACCAACTACACAGGCATCGGCATCTCGTGCGGCGGCGGACTGTGCAACGTCTCGCTGGCCTACCTCTCCATGCCCGCCATCAGTTTCAGCACCCCCAAGGCCGGCGATTACATCGACTCCAGCACCGCGGCCGTCACCGGCGACCTCGCCACGCGCGTCCGCCTTGTCAAGGAAGAGTCGTTCCACTTCAACGGCAACTTCACCGACAAGCTCCTGCAGGCCGTCAACGTCTACTACGACGACATGATCCAGACGTTGATCGCCGCCATGAAGGAGGCCTTCTCGAACTCGCGCCGCATGCCCAAGCTCAACCGCCCCGTGCCCATCGTGCTCAGCGGAGGCACCGCCACGCCGAAGGGCTTCCGCGAACGCTTCGAGCGCGCGTTGACGGCCACCGAATTTCCCATCGCCATCAGCGAAATCCGCATGGCCAATGACCCGCTTACGGCCACCGCGCGCGGCGCCTTGATCAGCGTCCTCGCCGAAGGCTAGGCGCGGGCGCTGAGCTTACGGCGCCAACTCCCCGCCAGGGATCTGCTTCAGCGCGAAGGTCTTCGTTTCGCCCTCGCCGAACGCCGCCTTCTGGCTTGCGGACTCGAATTTTTTCAGAAATTCCGGATCGTAGCCGCTTGCGGGGTCAAATTCCTCGAACGCGTAAATCCGGTATTCGCCGGGCGGCACGTTCTCGATCCGGAAGGCCCCGTTCTGGTCCACGGCCGTTTCCCATCGCTGCTGGACCGCCAACGCCGCCCCCGGGCTCTCCGTCATCCGGCTTTCCGGCACCAGCACCACGACTCCCGGCAACGCCTCGGTGGTGGCCTTGCCCACCGTGCCCGCCACCGCCGCCGGTTGGCTGCCCAGCACCACGTCGATGCGTCCCGCCGCGCCCGAGGTGAAATCCAGGGCCGCCGCCGTCACATCCTGATTCCCCATGCGCGCCGACTTCACATACAGTCCGGGCGGCAGAGACGTGGCGGTGAAACGGTACCGGTCCGGCGGCACACCTTCAATCGTGAAGGAGCCATCGGCGTTCACTCGGCCGCTGGGAGAGAGATACCAAGTCTCTTCGTTCGTCAACTGCACGCGCAGGTTGCCTAGCCCAGCGGCCGCCTCGCCCTCCACCTTCACCGTTCCCGAAACCTTGAACGCATTCCCAAACGCCAACTGCACGCCGGTCACATTGGCGTTGCCCACCTCCACCGTGGCCCTGGCCATCGCTCCCGTGCCCGGACCACCGCGCACAGCCGTCAATATGTAGGAACCCGGCGCGAGTCCGGATAGCTCGAAACCGCCATCGGGCTGAATACCCGCGCTCATCGCTACGCTGCCAAAGCTCCCGCCGCCACGTGGCGCCGCCATCACGCGCAGCCCGCGCGACTCAGTGCCCGTTACAGTCCCTCTCACCCTGAAGACGCGCGATTTCTGCATTTGCAGCGATAGCCCCAGGAACTCCTGCCCAATTCCCAACTCCACCGGTGTCGCCGCCTTGGCGTCAGTGGTTCCGGGAAAATAAGTCGGAACGTAGCTCTCTTCGATGTCCTTACCGGCTTCGCCAGCCTGAACGGCGCGCCGCACGTTGCGCGGCTGGAATCCGCGCCGCCCCGCGCTGGCCTGCACGGAATAGCGGCCCGGCGCCAACCCCGCAATGCGAAACTCGCCTCGGTCGTCCGTGGTGGCCATGTTCACAGGAGCGCGCCCGCGTTCCCCCGCCGCGCCCGGCCTGCTCCAGGCTTGCACCACCGCCCGCTCCATTGGCTCGCCGTACTCGTCCAGCACCTGCCCGGCAATCACTGACTGAGCGTCCATCTTGATGTCGGCGCCGTTGAATTCGCCGCCATCTCCCAGAGTCACCAAGCCACCGCTCTGCCCAGCTCGCCGCGTTCCAAAGCGCCCCATCAGAAACCCGCGCCGCTCAGCGCTCACGCGATAGACGCCGCGCGGCACGCCCTCGAAGAGGAAGCGTCCGCCGGCATCCGCCTGCACGCTCATGCCTTCCGCTCCGCTTGTGCTTTGGAGATGGACAATCGCACGCGGCACCGGTTCGCCCGTACGGCGCTGCGTCACCGCGCCTCCAATACGCCCTGAACCTCCCTGCGCCACCGCCGGACGGTCCGGCGCACGGCGTGGCGCGCGCCCCCCTGGGAATCCGGGAGGCTGACCCCAGACACACGCCGTCAAGCTCAACAGGACAATGGCATACCGCATCCGCACATACGGAAAGACGAAATTTCTTCGCCAAGGGTTGCCCGCGCCGGAAATGTTGTCCACGCTCTAAGCTGAGCGCTTGCTCCGCACGATATGATGAACAGGGAGTATCAGGGCCGTCAGGCTCCCTCTGAAGAACACCGCATGTCTCAAAAGACCTCCTCCGTCCCCGACTTAAATAGTTGGTTTGAAGACGAGTTGCGCCAGCAGTACCACCACGACCACAGTATGGTGGATGACAGTTGGAAGGAACTGTTCGACGGCAACGGGGGCCCGTCCAACGGGAGCACCGCCACCGTGCCCCCCGCCGCTGCCGCCGCCGCCGCGCCTCAGACGCCACCGGCTCCGGAGTCCTCATCCGTGGCCATGGCCCCGGCCGCGGTCCCGGCGCCGCCCACTCCCACCCAGAGCATCGAGAAGGCTACGCCTCAGGTGGGGCCGTCCCAGCAACTGGTGCCGCTGCGCGGAGCCGCCGCCCGCATCGCCGCCAACATGGAGCTGAGTCTCGCCGTGCCCACGGCCACCTCGCAGCGCGTGGTGCCCGTTAAGGTGATGGAGGAGAACCGCCGCCTCATCAATCAGCACCGCGGCCTGTCTGGGAAGTCGAAAATCAGCTTCTCGCAGATCATCGGCTACGCCATCCTGCAATCGCTGAAGACGTTGCCGCAGTTGAATGACGCGTTTCGCGAAGGCGACGGCGAGTCGTTCCGCGTCGTGAACCAGCAGATTAACTTAGGCATCGCCGTCGATGTGGCCGGTCAGGGCGGCGCCCGTTCGCTCGTGGTGCCCAGCATCAAGAACGCCGGCGAAATGAGCTTTGCCCGGTATCTGGAGGCGTTCGAGGACATCGTCGCCCGCGCCCGCCGGAACAAACTCACCATCGAGGACTTCCAGGGAACCACCATTTCGCTTACCAACCCCGGCACCGTGGGCACCTCGGGCTCCGTGCCGCGCCTGATGCCCGGCCAGGGCTGCATTATCGCGGCCGGCGCCATCGGGTACCCGGCCGAATACCAGGGCGTCAGTCCCGAAATGCGGGCCATGATCGGCCTCAGCGCCACCATGACGCTCACCTGCACCTATGACCACCGCGTCATTCAGGGCGCCGAGTCCGGCATGTTCCTCTCCCGGCTCCAGGAGCTGCTCAACGGAGCCAGCGAGTTCTACGACGACATCTTCTCCAGCCTCTGCATGCCGCACCACCCGCTCGAATGGGAGGCGGACCGGGCGCTCGCTCTCCCCGGCGCGTCCGGCATCGGCGGACGCCACCGCGAAGTGGCCAAAGAAGCCGCCGTCATGCAGCTCATTAACGCCTATCGCGTGCGCGGCCACCTGATCGCCGACCTCGACCCGCTCGGCAAGGAGCCGGGCTACCATCCCGAACTCGATCCGGCCACCTACGGCCTGACCATCTGGGATCTCGACCGCGAATTCCTGACCGGCTCGCTCGGCGCCCTCACCGGAGACGCCGCGCCCAAGCCCATCGCCACGCTGCGCGAAATTCTCGAAACACTCCGCCATACCTACTGCGGCAAAATCGGCTGCGAATATATGAACATCCAGGCGCCGGAGCAGAAGAGCTGGCTGCAGCAGCGCATGGAGCCGCAGGCCAACTCCTGGCCGCTCGGTCCCGAACAGCGCATCCGCATTCTGGAGCGCATCCTCTACGGCGAGCTCTTCGAAAACTTCCTGCAAACCCGCTTCCTGGGCCAAAAGCGTTTCTCGCTGGAGGGCGCCGAAACCGCCGTCGCCATACTGGACGAGTTGCTCGAGCGCGCCGGCGAAACCAACGTCCATGAAGTGATCATCGGCATGGCGCACCGCGGCCGTCTGAACGTGCTCGCCAACACCGTCGGCAAGCCGCTCAGCCAGATCTTCTCCGAATTCGAAGGGAACCCCGACCCGAATTCCACGCAGGGCTCCGGCGACGTGAAATACCACCTCGGCGCAACCGGCATCCATCGCTCCAGCGCCGGCCGCGAGGTGATTGTCAGCGTCGCGCCCAATCCCTCGCACCTGGAAGCCGTCGATCCGGTGGTGGAGGGCATCGTGCGGCCCAAGCAGGACCGCCTCGGCGACGCCGCCCGCAAACGCGTCATCCCCGTGCTCATCCACGGCGACGCCGCCTTCGCCGGGCAGGGCGTGGTGAGCGAAACCCTCAACCTGTCCCAGCTTGCCGGCTACACCACCGGCGGCACCATCCACCTGATCATCAACAACCAGATCGGCTTCACCACGCGGCCCGACGAATCCCGCTCGTCGCCCTATTGCACCGACGTCGCCCGCACTGTGCAGGCGCCCATCTTCCACGTCAACGGCGACGATCCCGATTCGGCCATCCGGGCCCTGCAGATCGCCTTCGACTTCCGCCAGCAGTTCTCCAAGGACGTGGTGATCGACATGATCTGCTACCGCCGCCACGGCCACAACGAAACCGACGACCCCAGCTACACGCAGCCTCTGCTCTACCGCAAGATCAAGGAGCACGCGCCCATCGGCGCGCTCTACGCTGAACGCCTCGAACGCGAGCGCATCGTCAGCATGGACCAGGTGCAGAAGCTCCGCCAGCGCATCGGCGCCCGCCTGGAAGAAGGTTTCGAAGAGGCCAAGCAGAACGCCGTACGCTTCGAGGTGCAGGAACTCGGCCTGGTGGACACCGAGCTGATGCCTACCTTCTGCCCGCGCACGGCGGCCGGCCATGCGCTGCTCGAAAAGGTGATTGACGGCCTGACCACGGTGCCCACCGACTTCCATCTGCACCCGAAATTGAAAGGCTTCCTGGAGAAACGCAAGGAGGCTTTGCGCGGTGGCCACGTCGATTGGGCCCTCGCCGAGGCGCTTGCCTTCGGCACGCTGGTGCTCGAAGGCACGCCCGTCCGCCTCTCCGGACAGGACTCCTCTCGCGGCACCTTCTCCCAGCGCCACCTCGAGCTGTACGATTACGAGGACGGCGCCTGCCACATCCCCATGCAGCATCTGGACAAGAGCCAGGCGCGCTTCGAGGTGTGGGACTCTTCCCTCAGTGAGTTCGCCGTCATGGGCTTCGAGTTCGGCTACTCGGTCGGCGACCCCCTCACGCTCGTGCTCTGGGAGGCCCAGTTCGGCGACTTCGTCAACGGCGCCCAGATCATGATCGACCAGTTCATCACCTGCGCCGAAGCCAAATGGGGACAGCCGTCGGGGCTTGTCCTGCTGCTGCCGCACGGCTACGAAGGCCAGGGGCCGGAACACTCCAGCGCCCGGATTGAACGCTTCCTTGGCCTCTGCGCGGAAAACAACATGTCCGTGGTGAACTGCACCACGCCCGCTCAGTACTTCCACGTCCTGCGCCGCCAGATGTATGGCGGCCACGACCGCCGCGGCCTGCGCAAGCCGCTCGTCATCTTCACGCCCAAGAGCCTGCTGCGCCATCCGCGCGTGGTCAATACGCTCGACGAACTGGCCACCGGCGGCTTCCGCCCCCTCATCGGCGAAACGGACCGGCGCGTTCAGTCCGAGGCAGTATCGCGCGTGCTGATCTGCTCCGGACGGATTTACTACGATCTGATCGCCGAGCGGGAGGAGCGGGAGGCCTGGCATGTGGCCATCATCCGCTTGGAACAGTACTATCCGTTCCCCAAACAGGAGTTGCAGGACCAGCTCATGCGCTATCCGCTCACCTCGGACGTCGTCTGGGTCCAGGACGAGCCGCGCAACATGGGCGCCTGGCGCTTCATTCGCACGCCAACACAACCGATGCTTGACGCTTCGCGCCGCAGGCTGCGCTACATCGGACGGCCCGAAGCCGCCAGCCCCGCCACGGGCTCCTACAAACGCCACCAGCAGGAGCACAAAGACATCATGGATTCCTGCTTCCACCTGGATCAGATCGCGCCCGTGAAAAAGGTGCGCGTCGTGCGCCACAGGAAGCCGGCGAAATAACCGCTGCGCGGAACCCCCTCCGCGCTCCGGCCCGAATCCTCTATTCCCGTGCTCCCGCCGCCGCGTTCGGCGTCCATAACACCTCGGCCACGCCCAGAACATGCGAGGCCCAGCGGCTCTGCACGAACAACGCGTCGCTCAGCCGGTTCAAATACTGGACCGCCTCGGCCGGAACCTCCTCCTGGCGGCCCAGCGCCACGGCCAACCGCTCCGCGCGCCGGCACACCGTCCGCGCCACGTGCAGTTCCGCGTTCAGCCGGCAACCGCCTGGCAGCACGAACGACCGCAACGCCGGCAGCGCCTCGTTCATCTCGTCGATCTCGCGCTCCAGTTGCGCCACGCAGTCCACGGTCACGCGCGGCTGCTTCGGATGCACGTCGGCCGGCAGCGTCGCCAGAATCGAGCCCAGGTTGAACAGTTCGTGCTGCACCCGCTTCAGGATCGCCGCCAGCCGCGCCGTCTCCTCCCGCTCGCCCGCCGACACACAGGCCACGCCCACCAGCGAGTTCAACTCGTCCACCGTGCCGTAGCACTCAATGCGCAGCGCGTCCTTGGCCACCGCCTGGCCGCCCACCAGGTTTGTCTGTCCCTTGTCGCCACGCCTCGTGTAGATGCGGTTCAGCGCCAGCCGGGGTTCGTTGAAGGTGCCTTCGTTGCTCATACCTACTTCATTGTCGTGTCCGCCGCCCCGCGGGCGCTACAATAATTCCGCCATGCTCCACCGCACCTTGAGCGGAATTCCTCTGGAGAACCACTATGGGCCGGACGACGTCCGGGCGGCCGAGCCGCCGCCGGGCGAGTTCCCCTTCACCCGCGGCATTCATCACACCATGTACCGCGGCAGGCTCTGGACCATGCGCCAGTTCTCCGGCTTCGCCACGCCCGAGGAAACCAACCGCCGCTACCGTTACCTGCTTGGCCAGGGCCAGACAGGGCTGAGCGTCGCCTTCGACCTTCCCACTCTCATGGGCCTTGACGCCGACCATGCGAACGCGCTTGGCGAGGTGGGGAAGTGTGGCGTCAGCATCTGCTCGCTGGCCGACATGGAAACGCTGTTCGATGGCATTCCGCTCGCTCAGGCCAGCGTCTCCATGACCATCAACTCGCCCGCCGCCATCCTCTGGGCCATGTACCTCGTGGTCGCCGAAAAGCAGGGCGCGGCGTGGGAGGCGCTGAACGGCACTCTGCAGAACGACATCCTGAAGGAATACATCGCGCAGAAGGAATTCATCTACCCTCCGCGGCCCTCGATGCGCCTTGTCACCGACACCATCGAGTTCGCCGCCCGCCAGACGCCGCGCTACAATCCCGTCTCTATTAGCGGCTATCACATCCGCGAAGCCGGTTCCACCGCCGCGCAGGAGCTCGCCTTCACGCTCCGCGACGGCGTCGAGTACGTGGAATGGGCCCTCGCGCGCGGTCTGGCCATCGATGAATTCGCCCCTCGTCTCAGCTTCTTCTTCAACTCGCACAGCGACTTCTTCGAGGAGATCGCCAAGTTCCGCGCCGCCCGCCGCATCTGGGCGCGCCTCATGCGCGACCGCTATGGCGCTCGCGACGAACGCAGCACACGCCTGCGGTTTCACGCCCAAACGGCCGGCTGCTCGCTCACCTGGCAGCAGCCCAACAACAACGTGGTCCGCACCGCCACGCAGGCGCTGGCGGCCGTGCTGGGCGGCTGCCAGTCTCTCCACACCAACTCGCTCGATGAGGCCTACGCGCTGCCCAGCGAGCAGGCGGTCACCCTCGCCCTGCGCACGCAACAGATCCTCGCCCATGAAACGGGAGCGCCGCTGGTGGCCGATCCGCTTGGAGGCAGCTATTTTCTGGAGTCGCTCACCGGCCAGTTGGAAGCGCAGGCCCTGGACTACATCCAGCGCATCGACGGCATGGGCGGCATGATCGCCGCCATCGAACGGGGCTTCCCGCAAAGCGAAATCGCGCAAGCCAGCTACCGCTACCAGCAGGAGGTGGAGCGCGGCGAACGCCTCATCGTCGGCGTCAACGCCTTTACGCACGAGGAGCCGGAACCCATTGAGATTCTGCAAATCGACCGCGCCGCCGAGGAGGCGCAGGTGGCACGGCTGCGCGCTCTGCGGCTCAGCCGGAAGAACGATGCCGTCGAGTCCGCCCTGAACCAGCTCAGGAAGACCGCGGAGGGCGGCGGCAATACCATGCCCGCGCTTCTGGATTGCGTCCGCGCGTATGCCACGCTCGGTGAAATGTGCAATGTGCTGCGCGCTTGCTTCGGCGTGTGGGTGGAACAGGCCGTGCTATGAGCCTCCCGGCGCGTCCACAATCTGGCTCACAGCCATCTATAATGGAAGCGGGTCACTCCCCGTTCATGAGCAACATTCGCGTCCTGGTGGCTAAACCGGGCCTGGATGGACATGACCGCGGCGCCAAGGTCATCGCCCGAGCGCTACGCGATGCCGGTATGGAAGTCGTGTACACCGGCTTGCGCCAGACTCCCGAGATGATCGTCCACGCGGCTTTGCAGGAAGACGTCCAGGTCATCGGCCTCTCGATTCTTTCGGGAGCTCACATGGCCATCGTGCCGAGGGTGCTGCGCTTGCTCCGTGAAAACGGAATGGACGATGTCGCCGTGGTGGTTGGGGGCATTATTCCCGACGTGGACGCCGCGGAGTTAAAAAAACAAGGTTGCGCCGGCGTGTTTCAGCCCGGAGCGGCTCTTGAGGAAATTACTGGTTTTGTCCGCTCGGTGGCGCGCGCCCGCTAAGGACCCGCACCCCGCCGGGCAAACCGCAAATGGGGTCATCCCGAAGGCGCGCGCCTTCGGAGAAAGAGTTCAATGCAAGAAAAGAATATCGCCGTGTTTGTCGATTACGACAACATCGAAATCGGCGTCAAAAGCACACTGTCCCGCGAGTTCGCCGTGGGTGTCGTGCTCGACGCGCTCAAGGAGCGCGGCCAGATCGTAGCCAAGTTCGCCTACGCCAATTGGAGCCGACAGGAAGGCGCCACGCGCCAGATGGCGGAAAACGCCGTCCAGATGGTGCAGCGCATCCCGTCGCCGCGCGGGGACAAAAACGGCGCCGACATCAACCTCGCCCTCGACGCCCTGGAGATGGCCTTCACGCACAGCCACGTGAACGCCTTCGCCATCGTCAGCGGCGACTCGGACTTCGTTCCGCTCGTCAACAAGCTCAAGGAATACGGCAAAACCGTCTTCATCGTCGGCGGCAAGGCGTTCACCTCCACCATCCTGCAACAGAACTGCCACGAGTTCGTCAGCTACGAGTCGATTCTCGACGACCGCCCGTCGTCTTCCGCGAAGAGCCACCATCGCGAGAGCAAGCCCCTCAACAAGGAGCCGCGCGACCGCGACAGGGACCGCGACCGCGACAGGGACGCCAAGCGCGAGCCCGGCGAGCACAAGGACAAGCAACAGCAGCAGCAACAGCGCCAGCGCCCCGCCCCGCTCGATCTCTCGCAGGCCATGCCGCTTGTCGAACGGGCGCTCGAAGTGCTGGAGCGCCGCAACGTGCAGCCGCAACTGGGACTGCTCAAGTCCACCATGCTGCAACTGTCGCCCGCGTTCAACGAACGGGCCTATGGCGCGCACAGCTTTTCCGAATTCGTGGAGCGCATGAAGGCCTCTGAATATGTGAAGGTCACCGGCTCCGGCGGGCGCTACATCATCGAGCGCAAAGGCGGCTCCGTTCAGGAGATTCCTCCCGCCAAGCCCGAAGACGCTCTGCCGCCGCTGCGCGACGTGCTGGAAACGCACCGCCTCGACATGGAGGAAGGCGTCCCCGCCGAAGCGCTCGAATCCTGGTTCGCCGAAGAGATTCAAGGTTTCGATCTCAAGAAATTCGGCTTCCAGAGCTTTGCCGAATTTCTCAATTTCGCGCAGGACCGCCTGGTGGTCCGCGTCGAGGCCAGCCAGGAGCAGGGTCTGATGAGCTACCTGGGCGCCGAGTTCTATCCGCCCGCGCCGCCGCCCGCCCCCGCCCGCACCGAGCAGGAAGAGGAGGAGGACGACGGTCCTCAGCCCATCGTGAAGGGCCAGCCCAGCTATCTCGAACCCAACGCGAAGCCCGTGTCGCCGCGCGCCCGCAAAAAGCGCGCCCCGTCCGTGGCCGATGGCAACAAGGCGCCTGCGCCCCGTAAGACCGCTCCGAGGAAACGGAAGCCCGCCGAATGATCGAGCGGCTTACTCCTCCCGGAACCGTCAGCCCGCGCGGTCCGTACTCGCATGCGGTCCGCGCCGGCGGCTTCCTCTATGTATCGGGGCAGGGGCCCATCGATCCGGCCAACGACCAGCTCTCCTATGGCTCCATCGAGCACGAAACCCGCCTCGTTCTGAACAACGTGAAGCGGATCGTGGAAGGCTCGGGCGCTTCGCTGCGCGACGTCGTCAAGTGCAACGTCTACCTGCGCAACGGATCCGATTTCGCCGCCATGAACGCCGTCTACGCCGAGTTCTTCGGTGATGCCAAACCCGCGCGCACCACCATTGAATGCAAGTTCGCCGACGCCCGGATGCTTGTCGAGATCGACTGCATCGCCTACGTCGGATAATGCGCCCTCAACCGCGGGCGAAGAGCTCCTTCACCGGCCGGCCCAGCCCGTCCTTCGTGACGTGGAAGGGCCGGCGCTCGATTTCGGCCCCCTCGGCGGGCGCGATGCCCATGGCGCGGTAGATGCTCGCGTGCAGATCCTCGATCCGCACGGGATCCTTCACCACTTTGCACGGCCGCTCGTCATCGGTGACGCCGTACACGAAGCCGCGCTTCATCCCGCCGCCCGCCAGCAACACGCTGCCCGCCTCGGTGAAGTGGCGGTGCATGCCATAGTGCTTCAGCTCGCTCATCCGTTCGGGCTGTTTGATCTGATCCTGCACGGTCTTTCCCGGCTTGCCCTCGGTAATCAAGTCGCGTCCAAACTCGCTGGCCAACACCACCAGCGTCCGGTCGAGCATGCCGCGCTCTTCCAGGTCGAGAATCAATTGGGCCACCGGTGCGTCGATCATCTCTTTCATGTCCGCCGCCCGCGTGTGCCCGTTCTCGTGCGTGTCCCAATAGCGGAAGGGAATGTACTCCGTCGTGATTTCGACGAAACGCGCGCCCGCCTCGGCCAGCCGCCGCGCGAGCAGGCACGAGCGTCCGAACCGGGAATTGCCGTACGGGGCGCTCCTCTTTTCCGGTTCGAGGCTCAGATCAAACGCCGCCGCCGCGGGTGAAGTCAGCAGCCTGTGCGCACCCTCCACGCTCCGCTGCAACGACTCCTGCTGCGCGCTCGACGACTCGCGCAACATGGGGTTCTCGGCCATCAGCTTTTGATAGCGCGCCCAGCGTTCCGCAAACCGCTCGCGGGATATGTTCGCCGGCGGCCGCACGCTTGCCGCCGCGTCCTCCGGGTTCGGTATGAAAAACGGACCAAACTCCGCGCCCAAAAATCCGGCCGTGTGGAACGCTTTCAGGGAATCGCTCTCGGCGCCGATCTCCAGCGACTGGCCAACGTCAATGAACGCGGGCATATTCTCACTCTTCGGCCCGCGGATCCTGCTGATCCATGAGCCGATGTGCGGACAGGCCACGCTCTGCGGCGGCGCATACCCGGTGTGCCAGTGGAACTGATGGCGGCTGTGCAGAATGAAGCCGAGGTCGCCCGCCTGGTAGCTCCGGATCAGCGTGCAGCGGTCCATTACGTTCGCCATGCGCTCCAGGCCCTTGGAAAACCGCACGCCGTCCACCTTGGTCGGGATATAGGGAAAGGTGCTCAGCACGCGCGCCGACTCCAGCCCGGTTGCAAACGGCGTGTAGCGCTTCGGATCGAACGTTTCGGTTTGTGCCATGCCGCCGGCCATCCACAACAGGATGAGCGTGTCCGCCGAAGGCTCCAACGTCCCGGCGCCCAGCAGCCGGACGTTGCCTCCGGCCATCGCCGACAACGTAGCCGCGCCCGCCGTCTTCAGAAAGCCGCGTCTCGATTGATCACCGTACATATTGAAACTCCGGGCTCAGCAGTATGCTCCACAACAGATCTTCCAAGCCCTCCGGCTTGCCGTCATGCAGGTACGCGGCCGCCACGGCGCTTTCGCCAGCCGAAGGTTTCCGCGCCAGCGCATGCAGAAACACGCGTTCCAGCAGTGCCTTCGATCCATGCGGCGCCGGAGGCCGCGCCACGGGCGTCTCTCCTTCCGCCGCGATCAGACGGTCCATTTCGGGAGACGCCGTGTACGCCAGAAAGCGGATCCGCGGGTTGATGTCGCTCGCCAGCGACTCCACATCCACGCCCACCGTGGCCGTCAACCGCGCGGCGCCGCCCGTCTCGATCGCAACCACCGACGGCGTCTTCATGAGCAGCGCCTGCGAAGGCTGACGGTCCCCTTTGTATGCGATGGCGCCATTCGTTGCGGCGAAGGGGATGCCCGACCACCCGGCGCGCACCCGTGCCGGATCGTAGCTGTCCACGTCCTCCACCACCAGCCACACCTTCGGCGCACCGTTCAGCGGAACGTCACAAGCCACCTTTTGCGCGTTCACCACGCCGGAATCAAACACCGGCTTTGGCGCCTCCGGCAGGACGCCCATCATGCGGCGCGCCCCGCGCCACAACGCCGTGGCCAGCGTGGAGCCGTTCACTACTTCGAGAGCCTCCAACGTGGTCGGGTTGTTCACGCGCTCGGTAATCACCTGGTCGCGAATCGGCCGCCCCAGCGCGCGCGTCAGCGGCGTGCTCTTCACCTGCCACTCCCGCACGAACCTGGCCGCGCCGGGTCCGCGTGGCACCAGCGTGCGCCACTCGCCCGTGATCGCGCTGACGGCATCGGAGAACTGCTCGGCGGTCAAGCGCCGCGGCAGTGGCCCCCGGAACACAAACGGATCGCCGCCCGCCCCGGAACTGCTCATGGACTGATACGCGCGCGACGTCATCAGCGTTCGCAGCAGGTGCTGCGCATCCCAGCCATGCGTCACGAAGTCGGCCGCCAGCCAGTCCAGCACCTCCGCGCTCCACGGCTCGGCGTCCATGTCGTCGGCGGGCTCCACCAGCCCGCGTCCGAAAAGCGCGCGCCAGTAGCGGTTCACCAACGTCCTCGGCGTGCGCCCGTTCTCAGGCTTCGTGAACAACTCCGCCGCCGCCGCGCGTTTCACGGCGAGCGGCGCGTTCGCCGCCGGCGCGTCGCCCAGTTCGGGATACAGAAACTTCAGCTCCGCCTTGCCGCCCGTCGGCGCGTCGCACCGGTAGACCAGCAGTTCCTTGTCTGAAAAGAAGCTCGCCAGGCCATAGGCGTCCTTCAGCTTCCATTGATTGATGAAGCTGTCGTGGCAGGCATTGCACTTCAGGTTGATGCCCAGGAATATCTGCGCGCTGTTCTGCGCCGCCTGCATCACGGGAATCTGGGACGCGCTCACGTCGCCGCGCCAGTTCACGCCAATCAGAAAACCCGCCGGATCGCTCTTGTCCACCGGGTTCAGCAGGCCCCGGATGAAGCGGTCCATGGGCAGGTTCTGCTCCAGGGCTTGTTGCAGCCATGGCGTGATCGTCTGCCGCTCACCGTGATACACCACGCCCTCGTCATTGCGCAGATGATCGTTCCAGAAGCTGATCCAGTGGCCCGAGTAGCGCTGACGGTCCGCCAGCAGCATCTCCACCAGCCGCGCGCGCTTGTCCGGATCCTGGCTGGCCTCGAAGCGTTGCAGCTCTTCCGGCGCGGGCAGCAGGCCCCAGGCGTCCAAATACGCACGCCGCGCGAACTGCGCATCGTTGACCAGGGCCGGCGCAGCCACCTTGTTCTTGTTCCAGTACGATGCGATCAAACGGTCCAGCGGCGCGCCCGGACCATCCGGCAACCGCGGCGCGCGCAGCTCCAACGCCGGCCGCCATTGCGCGGCGGACACGTTCGCCGGCGCCGCCGCACCCGCGTCGATCCAGCGCCGCAGCAGGCTCACCTCATCGTTCGTCAGCGGCTCACTCTTCAACGGCATGCGTGCTCCGCCCTCTCCCAGCAACCGCGCGATGAGAAGGCTTCCCTTGCTGTCGCCCGGTTTCACCGCTGGTCCGCTCACTCCGCCGCGCACCATCTCCGCCCGGGTGTTCAGCGCGAGTCCGCCCTGTTTCAGCCGCGCGTTATGGCAGCCGGAACACTTCGCCAGCAGCAAGGGATGCACCTGCCGCGCGAAATCCGGACCCGCGGTTTGCGCCGCCGAGATCAGCGGCAGCAACGCCAATGCCCATCCATATCCGCTCATCGATTCCCTCTTCCCTCCCGTACCGCCGCTACCCCTTCTTGGGCGACGCCAACGGCAGGTTGTCCCGCACCATCCCGGCGTTGGTGATCTCGCTGATCACCGCGCTCAGATTTGGATTGCGCAGCGCCCACAGGTAAGCCTTCTGCGGCCGCTTCCATGGTCCCGGCATGGCGTCCTCGATCAGTTTCACACGCGCAGGGTCGTCCGGCGTCCCATTGCCGCGCCCGTTATACACGGGGCGGGCCACCTTCATCGCCACCACGCCGAAGTCTTTCCGCTTCGCCTTCCGCAGCACCGGCTCCATCCATTTCTGGTTCACGATGCTGTAGGCCACCATCGCCACCGAATACACTCCCGTGCCGATGGCCGCCTCCAACACGCCCGCCGGATCGTTGTGAGCGCTCACGCCCAGGTGGCGCACACGGCCTTCCCGCTTCAGCTTCTCGAACGCTTCGAAAATTTCAGGGTGCCGCGACACCTCCTCGGGCGTCGAAGCCCCATGCGGGCACATGAGCAGGTCCGTGTACCCGGCGCCCAGCCGTTTCATGCTCTCTTCAAACGAATCGAGGATGATCTGCTTATAGTTCTTGCCCCGGTCGATCCGCCCGCCGTAGCGCCGCGCCAGCACGTTGGCCAACGCCGCGCCCTTCAATTCGCCTGCCTGCGACGGAAAGTACTCGCCAAGATAGTCGCGGTCCAACACGCCGCGCCGTTCCATCTCTTCTTGCGCCAGCCGCTGTGTCTTCTTCTGCTCGCTCTCGCTGAGCGAAGCAAACAGGTCAGCGTAGAGCTTCGTCCGGTTGATGTCCCAAAGCGAGACCTTGGTGTTCAGAAAGAACGTGTCCCGCTTGCGGGCTTTCAACACCTGCGCGTAACCCAGTTCGCTCTTCCCGTTCCCGTACGCCGGCGCGGTGTCCAGATAGTTCAACCCCATGTCGAGAGCCAGCAGCACGTGCTCCCAATTCGCGGGCGAAATCGTGTTGCCGCCCATCACAATTTCGCTGATGTGAAATCCGGTCCGTCCCAGCCGGCGGTAGGCCATCCCGCGTTGCCGGTTGCGCCACTCGCCCGCCGCCCCTTCCTGCGCCGCATCCGCCTTCGCCGCCAGCGCCGCCGCCAGGGCGGGCGCCGCGAACTCTCTTCGCGAAATGGGCTTCATGCGCGCATTCTCTCACAGTGTTCTCACCGCCCGCGCCGAAGCACACGCTCGGTGAGGCTCAGCCTTTCCGGAGCGAACTGGCGCGCCGCGGCGGCAAGGTAAGGTTGGAACTCATCGTGCCAGTACGCCAGAAACCCCTTGCGCCGAACCTCTTCCAGAGTCTCGCGGTAGTGCGTCAACAGCGTCTCGTCCAGCAACTCCGCCGTACGCCTGGCCGCCACCACGCTCGACCGTCCCAGCCGGGCCACGGTCTCCGGCGCCAGGCGCAGCGCTCCCAGCGTCATCACCGCCGACAGCTCCAACACCGTCCGTCCCTGCTCGGCCGCCCCCGCGTTCATCTCGCGCCAAAGCCGCTCCACCGATTGCAGCGCCGGGGCAGGCAGGCGCGCGGCCTCCCGCCGGATGGTCTGCCAATCGGCGCGCAGACCCGCCACATCGAGCGGCGGCGTGTTGATCGTATCGGCCAGCTTCTCCGAGGTTCTCTCCATGCCAGCCAGCAACTCGTCCATCGTTTCGAACCGTTCGGCCGGATCGAGCAGCCCCTCCCGCGCCAGACTGGCCGCGATCTCGCGAATCAAATGCCGTCCCGCACCGCTTAAATCAGCCAGCGCCGCCATCACCCATACGGGCGAGGCCCGAAAGGCCAGCAGCCCCACCATCTCGATTCCATTGCCCGCCGCGCGCCGGATCGCAAAGTCGTCCGAGAGACGGCCGCCGGCGGCGTAAATGCCATCCAGATTGCCCACCTGCTCGATCAGAAACCGCAACGTCGAATCCACCAGGTTGCCGTACAGTCTCGTTCGCCGCAAGGAGACCGGAAGACTCGTTTCCCCCAGTTCCCGCAGCAGCCCCGCCGCCAGTCCCGCCGCCGTGCGCAGCACGCGCTCGGGAAGGGATGCGGCATAAAGAGTCCAGTTGCCAGGCATGGATGATTACTGCGCGTCCGGCAGGATCATATAGGTCACCAGCGCGATGGCCACCAGGCGCGATTGGTCATCGGTCAACTCCACCTGCGCCACGGCCAGCGTCCTGCCGCGCCGCACAAACTTCGCACGCGCCTCCAGCCACGCCCCCGTTACCGGCAGCAGATAGTTGATCTTCAATTCCGTCGTGGTCACCGCACGCCGCCCGCCCAGCAGGTGCATCAGGCCCATCCCCGCCGCCGCGTCGGCCATGGTGGCCGTCACGCCGCCATGCGCCACACCCGCGATGTTCATCAGTTCCGGACGCAGCGCCACCCGGATCGTCATGCCGTCGTCGTGCCGCGCCCGCACCTCAATTCCCAAAAATTGATTGAAATCCATGCCGTGTGCAAACGCCTCTCAACGGGGCGGCATCCGCAAAGCGCCGTCCAGCCGCACCGTTTCGCCGTTCATATATCGATTTTCCACAATGTGCCGCGCCAAAGCCGCGAACTCGTCCGGAGCGCCCAGGCGGGCGGGGAAGGGAACTGTGGTCCCCAGCTCGGCCCGCACCTTCTCCGGCAGCGCGCGCAACAGCGGCGTGTCGAACAGCCCCGGCGCGATCGCGCATACCCGAATGCCCAGCCCCGCCAGCTCACGCGCCATCGGCAGCGTCAACCCGGCAATGCCCGCCTTGGAGGCCGCATAGGCCGTCTGTCCCACCTGCCCCTCGAAGGCGGCGATGGAAGCCGTGTTGATGATCACGCCGCGCTCGCCCTCCACCGGTTCGTTCGCCGCCATGGCCGCCGCCGCGAGCCGGCACACGTTGAACGTGCCCACCAGATTCACCGCAATCACCCGCTCAAACTCACCCAGCGGCATGGGGCCCTCTTTGCCCACCATCCTCCTTGCCGTGGCGATGCCCGCGCAGTTCACGGCCACATGCACGGCGCCGAGCCGCCCCCGCACCGCCTCCACCGCCGCCGCCACGCTGCCTTCGCTGGCCACATCGGTTTGGCAGAAAAAACCGCCAAGTTCGCCCGCCACCCGTTCCCCCCCGCCGGCATCGCGATCCCACACCGAGACGCGCGCTCCCGCCGAGGCAAACAACCTCCCCACCGCCTCTCCCAAACCGGACGCCCCTCCGGTCACCACAGCCACCTTGCCCGCCAGTTCCATTGCACTCTCTCTCAGACGCCGCTCTCATACTGCCGCGCCGCGCCCGTTTCGAGCATCGCACGCAACTCCCCGTCTCCGTATCCCGCCTCGCGCAGAACCTCCACCGTATGCTCGCCCACCTCGGGCGCCCACCGCGCCGGCGACTTCTCCACGCCCGCGACATGGAACGGGCTGGCCACCGTCTTCATCGGCCGCGGCGCATCCACGATATCGGCAAACACGCCCGCCGCCTCCATCTGGCTGTCCTCGGGATGATCCTTTGCCTCCGGAACCACGCCGTAGAGCACATCGCACTCGGCAAACCGCCGCCGCCACTCCTCCAACGCGCAGGCTTCCGTGATGGCGTCTATCAGCGACACCAGCTCCGCCGCATGTTCCCGGCGTGCGCCCGGCGAGGAAAACCGCGCGTCGTCCGCCCATTCGGGCCGCCCCAACGCCCGGCACAGCTTCGCCCAGTCCTTGGCCGGATCCAGCAGGCACAGGAGAAACCGCCGCCCATCGGCCGTCGCATAGTGGTTCACCAGAGGATTGTGCGGCTTCGTCCGCGTCTGCGGCGGCGCGAACGCCGCTCCGCACAGCGCCGCCTGCGTCATGCTGCCGTTGGACCACACGCCGTTATGCATCAGGTTGGCGGTCACCTTCGCCCCTTCCCCCGTCCGCTCCCGGCGGTACAGGGCCATCATCACGGCGCCGAACAGCGTCATTGCCGTGGGATGGTCGCCAAATCCGCACGGCGAGGTGGCCGGGTCGGCGCCCTCGTTCCGTATGTACTGCATCAGGCCGGAGCGCGCGAAATAGGCCGTCATGTCGTAGCCCGGCTTATCCGCCTCCTCGCCTGTCTCGCCGTAGCCGGTCACCGAGGCGTAGATCAGCCGGGCATTGTCAGGCTGAAGGTCCTCATAGCGCAGTTGGAACTTCCGCAGCAGTGAGGGTTGATAGTTGGTCACGAAGACGTCGGCGCGGCGAATCAACCGCAGCAACGCCTGGCGCGCCGGCTCCTGGTTCAGGTCCAGCGCCACGCTCCGCTTGCTCCGGCTGTCCATGATCCAGCAGTAGTTCCACTCCGCCACGGGCATTCCGGGAGCCGAGGACAGCAGGCGGTATGGGTCGCCGAAGGGCGGCCGCTCGATCTTGATCACGTCGGCGCCGTAGTCGGCCATGACGGCCGCCGCGCTCGGCCCCGCGATATAGGTGGCGCAGTCCACAACCCGCACCCCGGTCAACACGTTTTCGCCCGTCATGTGTTCAGGTACTTTATCGCAGGGTAAACTTTTGGGCTACTCCTGGGCTGGACCTATCTGGAAAAAGTTCAGTACCACGGCCCCATTTGCCCTGCCGGTTTCCACCGCAGAATTGGGCTACACACAGAGGGAGGGCACCGATATGTTTACCATGGGCACGCAAACGGAGGGGCTTGGCGCAAACGGCCGGGCGCGCACGGGTGGCGTCAACGAACGCCGACGAAGCTCTCGCGCCGCCCGCGACCGCTTCGCTCAGGCCAAGGTGAACTACCAAAGCCGTCCCGGCTGCTCCGAGATGCTTCCGGCGCGGCTGTACGACCTAAGCGAAACAGGGTGCGGGGTGGTTGTCAGCGTGCGGCTGGAGCTGGGTTCGGTGGTTTCCGTGGCGGGCCCGCTGTGCGCCGATGGGCAACAGCGCGAGGTGCGGCACCGCGCCCGTGTGGCCTGGGCCGTGCCGAATCCAGGAGGCGGTTTCCGCTGCGGATTAGCGTTTGAACAGGATTTCAGCTCTGGCTGTGAGAACCGCCCGCCGGCTTCCGAGGCTGAACTCGCCGACGATGCCGCCGACCTCTACGAGGTCCTCCAAATCAGCGCCAACGCGGAGATGGACACCATCCACCGTGTCTTCCGGCTTCTGGCGCAGCGCTTCCACCCGGACAACGCCGAATCCGGCGACCCCGAGGCATTCCGCAAGGCATACGAGGCGTACAAGGTGCTGAGCGACCCCGAGCAGCGCGCCGCCTACGACGCCCAACTCCAGCGCTTGCAGTCCAAGCGGTGGAAGATATTCGAACGGCCACAGGCCGCTTCCGGCGTCCAGGCTGAACGGAGGAAGCGCCAGGGTGTTCTTGCCCTGCTCTACGTCAAGCGAATGCAGACGCCCTCCTCGCCGGGCATCTCACTGCCCGAACTCGAAGACCTGCTAGGCGTCCCGCGCGAACACCTGGAGTTCAGCCTCTGGTACCTGCGGGAAAACAATCTCATCGTTCGCACGGACAACGGCCGGACCGTGATTACGGCGAAGGGAGTGGATGAGGCCGAACGGCTCGAAGCCGCCCCTGAAGGACCAAGGCTTTTCCTGATGTCGCCCGCCAGTTCCCCGTCTGAATAGCAGCCCCGCGAGAAAAAAATCCGCCGGACGTCTTGGGGTTACGTCCGGCGGGCCAACGTCGCACGCCCCTTGGAGGATAGGCGCGCGAATCTTTTGTGGTGGAAGCAACCGCTGGGGCGCTCGCGCTTAGGCGAGCAGTCCGCCGTGGCCCAGCGAGGCCAGCTCCCAACCCGAAATCCTGTACCGCGACAACATGGGAGGCAACAGCAGATCCACTACGTTTGTTTTGGCCGAGCGGAAGCAGCCCGGCGCAGAAACGACCGGCACATCCTCCTTGTAGCCAAATAGCAGCAGGTTCCCCGGTTCCACCGGAGCCAGGAATTTCTCGATGTGCGATTCAATGCGAGCCAGCGCGCGCCCCACAACATCTTCCGGGCCGGCCGGCGCCGTCGTCGAGGCAACCAGAATGCAGGTAGGCTTCGTCCGCAGCAGGTGTTGCAGCGAACGCGCCACATGCGCTTCCTCTTCCACGCAGGCCAGCACATAGTTGGCCGTTACGCCGAAATGCTCCAGACGCTGCCGCATGATGTTTTCGAACAGTTGGCGCGCACGGTCGCCCGAGGCCGGATCGCAGTAGAGCACCGCCACCGACGGCTGCCGGATCGGACGGGCCTGGAGAATCGGCCCCCGCTCGCGCAGAATCGACACCACAGCCTCCAGTTGCGACTTCGCCACCGCGAACGGCGCGCTCTTCACCGTCGCGATCCTCTGGCCGGCGCGCGCATGGCTGAAATTAGTGGCCGTGGCGATCACAATACTGGCCGTGCAATTGATCTGCTTCAGCAGGTCATCGTCCACCAGCACGCAGCAGTCCTCGGTGGCCACCAGGTTTGCCCGCCCTCCCGCGGCCAACCTTACCTCCAGACATCCGCAGCCCATCTCCACGCCAACCGTCTGCACCGCGTGATCTTCGCTGATCTCGCCCTCTTCCAGCTCGGTCACCCAAACCTGCGCCATCCCCTCGGTCTCCAGCAGGCGTATATCCTCTTCGCTGATGATGTGGCCTTTGGCTAACAGTTTCCGGCCGCCGGGCTTGAAGATCGTGCAACAGAGAATCCTGCCTGCGGACTCCCGGATGTCGACAGTCTGAGCTTTCATGCTGTTCCCTCTAATTCATGGAACTAGTACCACTAGTCCCATTGGTTTGATTCCTAAATCCTACACCTTAAGAGGCCGCCGGGGAAAGTACCATTTAGATTAAAATGCGCGGTCTTGCATGCGACATTACATCACTAAATAGGCAAATCGTGACTGTTTTCCCTCATCTTCTCTTCTAGTGAGCCGATGAGTATTGGACTGACCTCACGCATCCTGAGAGTATGTTCGGCGGATGGCGGAAAAATCTCAGAGGAATACTGCCTGAAATTGTGGGCTATCACCAACCTTTTGCCGGAAGTTCACTCCGCAGAGAGGGTGGAATCTGGCTCACAGCCCGGCCGCGCGCCGGATGAACACTTTGTATGACACAACTTGCGTGCCGCCCGCCGGTAACCACCGGTAGCCCGGCACGCCAAACAGGCTCCCCCGCTCGATCATCGCCCGCCGCGTTTCCGGCATCGGCGACACCCCAAACTCCATTCCGCAGGTGATCGTACGCCCGTTCCAGGGGGAATGGACGCGCAAACAGTTCTCCTCCCAACGGCCAATCCAGGGAAAGTCCGAGCGCTTCCACTCGTACCCAAACAACACACTGGTGCGAGGCGAATAGGCGTGGAAGTGAGCCGCATCGCGAGCCGGGTCCAGCAGGTGAGCCGTGTACCCGGCGCTGCGCTCGGCCGCTGGATAAACGCGAAGGTCGGTCGTGGTCCCATCCTCCATGGGGCAGTGCGGCCACTCGAATTCCGCCCCCGTCTTCTGCCCCCGGGCCAACCCGCCGTTGAAGTCCGCTTCGTACACCTTGGAACGCGTCGCGCTCACGTCGAAGCGCGTGACGCCACGTTCAATGAAGGGCGGCCCCATGGTTACATGCTGTGTCCAGGCAACCGGCCGGTCGTGGGCGTTCCGGTTGGTGACGCGCTCCTCGATGGCGACAGCGCCGCCCTCGATCCGCAGTCCTCGCTCGAATCCCAACCGGCACAGTGGGAATTCCGCGCTTTGCACCAGCGTCTCCCCCTCGGCCTTAAAGGCGTAGGAGGCCACGGACGCCTCGCCGTGCGCTGTCAGTCCCGCCCGCTCTTCGTCCGCGCTTGGACCGCCGAAAATATCCAGGCACAGGTTGTGCCCCATGATGCCGGCCAGAAGTTTGGCCTCGGCGTCCCCCCCAAACCGGCCCGCGTGCTCCGCGCCGTACTCGCCCGGCTCCATGGTCTCCCACGGAGGCAGCCACAGCGGGTTGACGCCGGTTTCCTTGTGTTGCACCTCGGCCAGGTGGCCGCCTTCGCCGAGCACCGTAACCCGGATCTGCTCATTCTCCAGTTGTGCCGCGCGCCGTCCGTAAAATCGTGTGTCGAGTAGCATCGGGAACAGCCAGCATACCGGATGCGCGGCGTCCCGGGACCGGACGGCGCCCGGAAACACGAAGGGCGCGACGTTGGTTGCCGCGCCCTTCCGCTTTTCCGGTTGGTGTCCGGTCTACGCCTTCTTCGCCGGAGTGGCTGCCGCCGGGGTGAGGCCCATCTTGTTGATCTCTTCGAAGTGCACACGACGGCCTTCGTCCATCGCCAGGTTGGCGAGAATGACGTTGGCCGAATCCGTAAGGCCCACTTCCAGGTCGGCCAGCGGCCGCTTGCCCGTCCGGCAGCACTCCACGAACTGCTCCAGTTGCACGTCCACCGGATTCTTGCTCTCCTCGGGCACCATCACGCCCTTCTTGTAAAGCCACTGCCGGGCGAACTTCATTTCCTTATCGAGGAAGCCGTCCTTATCGGTCACCTTGTCCTTGTCGAACAGCACCGGCAAGCCCTTGTTGCCCTTCCCCGTGCCGAGCAGAGACGCGCTGGCCACGGTGGCCTTCTCCTTCTTGCCCTCGCCCTTCTTCTGGGCTTCCACTGTCTTGGGCGATGGCTCGGGGAACCAGATCGCCAGCGCCGGCTCATTGTCGGAGCCGACCGTGATGTGGATCGTGCCCTCGGTGCCGCAGATCATCTCGCCAAACTCAGTGCGCGAGGAGTAGAACAGGGGCAGGTGGTTGTTGGTGGAGATCGAGCTGTACATCAGCTTCGATCCGCCCGGATAGGAGAAGATCAGGTAGATGTTGTCGTATACGTCGCGGCCGTCCTTGTAGACATCGATCGACCCCACGCCGGTAACGAATTCCGGATGGTTGCCGATCATCCAATCGGCCACGTCCACCTGGTGCGACGCCAGTTCAGCCGTCAGGCCGCCGGAATATTTCCGGAAGGCGCGCCAGCTCGGCGGCACCCAGGTCTTGCCCAGGCTGCGGCGGTTCCACTGCCCGTAGACGTGCGTCACCTTGCCGATCATGCCCTGCTCGATCATCTGGCGCGCGGTCTGGTAGAACTTGCTGTAGCGCCGCTGCAAACCCACCTGCAGAACCTGCTTCGGCCGCTCATTGGCTAGCTTCCGCAACTGGTGGATCTCTTCCGGCTTGAACACCAGGCTCTTCTCGCAGAAAACGTGCTTGCCGGCCAGCAACGCATCGCGCGTGATGGGATAGTGCATGTAGAGCGGCGTGGCGATCTGCACCGCGTCCACGTCCTTCATCGCCAGCACTTCGCGATAGTCCTTGAAGGCTTTCGGCTTATCCTTCGATGCCTTCTGCGCCTTGGCCAGGTTGGTCTCGTCGATGTCGCATACCGCCACGCAGCGGCCTACGTCAAGCCCGTTCCAGTGCGTAATGTGGTACGTGCCGCGCCCGCCCGTGCCAATCACGGCGAACTGCAACTGGTCGTTGGCCGCCTTAACCTTCTGGATCCACGGCGCGCCATCGATTTTCGCCGCCGCGGCCGCCACGGCAGCCACCGCTCCCGCCGTCTTTACCGCTTCACGCCGAGTCACATCCGCTTTCTTCGACATCTGCCAAACCTCTCCACGGGACAATTCACCCGGTTATTTTTCCACTTCTAGCCTAATCGACGGCTCCAGTGGTTTGCAAACCCTCGCGCCGCGCCGTCTCCTCGCGAGAACGCGCCGCCCACTCCGCTCCGGCCAGAACCACCATGGACGCCAAAAATCCCCACAGCACAATGGTTACCGAATACACAAACGGACCATACTCGTGGTTCAACTTCATGCGCAGCCACGGCCACGTCCACAGGTTCACATTCTTCAGCAATTCCAAAGCCACGCCCACCAGCAAGGAAACCGGCAGCAGCGGCGCCACGGGAACCTTCGCGTTCGGCAGCACCCAATAGATGAGGAACAGCATCAGTATGGAAATCGGCACGGCGGCCAGCTTGAACACCATCGCCCCCAGAAAGGCCGTCGACTCCGAGGCGATGCCCAGCTTCACCAGCAGCTCCTGGTTCAACGCCGTCAGCACTGTGGAGAGCAGCGCCAGGCCTCCACACGCGAAAATCAGACCCAAACTCACCAACTGGTTCCGCAGATAGCTCCGGTTTTTCGTGATCCCCCAGGCGCGGTTGAGAGCCACCTCCAGAGGCTCGAAAATCCCATTCGCCGTGAACAGCAGCAGCAGCACGCTGACCACCTGGAAGGGGCCGCGCTGCGCCACCACGGCCCGCAAATTGCGAATGATGAAGTCGCCGAACCTGCCGTCGGGAAAATAGTCGCCGATGGCGATGTAGATGGCCTGCTCAGCCGCGTTCCATTGCAGCAGGTAACGGCAGATGGAGATCATCACGATGAAGAACGGGAAGAAACTCAGCAGGATGTTCGCCGCCATCGAGAAGGCGTACACATGCACCTCGGTTTCCAGCAGGTAGCGCAGGGTGCGCCGCCATTGCACGAGCCGCGGGAACAAGCCTGTCCGGAACGAGGGCGAGGAGAAGAGCACGGAGACATCTACAGCTTATCCGAACGCCGGCCGGAGCCGTTTCCCGGTGCGGCTCCCCAAACCCCCCGCGCGGCCATCCGCCGTTGTTACGATGTGAACTGACCCATGATGGAGATTGTCCGGAAATTCGCCGGCCACGTTGTGCCCGGGATTCTCAAACCACTGCGGATCCTGTGGAACGAGGTGATCGGGTTCATGTTCCTCGCCCTCGGCGTCATCTTCGGCTTCTCGGCCTGGCGCAAGTACAGGGAGTTCAATGGGGATTTCGCCAGCCTGCTCATGCTGGTGATGGCAGCGTTGTTCGTCGTGTTGATGATCGGTTACGGCGTCTCCTCATTTCTGAGAGCCCGCCGCATTGGCAAGGACAAGCCCGCGCGTTCCTAGGCCATGGCCGCGCCGGGGAGCAGCGAAGCCGGAAGGCCCTCCGCCGGCTAGCTGGCCGCCGCCGTCCGCCGTTGCAACGGAAGACGCCGCTCCCGCGCCGGCTGCTTCCTTTCGCGCCTCGGCCGGATCATCTCCTGCAACCGTGTCCGCAAGGCGTCGATCTCCTCGCCGGTCACGCGGAAGCTTCGCTCCAGGTCCTGCCGTGTCATACCGCGCGAATAATACCCCACCAGAATCTCGCGTTCGCTTTCGGTGAAGGTTGCCAGCGCCGCCTCGATCGCCTTGGTCGATTCGCGCAACCGCAGGCGATCCATGCTCGTCAGCGCAGGCGTCTGCCGGTTCGGATCCAACCGTCCCTCCGCGCCCGCCCGTTGCCGCTCCGCTACACTCCGGACAAAACGGACAAAATCCGTTGGACTTCCAATCGCTCCCTGCTCTATTCCCGCCACCGCGCCGGAAAGAGTCTCATCCACCAGCGACTCGAGCCCAACCGGCCCCACGCTGCGTCTCAGCAGCACCCGCACGCCCGCGGCATACCAGTCGCGAAACTCGTCGCATGCGGCCGCATCGCCAGCGGCGATCCTCCGGGCCAGGCCCTCCCACCGCAACCGTTCGGCTTCGATACCGTGTGTCTCACCGGCAACCGCGCTCTCCTCGCCCGTCACGGTCGGGGCCGCGAGGGCGGGGAACTCTCGTCCTTGGTCCGGCATTGCTCGTGCTCCTCCATCCACCGCTCAGTCGGAACTGACAGAACCCGCACAGGGTTCCGTGGAGATCTGCTTGCCGGCGGTACTGCTTGTTTTCCCTCAAGCGCCCATCAAGCGGATCGCGTATCTCAGACGGCGTCAGAGGAATAGTGGGGAGCCTTACAGAAAAATATCATGCGAATGATAAATAAAACTGAGAGTCCTAGCGCGAGGACTCCGTGCGGGCGGATACGGACCGAAACGCCCACAAAAACTCTTGTGTTGTAGCCACTTGCTCCGCGCACGACGGGCAGAACAGGTAATGCGCCTCTAACCGCTCAACCGCGGAGGGGTCTAAATTCCCAAGACAATAATCGTCAATTTGATGAGAACGCTGTAGGCACTCCGCGTCAACAGGAACGAATTTAGGCATGATCATGTAGGAGTGAACACACCCAGTGTGACACGGCTATTCACCTGCACCAATCGTCCACAGGAAGATTCGCCAACGCCATGCACAGATTTTTTGCTTAGAAAAATGAATGACTTACATTGTCGCTTTGTGAATTTTCTGTGGAAATGCTGTGGACGCCGCTCGCCCGTCCACCCTACCGCGTCTTGTGCCGGGCCTCTTCCAGAATTCGCTGGGCGCGGCTCGGGTTGAATACCCCACAGGAGCAAAATCGGGTCATATAACTCGCGGCTTCTTCCGGAGTTCTCCGCCCCTCTTTTACCCAATCAATCATCTTCTTGGCGAGCGACCCGGCCACCATCCCGTGGCCGCACATGGTCATCAACTCCAGAACCTGCGTATTGGGCAGTTTCCCGGTCTTACCCTCGAAACCCAGCGAGTAGCCCACGCTGTGGCGCTTGATGCCGGCCGCTTCGCAGCAGCCCTCGGCGTTTTCCATTGAACTGGAGATGTTGATCGACATGCCCAGGTCCGCTTCCCGCACCGCTTTCACGAACTGCTTGGCCTTCTCCATGTTGTCGAACACGGCGGCCACTGTCGTCACAGCATCCAGTCCGGCCACCACCTCATCCAGATGGGGCGTCCGGTCGCGGTTCCAGTGCGCCGTCGGGTTCATATTCTTGCATGGCCGGATGGCCCCCCCATGGCGGGCATCCCCCAGGTTGATCGGTCCGAACGGCACGGCCATTTCGAGAAACTTGCGCAGCTTCGGCAGCGCGTCCTGGTCATTCTTGCCCCTGGCGCACATCGCAAACACGATGATGTCGTCCCGGAAGCTTTCGGCATCGCCCTGGCGGTGTAGTGTGTTCGTCATTCCCGGCTCCTTCCTAGCGTGCGTTCAGCGTCTCGGGCTGCGCTTCCACGGCATCCGGATTCGTAATACGGCCCAGTCCGATATTCGTTTTGGCCCGCTGCGGATCGTAGCCGAGCTTCTTCAATACGGGCAGCACAATGGCGTCTTCGCCGTTGGCGTCGCAGCGTACGCCCACGCCCAGAACCACCACCGTGTCCACCTCCTTCTCCACGCGCCACACCAGGCGGATCACCTCTTCGCAACGGTCGATGGCCACCTTGATCTCGACAATCGCCGACATGATCTTCTCATTCAGAATGTCGTCGCGAATCTCGCCCGTCGCCTTGTCCTTCAGCAGCGTCGTGATCGGGTTCTTCTTTTCGAACTCGACGCCCGCGCCCGCCAGCGCCACCGTCATCTTGTTGATGTCCCGGAAGCGCACGCCCACGCCCGGCCGCCCGAACTCGATGGTGAATCCAACCTCGCCCACCTTGACGCGCCCGCTGACGTCGTTTGTCTTCACCTCTTCGGTGCCGCGGCCCTCCACTCCGGTGGACTCGTGCGGCACGCGCGGGTCGGAAAAGGCGCGCCGCACCACGCGCGGCCACGTCAGATCCTCCGGTTGAAACGCCGCCGTGGGGCACACGTCCGGTTCCGGATCAAACCGGATGCGGAACATTTTCAGAACTCCCCGCAGCGTTCGCACCAGCGTCGGATTCAGATGTTCCTGGCTCAGGCCGTTGTAACAGGAGTAGCACTCCACGCACTCATCGCGGTCAATTGTCGAACGGTTCGTCACCGGATCCACGTAAATCGCCCCCATCGGGCACACATACGTGCAGTTGCCGCAGGCCACGCATTTGTTGGGATCGATTCGCATGATTCACTCCTGACGAGATTGGATTAGGTGAATAGTTTCCGTGATGCATCTATTCTGGCAAACAGCAGCGACCCTGTCACGCACAGCGCGGCCGACACCAGGAACGGCACGTTCCAGCCGTAGCCCTGCACCAGGTAGCCAACCACCGCCGCCGAGATCGCCCCGCCGACGTTGCCCATTGTATTCATTACGGCGGCCACCGAGCCGGCGAAGTCACCGCCAATATCCAACGGAATCGCCCAACTGACGCCCACCGTCAGTTCCAGTCCGAAAAACGCCAGGCAGGTGAACACAACGCTCCACTGCGCATCCGCCGTCAAGGTCGCCGGAAGAATGCAGAGGGAAGCCAGCGCGAAGCCGAAGGTTCCCACGCCGCGCCGCGCCCGCCGCAAATTGCCCGAGGAATGGGCCCAGCGGTCCGACAGCCAGCCGCCCAAAAAATCCCCCACCACGCCGGCGAGCAACGGCAGGCTCGCGTAGATGCCCATCTGCTTCAGATCGAACCCGCGGTGCGCGATCAGATATTTCGGAAACCAGTCCAGGTAGACGGCCAGGCTGTAGCCGTAGCAGAAGTACATCGCCGAAAGCACCCACACCTGCCGCGCCGCGAAGATCGCTTTCCACGGCGCCTCTTTTGACGCGCGCTTGGCGGCCCCTCCCAACTGCTCGCGGATGAGGGCGCGCTCGGCATCGTTCAACGAGCCGTGCTCTTCAGGGGTATCGCGGTAATACCAGAACCATACGGCCGCCCAAACCAGTCCCACCGCGCCGAAGACGAGGAAGGGGGTGCGCCATCCGTACGAGGCGATCAACCAAACCACGATCGGAGGCGTGAACGCCGCGCCCAGCCGCGAGCCCGCGTGCGTGATGCCTTGCGCGTAGCCGCGCTCGGTGGGCAGCATCCACCGCGACAGGCTGCGCGTGGCGATGGGGAACGCGCCCGCCTCGCCCATGCCGAACAGGAACCGCACGATGGCCATGGAGGCCGCGCTGAAACTCGCCGCCGTCAGCGCCGTGAAGCCGCTCCACCAGATGACAATGCCCGTCAGCGCGCGCCTGGCCCCGAACCGGTCCCCCAGCCAGCCGCCCGGAATCTGGAACAGCGCATAGCCCCAGCGGAACGAACTGAGAATCCAGCCCATCGCCACGATGGACAGCCCCAGTTCCTTTTGGATCGAAGGCACGGCGGCGCTGATCACCACGCGGTCCATGTAGGTGATCATGTAGGCCGCCACTGTCAGCCAGAGAACGAGATGGCGAATCCGCGTAGGGCGCTGCACGGTTCGTGCATCGTATCATAGGCACTTACACATGCCTTCCGAGACGCAGGCCCTTCCCCCGCTTGTCGCCGTCATCATGGGCAGCCGCTCCGACTGGGCCACCATGGAGCATTGCGTGGAAACACTCGCGCAATTTGGCGTGCCGCACGAATGCCGCATCGTCAGCGCCCACCGCACGCCGGATCTCATGGCCGCGTTCGCCAAGGGCGCGCGCGGGCGGGGGGTCGAGGTGATCATCGCCGCCGCCGGCGGGGCTGCGCACCTTCCCGGCATGACCGCCGCGCACACCACGCTGCCCGTTCTCGGCGTGCCCATCGAAAGCGCCGTCCTGCGCGGCGTCGATTCCCTGCTCTCCATCGTCCAGATGCCGGGCGGCATTCCCGTGGCCACGCTCGCCATCGGCAAGGCCGGAGCCATCAACGCCGCCCTGCTCGCCGTCTCCATCCTCGCCAACGGCCGGCCCGAGTACGCCGAAAAGCTCGAAGCCTTCCGCCAGGCTCAAACACAGCGCGTCCTCGAGGATTCGCTCTCGTGAACCCCATCCTTCCCGGCGCCACTCTCGGAGTGCTCGGCAGCGGACAGTTGGGCCGCATGTTCGCCATCGCCGCCCGCCGCCTGGGCTACCGCGTTCATACCTTCTCCCCCGACGACGACACGCCCACCGGGCAGGTGGCCGATCTGGAGGTGCAGGCCAGCTACGACGATCTCGATGCCGTCCGCCGCTTCGCCCAGTCGGTCAGCGTGGTTACCTTTGAATTTGAGAACGTCTCTTCGGCCGCCACGGCTGCCGCCGCCGAATTCGCGCCCGTCCGCCCATCGGGCGGGATCCTCCACATCACGCAGCACCGTCTCCGCGAAAAGACCTTCCTTCGTGACCAGGGCTTCCCCGTCACGCCATTCGAAGTGGTGAACTCGTTGGATGCCCTTCCGCGCGCGATTGCCGAAATCGGCCTGCCCGCCGTGCTGAAATCGGCCGGCTTCGGCTACGACGGCAAAGGCCAGGCGCTTCTGGACGAGAACACCGATCTGGCCACGGCCTACGCCCGCGCCGGTGGCGGCGAATGCGTGCTCGAAGCCTTCGTCGATTTTGACTGCGAGTTTTCCGTCGTCGCCGCCCGCGGGCTTGACGGCGGCTTCGCGCACTACGGCGCCGTCGAAAACGAGCACGACCGCCACATTCTCGACATCACCACGGCGCCTGCCTCCATTCCAGCCGAAGCGGCCCGGGAAGCCATCGAGATCACCCGCGGCGTGCTGGAAGCTCTCCAGGTCGAGGGGGTTCTCTGCGTCGAATTCTTCCTGGAAAATTCCGGCCGCGTGCTGATCAACGAACTCGCGCCGCGTCCCCACAATTCCGGCCACTTCACGGTGGATGCCTGCGTCACGTCGCAGTTTGAACAGCAGCTTCGCGCCATCTGCGGCCTGCCTCTCGGTTGCACCAGTCTGCTCCGTCCCGCCGCCATGGCCAACCTGCTCGGCGACCTGTGGGCTCAGGGCGAACCCAACTGGGCTGCCGCGCTCGCGCTGCCCGACGTCAAGCTGCATCTGTACGGGAAGGCCGCCGCCCGCAGCGGCCGCAAGATGGGCCACCTCACCGCCCTGGCCGCCACAGCCGGTGAGGCCGCCGCCCGCGTCCGCCACGCCCGCGCGCTGCTGGCCCCTTCCTGAGCCAGTTCACCGCACGCGCACTCGTCAGTGGCGTGTGCCAAACCGCGCTCGACAACAAACAACTCGACGCCAAGCCCTGCGATCTCAACATCGGTAACGAAGGCTTCGTGCCGGCCGGACTCACTGCCTCGTCCGCATGCGCCGGAACGAGGCCCGCTTCCAGGGCCTTGCTGTAAGCCGCGATTCCGCCGGAGCCCGCATGATACCCTGAGGCTTGTGCGGCAAATCCTCGCTTTTGCACTCGTTTTTCCCGCTTTCCTCTCCGCTGCCGGACCCGCCGGGCTGCTCCAGATTCTGACCGCGGAGTTGAACCGGAACTTCACTACACTACAGGACAAAGCCGAGCCCAAGCCTTATTTCCTCTCCTATTCCGTGGTCGAGCAGGAGAACTCCTCCGTAAGCGCCGTCCTGGGCGCCATCACGTCGAATCACACGCGCCACCAGCGCTCGCTCGACGTCTCCATCCGGCTGGGTTCGGCAAAACTCGACAACTATCATCAGATCCGCGGCGACATGCCCGATTTCGCCTCCGGCGTGCCCGTCGCCCTGGACGACTCCGCCGCAGCCATCCAGCGCCGGCTATGGGCTGAAACCGACCGCGTCTACCGCCTGGCCGCGCAGCGGCTCACCAATATCAATACGAACCGCGAAGTGAAGGTCGCCGACAAGGAGACCGCCGCCGACGACTTTTCCGTCGAGCAACCCGAGACCGCCACCATCCCCACCGCCGCCATCGCCTTTAATCAGCAGGAGTGGGCCGGCCGGCTGCGCAAACTCTCCGCGCGCTTCTCGAAATATCCGAAGGTGCTCAGCTCGCAAGTCACGGTCACGGCCATGCGCGAAACGAAGTACTTTGTTTCGAGCGAAGGAACGCGTCTCCAGCATGGTCGCCCGTTTGCCCGCATTATGATCGTCGCGCAGGCAAAGGCCGCCGACGGAATGGATCTCAGCACCTCGGACAGCTTCTCCGCCGCCGACCCGAAAAAGCTTCCCAACGACAAGGACATCGAGGACGCCATCGACCGTGTCGCGCGCGACCTCACGCGCCTGCTCGACGCTCCGCTCGTCGAACCCTACGTCGGCCCCGCCATTCTCAGCGGACGCGCCGCTGGAGTCTTCTTCCACGAAATCTTCGGCCATCGCATCGAAGGGCACCGCCAGAAGGACGAGTCCGACGGCCAGACCTTCACCAAACGCATCGGCGAAAACGTGCTGCCGCCGTTCCTCTCCGTCGTCTTCGACCCGACGCTGCACGAGCTTTCCGGTGAGGATCTCCATGGCTGGTACGATTTCGACGATGAGGGCGTGCGGGCGCGCCGCGTGGCCGTGGTCGAGCAAGGCATCCTGAAAACCTTCCTCATGTCGCGCTCGCCCATCGCCGGGTTCCCTCATTCCAACGGACATGGCCGCAAACAGGCCGGCGCCGAGGCGGTCTCCCGCCAGTCCAACCTCATTGTGCAGGCAGCGCAAACTGTCACCGAAAAGCGTCTGCGTGAGATGTTGATCGATCAGATCAAGCGCCAGAACAAGCCCTACGGGTACTACTTTCAAGACATCACCGGCGGCTTTACCACCACCGGACGCCAGGGCTTTCAAGCATTCAAGGTCATCCCTCTGGTCGTGTACAAGGTCTATGCCGATGGCCGCGAGGAACTGGTGCGCGGCGCCGACCTGGTAGGCACGCCCCTGGCCAGTTTCGCCAAGATTCTCGCCGCCGCGGACAAGCCCGGCATCTTTAACGGCTATTGCGGAGCGGAATCCGGCTCGGTTCCCGTCAGCGCCATCTCGCCCGCCCTTCTCATCGGCGAAATCGAGATTCAGAAAAAGGACCAGTCGCGCGACCAGCCGCCTCTGCTTCCGGCGCCCACCGGGGGAGGCGCCAACTAATGGATCTCTCACGCCGCCAGTTCGCCGCCCTGCTCGCCGCCGCCCGCTCTCTCTCCGCTCAGGAACAGGCGGCCGGCGAGGATGAGATTCTCACCGCTCTCCAGCAGGAACTGGAACGCACCAAGTCACTTAAACTCTCCAACCTTCCTTCACCCTACTTTGCCGAGTTCGCCCTCGACGACACCTACTCGTACTCGGTCAGTTGCGTTCTGGGCGCGCTCATCAGCGCCGATTCCGGCCGCGCCCGCATTCCGCGCGTGCAAATTCGCGCCGGTTCGCCGGAGTTCGACAACACGAACTACATTTTCAGCCAGCTCTTCGGTGGACGCATGGGCGGAGGGCGCATCCCTCTCGAAGCCGGCCCCCTCGTCCTGCGCCGTGAATTCTGGCTCGCCGCCGACCGCGCCTACAAAGGCGCCCTGCAGGCCATCGCCCGCAAGCGCGCCGCTCTGCAGAACGTTACGCAGCAGGAAAAACTGAACGACTTCGCCCCCGCCGAACCGGTGCGCTATCTGGAGCCTCGCCAAACCATCCAACTCGACGAGGCCGCCTGGAAGGAGCGCACGCGGCGCATTTCGACAGTTTTCGACAGCTTCCCGCAGGTGTTGAACTCGGCCGTCGAATTCTCCGCCGGCTATTCCACCGCCTACCTGGTGAACACCGGCGGCGCGGCCATCCGGATGGCCGACAACCTGTTCAGCCTGCGCCTGCGCGCCGATGCCCAGGCCGCCGACGGCATGCCCCTTCACGACGCCGCCGTGTTTGCCGGCCGCCATCTCGACGATCTGCCCCCGGAAGAGGTCATGCGGAAGGGCGCCGAAGAGGTTGCCTCGAACATTGCGGCCCTGCTCAAGGCCCCCGCCGGGGAGGACTACTCAGGCCCCGTGCTGGTGGAAGGCGCCGCCTCGCCGCAACTGTTCGCGCAACTGCTCGGTGCGCAACTGGCGCCCATGCGTAAGCCCGTCTCCGAGCCCGGACGCCCGGTTCCCATGACGGCAAGCGAATTGGAGGGCCGCATGGGCTCCCGCATCCTGCCCGAATGGATGGATGCCGTGGACGACCCCACGCAGACGGTCTACAAGGGCCGTCCCCTGTTTGGCTCCTATCCTGTGGATGTGGAGGGCATCAAGCCCATACCGCTCAAGGTGGTGGAGAAGGGTTCGCTCAAGGCCTTCCTGCTCAGCCGCACGCCCATTCGCGGGTTCGAGGGCTCCAACGGCCGCGCCCGCCTGCCGGGCCCCTTTGGCGGCGCCGTGGCTTCCTTCAGCAACCTGTTTGTGAAGGCCAACGAAACAACGACGCTCGCCGGGCTGAAACAAAAACTGATCGGGATGGTTCAGCAGCGCGGCAAGCCCTATGGCCTCCTCATCCGCAAGCTGGATCTGCCCGTGGCCGCCTCGCTTCAGGAGATGCGCACCCTCGCGCAAGCCAGCGGCCAGCGCGGCGGCGGCATGGTGAGCCTGCCCACCCTGGTCTACCGCGTCTATCCCGATGGCCGGGAAGAGCTCGTGCGCGGCCTTCGTTTCCGCGGAGTGAACTCGCGCTCGCTGCGCGATATCTTCGCCGCCGCCGATGACGAATCCGTGTTCGACTATATCGGCCAGGGCAGTTCGCTCGCCTCGCTGTCGCCCACCGGCTACGTCACCACACACACCATCTGTTCGCCCAGCGTCCTGTTCGAGGATCTGGAGTTGGAGAAACGCACCGACGATTGGCCCAAACTGCCTCTCGTTCCTCCGCCCCCCATCGGGGGTTGACGTTCGCCTATGCGCCTGTTGACGCGGACCGTTTTTCGCGAGGTGGCCTCGGCCGCCATTCTCGGCACGGTGCTGTTCGCCTTTGTCATATTCCTGCAGAAGCTGAACAGCGGCAAATACTTTGAAATCCTGCTCCGCGGTTCGGCCACGCCCAAGATGGCCGGCTATCTGTTCGCGCTCGTCCTGCCGCCCGTGCTCAGCTTCGCGCTGCCCATCGGCACGCTGGTGGGCGTTCTGGTGGGGCTGGGCCGGATGTCCTCCGATGGCGAAATCACGGCCATGCGCGCGGCCGGCGTGCCCAGCCGCACCGTGGCGCGGCCCATCCTCATGTTCGCCGCCCTGATGATGCTGCTCGCCGGCGCGTCGTCGCTGTGGCTGACGCCGCTTTCCATCCGCGAAACCGTCCGCGTCTTCAATACGCTCATCGCCAAACAACTGTCGGCGGAAATTCAGCCCCGCGTCTTCGCCGAACAGTTCACCAGTTCGAATACAGTCCTCTACGTGGGCGATGTCATCGCGCTGCCCGGCACGGTCGCCAAGTGGCGCAATGTCTTTATCGCCGACCTTACCCCGCCCGGGGAGCGCGCCGGCGGAGGCAATTACGCCGACTCTCCGGCCATCACCGTCGCCACCGAGGCCATCGCCGTTCCCGATCCCGTCCGCAACTCGATTCAACTGTCCATGACGGGCGCCAGCTCTCATCAGGTGGGCGCCGACCAGGGCGCCTACTACAACACCTATTCGCCTCACGGCGATCAGTTGCTCCAGGCCAAACCGCGCGAGGAACAGAGCGCCAAGGCCTGGGTCGCCATGGACACGCTGCCCCTGTGGAAGGCCGTGCGCGCGGAAACGGACCGCGCCCGTAACCGCGACGCCCGCGTCGAACTCCATCAGCGCTTTTCTTTTCCCATCGCCTGCCTGCTCCTGGCGCTCATCGGCATCCCGATCGGAGTCTCCACGCGCAAGGGCGGCAAGTCCGGCGCCATGGTCATCACCGTCGCCCTCGTGTTCCTGTATTGGATGATGCAGATCAGCCTCATCAAGATGGCGCAGCAGGACAAGGCGCCCGTGGAACTCGCCGTCTGGCTGCCCAACGTCATCTATGCGCTCGCCGGCGGGCTCATGCTCTTCGGCCTCGAACGTCCCGGCGACCGCGACCTCCTCGCCCACCTCTCGCGCCGCGCCAGCGACCTGTGGTCCGCCATTCGCGACCGCTTCCCCCAAAGCACCCGCCGCGCCGCCTCGCTCCGCCGCCTGCGCATCCCTCTGCTGCCCGGCGTCGTCGATACCTACGTGCTCGGCGAGTTCCTCTTCTACTTCGCCATGCTGCTGGCTAGCTTCGTGCTGATGGCCCACGTCTTCATCTTCTTTGAGCTGCTGGGCGACATCTTCTCGCGCGGCATTCCCTGGCAGAAGGTGGCCACCTATCACCTGTTTCTCACGCCCAAGCTCATCTACGATTCCGCACCCATGAGCGTTCTGGCCGCCGTGCTGGTCACCTTCGGCATCCTCGCCAAGAACAATGAGGTGGTGGCCATGAAGGCCTGCGGCGTCAGCCTCTACCGGCTCTCCGTACCCATCCTGCTGGCCGCCACCGTGATGAGCGGCGGACTGTTCGCCTTCGATCACTACTACATCCCGGAGGCCAACCGGATTCAGGACGGCATCCTGAACGAGATCAAGGGACGTCCCGTGCAAACCTATCTGCGGCCCGACCGGAAATGGATCTACGGCGAGGGCTCGCGCATTTTTTATTACCGGTACTTTGACTCGAACGCGCTCGTCATGGCCGGCGTGAACGTCTACGAGATCGACCCCCACACCTTCCGCCTCCGCCGCCACATTTCGGCCGAGTCCGCCTCCTGGGAGCCGCGCGTGAAAGGGTGGATCTTCCAGAACGGCTGGGTGCGCGATTTCGATGGCGTGCGCGTCAGCGAGTACCGGACCTACACCGCAAGCCTGTTCAATGAGATCACCGAGGCGCCCTCCTGGTTCCTCAAGGAGGTGAAGCAGGAGAAACAGCTCAACTTCATCGACCTCGGCCGCTATATCCGCGAACTACAGCAGGCAGGCTTCGACACCGTGCGGTTGAAGGTGCAGTACCACAAGAAATTTTCCGTGCCCCTGTTCGTGCTCATCATGGCGTTGATTTCGGTGCCCTTTGCCTTCCTCACGGGGAATCGCGGCGCTCTGGCCGGCGTGGGCGTCAGTTTCACGATCGCCATCGCATACTGGGCCAGCTCACGCATGTTCGAGGAGATCGGCAACCTGGCGGAGCTGCCCGCCGCGGTGGCCGCGTGGTCGCCGGACGCGATCTTCTCGCTCGCAGGGCTATACTTATTCACACGGATGCGGTCTTGAGGGTTCTACTGCCGGACGGGAAGGGGCGAACTCGTGTTGGTGGACGGCATGGGATTCGAACCCACGACCCCCACGTTGCGAACGTGGTGCTCTCCCAACTGAGCTAGCCGCCCACACGGGTTCCTCTTCACTATAACATGCCCCTTCACGGCCAGGCCGTGCAGAACCGGGGCTTTCCTTGCGACCATAGAAGAAAGGAATGACCCCGCCACTTACGCCCGACGAGCAATTGGAAAAAATGCGCCGCGACTGGGACGAGCGCGCCCGCGAGAACGCGCGCCACTACGTCAACACCGAACGCGAGCAGTGGACCGACGAGCAGTTCATCGCCTCGGGTGAGCAGACCGTCGCCGAAGAGATCCTCACCGACATGGGCAATATCTGCCAGGGCAAAGACCCCAAGCAGATGCGCGTGATCGAGATCGGCTGCGGCGCCGGACGCGTCACGCGCGCGCTGGCCGGCGTGTTCGGTGAAGTCCACGCCGTGGACATCAGCGGTGAAATGATCGCCCGCGCCCGTTCCTTTTTGGCCGGCCGCCCCAATGCCCACGCCTATCAGAACAATGGCGTGGACCTCAGCGTCTTGAACCCGCATGTGGCCGATGGCTCGGCCGACTTCGCCTTCTCCACCATTGTCTTTCAACACATCCCCAGCCGGGAGGTGATTGAAACCTACGTCCGGGAGGTGTCGCGGCTGCTGCGCCCCGGCGCCCTGTTCAAGTTTCAGGTGCAGGGGTATGTCGAGCAGGACGGCATCGTGTACGAGTCCACGCCCGGCGATACCTGGATCGGCGTGACGTTCTCGGACGAGCAGGCGGTGGAGCTGGCCCAAAAGACCGGGTTCGAGCCGCGCCACCGCCATGGCGCCAATCAGCAGTACTTCTGGCTCTGGTTCTTCAAACAGTAGCCGTCCGTCCGCCTACCGCGGGCCGAAGTAGGCGATGATGCCGAACACCAGAGTGTCCTCGCTCTTCTTCAGGCCGCCCGCGCTGTCCTGGTAGAAAGGCACGTTCGACCAGTCGCGCCGGTATTCCAGCTTGGTCATCAGGCCCTTTTTGTGCTTGAACTCGGCCGTCATGGTGAACTCTTTGATCTTCTGCACCGTGCCGGTGGTCCAGATGCCGCGGTCGTTGAAGTATTCAATGCGCGGGCTGAGAGCGAACCAGCCGTTCACCTGGTAGCGCGCCGCGCCGGCGATGGCGTGGATGATGCCCGCCGAGCCATCCAGCGCGCGCTCGCGGCCGTAGTTGTGGTTGATGTAGACGCTCGTCTTGTCGTTGGGCGTCAACGTGAGCACCTGGTCGATGAAGTGGCGGGCGCCTTCGTTGGTGCCGGTCTTTTCGGGGCCGCCATAGTAGGTCACGATGTAGGCCGCCTTCTTGCTTGTGAAGGCGTTGGTGAACCCGATGGTCTTGCCGGTATTGTTGTCCTCCACGTTGTTCCAACCGTTGGTTATGGAAACGCCTGTGGTCCAGAACGGCGTCACGGGTTTCGAAATGCGGGCGCCGAAGTGATAGAACGGCCCGAGGGAGTAGATGAGCGAGCGCGAGTAATTCCAGTTCAGATAAGTTTCGGTGGGCTCGGCGCCGGCGCTGGTGACGAACTTGCCGAAGTCGAGCTGGAAGCCGCCCGCTTTTTCCGGCTTCACGCTGACATAGGCCTGCAGAATGTTCCGCATGATGTTCCGCTGGTCCTGGCCAAGCGGTTCGAACAGATGGAAGATTTCGTAGCCGCGGCCAAAGCCTATGTCCATGCGGAAGCCGACAGGGTCCGGGTCATGCTTCATCGTCAGGGTGGCGAAGTTCAGGTCGAAGCTGTTCGCTTTGCTGTCGAACGAGCGGTAACTCGCGTTGAACCCGGACTTGGGGTTGTTGAAATTCATGTTGGCATAGGCGTCCAGATATCCGGAAAATTCTATGCCGCCAAGAGACCATGGCGGCGGACTGGCGGCGGGCGGAGCCTGGTCAGACGTCGTCTGGGCGCTGGCCGTTGCCGCCAGAAGCAAGCAACTTAGAATGGCCGGGCGCAATTTGTTCGCTGTCATGGTGCGTTCCGTCTCCAAAGAGATCAAGAGTCAGGTGGTGTTTCCCCTGCTAGGGCAAGAGTAAGTTCAGCCGTTGGGAGCGTCCAATCAAACTTTTTGATCGGTTTTATCAGGGCCGGGCCGCGAAAACGGCGTCCTCGTGAGCCGTCACAGGCTTGCGGCCGTGCGACTGGATTCACCGCCGCCCGATAGAGAATTTTGATCGCTCGCATAGAAAGGTTGAGTTTGGCGCGGAGAGGAATTGCCGTCATGATGGGAAAACTTCCCGGGTAGTGCACCGGCGCCGGCTGGCCGGGGGAAGTTTCGATACGATGATCCGAAGAACGGATCTGCCGTTCAGAGCGCCGGTGGCGCGCAGGGAATAGGGCGTGCAGCCGCGGCGGGTCGACGGAAAGGAAATGCGTCATGAAGAAAATCGAAGCCATTATTCAACCGTTCAAGCTCGAAGAGGTCAAAGAGGCGCTGAAGGCCATCGGCGTGGATGGGATGACCGTAACCGAGGTGCGCGGGCATGGCCGCCAGAAGGGTCACAAAGAGGTCTACCGCGGGCAGGAATACATGGTCGATCTGCTGCCCAAGACGAAGATCGAAATGGTGATTCCGGATGGGCGGCTGGACGAGGTGGTGAAGGCCGTGGTGGGCGCCGCGCGCACGGGCAAGATCGGGGACGGCAAGATTTTTGTCTATGACGTACTGGACGCAATCCGCATTCGGAATGAAGATCGTGGAGACGCAACACTCTAGGCAACCCGAGGCGTCTGTGCCGGAAACCAGTCCGGCCATGCGCTCGTTTCTCGAAACGGGCGACAGCGCGCTCGCCCTCGCCGGGCGCACGGCCCATGTTGATTCGGTTGTGCGGGACGCGTATGAGAAGGCTTTGCTGCCGGTGTATCCGCGCGGCGTCGCGGTGCTGGCCGTGGGCGGGTATGGGCGGAAGGAGTTGTTTCCGCATTCCGATATAGACGTCCTGCTGCTGGAGGCGAATCCGCCCGGCGAGGGCGAGCGCGCCGCTCTTTCGCGCTTTCTTCAATCGATTTGGGATGAGGGCCTGCGGCCGAGCCACTCCCTGCGTAGCCTGCGCGACTGTCTGGAGGTGCATGAATCGAACCTGGAGCTGAACATCAGCCTGCTCGACATGCGTTTCCTTGCCGGTGATGAGGAGCTGTTCGGGCAGGCGTCGGCGCGAATGCCGAAATTTCTGGCGGCCAACCGGGCGGGACTGGTGCGGCGTTTGTGCCGGATGACCCGCGCGCGCCATGCCAAGTTTCAGGGAACCATCTATCACCTGGAACCGAATATCAAAGAGTCGCCGGGCGGGTTGCGCGACTGGAACGTACTGGAATGGATGGGTAAGCTGCGTCCGGACGGCGCCGGTGCGCCGCTGACGGCCGGACAACTTCGCGAATCGCGCAAATTTCTGCACACGGCGCGGTGTTTCCTGCATTACCGTTCAAACCGCGACAACAACCTGCTTGGCTTTGACGCTCAGGAGGAACTGGCCGCCGCTGCGTTCAGCCCGGCCAGCAACGCCAGTGCGTGGATGCGGGAGTATTTCCGCAACGCCCGGGCCATCTGGCGTGAAACGCTGCGCACGCTGGAGGCGAGCGAAGGCGAATCGAGTTCTCTGCTGGCCGGATTCCGCGACTGGCGCGCGCGGCTGTCCAACGCCGAATTCACTGTGTCACGCGACCGCGTGCTGCTGCGGTACCCTCACGCGATTGAAAAAGACCCGGCCATGGTGATGCGCCTTTTTCTGTTCGTGGGCCGGCATGGCATTGCTCTGCATCGCGAAACGGAGAACCGGCTGCGACAGTATGAGGCTGTGCTGCGAGAGTACTTCGCTTCCCCCGAGGGACTTTGGCCGCTGTGGCATGATCTGGCCGGGCTGCCTCATGCCGGTTTCGCGTTGCGCGCCATGCATGAAACCGGCGTGCTGGGCATGTTGTTTCCGGAGTGGACCAGCATTGAATGCGAAGTGATCCGCGACTTCAACCACCGCTACACGGTGGACGAGCATACGCTGATCGCGATTCAGAACTTGGAAGAATTGCGCGAAACCGAGGACCCGGCACGCAAACGGTTCGCCGTGCTGCTGGCCGAGTTGCCCGACCCCGCCCTGTTGAACTGCGCGCTGCTGTTCCACGACGTGGCCAAGGCGGGCGAGAACGGAGGCGAAGGACACGCGGCCGCCTCGCGCCGTATCGCCGAGGTGGCGCTGAGGCGTTTGGGGGCGCCGGAAGAAGCGTTGGAGATGGCCGGCTTCCTGGTGGAGCATCACCTGGACCTGTCGGCGGCGATGACGGGCCGGGACCTGGAAGACGAGGCGACGGCGGTCTATCTGGCGCATCGCATGGAAACCATCGAGAAGCTGAAATACCTGACGCTGATGACCTACGCAGACACGGGGGCCGTTCATCCTACGGCGCTCAGCCCGTGGCGTCTGGAGCAGTTGTTCCGTGTCTACGCGGTGGCTTACCGGCAACTGACGCACGAGCTGGAGACCGAACGCATCGAGTCGCGGCCCGCTTCGCCCGAGCAGGAGGCTTTCCTGAAGGGCTTTCCTACGCGCTATTTGCGCACACACACGGAAGCGCAGATTCGCATCCATGCGCAGTTGGACGAGTTGCGCAAGGCCGCCGGCGTGGCGCTGGAGATCAGGCGCGCGGGTGGCGTCTATGAGCTGAGCATCCTGACGAAGGACCGCCACTTCCTGTTCGCCTCCATTGCCGGAGCGCTGGCCTCGTTCGGACTGAATATTTTGAAGGCCGAGGCGTTCGCCAATCAGCAGGGAACCGTCCTCGATACCTTCGTGTTCGCCGATCCGGCGCGGAACCTCGAGTTGAATCCGCCGGAGATGGACCGTTTGAAGCACACGCTGGAGCGGGTGATCGCCGGACGCGTGGAGGTACGCGGTCTGTTGAAGAACCGGCCCAAGCCCACGCCTCCCAGCAAGGGCTCTCGCATTCAGCCTCGCATCAACTTCGACAATGAGGCCTCGCACTCGGCGACGCTGGTGGAGGTGGTGGCCGAGGACCGGCCCGGGTTGCTCTACGACATCGCCAGCGCCTTCTCGGAGGCGGGTTGCTCCATCGAGGTGGTGTTGATCGACACGGAAGCGCACAAGGCGATCGACGTCTTCTACATCACTTCGGATGGGAAGAAGCTGGAGGCTGGACGGCTGGATTCCATCCGGCGGATGCTTCTGGAGACCGCCGGCGGCTGAGCGCCGGCAATGGAAACGGCGCCGCGGCGCTCACTTCTGTTACATTCCGCGCGGCCGCAACGCTTTTTACAAGTCGCCGTATGGGTGCGCGTACAGGGACTCCTTACAATGGGCCCTGCATGAACACTTTGCCGGACACCTCCGAACAGTCTTCCCGCCGCCGGTTCTACCTGGCCGGGATCTATGGCTTGTGGGCCTTGATGGGCGCGGCGCTGGCATTCCCGGCCGCGTTATACCTACTGATTCCTCCGCGCCGGACGCGCAAGGAGGAGTGGATGGAGGTGGGCGACATCGGCGCGCTCGCCGTGGGGCAGCCCGAAGAGATGTCGTTCCAGAGAGTGCGCAAGGACGGCTGGAAGCTGATCACGGAGAAGACCACGGCGTGGGTGTTGCGGCGATCGGAAAGCGAACTGGTGGCCTTCACGCCTGTGTGCACGCACTTGGGCTGCGCGTATCACTGGGACGAGAAGAATGGAAACTTTCTGTGTCCCTGCCACATGTCGGCGTTCAGCAGCGACGGCAAAGTGTTGAGCGGACCAGCGCCGCGCGCGCTGGACCGTTACCTGGTGAAGATCGAGGGGACCAGGCTGTTCGTGGGTGGCGTACAGCCGGGCGGGCAGGTGAGCTAGGAGCGGGAGATGGTGAGACGGATTCTGAACTGGCTGGACCATCGCACGGGCCTGGAGACGGCGGTGAAGGAGTTCATGCTGGAAGAGATTCCCGCTTCGTCGGGCTGGCCGCAGGTGTTTGGTTCGATGGCGCTGTTCTTCTTCCTGCTGCAAGCCGTGACCGGGCTGCTGCTGAGCTTTAATTACGCGCCCACTCCGGGCGAGGCGTATAAGAGCCTGCGGTTCATCATGACCGAGGTGACGGGCGGACGGATCATTCGCGGCCTGCACCATTGGGGCGCGTCGATGATGATCGTGGTGGTGGCGTTGCACATGGCGCAGGCGGTCATCTGGGGCGCCTATAAGAAGCCGCGCGAAGCGACGTGGATGGCAGGTGTAATTCTGCTGCTGATCACGCTGGGCTTTGGCCTGACGGGCTACCTGCTGCCGTGGGACAACCGCGCCTACTGGGGTACGGTGGTGGCGACGCAGATTGCAGCGAAGTCGCCGGGAATTGGCGACTATCTGACGCGGCTGCTGGCGAGCGCCGATGGCATCGGAGTCGTGACCTTCGCGCGCTTTTACGCGCTGCATGTGATGCTGCTGCCGGCGGCCATGCTGGGCATGACCTTCCTGCATGTCGTGCTGGTGCGGCGGCATGGCGTGACGCCGAAACCGGGCGACACGGCGCCGAAAAAGAAGTTCTACCCGGGGCAGGTGTTTCAGGATACAGTGGCCATCTTCGTTGGGTTCTGCATCCTGATGGTTCTGGCGGTCACGGTGCACGCGCCACTGGAAAAGCTGGCCGACCCCACCGACATCAGCTACATTCCGAGGCCCGAATGGTATTTCCTGTGGCTCTTCCAAATGCTGAAGCTGTTTGAAGGGCCGATGGAGGTGGTGGGCACCCACATCATTCCCGGACTGGCGGTGGGACTGCTCATGCTGCTGCCGTTCATTGACCGCAAAAAGGTGACGCGCCTCTCGGACCGCAAGATGGCCGTGGCGATTCTGCTGCTGGTGGCCACCGGTCTGGGCGGACTGACGACGGCGGCCATACGCTCCACGCCCGCGCCGGCGGCTGGTGGCGGCGCGGATCTCGACGCCGCGGCGTGGCAGACGCTGGAGCCATCGGAGATGGCCGGCTTGAGCCACTTCCGCAAGCAGAACTGCATGACATGCCATGCGGTGGGTAGCCGGGGCGGCAAACTGGGGCCTGACCTTCTGCAACTGCCCCGGCAGCGGAGTATCGGCGAGCTGGTGGAGTTTTTCCGGAATCCGCAGCAGACGCGTCCCGGTACCAACATGCCACCCGTGACGCTGGCCAGCCGCCAGTTGAACGATCTGGCCGCGTTCGTGCTGAGATTGGATGCCGCCAACGCGGAGGCGCTGCTGGAGACGCCGAAAGTGGTGGCCGAAGGCGCCGTGGTGTATCAGGACAACCGCTGCAACCTGTGCCACGTGGTGAACGGCGCCGGGAAGAAGCTGGGACCTTCACTGAACGGCGTGGGACGCAAACGCACGCGCGCGTGGCTGCTGGAACATTTTGTGAATCCGCAGAAGCTGAGTCCGGGCTCGACGATGCCGCCCTACCGGCTGCCGGAAAAGGAACTGGCGAATTTGACCGGTTATCTGCTGGCCTTGGAGTAACGGCTCAATACGCTGGCAGTCGCGGCAAGCGCCCGTTCGCACTCCGCGGCTGAGACGCCGTGGTGCGTCACCATGCGCACGGCATATTCCCCGACGGCATTGGCGAGCACTCCCTGTTCGCGCAACCGCTCGCTGCACTCAGATCCGGTAAGGCCCAGTGCCGAGAGATCGAAGATCACGATGTTGGTTTGCACGCTGGTAGGGTCGATGGCGACGCCGCCGATGCGGGCAAGTCCCTCGGCGAGCAGACGGGCGTGGGCGTGGTCGGTGGTCAGGCGTTTGGGCATCTCTTCCAGCGCGAGCAGACCGGCCGCGGCTAGAATGCCTGCCTGCCGCATGCCGCCGCCGAGGCGCTTGCGATAGAGCCGGGCTCGGTCCATGTCCTTGCGCGAACCTGCCACAAGTGAACCGGCAGGAGCGCACAGCCCCTTCGAGAGGCAGAACATGACGGTGTCGGCATGCGCGGCCAGGCGTGCGGCGGGCAGGTGCAAACAGGTGGCTGCATTGAAAATTCGCGCGCCGTCAATGTGAACCCGCAGGCCGAGATGATGCGCGCGGCGGCAGATGTCATCGGTCACCTCGACGGGTGTCACGGTTCCGCCGGCCATGTTGTGGGTGTTCTCCAGCGAGATCATGCCGGTGGGCGCGGCGTGCGGTCCGAGGGGCTTCAGGTGAGGCTTCAGCAGGTCCCATGTGAGAATCCCGGAGGGCGCGGTAACGGGCCGGGCGAGACAGCCGCAGAACCAGGCCATCATGGCGAGCTCATAGTTGAACACGTGCGAGCGCGTCTCACAAAGCACCTCCTGGCCATGTTCCGTGTTCAGCTTCAGGGCGATGGTGTTGCCCATGGTGCCGGTGGGGACAAAGAGCGCGGCCTCCTTGCCGAGCAGAGCCGCGGCGCGCGCCTCCAAAAGGTTGACCGTGGGGTCCTCCTGGTAGACATCGTCGCCCAGTTCTGCTTCGGTCATGGCGCGCAGCATGGCTTGCGTTGGTTTGGTGACGGTGTCGCTGCGAAGGTCAATGGGACGCTTTGGTTCGCTCATGAGGGAAGAAACTCCTGAAAGACTTCGTTGGAGAGCATGACGCCGCGCGAGGTGAGTCGCACGAGGGTGTCTGACCGTTCGAGAAGGCCGTTGTTCTGCAACGAGCGGAAGCGCTCGCCGTACCGGTCCTCATCCTCGGCGCCGACGGTGACACCCGCGCTCAGACGCAGGCCCACGAAGAAGCGTTCGGCGGCGGGATCGGCCGGGTGTTCTCCGGTGCGGGGCGAGCGGCCAGCCTCCATGGCTTCGAGATACGCCGCCACAGGCTCGGCGTTCTGCCAGCGCATGCCGCCGCTGCAGGAGTGGGCGTCCGCGCCAAAGCCGGCGTAGGGCTCCAGCCGCCAGTACTTCAGGTTGTGGCGCGATTCGAAGCCGGGCCGCGCGAAGTTGGAGATCTCATAGCGCTCTATGCCCAGCCCGCGCAGGCGCTCGACGGCGCGTTCGTAGAGTTCCACCTGCAAGTCGTCGGAGGGCACGCCGTGCGCGCCGTAGCGTGAGCCATGGTTCAGAATTTCCAGGCCGAGGCGGGAGTCCTCATCCACTTCAAGCATGTAGACGCTGACGTGCGGAGGGTGGAGCCGTTCGATCCAATCGAGAGAGGTCTCCCAGGAGCCGCGCGTCTGGCCGGGAAGTCCGCAGATGAGGTCGAGGTTGATGTTCGTGATGCCGGCGGCGCGGAGTGTGGCCACGTCGTCCGCGGCGAGTTGAGGCGTGTGGCGGCGTCCGGTGCGGCGCAATTCGGATACAACAAAGCTCTGTGTGCCGAGGCTGGCGCGCGTGATGCCGAGAGCGTGCCAGGAGGCCGCGCGCTCGGGCGTGATTTCACCTGGAGCCGCTTCCAGCGTGGCTTCGCACCACGGCGCGCCGGGGATGGCGCCGAGTAGGGCGGCCAGCGTGGATTCGCTCATGCGCGAGGGCGAGCCGCCGCCGAGGTAGACCGTTTGCGGCGTCCATGGCCACGAAAAACGGCGTAACTCACCAAGGAGGGCGGCCTCGTAGCGGGGCTCCCACTCGCGGGGCAGCACGCCGCTGGCGAAGTTGCAATAGGTACACTTCTGGCCACAGAACGGCCATGAGAGATAGACGCCGGCCATCGTTTACAACTCGACGGGCTCGCCGAGTTGCCTGGAGATGACGCTGGCCATGAGTTGCCGCAACGTTTGTCCGCTGGCGGGGAGGACAAAGGCGTTGCGGGCGGATTCCCACTCGAGCTTGAAGCTGGTGGTGAGCGCCGACACCCAAATCTGGCGGACCGGGGCGTTGGGACTGACGACGAACTTGGCGGGCGGCTCCTCGAACTCGACGGTGAGTGCGCCGCCGTTCAGGTCAGCCTCGAAGTCATGCTCGTCGCTGGCGCGGGCCAGGGTGCGAAACAGATCGTCGAGCGCCGCGTCTGACTCAACACGGAAAAGATTCTCGTCCATAGCGGTTCCTGAGGGGTCCTACCCAAGGTATCAGACGGCGCGCGCCGTATTTTCCGCGGGCGAGCCGCATCTTGGGACGGGACGGGAGCATCTGTTACTCTACGACTATCCCCATGAAAGCTGGATGCCTGCGCTATACCTCTCTGCCTGGAACCAGCAAGCTCTATTCAGACTTCCTGTACCACTTCGACAGGGTGCGCCCGTTCTATCAGCGGCATCCGCAGGACCGCGCCGAGTGGGCGCAAGTGGCTCGCGAGGTGAGCTATCCGGCGGAGATGCGGCATTCGATGGTGGCGGCGCTGCGGAAGTACAACGGAGATTCGCCGAACCTTCACCTGCTGGCGCAGCCGGGCACAGTGGCTGTGGTGACCGGGCAGCAGGTTGGGCTGTTCAGCGGTCCGGGCTATACGGTCCACAAGGCGCTCACGGCGGCGCGCATGGCTGCGGAGTTGAGCGCGAGCGGTATTCCCGCGGTGCCTGTGTTCTGGCTGGCCACAGAGGATCATGACTTCGAGGAAGTGAATCATGTGTGGGCCTGTGGCCCCGCGCATGAACCGGTGAAGCTGACGGTGGACTCGGGCGCAAACGGGCGTCCACGTCCCGTGGGCGGCATCGTTCCGGCGGCCTATCCGGTGGCGGCCTTGCGGGAGTTGCTGCGCGAGTTTCCATACGGCGAGGATGTGGCGGCGATCGTGGAGGAGTCGTATCAGCCTGGACGCTCGATGGGAGAGGCTTTCGCCAGCCTGCTGAAGAGGCTGCTGCCGCGCGCCGGCTTGATTCTGATGGACCCGATGCAGCCGGAGGTCCGCGCGCTGGCCGCGCCGTTCCTGCGTGAAGCCGTGGGACTTGCGCCGGAGTTGTCCACATTGGTGATGGCGAGGAACAAGGCGCTGGCCGAGGCGGGATATCACGCGCAGGTGCATGTGGAAGAGAAGTCTTCGCTCCTCTTCCTGCTGGAGAGGGGCGAGCGTCTGGCTCTGCGGCGCGAAGGAGACCACTATGCGGCGGCGAGCCGTAAGTACACGGCCGCGGAGTTGCGGAGCCGGGCGGCGGAGCTTTCACCGAACGCACTGCTTCGGCCCGTGATGCAGGACTACCTGCTGCCGACGGCCGCCTATGTGGGCGGACCGGCGGAACTGGCATACCTGGCGCAGAGCGAAGTGATCTACCGGAAGCTGCTGGGGCGGTTTCCGTTGGTGTTGCCCCGGTCGGGCTTCACGCTTTTGGGCGGGCGCGGCGCGAAGCTGATGGAACGGTATGCGCTGCGCCTGACGGATTTCTTTGACAGCAGCGCGGCGCTGCGCGAGAAGATTGCGCAGCGGCTTGTGCCGCCGCAATTGAACGGAAGCTTCGTTCAGACGCGCGCCGGCATGACGGCGGCTATGGCGGGGCTGGACGCGGAGCTGATGGCCATGGACCCATCGCTCAAGGCGGCGTTGCAAAAGAGCAGGGCGAAGATCTTTTATCAACTGGGCAAGATCGAATCCAAGGCGGCGCGCGAAGCTCTGCGGCGTGATGAGCGGGCCAACGCCGACGCGGCTTACCTGGAAGGGTTGCTCTACCCGCACCAGCACCTGCAGGAGCGGTTCTACACGATCCTGCCGTTTCTGGCGCAGCATGGTCCGGACCTGGTGGACAGGCTGGCCCACCAGATCTGCCTGGACTGTCCAGACCACCTCATCGTGACGCCGTGATTTGATACGCTGGCCGCTTCATGGCCATCAACCTTGTCAAACGCGCCCTGAAAGAGGGCAAGGTGCAGTACGGCACCAATCTCGGCCAGTTCCGCTCGCAGGACGCCGTGAAGATTCTGGCGCAGGCCGGGTTTCACTGGGCCTTTGTCGATTGCGAGCACGGCGGCTTCGATCTGGAGACCGTCCAGGACCTGTGCCGCATCGCGCCTTCTGTGGGGTTTACGCCCATTCTGCGCGTGGCGGACATGCAGTACTCGCTTGTGGCGCGTTCCCTTGATGTGGGAGCGCAGGGCATTATCTTTCCCCGCGTGGAATCGCCCGAGTTGCTGGAGCGCGCGGTGAGCTGGTGCAAGTTTCCGCCGGTGGGCATCCGCGGCTTCGGTCTGAATGCCTTCCATTTCAATCACGAGCCGCTGACGATGCCGGAGATGATCGGGCATCTGAATGAGCACACCATGGTGGTGCTGCAGATTGAGACGAAGAGGGCGCTGGAGGCGCGTGACGAACTGCTCGGCGTGCCGGGCATCGACGCGGTGATGATTGGCCCGGCGGATCTTTCGATCTCACTGGGCTGTCCGGGCGATTTTCAATCGGCGGCCGTGGTGGATGCGATGGAGGCGATCAAGGAGAGCTGCGACAAACGCGGGATTGCGCCCGGCACGCAGACGCGAACGCTGCCAATGGCCCGGTTCTGGCGCGAGCGCGGGATGCGCTTTCTGGGCTGTTCGGGCGACACGGGGATGTTGTACGACCGGGCGCGGGAGATCATCACGCAGTTGAACGGGTAACGCGCCGCGCACGGCGTGATTCCTCAGGCCACCAGTTGCGCGGTGTTGGAGAGCGTACCGATTTCGGGCACCGTGATGGTGACGACGTCGCCCGGGGCCAGCGCATCCTTTTCGGTAACGATGATGCCTGTTCCGGTGCACAGAACGCTGCCGCTGGGGACGGCGTTGGCCCGGAAGACGTACTCCACCAGGGTCTCAATTTTGCGATGCAGCTTCGCCGTATTCACGGAGCCCGAGAAGATCGTCTCGCCGCCGCGCTCGATGGTGCAGCTCATGTCGAGGCGATATGGGTCGGTGAGTTCATCGGGCGTGACGATGCATGGACCGAGCGCGCAGCAGGCGTTGTACACCTTGGACTGCGGCAGATAGAGCGGGTTCTCTTTTTCAATATCCCAGGCCGACACGTCATTGGCGAGCGTGTAGCCGAGAATCTTACCCCCGGCGCCGAGCACCACGGCCAGCTCCGGTTCGGGAGCGGTGAATTTGGAGTCCGGGCGGATGCCGATGGGCTGATTCGGGCCGGCGCAGACGCGGGCGGTTCCTTTGAAGAAGCTCTCCGGGCGCGGTTCGCGATAGACGTAGGCGTAGAAGCCTTCGCGCGTGCCGTGTTCGGCGTCGCGAAAGCTGGCGCTGGTTTCGTAGGTGCAGCCGCACGCCCACACTTCGCTGGGATGAATGGGAAGCACGGGCGCCAGCGGCTGACGGTGTTTGGAAGCAAGACGGTTGGCCAGCGCCGTGAGGGTTCCCCCTTGCACTTCGCAGCGCCGGATGAGCTCCTGCAGCGTGTAGTAAGGGATTACGCGCGCCTCGCCCTCTTCAAAGATCGCGGCGGTAACCCGGCCGCTCCAGTTCACTTGTCCGAGTTTCATGAGTTCTCTTGTGGCTTCCGTTAGTACTTCAAGTAGATCGTTTTCCAGTCGCTGTAGAAGTCCATCGCGGCCGGGCCTTGCTCCTTCGGGCCGAAGCTGGAATCCTTCGTGCCGCCGAAGGGGAGCTGGTATTCGACACCCGCGCTGGGCAGGTTGACGGTGAGCAGGCCGGCTTCCATGCCATAGACAAAATCAAAAACCCGGCTGACGTTCGAAGTCTGAATGGAGGCCGAAAGTCCAAAGGGGATGTTGTTGGCGATGCGTAGCGCGCTGGCGGGATCCTTGGCGCGCATGACGGCGAGCACGGGGCCAAAGATCTCCTCCTGGGCGAGCGTCATGTTTTCCGTGACGCCGGCGAAGATGGTGGGTTCGACAAAGTAGCCCTTGTCGTAGGCGCCGCCGGTGAGGCGTTTGCCGCCGCACAGGGGCTCGCCGCACTCTTTGCGCCCAATTTCGATGTAGCGCAGGTTCACGTCGAGCTGGCCCTGGTCGATGGCCGGTCCGATGTCGATGCCGGGCTCCATGCCGTTGCCGACCTTCAGCTTCTTCGTGCGCGCCACGAGCGCCTCGACGAAGCGGTCGTGGATGGCGTCCTCGACGATGACGCGGCTGGTGGCGGTGCATTTCTGGCCGGTGGAAAAGAACGCGGCGTTGCAGACGTTTTCGACGGCGGCATCGAAGTCCGCGTCGGCCAGAACGATGGTGGGGTTCTTGCCGCCCATCTCCAACTGGATTCGCAGGCGGCGCTTGGATGCTTCGGCGTGAATCCAGTTGCCAATGCCGCAGGAACCGGTGAAGCTGATCGCCTTCACGGGGGGCGCATTGACGATGGCCCCGCCAATGGCGCCGCCCGAACCGGCGAGGTAGTTCACAACGCCTTTGGGGATTCCGGCTTCGTGACAGGCTTCCACAATGCGCCAGGAGCTGAGCGGAGCCGCCGAGGCGGGCTTCAGCAGCACGGTGTTCCCGGCAATCAGCGCCGGCGCGAGTTTCCAGGCCGGAATGGCGATGGGGAAATTCCAGGGATTGATCTGGCCGACCACGCCGATGGGTTTGCGTATGGCGAACATGTGCACGCGGTCGCGCTCGCTGGGAACCACCATGCCAGGCATGCGCGCACCTTCCCCGCCGAAGTAGCGGAAGATGTTGATGGCGCGGCGAACCTCGCCCTTTGCCTCGGGCAGCGTCTTGCCTTCCTCGCGCGTCATCTCGGCGCCGAGTTGATCGAACTTCTTTTCCAGGATGTCGGCCACCTTGAACAGCAGCGCGCCGCGCGCCGGTGCGGGCATGTTCGACCAGCCGGAGAGGGCGGCCTGCGCCGCATCGGCGGCCTTGGCCACATCGCCGGCCGTGGCTTTCACGAACTGGCCGACCACTTCGCCGGTGTCCGCCGGATTGCGGTTTTCAAAATACCCGCCATCGGTCCACTCACCATTGATGTAGTTGCGAAAGACTTCCGCGCTCATGATTTCTCTCCTGCTATGTGGTCCGGCGTGATGCGCCGGGAAAGCCGCTTATAGTTTGCGTTGCGGCAGATCCCGGCCGGCCGGTTCGGTCTGAAAATAGGCGTCGATGCGGGCAAAGCCAAACAGCGACGCGGCAATATTATTCGGGAACAGCTCGATCGACGTATTATACTTCTGAACCGCGTCATTATACCTGCGGCGCTTGATCGCGATGAGGTTTTCCGCGCTGGCAAGCTCGTCGCGAAGGCGTCTCAGCGTCTCGACGGGAAGAAATTCCGGGTCGTGCGCAATGCCGATCAGGACGGCCGAGAGCGCCGCGTCGAGCCGCGCATAGGCTTCCATGCGTCCCCGCGCTGAATGGACCTCGCCGAAAGCGAGGCTGGCCTGAGTGATTTCGGAGAGGCCGGAGCGAGGCTGCCGGGAAGCCAGGCGTACGGCATCGACCAGCCGCAGCGCCAGGCTGGCGCGCCGGTCGAGCGCGATATCCACCTCGGACCAGGCTTCGCCGGCGGCGCGGCGCTGAAACTCCAGGTAGCTGCGCGTCTCCGCCAGCCGGCTGCCCGCAAGCAGCAGGACGGCGGCCACGGCGAGGCTGATCCAGATGACGCCCTTCATAGCACCACTGCTTTCATTCTCGCAGGCTCCGCGCCAGGACGAGCGGCGCGCCGCGGCAACCCGTACTAATGAGCGGCCGATTCCGGCGTCAGCTCCGGGCCGGGCGCGTCGAAGGTGGCCGGCTGATCGTCGAAGTACTGATACAGCACGGGGACCACGACCAGCGTGAGGAACGTCGAGCTGATGAGGCCGCCGATGACGACGATGGCTAGCGGGCGCTGCACCTCGGAGCCGGGTCCGGTGGAGAACAGGAACGGCACCAGGCCGAGCGCGGCCACCGTGGCCGTCATCATGACGGGGCGGAAGCGGAGCTTGCCGCCTTCCAGAATGGCCGTAATGCGATCCATGCCGGACTCGCGCAGTCCGCGAATGTAGGAGACCAGCACGACGCCGTTCAGCACGGCGATGCCCCACAAGGCGATGAACCCGACCGATGCGGGCACGGAGAGGTACTCGCCGCTGAAGTAGAGCGCGGCGATTCCTCCAATGGAGGCGAACGGCAGCACAAGGATGATGAGCGCCGCAAAGCGCACCGATTTGAACAGCAGGAAGAGCAGGAAGAAGATGGCGGTAATCGTGATGGGCACGATGATCATCAGGTGGCGTCGCGCACGGGTCATGTTCTCGAACTGGCCGCCCCACTCGAAGTAATAGCCGGGAGGGAGCTTCACGGACTGCTGCACCTTCCGCTGCAGCTCGTCCACGAAGCCGCCCAGGTCGCGGTCCCGCACGTTCACGCCGATGACGATGCGGCGGCGCGCCATTTCGCGTTTGATCTGCGATGCGCCCTCCGCGATCTCGATGTGCGCCAGGCTGCCGAGGGTAATCTGGGCGCCGTCCGGCGCGGTGACCATGATGTTCCGGATGTCCTGCATGCTGTTGCGCAGGCGCTCGGGAAAGCGCACGACGGCCTGGAAGCGGCGTTCGCCTTCGTAGATCTCCGTGGCGGCCTTGCCTCCGACGGCGGCCTCGATGACGTCGTGCAGATTCGAGGCGTTCAGGCCGTGGCGGGCGATGGCCTGCCGGTCGATGGTGATGGTCAGGTTCTGCTGGCCGGTCATGCGGTCGATCTTGATGTCGCCGGTGCCGCGGATTTCATTGGCAATTTTGGCCACCTCGTTGGCCTTGGCGATGAGCGAGGCGATGTCGTCGCCGAAGATCTTCACGGCCACGTCGGCGCGGACGCCGGTGACCATCTCGTCCACGCGGTCGGAGATGGGCTGCGCCATGACGGGATTGACCCCGGGAAACGCGCTGACGATCTTGCGGATTTCGTCGCCGATCTGGTCCTGGGTCAGACCCTTCCGTTGATCGGCGGGGAGCAGCTGAATCATCAGGTCGCTCTCGTTGTAGCCCGCCGGGTCGACGGGTGATTCACCACGGCCCAGGCGGGAGACCACATACTCGACGCCGGTAACCTTGCGCACCTTCTTGATGGCCTCCATCTCCATGCGGATGGACTCGTCCAGTGAGATGTTCGGCACGCGGTCCATGTTCGGGGAGATGGTGCCTTCCTTAAGCTCCGGGATGAACGAGGTGCCCAATAGAGGAAAGAGGCTGATGGTGGCGGCGAACACGGCCAGTGACGCGGCGATCACCTTCTTCTGGTTGCTGGTGGACCAGCGCAGGATGGCCATGTAGGGGCGCTTGAGAAGCCGGACGAAAAAGGTGTCCTCCTCGCTGCCGGCCTTGAGCAGATAGGAGGAGAGCACCGGCGACAAGGTCAGCGAAAGCAGCAGCGAGATGGCGAGCGCGATGGCGATGGTGTAGGCCAGTGGCGCGAACATCTTGCCTTCCATGCCCTCCAGAGTCATCAGCGGAAGGAAGACCAGAATGATGATGCAGATGCCGAACACCACGGGCGTGCCCACTTCGAGCACGGCTTCGAGCGTCACCTTGATGCGGTCGGCCGCGGGATTGTGGCTCATGCGCGCGAAGACGTTTTCGACGACCACGACGGAGCCGTCCACCATGAGGCCGATGGCGATGGCCAGCCCGCCCAGCGACATCAGGTTCGCCGACATGCCGTAATGGTTCATCACGACGAAGGTGAGCGCGGGCGTGAGGATCAGGGTGGCGATGACAATCACGCTGGAACGGAGATCGCCCAGGTACAGAAAGAGAATGATGACAACCAGGACGATGCCTTCCAGAAGTACCTTGCTTACGGTCTCCAGGGCGGCGTCCACCAGCAGGGAGCGGTCATAGAAGGGGACCACGCGGAGGCCGCCGGGCAGCATGTTCTTGGAGTTGATCTCCTCGACGCGCGCCTTAATGCGGGTGACCACTTCCTTGGCGTTGTCCCCGGCGATCATGGCGACGATGCCGCCTACCGCCTCCGTATAGCCGCCCTTGATCATGGCGCCATACCGGACATCCTCGCCTATGGTGACTTCGGCCACGTCGCGTATGTACACGGGAGTGGAACCGACCTCCTTGAGCACGACCGTGCGGATGTCGTCAAGCGAACGGATGAGGCCGATGCCACGGACCAGGAAGAGTTCCGGGCCGCGTGGCAGAATGCCGCCGCTCGAGTTGGCGTTGTTGTGCGCCAGTGCTTCCAGCACATCATGAATGGTGACGCCGTAGTAGCGCAGCTTGATGGGATCGACCAGCACCTGGTACTGCTTGACGTACCCGCCCGTGGAATTGATCTCGGCGACGCCGGGGATGGAGCGCAGCAGCGGGCGCGCGACCCAGTCCTGCACGGTGCGCCGTTCGACGAGCTCGGCCTTGGTGAGCTCGCGCTCGCCGTCGGAGGGGTGCTCCAGCGTGTACTGGTAGACCTCGCTCAGCGCCGAGGAGACGGGGCCCAGTACCGGGTTGATTCCTTCGGGCAGGCGGGAACGGACGTCGCCCATCCGCTCGGCCACAAGCTGGCGGGCGAAGTAGACGGGCGTGCCGTCGGTGAACACGAGGGTGACGATGGAGAGGCCGGGCTCGTTCTGCGAGCGCATCTCGGTGAGTCCGGGGATGCCGGTCATACCGATTTCCACCGGGACGGTGACGATGCGCTCCACCTCGTCGGGCGAGCGGCCGGGGACCTCTGTGGCCACCTGCACCTGGACGTTTGTAACGTCGGGGAAGGCGTCCACGGAAAGGCGGCGGGTGGCGTCGACGCCGAAGGCGAGCGCGATGAACGCCAGGACGACAATGACGATGCGCTGCTGTAGCGAGGCGCGGACCAGTGCATTCAACATCGGCTATTCCCCGTCGTTACCGCGGACGGCGCGGCGCCGGCGCTCGTTATTGAGATGGAAGGCGCCGTCGGCGATAATCTGTTCGCCCTCGCGCAGGCCCTCCAGCAGGACCCGGTTCGCGCCATATTCGGGACCCAGCTCAACCGGCCTCAGGACGAACGTATCGTCGTCGAGCTTCACGAAGACGTGTTCGACGTTTCCCTCGCGCACCACGGCGGTGAGCGGCACCACCTGGCGGCGTTCCGTCTGGTTTTTCAGAACCATGGTGGCGAGCATGGCGGGCTTCAGACGCCGTGTGGGATTCACCAGTTCCATGCGCGCGCGGACCGTGCGGGTTTCCGGGTTCACCGTGGCGCTGACAAAGGTGAGCGAGCCACTGAACGTCTGGTTGCCCAAAGCGGCCACCTGCGCCTCGACGGCCATTCCCACCACAATGGACCCGGCGATCTGTTCGGGAACGTCGGCAACCAGCCAGACATGCGAAAGATCGGCGATCTCGAACACGGTGTCGGCGGGCTGAACCACCTGGCCAATGGTGACGCGGCGCTCGAGGACGGTGCCGCTGCTGCTGGCCACGACGCGGGAGACGGAATGAATGTTGCGCGTGCGCTCCAGGGCTTCAATCGCCTCGGCGGGCATGCCCAGCAGTTCCAACTCATCGCGCGCGGCGGCCAGTTCAGCGGTGGCCTGCGCCATTTCCGCCTCCCGGCGCTGGAGTTCGGCTGAACCGATGACGTCGGCCTTCAGCAACTGCTGGGCCCGCACGACGGCGCGCTCGGTGACAAGCTTTTGCGAAAGTCCCTTGAGGAAGTTCAACTGGGCTTCGGAGAGGCCGACGCTGTTCAGCGTGGCCAGCAACTGGCCCGCGCGCACGTTTTCTCCCTCGCGCACCGACAGCGACGCAATGCGGCCCATGACGGGCGAACCGACACGGGTGACGCGGGTTTCATCCACCTCGACGCGCGCCGCCACTGTGAGCGTGGCGCCAACCTGGGCCCATTGGGCCTCGCCCAATTTCACCCGCGAGCGCAGATCCTGATCGAGATCGATCTCCATCGGATTCTGAGGCGGCGCCGTCTGGGAAGCGGCCTCGGCCTGGGTTTCTTTCTTTGCGCAGCCCGCCAGTCCCAGTATGGCCAGGGAGGCGGCAATCAAGAGGGGGCGCATCGTGCGTTGCGTCGTCATGGAGTCTTCCTCAATTCAGTGGCGCGGGCTTCGTCCAGGTCGACGAGGGCGGACTGCCGGTCGAACTGCGCGTTGTGCAGTTCCAGCCGGACGGTGCGGAGCACGCGTTGCGCGTCAAGGACGTCGAGAATGCCGCGTTCGCCGAGGCGGTAAGCGGCTTCGGCGGCGCGCAAGCCCTCCTCGGTGGCGCGGAGCACGCCCTCCTGATAGTTCGCCAGTTGCTGCTCGGCCAGTTGGTAGCGGCGGTAGGCGCCTTCCAGTGAGGCGAACAGGTCGGCCAGTTGGCCTTCCGAGTCAGCCACGGCGGCCCGGGTGGCGGCGACAGCTTCCGCAATCTGGCCCTCGCGGCGGTTCCAGAACGGCAGCGGGATCGAAATACCGGCCCGGTAGATGGGCACGTCGGGGGGGCGGTCGAAACCGGCGATGAGGGAGGGTTGAGGGCGCCGCTGAGCGATTTCGTAAGAGAGGCGGGCTTCTGAGCGGAGGATTTCGGAGCGGGCGCGGATGAGGGAGGGGTGGCGGGAGGCAATCTCTTTACGGAGCACGTCGAGGGAAGGGAGCGTCACCGGGGGATCGAGACCGCCCGCGAGTTCGGTGTCTCCGGGCAGCGGAACCCCAATGGCGGAGCGAAGCTGCGACAGCGCCCCCACATAGCGAAGCTGGCTGCTGAGTACAGCGGCCCGGGCGGTGGCCAGTTCGGCGTCGGCCCGGAACAGTTCGAGCCGGCCGGCCTCGCCCACATCAACGCGAACCTTGATGCGGTCGCGGAACTCCTCCACCGTGCGCTGGTTCTCGCGGAGCACCTGCGTTTCGCCCTGGAACCGCAGCGCCTGATAGTAGGTGCGGCGCACATTGGCCAGAACCTGCAGGCGAAGCGCGGACAGCTCCTGCGTGCTCACCTGGCGGCTGCGCTCGGCCAGCGCGATGCGCGACGGACGCAGTTGGCCCAGTTCAAGCGGTTGGGAGAAGGTGTAGGACTGTACGAACCCGGAGACGTTGCCGGGAACGCGGTAGGTCTGGCCGCCGCCTTGCGCGGAGACTTCAGGGTTGGGATAGGCGCGGGCCGTGGTGATCCCGGCTGCCGAGGCGTCGATGCGGGCCGCTCCGGCTTTCAGGCGGGGATTGCGTTCATCGGCCAGCGCAAGTGCCTGCTCCAGCGTGAGTTGCTCGGCATCGAGATGGCCGGGGTCCACGGCGAGGAGGCACAAGAATAGGATCAGGAGTGGGTGCCTGAAGAAAGCGGCGCAGAAAGGTTTATATAAATTCATCTGGCGGCGAAGTTGAGATACGACTTATGACCACCCTCACCCGCTAGATGAAGAAGAGTATAACATTTATGGGGTCCAAACGCTGCATGGAACCGGTTCGTTGCCCTGGATTCCGGGCGGAGCGCCGCGCTAAACCAGTTATCGGGACTGGTAGGGACCGTGGACGGCTTTCACGCGGAAAGCCTCGTCCGAGTCATCCAAAATGATGACGTGGAAGCTCTCTCCCCCCGGAGCAACCCGGAGAACAATGTGGCCTTGCGAGCTTTTCAGCTTATTGAGCGAATCACCGATCACCATGCGGTTGGCCTCGAGCATATTGGTGGCAAAAATGTCCCGGGGGCCAGGGTAGATGCGCGTGGAAATCAGCCGGGCCCAGACGTCCTCGCCGGGGTGATTCGATGTCCACACGGAGATGAGAAACACCTGCGGGCGCAGGGCGCCGAGCAGGAACGCATTGGTGGAGTCGCGGTTGCCGTGGTGGTTCAGAATCATGGCCTCCACGGGGCCCACCGCCTGGGCGACAGGGGTTTCCACATCATTCCAGATGGGTGAGCCATCGGGCCGGGCGCCGGGCATGTCGCCGCCGGAAAAGAAATCGAACTTGCCGTAGCTGAGCCGGATGGCCAGGCTGCACATATTTTCGGTGGGATAGCCGTCGCGGGTCAGGTTGGCGATGGGCGGGAAGTGCTGGCGGGTGTTGTCGCCGGCGCCAGTCCAGATTTCACCGTTGGCGGCGATGTTGCGGATCTCGAAGTTCGGATAGTTGCGCGGGGCCCGCTTCAGCGCAATCTGTCCGGCGCGGCCGGGGACCAGGCGCTGAACCTTCACGCCCGCCCCCGCCTGCGCCTCGGCGAAGTCGCGGTAGGGCTTCAGGCCGGGCATGGGTGCGGGATAGTCGTAGCTGGGCCAGCCACGGTCGATGAGGGCGCGGAACGGTATGTGGCGGGCCACCTCGGCTATGCCGCCCATGTGATCGTCATGGAAGTGGGTGAGGTAGGCATAGTCGATGGCGGGCGAAGCATCGTGACGCAGCATGTGGCGCGCGTAACGGGCAATCCACTCGCCGGCCGGGCGAGAGCCATCGGGCTTGGGGCCCGTGCCTCTGGGCGGCTTGTGCGCGCCATCGCCCGCGTCGATCAGCAGGCTGGTGCCATCGGGAAGGATAAATAAGGCGCTGTTTCCTTTGCCCGTATTGATTTGGTGTATATCGAGCGTGCCCGGCGACCAATCAGGAAGCGGTTGGCCAATGGTCTGAGCGGCCATCGGAAGGCAGAACACGAAGGCGAGTGCCAGGCGGGGCGAGGTGAGTGTAGTCATGGCGCAAAGTGTGAAACGATTCGTTACAGATGATACCCCGCCGGCCGGCGCGGAGACCGGAGCAATTGAATGCCCAACCCCCGCTTGACAAATTTTTGATGGCCATGAGAGGATAAGAAGGTTTAGCGAGTAGTCGATTCTACTCTGTAGGCTACCGTCTTCTCGACGTTCCGCCCCCGCTAAATTCTTTCAGCCGGTTGAGCAAGTCTCGAACTGAGCATGAAGAAGGGTGGAAGTGAAGGCCCGGCCGGGAGTCGGCCCCGCTTTCGGATAGATACAAACGTCTATTTCGATACGGGCTGGTCTGAAACGTAACCCTCGCAATAGCAGGTAGTTCGCTCACGAGTAGTTTGGTTCATGGATGCCAGGCGGCGCCCGTCAACAGGGTGCGGTTTGGTGTCACGGTTCCTCGGGCATCGCCCAGGCTGTGCGGTTTTGCCGCCGGCTGGTTGTGCTGAAGCCCTTGCGGGCCGCCTAGAAACGGTTTTGATCGCAGGAGAAATACGTGCCGACGTTTAATCAACTTGTCCGCAAGGGCCGTAAGCCGCCCCGGTACAAGACGGCGAGTCCCGCGCTGCAGGCTTGT
>JADLCT010000056.1 GCA_020847045.1 Bryobacterales bacterium | reverse complement strand
CCTCAAAGACCGAGCTGCCATAGCTGACGACATGGGAAAGGACATGAAGCTGAGCGTCTTGCCAGTTGATGAACTTTCCGTTGTGCCAGATTTTCTCGGTGGGCTGTAACATTCCGCTATTATAGCGATTAGCGATCCTGCGCCGGAGGCGCGGCGGCGGACAAGCCGCTTGCGTGGCGCGGAAAGCGATTCTCCAAACTGGGAGGGCAGGCGATGAGATTCACCCCCACGAAACGAGCGGCGTCGGCCGTGCTGCTGGCCGCGGCTCTGGCATTGCCATGCGCGGCGGCGGCCCCGAAACAGAAGACGCTGAAGCCCGGCTTCAACCTGTTCTCGAAGGAACAGGACGTGCAGATGGGGGCCGAATACGCCGCTCAGGTGGAGCGCGAGCTGCCCGTGGTGCCCAACGCCGAATTAAACAAGTGGATTCACACGGTGGGCGAGAAGCTGGCCAGGGCGCCGGAGGCCGACAAGTATCCGTACACCTTCAAGATTGTCTATGAACAGTCGATCAACGCCTTCGCGCTGCCGGGGGGGCCCACGTTCACGCACACCGGCTTGCTGCTGGCCGCCGACAACGAATCCCAGGTGGCCGGCGTGCTGGCGCACGAGATCTCCCACGTGGCTTTGCGCCACGGTACGAACCAGGCGTCGAAGGCGCAACTGCTGCAACTGCCCGCCATGCTGGGCGGCGAGCTGCTGGGCGCGCGCGGCGGGCTGACGGGAATGCTGGCGCAGCTGGGCATCGGGTTGGGCGCCAATTCGCTGATCCTCAAGTTTTCGCGCAATGCCGAAAGCGACGCCGACGTGCTTGGTTCGCGCATCATGCACCAGGCCGGCTACAACCCCATCGAGATGGCGCGCTTTTTCGAGAAACTGGAGGCCGAATCGGGCAAGGGCAACTGGCTGACCAATATGATGTCGGACCATCCCAACCCCGGCAACCGCCAGAAGCGGATTCAACAGGAGATTCAGCTGATGCCCGCCCGCCAGTACAACGGCGAAACGGGGGACTTCAAACGCGTGCAGCAGATCACCAAGGGTCTGCCGAAGATGGAAAAGCCCAAGGGCGCCGCGCCCGGTTCGGCCACCGGGGGCAAGGTGGAAGAGGCCCGTCCGCAAAACAGCTTCAAGGATTTCAAGGCGCAGGGATTGCAGATGCAGTATCCCTCCAACTGGGAGGTGTTCGGCGGCGGCTCGGCGAGCGTCACCATCGCTCCGCGCGCCGGCCTGTTCCAGGGGCAGGACGGTCAAACGGCCATCGGCTACGGCGTTGTGATCAACCAGGCCAAGTCGCAGAGCGGCGACTTCCAGCGCGACACGCAGGCGCTCATCCAACAGATCTCCCAGGAGAACCAGGGCATGCGCGTCACGGGCAACCCGCGCGAGCAGCGCGTGGACAACAAGCGCGCCTATCTCACCATGCTCAGCTCGAAGTCGCCCTGGGGCGGCAACGAGGTGGACTGGCTGGTGACCGTGGAGATGCAGGGCGGCATGGTGTACTTCGTGTTCATCGCGCCTGAGCAGGACCTGAACAACGCGCGCGGCGCCTTCGAGAAGATGATCCAGACGGTGCGTCTCGGCCAATGAGTGGCCGCTACGACGCGGTGCTGTTTGACTTCGACGGCGTGCTGGCCGACAGCGAACCGGTGCACCATGAATGCTGGTGCGAGGTGCTGGCGCGCTTCGGTCTGGGCCTCACCTGGGAGGACTACGCGGCCAACTGCGTGGGCGTCTCCGACAAGCACATGATCCAGGCGCTGTGCGGCATTCACGGCCGCCCCGACCTGTTTCAACCCATCTGGGAGCTGTATCCTTTCAAGAAACAGATCTTCCGCGAGCGTGTGCGCGAGCGGATGCTGATACCGGAGTCCACACGCCTCCTTCTGGCCGAGCTGGCTTCGGGCAGCCACGGCGCGCTGCAACTGGCCGTGGTGAGTTCCAGCGGCCGGGCCGAGGTGGAGCCGGCGCTCGAGTTCGCGGGCGTACGCGGCTGCTTCGCCGCCACCGTCTTCGGCGAGGACGTAAAAAAGCTGAAGCCGGATCCGGAACCCTATCTGCTGGCTGCCACGCGCCTGCAAGCCACGCGTCCCCTGGTTGTGGAGGACTCCGAGGCGGGCCTGGCCGCGGGCCGCGCGGCGGGGTTCGACGTGGTACGCATTCCCGCGGCGGACCGCACGGCGGAGCTTGTGCGTTCGGCTTTGCAAACGGCCTGACCGGGCGACGGGCCACTTGGATTTCGCTGCTGGCTATCGCACAGACAGCGTCAGCCCCTCCTGGCTGAGCGCCTGCCCCACGGTCAGGCGAACCGGCTGGTCACCGGCGGGCAGGCCGTCGGGAATCCGCACGTTCACCTGGTAGAGTCCGGCGATCGCGCCAGGGGCTTGTCCGGCGTACTCGATGGTGGCGCGCTGCCCGCCGATGGTGGCCGTGATGCCGTAGCGCAGGCGCGGCGGCGTGGTGGAGGAGTTCACCCGGCCGTCCACCGAAGTTGGATTGGTGGCGCCGAAACCCGCGCCGAACAAAACGGCGATGGAGCCGGCCGCCGCCGGATTCTCCGCCGAGTTCACCGTGCTGTCCTGGTTCAGAATCGCCCCTTGCCCCGTGCCCTGACGGTTCATGGCGAACAGTCCGGGGTCGGCTTCGCGGATGGCCACGGTGAGCGGCGGGGACACCCGTCCCTGCGACACCACGACGAGATCGGCCATCGACTGAAAGTCCAGCAGGTAGGGCGCGACCGCGCTCAGTTGCGTCGCCGAGACGTACAGCAACGGCGCTTCATAGCCATTCAGCAGCACCTTGGTTCCGGCCAGCGCGAACGGCATGCGGTTGTTCGCGTCCAATTGGAAGCTCACCAGTTCCGATGGGCCCATGCCGGTTCCATAGACAGTAATAATGCCGCCGGGCGTCACCTGGTTGGCCGTGTAGCTGGCGCTGTTCTGCAGACCGTTCACCGCGACGCCGCCGGCCGGGACAATGGCATAGACGGCCGCGCCAATCGCCGGCCCGAAGTCGATCAGCGCCGCCATGCGGTCGCCGTGCAGCGCGCCGGGGCTGACGTCGTACACGCTCCACACCGTGCGTCCGTCAATCTTGTCGCCGCGCCCAACCACGCGCGTAATGGCGCCGTTCTGCCACAGATAGAGGCCCGTGTTTTGCGCGCCCGGACCCGAGTCGGCGGCCCGGAACAGGACGCGGCCGTTGTTCAATGAAAAGCTGTTGAAGCTCGACTGGGGCAGAATTGTCCCGAGTCCGGGCAGCGTCGATTTGGCCTCGGCAATCATCGAAGGCGCGCCGCCCGTCACCATGTAGAGACCCCGGACGGTGCTATTGGACCAGGTGTTGTCGGCGTTGAAGACAATGGTGGAGCCCTCCATCTGCACACTCGGGATGTTCACGCGCGTGTGGTAGGGGTTGGAGTTGTCGTTCGGCAGGCGTACGCGCGAATTGATGCGCTCCACCGGCGAGCCGCCGTTGATGCCAGCCGTATAGATGCCGTTGTAGCCCGTGCTGGGGTCGAAACCGTTGCCTCCCCAGAAGGCGACCGTTGAGCCTGAAATCCAGGGGTTGGTTCCACCCGTTATCGTGTTCCCCGCCGTGGGTGTAAAGGGCGTGGTGTTGTCCATGACGCGCGTCAATCCCGCGCCGTCCAACGCAACCGTGTAGACGCCTCCAAAACCGCTCGTGTTCAGGCCGGTGAAGGCCACACGTCCGCCATCGATCGAGAATGCGCCGAAGGGTTTTGAACCCTCGTCGAAGGTGCGGAAGAGGCCGCCGGTAGGCGACGCGGTGCGCGTGTCGGCCAGACGGGTGATTGCGCCTCCGGCAACGGGCGTGGCGTAGATGCCCTGGCTGAAGCGGTTGCCCGAGGAGTCCCAACCGAGAAACACCACCATGCCGCCGCGCAGCAGCGGGTGCGAATCCTGCGGCGAAAAGCTAGAGAAATTACCGCTGCCGCCTGGGACGGGCGTCTGGAAACCCGCGAGTTTGGTGAACTGTCCGGTGGTGAGGTCGTAGCTCCAGATGGCCGCGTTCGGGCCTGGCTCGTGGAACACGACGCGCGAGCCCTCGATGGCCGGACGCGGCTGGCCGTTGATGCTGAAGTTGCCCTGGCCGTCAGGACGTTGGGTGAAGCTGTCGGCGATTTTATGAAATCCGTAGGTTTGCGCGGGCAGGGGACCCGTCGCCAGGATCGTGAGCAGAAGCATTGCGAACGTCGGGCGCACGGCGGCTGCATCCTCCAACCCTAAGTGAGCGCCGAAGGAAAGACATCACGCGCCGCCGTCCAACAGTTCGCAGGCGCGGGCCGACAGAATGCCGGCCGTGCCGGCAAAGCCCGCCGCCGACTCGGAGCTGGCGTTTCCGCCAAGCCCTCTGGCGTAGACGCCCTGGGCGATGGCGGCCATGCGGAACAGGGCGAAGGCGACGTAAAAGGGCCAGTCCGCGAGAGTTCCTCCGCCGGTGAGGCGGCAGTATGCGGCGAGGTAGTCGTGTTCGGTGGGAATGCCGAGGGCCTCCAGGTCGAGACCGCGCACGCCGGAATACTCGCCGCGCTCCAAATGGTAGGGCATGCAGTTATAGGCGAGGTCGGCCAGAGGATGGCCAAGCGTGGAGAGCTCCCAATCGAGAATGGCGGTGATGCGTGGCTCGGTGGGGTGAAAGACGAGGTTTTCCAGGCGGTAGTCGCCGTGTACGATGGCCGTGGTTTCGCTGGCTGGAATCCGCGGCGGCAGATGCTCTATCAGGTGGCGCATGGCGGGCAGCGGCTCGTCCGTGCTGGCCAGGTACTGCCGCGACCAGCGCGCGATCTGGCGCTCGAAGTAGTTGCCCGGCCGGCCATAGTCCGCCAGGCCCGCCGCGGCGGGTTCGAGCGTGTGCAGGCGGGCCAGCTCGGCGGCCATGGCCTGGTAGATGGCGGTGCGTTCGGACGGCGTCTGGCCGGGCAAAGTGAGATCGCGGAAGATACGGCCCTCGACGAAATCCATCAGGTAGAACGCCGTGCCGGTGAGCGAGGCGTCCTCACAGAACAGGCGGGGCGTGGCGATGGGAAGCCCCTGCGCGGCGAGCGCGCGCATGACGCGGAACTCGCGGTCGATGGCGTGGGCCGAAGGCAGCAGTCCGCCGGGAGGCTTCTTGCGCAGAACGATGCGCGCACCGGAGGCCGATTCCACCAGGTACGTGGGGTTGGACTGGCCGCCGGCAAACTGGCGGACGGTGAGGGGCGAGTCAAACCCGGGCAGCCGCATGGACAGATAGCGGGCCAGCGCGGCGGTGTCGAAGCCGTGTCCGGGACGGACCGGCGCCATGTGTTGGCCCAGCATCGGCGTTAGCATACACTGAACCACATGCTGGTTTATGTGTTCTGGCATCAACCGCGAGCGGGCGTGGCGCTGGATGAGTACGCCGGGGCGCTGCTGGCATTCGAAAGCGTCTTCAAGGCCCAAGGCGATGTGGAGGATGTCCAGTCGTTCCGCATGGAAGCTCCGCCCTGGTTCGGTGGCGGGCAACGCGTGTATACGGACTGGTATGTGATGGCGGACTCCTCGCGGCTCGACGCCGTGAATGAGCACGCCGTGACGGGGGCCTGCGAGCAGCCTCACCGGGCCGTGGCGGCGATGACGGGCGCCTCGGCGGGAAGCCTGTATGATTTGCAGCACGGCGGATGCAAGCTGGGCCAGGCGCGCCACAGTGTCTGGTTCTCCAAACCCGACGGGATGGCCTACGCCGCGCTGCGCGAAAAGCTGTCCGGGCTGCGCGTCGAAGGCGTATGCCTGTTGCAGCGCCGCATGGGGCTGGGGCCTGCGCCGGAGTTCTGTGTGATCGGCGTGGAGCCCGTGGAGATGCCGCAGGGGCTGGCGGGCGAAACGCGGGCGCTCGCGCCGATTGGACAGGTATAGGAGAACAGGATGAGCGAACTGGTCCGCTACGCCGTGGAAGAGGGCGTGGCCGTGGTGACGATTGACAATCCGCCGGTGAACGCGTTGTCGCCGGGCGTACCCGAGGGGATCGAGGCCGCCATCGCGCAGGCCGGGGCCGATCCGGAGGCGCGGGCCGTGGTGGTCATCGGCGCCGGCCGGACCTTTATCGCAGGGGCCGATATTCGCGAGTTCGGCAAGATCGTGGCGGGCGAAAAGCCGAGGCTGAGCCTGTACGGTTTTCTGGAGCGCATCGAGGACTGCGCCAAGCCCGTGGTGATGGCGATTCATGGAACCGCGCTTGGCGGCGGGCTGGAGGTGGCCATGGCGGGCCATTACCGTGTCGCCGTGGCCGGAGCCGAGGTGGGGCAGCCCGAGGTGAAGCTGGGCATCATTCCGGGTGCGGCGGGAACGCAGAGGCTGCCGCGTTTGTGCGGCGTGGCCACAGCGGCGCGGATGTGCGCGCTGGGCGAGCCCGTGAAGGCGGCCGGGGCGTTGGAGGCGGGCATCCTCGACGCGATCCTCGACGGCGACCTTCGCGCCGGGGCCATCGCCTTCGCCCGTGAGGCCGCCGGCCGTCCTGTGCGGAAGGTGCGCGAGCGGCGGGAGAAACTTGCGGCGGCTGACCTCGGGCCGCTGCGGGAAAAGGTGGAGCAGAGAATGCGTGGGCAGCGCGCGCCGCTGGCGGCCATCGACGCCGTGGAGGCAGCCGCGAAGCTGGCCTTTGCGGAGGGCTGCGCCTTTGAGGCCAAGCTGTTTAACGAGTGTCTGTTTTCGCCGCAATCAAAGGCGCTGATTCACATCTTCTTCGGCGAGCGCACCGTGGGCAAGGCGCCGGGCCTCAGCAAAGAAACGCCTGTCGCCGCCATCGCCTCGTGCGCCATCGTGGGGGCAGGCACCATGGGCTCCGGCATTGCCACCGCTTATTTGAACGCGGGCATCCCGGTGGCTTTGCAGGAGGCCGGCGCCGAAGCGCTGGAGGCGGGCGTTGCGCGGATCCGCCGCAACTTCGACAGCGCTGTCGAAAAGTGTCGAATTACGCCGGAGGAGGCGAAGCGGCGCATGTCGATGCTGAAGCCCACGCTGCAATGGGAGGGCTTCGGCTCGGCGGACATCCTGGTGGAGGCTGTCTACGAAAACCTGGAGTTGAAGCAGCAGACCTTCGCCCAACTGGACAAGCTCGCCAAGCCGGGAGCGATTCTGGCGACGAACACCTCGACGCTGGACATTGACCGCATTGCCGCCGCGACGGCGCGCCCGGCGCAAGTGATTGGGCATCACTTCTTCTCGCCGGCCCATGTGATGCGTCTTTTGGAAATCGTGCGGGGGCGCGAGACATCGGCGTCCGTCATCGCCACCTCGATGGAGCTGGCCAAGCGTCTGAAGAAAGTGGGCGTGCTGGTGGGCAACTGCCGGGGCTTCGTTGGCAACAGAATGTTCCACGAGTACATGACGCAGGCCGTGTTCCTGGTGGAGGAGGGAGCCGAGCCCTCGTTCGTGGATGCCGCGCTGGAGGACTGGGGCATGGCGATGGGGCCACTGGCCGTGGGCGATTTGGCGGGCCTCGACGTGGGCTGGCGCATCCGGCAGGAGTTCAAACACCTGGAGCGGCCCGGCGTGCGGTATCCGCGCGCGGGAGACCGCTTGGCGGAGATGGGGCGCTATGGCCAGAAGACCGGGCGGGGTTGGTATCTCTATGGAGCGGACCGCCAACGCCAGCCGGACCCCGAGGTGGCGGAGGCCGCCCGCGAGGTGGCGCGTGAGCAGGGCGTGGCTCGACGGACGCACACGCGCGAAGAGGTGCTGGAGCGCACGCTGCTGTCGCTGGTGAACGAAGGCGCGCGGCTGCTGGAAGAGGGCATCGCGCAGCGGGCCGTGGACATCGACATCATCTATGTGTATGGCTACGGTTTCCCGGCCTGGCGCGGAGGTCCGATGAAGTGGGCGGAGTTGGAGGGGCTGGCCGGCATCTGTGATCGCGTGCGGACGTTGGGCTGGGAACCCGCGCCGCTACTTGTGGAGCGCGCCGGCGGGGCGGGGAGGTTCGATGCGTGAGTTCGCCACGATGGCAGAGTTGCGGGCCTGCGTAGGGCGCGAGGTGGCCGTGGGCGAATGGATGGAGGTGTCGCAGGAGAGAATCGGCCAGTTCGCCGCGGCAACGGATGATGCGCAGTGGATTCACGTGGACCGGGAACGGGCCGGGCGTGAGTCGCCTTTTGGCGGAACGGTAGCGCACGGCTATCTGACGCTGTCGCTGCTGCCGGCGATGATGCACGCCAGCATTACGCTGAGAGAGCCGCTGCGGATGACGGTGAACTACGGCCTGAACCGTTTGCGCTTTCCCGCGCCGGTGCGGGCCGGAAGCCGCGTGCGGAACCGTTCGGCGCTGGTGTCGCTGGAAGATCATGCAATGGGGTGGCAGGCCGTGTGGCGCCAGGTGGTGGAGATCGAGGGTGAAGCCAAGCCCGCCCTGGTGGCCGAAGCCGTGATGCTATATGTGAGGTAAGTACCATGGGAAAGTGGTGGCCTGGCCCCATCAATCCGGCATAGAATCGCAATCGCGTTATACGAGGGTGCACCCCTGAGAACGAAAGAGGAAATCACCGGTGAAACATCCATTGGACTTCAGCGGCAAGGTGGCACTCGTCACCGGCGCCGCATCAGGCATGGGACTAGCGGCGGCCCTGGCATTTGCCGAGGCAGGTGCGGCTGTCGTGTTGGCTGACGTCAGAGAGAACTTGGTGAAAGCCGAAACCGGGAAGCTCGCCGCCGCAGGCCACAAAGCCATCGCGGTCCTGTGCGACGTGAGTGACGATGCGCAGGTGGCAGCGATGGTGGAACGCTCCGTTGCCGAGTTTGGCCGGCTCGATGCCGCGTTCAATAACGCGGGCGTCATGGCCCGCATTGCGGCAACCGCGGACAGCACCCGCGACGAGTGGGACCGGGTCATCGGGATCAACTTGCGCGGCGTATGGAGCTCGATGAAGCACGAACTCCGGCAAATGGAACGTCAGGGCAGCGGCGCCATCGTCAACAATGCCTCTGTCGGCGCGCTGACCGGAAACCCTGGTATTGGCTCCTACATCGCGTCCAAGCACGGAGTGGTCGGCCTCACGCGGACCGCCGCTTTGGAATACATCAAGCAGGGCATTCGCGTAAATGCTGTGAACCCCGGACTCATCGATACGCAGATCGCCCGGGATGTTGTCAGCGGGAACGAGGAAGCCTACGAGGAGATTGCGAAACACGTTCCCATAGGCCGGGCGGGCAGGCCCGAGGAAATAGCCGCGGCGGTCCTGTGGCTGTGCAGTCCGGCGGCGAGCTACGTTGTGGGTCAAGCCTTGACCGTCGATGGCGGGATGACCGTGGCTTGACCGCCTATTCGGCAGCCTTACTCTCCGGCCAGTCAGGCCGCGGCATCATTAGGAAACAGTGATGCCGGCCTCTTGCGGGGTGAGTGCTTGCCATGGCCGTCTCGTAGGACGGAGTAGGATTCCGGCGCAGACCACTCCGTCCGGCGGCAAGCCGCGCGCAGGCCGCTTCGGCTACCATCACACTCAGGAGCCAATCGCATGAGAGTGAGAGTCTGTCTGGGAATTCTGCTGGGGGTGGCGGCCGGGGCGTTTGCGCAGCCCACGCCGAAAGCCGACAACTGCGCGCCGCCGCCGGGCAGCGTGGCGCCGCCGCTGCCGGCGAAGCTGCTGGAAGGGCAGGGACCGGTTTCGTTCCCCATGACAACCACCAGCGCCGAGGCGCAGCGCTTCTTCAACCAGGGCGTGGCGCAGATGCATTCCTTCTGGGCGCGCGAGGCCGAACGGAGTTTCCTGCAAGCCGCCGCGCTGGACCCTGAAGCGCCCATGCCGCAATGGGGCATTGCCATGGTGGCGGCGGGTGATTACCGTCCCGGCTTCCAACTGGACCTGGTGAATGGCGCCAACCCAGAGGCCAAGGCGCGCAAGGATCCGCCCGTGGGCGGCGAAGCGCGGGCCGTGGCGGCGGCCAAACGGGCCATGGAGCTGTCCGTCGCGCCGGGGAAGGCGACTCCGTTGGAGAAGCTTTACATTGCCGCGGCCTGGGCGCGCCGCGACGTGACGCAGAAGGACCCGAACCTTGGCTACACGGCGGCGTTGCGGCATCTGGTGGCGCAGTACCCCAAGGAGGTGGAGGCACGGTCCTATCTGGCTCTGCAAATTATGAGCGGGTTCGAGCTGCCGGCCAAGACGCCGCGGGCCGGGTCCATGGAAGCCGCGGCGATTCTGCGCGGCCTGCTGGCCGATGCGCCGGAGCACCCGGGCGTGAACCACTATGTGATTCACGGCTTTGAAGGCTCTTCGTTCGCCAAGGACGCCTGGACCGCCTGTGAGCGCTACGCGCGGCTGGCCTGGAACATTCCGCACGGATTGCACATGCCCGGCCATATCTATGCGCAAACGGGACGCTGGGCCGATGCTTCGGCGGCCTTCGCGGCCGCGGCGAAGAACGAGGTGTACTGGCTGCAAGAGGATTCACTCGCCTCAAACGGCCATCACGGCCACAACGTGCACTTCCTGGCCACCTCGCTGAGCTTCGCCGGTGAGTACGAGAAGGCTTTGGAGGCGGCGCGCAGCCTGCTGGCGTACAAGGAGACACCGCGCGAGGCGAGGCAGGCCGACAACTACCGCACGGCCTTCCGGCAAGGGTGGTTCGCCGTGATGCGGACGCTGGTGCAGAACGAGCGCTGGAGCGAGATTCTGGACGGCGTCACGCTGCCCGTTTATGACAAGCCGCGCGAGCGGGCCTGGCGCGCATGGGCTGTGGCGCAGGCGCATTTGGCCGGGAAGAACCGGGCAGCGGCGCAGACGGCCGAGCGTGAAATGAGAAAGGCCATCGAGGATCTGCGCGGCGTCGCGCGCCCCTACGCGCTGGTTCCGGTCAGGATTGCGCACGACGAGTTGCGCGCGCAGATGACGCTGGCCGATGGCCACGTGGATGCCGGGTTGAAGGCTCTGGAAGCGGCGTCCAAGGCGGAGAGGGCGGCGCGGTATAACGAGCCGCCGAACTATCCGCGTCCGGTGTTGGAGGTGCTTGGAGAGCGAGCGTTGGAACACAATCGTGCCGCACTCGCCGAGCGGGCATATCGGGAGGCCCTGGAACAGTACCCGGAAAGCGCGCGGGCAAAGAGCGGATTACGGGCCGCCATGATGAGGCGGGGTAAGGCGTTGGAGGCGGGGGGCGAATAGGGCAGACGAGGGGAAAACGGGCGCCAGGCTGCGGAGATTGTCTGGGCGTGGCGAGGGAGCAGCAGCCTCGAAAAAGGCCATAAAAGTACCCCTATTGGCGGGTAGCCGTGGGGGGTACTAAATGGCCGTCTTGTGACACCCCAGGCGGCTGAAAATTTGCAGGCCGCCTTGGCCAGGGCAGGCGTGTCCAAGGTGCGAGGGGAGGCGCCTGCACTGAGGAACGGGCCTCCGGCGCGCGCAGCGCCAGCGTGGCTATCTTTTTGATTTGTTATGAGTTGTGCCAGAAAAAGGAAAACCGGCGGATACTCGGAGGAAGATATCCGCCGGCCGGTTCACTCACCTGGGCGAGGCAAGTGCACCAACTGGTGCGAGGTAGTTCGGAGGGCCTACCCAATACACCAGTACGTCTAGAGAGACGTGGTCTATTGCAAATACGTTACCACGGAGTTTCTTGCCAGACTAGTATTATTTTCACTTGAGGAGCAAAAAAGTGTAGTAGGCCATTAGGGATACGGTAGCCAGGGCAGCTACCCAGAGGCCAATGGTTTGCCAGGCGGGAGGCCGCACCTCGGGGGGCAGCAAGCGGTAACGGAGAAAGAGGGCGCCCACGGCGATCACCGGCAGCATGATGGCCTGGGCGACTCCACCGGCCTTGACCATCGAAACGGGCGACTGCACGAGGAGATACAGTCCGGCTGAGACGCTGGTGAGAATCCAGACGAAGCGGCGGCGATAGCGGAGGCGGGCCTGGTAGTCGTCCGCCTCGAAGCGGCCGAGCAGGCGGCACAGGTCGGCGGCGACGCGCGATTCGGCGGCCGTGGCGGCGAAGATGGTGCCGTAGAGGGTGGCGACGGCGCCCAGATAGAACAGCCAGACCGACCAGCCGCCCAGCGTTTGCGTGTACATATTGGAGAGCACCGGGATCATGTCGGAGGAGGCCGGGACAAGGCCGCGCGTGTGCAGGACGCCCGCGCCGAGCAAATAGAAGGCGATCGTGGCGATGGTGTAGATCAGCATCGAGGCCAGGATGTCCATGTTCATGACACGCACCCAGCCGAAGGCGCGCGTGCGCCAGGCGGCGGCATCCGAGGGCGCGGCCGGGCGGGCGCCGGTCTTGCGGGCATAGCCTTTTTCGACGCACCAGTAGGGATACATGAACAGCTCGCTGGCGCCCACGCCGGTGATGCCGAACACGGCCACGGCCGAGGTGAGTCCGCCCGGCGGGAGTTTGAATTCGAGTCCGGTGGCCAGATCGTTCCAGGAGAAGCCGGGACTGCGCAGCAGGATCAGCGAGCACAGGAAGGTGAGCATCGTGAACAGTCCCACCTTGATGGTGGCCAAGCCTTCGATGCGCTCATAGCCGCCGCCGAGCAGCAGCAGCAGCGTGACGCCAAGCAACAGCACGACAAAAACGTTCACTGGAACGCCGGGAATGAGCATGTGCAGTGTTTGGGCGACGCCGCCGAACATGGCGCCAATCTGGAAGCGCGTCATGGTGATCATGGCGGCCCAGCCCCAGACCACCCAGTTCACGCCCACGCGAGGGCCGGGGATGCGGTTGAAGCCGGCGAGCCCGGTTTGGCCCGTGGCAATGGAGTAGCGGCCGATCTCGGCCTGCAACGCGGGCTTGACGACGCAGCTTAGAAGAATGACCCAAAGACAGACATATCCGACCTCGGCGCCGAGCGTGGTGGTGGCGATCAGTTCGCCCGAGCCGACGATGGAAGCCGCCAGAATCATGCCCGGCCCGATGCGGCGCAGGATGTTCCAGAAGCCTTGCGGCGGGGTTTCAATGTCGCGCGGATCCAGCGCGTACAGGTCTTTGTGGAGGCCGCCGGCGGATGCCTCCGGCGAGGAAGTGGTGGCGGACACTCGTGATACGTTATCAGATCGGAGGCGGTGGGCGGCGTGCGCGTGGCCCGGGCCGCATCGCAAGGAGGCAAATCCATGCAGGATCACATCACGATCGCACGAGGTGGTTCCCGGCCTGTCGCGGCCGGGTCAAGCGAATACTTCACGGGGGCGGTTACCGTCGAGCCGTTGCTGGCCGTGGTGGAGCCGTCGCGGTTGGCCGGAGCAAGGGTCAGCTTTGCGCCCGGGGCTCGGACAGCCTGGCATACGCATCCATTGGGGCAGACGCTGATTGTCACCGAGGGGACGGGGTGGGTGCAGCAATGGGGCGGGCCGGTGGAGGAGTTCGTCGAAGGTGACGTGGTGCGCATCGCGCCGGGCGTGAAGCACTGGCACGGCGCAACGGACAGCGTGCGCATGACACACGTCGCGCTGCAGGAGCAACAGGATGGCAAGGTTGTGGAGTGGTTGGAGCAGGTAAGTGATGAGCAGTACGGGCGGGGATGAGGCGGGGTGCGGAGGCCAGGGGAGGTCGCCTTGGCCGTTCTGATGCTGTGCAGTCCAGGGGGGGCGGGTTACGTCGAGGGCCATGCGCATCTCGGTCAGGAATCGGCGTAGGATTTCATCAATCGATTTCAATGGCGCGTACCTGTCCAGATGATCCGAGATGTCAGAAGGAATACGCTCAACGGAGCGGGCATCCATCATGCTGGAGTCACGGTGCGCCCAGTCGCGTCCTGGATGAAGCGTATCCCAGGGCGATCTGAAATTGGCCCGTGTTTTCGGGTTGTCTCCGTGCTTGCCGAAGCCAAAACAGATATCGATTTCGCTATTCCAAACAGGCTTGAATAAGTCGATCAAGTAACTCTCCGCGGCGCACTGCCAACCCGTCTGGAAGGCAAGCGCCCGGCATTCAAAATCATGCAGTGTCAGACGGTTGCGAACGGTTAGTCCGGTGGCGGCGCACAGCACTGTTGGAGGAACCACGGATATTGTTCGCCGTTGTCGCAACGAATTATGAACTCCACCTGTGTCCACTCACAAGTGCGGCCAATGGGAAGTTCTCCCGTTTGACACCCATTCGTAACAGTAGGGCTACAATCATTCGGTGAGCGTCTCGTACAACTTACGCTTATGATCGGCCCCGGCCAGGTGCTTGTCAAGGGGTTCCGCGTACAATTGGGACAGTGAACCCATGTAATACCGTTTTTCGGCGGACACATTATGCAATAGCCAGATTCCCAATTCCCGCTGCAAGAAGGCCATGGATTCTGAGCCGCGGCAGACTGCGTTTCAAGCAGATGAGTGACGAAAAGGAACAGTACGGCTCTTAGGGACACAGATCACCTCGTTTCCGATGCCGCATTCTGATAGACAACCAATTTCCGAGGCAATCGCGCATCAACCGCGACGACCGCGGAACCAAACAGGGCGGCCATTGAGACAGACATATGTCCCGTAGTGTCCGTCGCGGCTATCGCACTGGGACTTCTCCACGATCGTAACTCGGCGAACTGAGGCACTTGGAACGTCCTGGACTCAAGATAGCGGCCCATTGTATCGAAGCGGTCAAGAACAAATCCCGAGTACACGTTGATGCGGCCGCGAACAGTCCACAACGAATTGTTCGAATAGAATAACTGCCGGAACAATCCTTCCTGGGGCGGTTTAGTTTTCCGCAACTCAAACTGAAGTGGAGCCAATAGCGGCCTTTGTACACATGCGGTACTCCACTTGGTGCATATCTCCGCCTCCCCTGTCAGGACATCCAACACCACAAACCCATGCGCGAATCCCGCCGTGAGAAATGGGCTCCCATCTTCCGGTGCGTGGTACGGCGCCAGTGGAATTACATGCCCCTCCTCGAAATTGAACCGCACCAGACGATATTTCGCACCGCCTTCATACTGCGTCCCCGTCAAGCCGTAGACCGCCCGCTCCGCTACAAATAGCCGGTCCAGCCAGCCCGAAGTCCGCGCACACACACCGATCTTGGTCCCCATCCGGTCGAACTGGCACACCTCCAAGGAAGGCTCTTTTGTCCGTTGACGCTTCCCCAGAACTATTTCCCGGTCGAGCGCCGCCCAGGTGACCAGAAATGGTACCGTGAAACGGGCAGTTTCACGGAACTGTGAATCCAATATAAGAACTTCTGACGACTCACCGCCAGTAAACACCAGCAATAAGGTATCCTGAGTGGAGTTGGTTTCCATTGTCTGAAGTGTCCACTCACTGCCCGCAATTGTAAGATCGACTATACGTTGTACGGGAACAGTACTTATCTGAGCCATGCCGAGACCGCAGGTAGCCAACCATCCAAGAAGGGCGTTCCCGTACAACACGAGGTGATTGTAACGTCAGAAAAGAATGCAGTCAATGATATTAATATCATTCAATAGGAATTAATTGTCTTTTTTGTAATAGAGTGCTGCCCTTTCTTGCGTGGTTCGTAATCGCCCGCTGCCGAAGCGAAGCTCCACGCCGGGCGCCCAAGGTTTATAAAGCTGCGGCGGCCCAATGCGTTGTTTGGCTGAGGTCTCTCGCGGACAGTTTCAGAGGTGTTGATGCTTTGGCGATGTTCTCTCGGTGCTCGTTCCGTCTGTGAGACAAACGATCACCCTGGTTAAACGCGGTCTGGCCGGCTGGATCAGCATGGTCCGCTTTCCCCTGACCTGCCCCCCATTCTTCCGGCCAGCCAAAACTAGCAGGCTGCTGAAAAGCGTCTACACCGGGTTACGGTGAGCGTGGCGGAAACGTCATTTCTCCATGCGCGGAGAAGACATCCAACAGCACAGTTTGTTCAGCTACGGCAGCCTTGAGGAGCGGG
>JADLCT010000055.1 GCA_020847045.1 Bryobacterales bacterium | reverse complement strand
AGCCTTCCTTGTTCTCCCCGCCGGCGGGAGCCTCGCCTTCCTTGGTCTCCTGCTTCCAGGACGGCGTGGGCGCCGACATGGGCGGCATGATCGGGGCGGTGCGCGCCGGTTGCGGCAACTCGCCGGGCGCCGCCTGCACGGGCGGACCCGCTTCGCCCGCCGGCGCGGGAGCAGTGTGCTGCTCGGCGCGCGGGCCACGGTCCCCACCTGGGCCACGATCGCCGCCGGGGCCACGGTCGCCGGGACGGCGGTCGCGACCATCGCGGTCAGGACGGCGCGCGCGGCGCGGCTCGGGATCGCGTCCCAAGCCGGCGCGCAACTGGCCATCCAGAATCTCGCCCTTGTATACCCAGCACTTGATGCCGATCACGCCATAGGTGGTATTGGCTTCGGCGAAACCATAATCAATGTCGGCGCGCAGCGTGTGCAGCGGCAACTGGCCCTGAAGATACCACTCCGTACGCGCGATTTCGGCGCCGTTCAGCCGGCCCGATACGCGCACCTTGATGCCGCGGCAGCCAAAACGCAGCGCCGAATCAACGGCCTTGCGCATGGCCCGCCGGAACGCCACCCGCTTTTCCAGTTGCAGGGCGATGGACTCGGTCACCAGTTGCGCATCGAGTTCGGGCTTGTGCACCTCCTGGATGTCGATGAACACTTCGCGGCCGGTCTTCTTGGCCAGCTCACCCTTGAGCTTTTCAATCTCGGCGCCTTTGCGGCCGATGATGATGCCCGGGCGGGAGGTGTGAATCGTGATCCGGAGCTTGTTGCCCGGACGGTCCATCTCGACCGAACTCACGCCCGCCGATTTCAGCCGCTTCAGCAACTCTTCCTTCAGCTCGAGGTCCTCGCGCAACAGCTTGGCGTAGTCCTGCTTGGCGAACCACCGCGACCGCCAGGTCTTGGTGACTCCCAGCCGGAATCCGTACGGATGAACTTTCTGACCCATGAGTTATTCCTTCTCGGTCACTTTCACGATGATGTGCGCGGTGCGGCGCTGGTAGCGGTAGGCGCGGCCCATGGGCGCGGGACGGATGCGCTTCTGCCGGGGCCCTTCGTTCACATAGGCTTCACACACGATCAGCTTATCGACATCGATATCGCTTGACCGGTTCTCCGCATTGGCCACGGCGCTGCGCACCAGTTTTTCAACGGCCGGCGCGATGCGCTTGTTGATGGCCTGGAGCAGCACGAGCGCATGATCCACCTTCTGGCCGCGAATCAGGTCGACAACCAGGCGCGCTTTCTGCGGCGAGATGCTGACGTATCTGGCTTCCGCTTTGGCAACCATTTCGATGACTCCTCTTACTTGCCGCCCTTATCGGCCGCCTTGGCCGCATGGCCCTTAAACGTGCGCGTCGGCGAAAATTCGCCCAACTTGTGGCCCACCATGTTCTCGGTGACGTAGACCGGAATGAACTTCTTGCCGTTGTGCACGGCGATGGTGTGACCGATGAATTCGGGCAGAATCGTGCTGCGGCGCGACCAGGTGCGCGTGACCTTCTTATCGTTGGCCGTATTCAACGCCTCGATCTTCTTCATCAGATGATCGTCGACGAACGGCCCTTTGCTCAGTGAACGGCCCATGGCTTCCTCGTCCCTATCCCTTCTTCTTCCGCGTCACGATGAACTTGTTGGTGCGCTTGTTGTTGCGGGTCTTGAAGCCGCGCGTCGGCTGGCCCCACGGCGTCACAGGGTGGCGTCCGCCCGAAGTGCGGCCCTCGCCGCCGCCGTGCGGGTGGTCCACCGGGTTCATCGACACGCCGCGGTTGTGCGGACGCTTGCCGAGCCAGCGCGTGCGCCCGGCCTTGCCCAGGCTCACGTTCTCGTGATCGAGATTGCCCACCTGGCCGATGGTGGCCATGCAGGTGGCCAGCACGCGCCGGACCTCGCCCGAAGGCAGCTTCAGCAGCGCGTAATCGCCTTCCTTGGACACCAACTGCACCTGCGCACCGGCCGAACGGGCCATCTGCCCGCCCTTGCCGGGCCGCAGCTCCACGTTGTGCACCACGGTGCCGGCCGGGATATTCTTCAGCGGCAGAGCGTTGCCAATAAAGATGTCGGCTTCGGGGCCCGACGCCAGCGTCTGGCCCACCTGGAGTCCTACGGGCGCCAGGATGTAGCGCTTTTCGCCGTCGGCATAGTGCAACAGGGCCAGACGGGCCGAGCGGTTGGGATCATACTCAATCGCCGCTACCCGGGCCGGCACGCCGTGCTTGTCCCGCTTGAAATCCACTTCGCGGAGCAACTGCCTGTGGCCGCCGCCGATGAAGCGCATGGCCACCCTGCCCGTCGAGCTGCGGCCGCCGGACTTGCGCTTCCCCTTGGTGAGCGACTTTTCCGGCGCCTTGCCCTTGGTCAGGTCGTCCCGCTTGAGTACCGTGGTAAACCGGCGCGTGGGAGTAACTGGTTTGAATGATTTAACTGGCATCGTGCACGTCCTCCCGCGGCTAGATCTCGGCGAACTCCGGCATCTTCTCGCCGGCTTTCAGCTTCACGTAGGCTTTCTTCCAATCCGAGCGGTAACCGGAGAAGCGGCCGCGGCGGCGGAGCTTGCCTTCAAACGTCGCCGTGCGCACATCCTCCACCTTCACGGAGAAAAGTTTTTCCACAGCCTGCCGGATGTGCGTCTTGTTGGCGTCGATGTGGACCTCGATGCACAACGTGCGGTCGCTTTCCTTCTTGTCCACACTTTTTTCGGTGGTGATGGGGCGGCGGATCACATCAAACTGGTTCATGCCAATGCCTCCGACAACTTCTTGGCCGCTGCCTCGCTCAGCAGCACATGCTTAGCGCCGAGCAGATCGTAGGTGGTGACATCCCGGGTGACCACCATCTTCACGCCGGGCAGATTGCGCGCGCCCAGCTCCAGATTCCGGTTCCCGGCCACATCCACCACAAGAGCCTTCCGGGCGGCGTCGAGCTTGGCCAAAACGGCGGCCACCTGTTTGGTCTTGGGCTCGGCAAAGCTGAATTCCCGAATTACCTTCAACTCGCCATCGCGCAGCTTGGCGCTCAGAGCCGAGCGCAACGCGCCCAACTGCATTTTGCGCGGCAGCCGGTAGCTGTAGTCGCGCGGTTGCGGACCATGCACCGTGCCGCCATGCCGCCACAGCGGCGACCGGATCGAGCCCACGCGAGCGCGGCCCGTACCCTTCTGCCGCCAAAGCTTCTTGCCCGACCCGCGGACCGAACCGCGTTCCTTGGTCGCGTGCGTGCCGCGCCGGCGGCAGGCCATGTAATGGCGGACCGCTTCGTACAGCAGCGCTTCGTTCACTTCCGCGCCGAAGACAGCGTCGGCCAGCTCAATGGAACCGACCTTCGCGTTGTTGAGATCGAAAACGTCAACGATAGGCATCTGTGTCGTTCCTCTCCTACCGCTTGGTCCGCCGCACGAGGACATAGCTGCCGTTGGGGCCGGGCACGGCGCCCTTCACCATCAGCGTGTTGTCCTCGGGGTTGACGTCGATAATTTCCAGGTTCCGGACAGTCACCTGTTCGTTGCCCATGTGGCCGGCCATGCGCATGCCCGGAAACACGCGGCTGGGATAGCTCGATGCGCCAATCGAACCGGCCGCGCGGTGGAACATGGAGCCGTGCGTCGAGGGACCGCCGCGAAAGTGATGCCGCTTGACCAGGCCGGCGAATCCGCGGCCTTTGCTGGTGCCAATCACGTCCACTTTCTCGGCCGGCCGGAAGTCGTCCACCAGAATACGGTCACCCGGTTTCAGGTCGTCGTCACCCGCGCGCAAGCGCAGTTCCTTTTTATAGCGGATGCCGGCGGCGCCTGCTTTTTCGAGGTGTCCGGTTTCGGGCTTGTTCAGCCTCTGCGGCTTGACGCCCTCCACCAATCCCAACTGCACGGCGTCGTAACCGTCCGTGGTCGGCGTCTTGCGCTGGACGACCACGCACGGCCCCGCCTTCAGCAGAGTGACCGGCACCACTTCGCCATTCGGCCGGAAGACCTGCGTCATTCCGATTTTCTTGCCAAGAATTCCTGGGCTCATGTTCCTTGCTCTGGCGCGGTTTCCCACGCCTACTCCCTAGGAGAAATTCTCTAGTCCGCCCCCTGCCGGGAATCCGGGAAGATTCGCGCAGCCGTCCGGGCGTCTACTGCCAGATCTCACACCGGAATTCCGCCGAAACGGAAAACCGGCACATCCTGTTACTTCTTGCCGAACGCCTTGATTTCCACATCCACCCCGGCGGGCAGATCCAGCTTCATCAAAGCATCGACGGTGTCTTGCGTCGGCTCGAGAATATCCAGCAACCGCTTGTGTGTCCGGATCTCAAACTGCTCGCGGGATTTCTTATCCACGTGCGGCGACCGCAGCACGGTATACCGGTTCCGCAGCGTGGGCAGCGGAATGGGTCCGGCGATCTGCGCTCCGGTGCGCTTGGCCGTCGTCACGATTTCCGTGGTCGACTGGTCCAGCACGCGGTGATCGTACGCCTTCAGGCGGATGCGGATTCTGTCTCGAATTGCCATGTTCGTTCGCAGTCCGGGGCGCGGCCAGCTTCCCGGAAGAAGACGGCGCGCCCCGCGTTTTCTTGCCTAGCCCAAAACCTCGGTCACGGTGCCGGCGCCCACGGTGCGTCCGCCTTCGCGAATCGCGAACCGCAGCCCCTTGTCCATGGCCACGGGCGTAATCAGTTCCACCGTCAGCGCCACGTTGT